>NZ_JBQUZC010000001.1:1154228-1192270 GCF_056314045.1 Methylophilus sp. DMC16
CCGCGTATTTCCTTACGTCATGTGTCGTAAAGAAGCTGGCATTTTAATGATTTTGAGACCGGTGTCAAGGAAGATTTTGAAAATAATATGTCTTTTTTCGCCTTGCTTTTTTAGATGGTTTCGCGTATCGCCGGCCACGCCGCGCGCAGGTAGTAACCCATGGAGATCAGGGTCAGCAATGCGGCGATCACAATGAGCCATTCACCCAGCCACTGGATGTTGATGCCAAACAGCGGATCAAACCAAAGTAGCAGGATGATGGCGACCATTTGTGCCGCCGTTTTGATTTTCCCGACCATGGCGACCGCAACATTGGCACTTTTGCCTATGCTGGCCATCCACTCGCGCAAGGCACTGATGGCAATTTCGCGGCCGATGATGATGAGCGCGACCACCGCCCCGACCCTGTGCAACTCCACCAGCACAATCAAGGCGGCAGCCACCATCAGCTTGTCAGCTACGGGGTCAAGAAACGCGCCAAACTTGGACATTTGGTGATATTTGCGGGCCCAGTAGCCATCCAGCCAGTCGGTGAATGAGGCCAGAATAAACACACTGGCAGCGGTGAGGTTTACCCAGTGTGCTGGCAGCCCGTCGCTGGCGATGGCATTCGCGGGCAAAAAGAAGATACCAACAAACACCGGGATCATCGCGATGCGTAGCAGGGTGAGTATATTGGGGACATTCCACATGGTTATTTTGCTCAGGGCTGTTGCAATGGCTTAATGCAATCGTTCGTATATGGTTTGCGCCAGTGCCAGGCTAATGCCTTCGACTTGTGCAATCTCGTCTATGCTAGCACTTTTTATCGCATCCAGGCCACCAAATCGCGTCAACAAGGCTTTGCGACGCTTGGCCCCTACTCCTTCAATCTCTTCCAGACTAGAGGTAATGCGCGCTTTGGCGCGCTTGGCCCGGTGGCCGGTAATCGCAAACCGATGCGCTTCGTCGCGGATTTGTTGTAGCAGGTGCAAGCCGGGATTATCCACGGGTAAATTCAGCATTTCGCCGGTGTCGGAGAAAATCATAGTTTCGAGACCCGGTTTGCGCTCTTCTCCCTTGGCAATACCAATCAGCAAAATATCGTCTAGACCGACCTCTTGCATGACCTCCATCGCCACGCCCAACTGGCCCTTGCCACCATCAATAAAAATCAGGTCAGGGCGTTTTCCCTCGCCCGCAGCGACTTTTTTATAGCGCCGGGTCAGCACATCCCGCATCGCCGCATAATCATCGCCTGGCGTGATACCAGTGACGTTATAGCGGCGGTATTCACTGTTTTGCATATCACCACGGTCAAACACCACGCAACTGCCTACTGTGGCTTCACCCATGGTATGGCTGATATCAAAGCATTCAATGCGCTCGGTGTTCTCGGCAAGGCTAAGCGCCTCACGCAACGATAGCAAACGCGCCTGCTGATTGGCCGAAGTCGCCTGCCGCTGTTGCAACGCCAGTTCTGCATTGGTCTGCGCCATCTTGAGCCAGACCTTTTTATCGCCAATCGCATTGGTCAGCACGCGGATTTTGCGTTCAGCCTGCTCGCTGAGCATGGTTTCAAATTCAGTTTTGTCGATATCCGCCCCGCACACCAGCATAGGCGGCGTGTTTTGCGCCACATAATATTGGGTAATAAACGCCTCTACCGTTTCTACCAGCTCGGCATCTTGCGCGTTCTTGGGGAAAAAGCTCTTGTCGCCCAAATGGCGACCACCACGGATCATCACCAGGTTAATGCAGTGCTGGCCCTCAATCTCGGCGCAGGCAATCACATCCGCATCGCTCACGCTAAAGTCACTGACAAACTGCTTGGCCTGCACCTGGCGCAAGGCCTGAATGCGGTCACGCAATACCGCCGCCTGCTCGTATTCCATCGCCTCGGCTGCAGCATTCATCCCATCCGCCAAAGAATCCATCACCTCACTGGTTTTGCCCAGCAAAAACAGCGCTGCGTGACGAACATCACTCGCATAGTCTTCTTGGGAAATCAGGTTCACACACGGTGCAGTACACCGTGCAATCTGATACTGCAGACAAGGCCGTGACCGGTTAGCAAACACCGTGTTTTCACAGGTGCGCAGCTTAAACACCTTTTGCAGCAACTGTATGCTCTCACGCACCGCAGGCGAGCTGGGGAAAGGCCCAAAATACTGATGTCCTTTACGCTGGGTGCCACGATGGAACGCCAGCCGCGGAAACGCATCGCCTGTGAGGCTAATATAGGGATAAGACTTATCGTCGCGAAACAACACGTTATAACGCGGCATGATGCTCTTGATAAGGTTATTCTCAAGCAACAAAGCCTCTGCCTCAGAGCGCGTCACGGTCGTCTCGATATTGGTAATCTGCGACACCATCATTTTGGTACGCGGACTGGCAAGATTTTTATTAAAGTAACTCGAAACCCGTTTTTTTAAATCTTTGGCTTTGCCGACATAGATCACAGTATTTTCCGCATTGAGCATGCGGTAAACGCCTGGCAGGTTTGGAAGGTTTTTGAGGATAGGCTTGTGGTCAAACATATGAATATTCTAACATCGCCATAGGCGGACTGGCTTCGCCTGACTGCACTCAATACAAAGGAGGTATATTTTTCATCTGCTAAATACAGATTGCTGGAGAAAATATCGCGAGCCTATTGTCAGGTTTGAGTGCAAAGTCACCAGTCAATTGGGTGCTGAATTTTTGTTATGCATTCTTTGATGATACAGCTCTAATCTTTGTTGCCAGATACCAATAGTAAGCTGCTATTGACGTAGAAATTACAACTACATCTACTACCGTTGTTTCAACTGTTACTTCATTAAGAAACTCTGGATTTAACAACAATGTCTCTAAACTCTTGCTACCAATTAACAGTGGAATCATTACTGCTGAAACACGTATCAATACTGGTAGCCCAATACAGAATACCCTTACAAGAAAATCCCTATCATCACCATAGGAGTTAATTTTATAGCAATAATAGACTCCAAATATGGATATTCCCAAAACTAGAGCAGAGCTAAGGGCGTCGTAATAATTGTAGATTGACCCAATATAAAGAGCCTGATTTGAAGCTACAGACATCAATATAGTAAACATCAGCATATATTTGAACTCTTCTTTTTGTGACACTTTTCCCGACTTAAAGTCTTTTACTAGCGAGTCAACTTTCCATAGGTACATTTATTGTTTCCTTCTATGCATAGGTGCGCCGTTAGGCGTCCCGCTTGAATGATGGGTTTGAAGTAAGGGGCTGGCGAAAAACTTGGCTCAACCTTCGTTATTAATAAACATTTCATAAAAGCTTTTTCTCGCCAGTCCCGCTTGACTGATAGGTTATGCACTTACTTTGATGGGAATACCTCTGCTTCCCCCTTCTGCGCGAAAACCTCACCAAAGGTGAGTTGGCCTTTATTTAATTGGTATGGAAAGAAGACAACTACCGAATAGTTCTCGCGGTGATTGAGAGACACAGCTATGGCATCAGATTTTTTCCCAGACGACGGTAATGTGACTTTCACATCGTAAACCAATGCCGTAGCTTTGTACTCTCCTGACTTTGCACCTTTAGCAAAACCTTGCTTTAGCAAACGGATGATGTCGCTCGATGGCGGTAGTTCGCGACCGTCGTAGCCTTCCACGCTCGCGATTTCGCCATTTTCTTTTAGAGCAGCACCGTATGGAAAGAACTCACCATGCTTCTGGAGCATTTGCTCTGCGAATGGGAGTGCCGTGTTCATGAGATTTTCGCACTCAGCCTTGGGCGTACTCATGTTTTGGGCACCAGCAACGAGTGAGTACAGCAATGAAAGTGTGAGTAATAAAATTCTCATGGCGCATACCGAATGAAAGGGACTTCCCCGTCCCGAGGTTGCGGCGGAAGCCGCAAGCAGTTAAAACTGCAATGATTTAGTTTCCACACTTCATCACGCCATTGATAGGGGAAGTCCATGAATATTGTCACACTCGGTATTGATTTAGCCAAGAATATATTCGCTTTGCACGGCGTTGACAACCAAGGTCATGCGGTTTGAATTAAGCCACGCGTGGCACGAGATCAACTGCTCTCCATTGTCGCCAACTTACCGCCTTGCCTCATTGGTGTGGAGGCTTGTACAGGCGCACACCACTGGGCAAGAGTGTTTAGTCAGCATGGACATATCGTGCGGCTCATGGCGCCCAAGTTTGTTGCGCCTTATCGCATGTCTGGCAAGCGCGGTAAAAACGATGCTGCAGATGCCGCCGCCATTTGTGAGGCCGTTACCAGACCCAATATGCGCTTTGTGCCAGTCAAAGATACTCATCAGCAAGCACTATTGTCCATCCATAGAACCCGTCAGGGATTTGTGGAGGAGCGTACCGCCTGTTACAACCGTTTACGAGGCCTGATTGCCGAGTTTGGTGTTGTGCTGCCGCAGAAGTTAGAGCGATTGCGCCGGGAGATTGATTTGCATCTTGATACCTTGCCTGACCTGGCTAGATGCTGTGTGCTGGATTTGCTGACACATGCGGATGCGTTAGATGAACGGATTACCGCCTATGACGCCTTGATTCAGCGTGCCGCAAAACAGGATGATCGCAGCCTGCGTTTGATGCAGATTCCAGGTATTGGGTACATCACCGCCAGTGCTTTGGTAGCGAGTCTGGGCAATGGGCATGACTTTGAGAGTGGCCGACAGTTAGCTGCTTGGGTGGGGTTGGTGCCGGGCCAATACAGCAGTGGAGGCAAACCCCGGCTAGGCCGGATTACCAAAGCGGGGGATGCCTATCTGCGCAGCTTGCTGGTGATGGGCGCACGGGCGGTGATGGTGAGTGTGGGGGATAAACAGGACAGGTTCAGCTGTTGGGTGCGCAGCCTGGTGGAACGTAGAGGTTACTGGAAAGCGGCGATTGCAATTGCAGCCAAAAACCTGAGACTGGTTTGGGCTGCGCTTAAATATGGGGATGACTTTAAACTCTATTCAAAGGCTGTTTAAGGCAAAACAGAATGACGTTTAAAAACAGATTGAATAACGATTGAACATTGAATCACAGCTGAACTGCCAGCGTTGATGTGTAGCGGGTTGGACCCGCGCCGGGTGTGCCTGTTTAATTCTAGGGGAGCGTATATTCCCGACTAACGAATGAGGCCCCGGCGCGCGTCTTTCATCAGGGTCCGGGCCAATCATGCCCAATATGACCGGTTGTAGTACCGCAGTCCTTCACCTTCTCGCTTAACACTGGCTACAGCAAAAGGATATTTATGCGCTGAAAAATCAAATACACAAAAATCTTGCAGATGACTATTGCTAAAAATGTGGAAGCCCTTGTAGTTTGAATTAAGGGGCGCCGTTAGGCGTCCCACTTGAATGATGGGTTAGCATAGCTATTTGATTTCTAATTTCAAACTACCTACTGGAGAGTGAGCAATTTGATAAGTATTTCGAAACTCACCGTACACTGAGCCTTGAACTATAGTTGCTTCAGTCGTGGAGGCTAACTCGGCATTAGTTGTGGAAATAATCAAAAACTTATCAACATCAGAGTTGACAGTAAACTCACCTTCCAAACGATTATTTTCTCCAAATGACTCCGCATGATGAAAAGTAAATATATCAGGAGATATAGTCCTTATAATATTTAGCTTATTATCTAAAATATAGACTATTGGTTTAAACACATAGCCTTGTTTAAAATAATGTTGCCCGCCACGAATAAAGTAACTTCTGAGCACTAAGGTCTTATTTCCATCAATCTGTTTTAAATTGATGGCTTTATAAAAACTTTTTCCTGAACTGAAACTATAAGCTCCATTAGTTTTATCTACTCTAAAAGTCTCAGGTTTCATGAACTGAAAAGTTTCAAAGGTTATATCTGAAAGTTTATTGCAACATAATTTAGATTGTTTTAAGTCGCTATTTACGCTAGCAATTGAGGCTTCGGGAGCTGGACCTAACCCTGCACATGAACATAAGATAAAAGATAAACTCATTAGATATTTTTTCATATTGTCTGATTCAATATTGCTAACGTTTGAATTAAGGGGCGCCGTTAGGCGTCCCGCTTGAATGATGGGTTAGGGATAGTTGTTATTTTTAACTTTTGCACTTGATAGTACCCGAAACTAATGGGTACTTGGAACAGAACCGTTGCGGGCAGACGAACTCTTCTATCTTTGCTTCTGCGGGATGAATTACTTCGAGAGAACCATCGTAACCATTTGGACATAGTTCAGACGCTCTGCGCTTCCAATATTCTTTGTTTTTCTCTAGGTCGTAATCATAGCCACCGATGTGTGAATACTCTATAACAAAAGTTTTTGGCTCAATCTCTTTTTCCAGATAACCGACTCTACCGCCATACATTGATAAATCAGCTTTTTTGTAAGGGCTTGACGCGCAAGAGGCTAAAAGGATTGAGCATAGAAGAATGATAAGAATTCGGAGCATCTAAATGGCCCTAACGTAATGTAGACACCGAAATCGGTGTATATCCTGAGGCAGAGCTATTGTTACCATCAACCATCATTTTCAATAACCCTTTGCTTATATTTATAAATTTAATAATCATAAGTAACAAAATTTTATTAAATCAATAACAAAACACACCTGGTCAATAACGCTAGTTACCCTAAAAGCTCCCCACCTATCGCCCAATCCTCATACTCCACCTCTTCAAACACGATATAGGTGTAATTCGCTGGTTTATGCGCGTGCTTTTGCAGGGTTTCAGTGATCTCTTTGGCGATTTGTTTTTTCTGCTCTTTGGTGACTGAGCCTGCTAGTTTCACATTGACATAAGGCATATTGACACTCCTTTTGTGGTTGGTTAAATGATCTTTAAACTAGTGGTGATGACCTGCGCCGCCGCGGAGAATATCGCGGATAAGGTTGAGCGTGACCACCAGCAGCAGTACTGAAATCAGGATAGAGAGGATGGGGTCTATGCTCATCCAGCCGGTAAAGTATATAACTACCCCTGCGACCACGGCGGTAACCGAGCCGAGCAAGTCGCCTAGCACATGCAGGAAGGCGGCACGGTGGTTTAAGTTTTCATCACCGCCGTGATGGTGTTGCTGATGATGCATGTGTTTTGCAACAACGATGTTAACCAATAAGCCTACCAGGGCAATGATGCTGGCATAGCCGCCTGCGACTGGCCGCGGATTTTGCAAGCGCTCGATGGCTTCGTACACAATCCAGCCGGTGACTAGCAGCATGGAGACGGCGTTGATCATGGAGACGCGGCGCTCGGTTTGCTTGGAGGCTGGGTGCCCGCTGCGTGCCTGCTGTGCTGCCCACATCGCGAGGCCTAGTGCCAGCACATCAAACAGCATATGCCAGGCGTCACTGAGCAAGGCGAGGGATTGTGTCCACCAGCCACCGACAAACTCGACCACGGTAAAGACGGAAATGGCGAGAAATGGCAGCCAAAACGGGTTACCGTGCTCGTGATCATCATGGCTATGCGCGTGTTCGTGGCTATGATCATGCCCGTGATTATCTGCGTGATCGTGACCATAAGGGCAGCGACCAGAAGAGTGAGAATGTTCGTGAGGTGTATGGCTAGGTTTCATGATGGCATGCTAATGCAAATTAGCTGCTTTTCACAATAGGGCACTTCTATAAATTCAATTTACGTCGCGATACGGCGTTGCTCATATAGTGGGTTAAGCAGGCAATTCGCAAAACGAATGCTCGCAAAAACGCTTCCTTACATATTACTTATATGCTGCGTCAGATTTTTTTAATCGCGCCTTGTCTAGCCCATGCATTCTAAACATAAGTCACTTGATTTTATAAAAGCACCCTATCGACTTTCTGACATAAAACAGTCTCTAATGAAAAATCTGGGATAATGCTGGCTTGTAGAGAAAATCATCATGTTAAGTTACCGACACGCCTTTCATGCTGGCAACCATGCCGACGTTTTAAAACACTGGATGTTCAGCCTGGTGCTGGATTATTTTAATCAGAAGGATAAGCCTTATTGGGTGGTTGATACCCATGCCGGGGCCGGACTGTATCGCCTGGACAGTAGCGTAGCGAATAAAACAGCGGAATACGTGGATGGCATTTTGCGTTTGCAGCAAAGCCAGGCGCCTGAGCCGTTTCAAATCTATCTGGAGGCTATTGCCGCAGCAAATAAAGATCAGCCCATGCTTTACCCGGGCTCACCTTGGCTCGCCAGCCACCTAATCAACCCGGTGGATAAATTACGCTTGTTTGAGCTACACCCGGCCGATGCGGCTTTGCTGGAACAGCAATTTGCATCACAAAAACGGCAAATCGCGATTCAGCAAAAAGACGGCTTTGAGGGCATCAAGGCTTGCCTGCCGCCACCGACCAAACGTGGCATCGTGCTGATTGATCCGCCTTATGAAGTCAAAGATGATTACTCACGCGTGGTGGATTGTATTAAAGACAGCCTAAAACGCTTTGCCACAGGCACTTATTTAATCTGGTACCCCCGCTTACAACGCCCAGAACCGCAGCAGATGATAGACAAGCTGCGCCGCCTGGAGACGGACTTTTTGCATGTGACGCTGGATGTAGAACAACCTTCAGCCGATGGCTTTGGCATGTATGGCAGTGGCATGTGGGTGATTAACCCGCCGTGGACCTTGCGGCAATCGGTAGAGCCACACCTGCCGTGGCTGGCACAAGTGTTAGCGCAAGATGCAGGCGCGCAGGCCAGTTGCGAAGGCAAACAGCGCTAGACTGGGCTTTATTAGGCGAGCTGGAATGGGCAAACACTCATGCCACTAATAGCGGATACGGATGCGTTTATGCGTATCCCTGCCCTGCCCAAGCGTGACGGTAAATTGATGGCTGGCGATGGTTTGCCGGTTGCCAGTCTGGATACGCACCCGCCACTCGCCTGGCGTGAGATTGGTTTTATAGGTATAGCCGCGATAACCGCTGTCACGTCCGCCTGTCAATGAAAACCCCGGGGTAGAGACACTCACCCACTGGTCGCCCTGTTTTTTCTGCCAATCATGCAGCAGATGGGTTTTGAGGCCTTGTGGCGCAAAAATGGCAGAAAAGCATACCAGCCGTTGACCGGGCTGCAAGTAAAAATGGTCGGTATCCACCCGCCAAAACTGCCACCAGGGCGACTTTTCCACCGTCATCCAGTAGCCTTGTGGTGACTTTTCCAGATCGTAGGCTACCACCACGGCTTGCTTGACCAACGGCACAGGCGGAATCATGTCTTGCTGGTAAGCCAGCATGAGTAACCCGGCGATTGCCCACACTGGCCAGATTCGGCCTCTATGATGCGGCGCGCGCTGGTAAAGCACATAAGTGATGGTCGCCCCGAGCAAGGTACTCAGGTAAAACCAAGCCGCATGCACGCTGCCAAACAAAAAGGGAAAGGCAAAGTTACACCAGAGGATGGAACACAGGCCGAACATGCTCCAGCACAAGCTCAGGCGCCGGTATTCACTCTCAAGAAACTCGTTGGCGACCAGCAACGCGCCCAACACCAGGGTAATAATCCAGGCCACGCCCTCGCTGGAGCTTTTGAAGTACAGAATAAACAGAGCGCTTAACAGGCTGCCAAACAAAAATTGTAATACCCAGTATGGCCAATCGTGCACTGGCCAGCGCGTGACTTTGTGCTGTACCCATTGGAAGCTCAACAGCCGCTCGCCTAGCCGCCGGATGGAAGAAGAAGGTTCGGCCAACTGGTACATGAGAATAGCGGCCACCAGCAAATACAAGGCAAAAATGATCATGTCGGACATGGCGACTTTTTTGCCTATGGTAATCGCGTCCCAGACAAAGCCGCCGATAAAAAACACGATCGGCAGCGCCATGCGGCTACGGGCGAGCCAACGTGACCATCTTGAAAGGGCTGGCGCTTGATCAGTCATCATTCATTACACTTTCCACATCTGTCATCAGGCAGCGTTTTGTATCAGGGCGGTATTTTGCGCATGCGCTGCACGAAACACAATCTTATTTTGCGCGTTTGAAAAGTAAACTTACTTTGATAATCAAACCTTGCCTGTTAAACTTTAAGTTATCTTAAGAAAAAGCCGTTAACTATCAATAAAGTTAAGTTTTTCTCTCACTAATCATTGGCTAATACCCTGATATCCCATCAAACATGCGAACCCTAGTAAAGCAGTTGGTGTACAAAGTAAGCGAGATCAAATCTGTCAGTTATGAAACTGAGCAGGCACTGATCCGCGTGCTTTTTGTCAGCATGATTACGCTTTACTTGCTGATTAATCGCAGCAGCTATGAACCCGTATTGTTGTGTCTGATTTATCTGGGCTTTGGTTTTCTGATGTTGTATAACATCTTGCGCAACCCGGCCAAAAACGAAAAACGGCAATGGACCGCCATGGTGATGGACATCACTGCCACCTCGCTAGAGCAAATGATCTCGGGGGCGATGGCCGGCGTATTTATCGGCATTTATCTGTGGCTGATTATTGGCTATGGCTTGCGTTATGGCACCAAGTTTTTCAAAGGCTGCTATATGCTAAGTCTGGTGGGCTTTAGTCTAACCTTGTATTTAAACCCTTATTGGATAGAACACCAGCATCTGGCTTATGGCTTTTTGCTGACGCTGTTACTGATTCCACCGCATGCCCTACGGTTGCTGGTGAGCCTGGAAAAAGCCACCAAAGAGGCTGACCAGGCCAGCGAGGCAAAGACAAACTTTCTGTCGAATATCAGCCATGAAATGCGCACACCGCTCAATGGCATTATTGGCGCCAGTGAACTGCTGGCACAGACCAAGCTTGACCGCAAACAAGCCGAATTCTTGAATATGGTTGGAGCCTCAGCCAGCAGCCTGAAAAAGCTCATCAATGACGTGCTCGATATCAGCAAGATTGAAAAAGGTAAAGTCGATCTCGAAGAGATTGCTTTTTACCTGCCCGACTTGATCAACCGCTTGCACCTCGTGTTTCAACTTGAAGTGGAGCGCAAGCAACTCTGGTTGAAGTTCAATCTCGCCAATGAAGCGGAACGGCACTTTTCTGGCAGCATGCATCATCTGGAGCAGATATTGACCAATTTGATCGCCAACGCGATTAAATTCACGCAGCACGGTGGCGTCGAGATCACGGTCAGTGTCCTGGAACAGTATGCCAACCGCAGCCTGTTATGTTTCCGCATTCAGGATAGCGGCATCGGCATCAAGGCAGAGGCCTTGCCTTTTATTTTTGACAGTTTCACCCAGGCCGATAGCAGCATCACCCGGCGTTATGGCGGCACGGGCTTGGGTACGACGATTGCCAAGCAACTGGTTGAGGTCATGGGTGGCAGCATTAGCGTGAGCAGCAAGGAAAATGTAGGCACAGTGTTTGAGGTCAGCTTGCCCCTGACCCACGCAATCGCGCCCAGTGTTGACCGGAGCACCGAAATCAACCTGGATAATGCCTCCAATGTGGTGCCATTAAGCAGCCACACCCGATTCCGCAAAAAAATCCGTGTGCTGATTGCAGATGATAATGTGGTCAACCGGATGATCCTCAATGAGACCCTGCAAAGAATGCACTGTGTGGTGAAATCCGTAGACAACGGTGATGCCGCGCTTGATATGCTGGAGCAGCATCAGTTTGACCTGATGATCCTGGATTACAACATGCCAGAAATGAATGGCCTGGAGGTGTTCAGGATCTATCATGCCTTGCCGGGCAGTCAGCCTATCCGTACCGTGATCCTCACCGCCGATGCCACCAAAGCCACACAGGATCGCTGTTTGCGCGCCGGGGTCTATCAGGTATTGACCAAGCCAGTGGTGTCGCGCCAGATTCAAACCCTGGTGGAAGCCATTACAAGCACGCTGGACACGCAAGCAGGCGCAGAGGCGCTTGCCGTCACCACAGCCGCTTCGAAAAAACGTGGCAAAGCGCAATCGCCAGCAGATGCGCATCCCACGGCAACCGCAGAAAGTATCCCGACCATTGCACCGATGACCGAGCCGCTGCTGGATCAGGACCGTATGGCGCACTTGCTCAAGCTCGGTGGCAGCGAGGCGTTTTTAAACAAACTTATCCGCGAGTTTATAGAGACAACAGATGACCTGGTCCGCGACTTAGGCAAGCAATGCATGGACCTCAACTTTGCACAAGTTCATACCCTGGCGCACAGCCTGGCTGGGGAATCCGCCAACATGGGTCTGATTCCATTGAGCAAGCACAGTCGTCGCCTGCTGGGCTTAAACATGAAGGATGCCTCGACCATTTCCCTGCTATATCAGGCAGTTGCAGACTGCTACGAAGAAACCCGTGGCCAGCTTATGCAACAGCGAGACAAGCTTTCATCCAAGCGGTCAAAAAAATAGCTAGTGCAAGCGCCAGGCATCCCCAAATATCAAGCACACGCTTACTGGTTCACAACGCGGTCATGCACGAAGAACGCCTCACTTTCAGTAGACGGTGTCAGCACAGCTTCTCTCTGCTGATCTGCAGGCACAGGCTGAAACAAGCGTGACTGCGCACGATAAAAACGGTCCATCACTTTCAAGTCGCGCTCACTGAGTTGCAAGGCATTTTCAACCCAAAGCTGCACAATCGCCGTCAATTCATCATAGCTTAGCGGATGAATTTTTTCCTTGGCTTTTTGTGCGGATAAAAACCCTGCGGCATGTTTATTGTTTTTATCGATAAAGGTGCGTACGGCCTGCTCGCCGTCCCCTTGCTCGACCACCATATCGATCAACCCCATTTGCAGGCACTCTTCCGCGCTATAGCGCTCGCACCCCAAAATCATCTTGTCAGCCACTGCCATGCCTGCTTTGCGTGCAATCAGGCTGTAAGCGCCCATGCCTGGAATCATATTGAAGAATAGCTCGGGAAAGCAAAACACAGCCTGTCGCTCTGCGATCAACACATCACTGGTTAAGGCCGCTTCTATGCCTGCCCCCAACACCTCACCTTGCAGCAGTGAAATTTTGGTGACATTGGCCAGTTGAAAGCGGAAAGCGCGTTGTGCCACCACATCTATACTGAGTCTGGCATAGGCCTCCAGTTGCGCCCGGTCCTGTTGGCGGATGGCAGCAGCCATCTTTTGCAGATCGCCACCCATATTAAAATAGCCGGGCGTGGCAGAGGCAAATACCGAATAGCGGATTGGCAATGACGCCCCGTTCGCGGCTTCAACATAACCGCCACTGCGTTCGATATCATTGTGGTGCGCATGCAAGTCCAGCAACAAGGCGTGATTGATGCACGGAATCCGTTGCGGCTGCGAAAGATAAGTCCACAGTGCCTGCGATTTTTCATCATAACGGCAGTACACCTGGCCGTAATCATGAGCAAGCAAGCGTTTTTGAGGGAGGTAAGGCAGTGTTTGTTCGCACGATTTCATGGGTTTCTCCTTGGATATTGGCAACCTGTTAAACCAATGAATGGCTGTGCTAGCCGCAGCCATCATTGCTTACAGCCAATACATCATAATCAAAACAGATCACCTGCGAATATCACCGT
The DNA here is from genome assembly GCF_056314045.1 of Methylophilus sp. DMC16. Taxonomy (NCBI): domain Bacteria; kingdom Pseudomonadati; phylum Pseudomonadota; class Betaproteobacteria; order Nitrosomonadales; family Methylophilaceae; genus Methylophilus; species Methylophilus sp. DMC16. The sequence continues at coordinate 1,167,643 of NZ_JBQUZC010000001.1, forward strand.
TACCGCTTTTACAGTTGCAAGCAAATGTGCGGCTGGAAAAACAACAGCAGAAAACAAAAGAACGAGGCTGATAAAAAACAAAGGGGGCTTGCGCCCCCTTGTTGTACTTGAAGATTAAGCCCTTATGCCGTTTCTTTGATCGGAATAATCTTTTTACTGTTTTCCAGTGAGGCGGCATACTGCGTCATCTGGTTGAAGTTAAGATATTTGTATATCTCGGCAGTATTGGTCAGTTTGCTGCCCAAGGTGTCCATATATTCCTGCATGGTCGGCATGCGCCCCAGCTTGGCGCACACTGCCGCCAGCTCGGCAGAGCCCAGATAGACGCGAGCATCCTTGCCCATACGGTTATCAAAGTTACGGGTAGAGGTCGAGAACACGGTGGCCTTGTCCGCCACGCGCGCCTGGTTACCCATGCAAAGCGAGCAGCCTGGCACTTCGGTACGGGCCCCGGCCACCCCAAAGGTGGAATAAACCCCCTCGGCACGTAGCTGTGCTTCGTCCATGCGGGTCGGTGGGGCAATCCACAAGCGGGTTGGGATGCCACCTGCGCCTTCGAGCACCTTGCCCGCAGCACGGTAATGGCCAATATTGGTCATGCAGCTACCGATAAACACCTCATCAATCTTGTCCCCCACCACGGCTGACAACGGTTTGATGTCATCCGGGTCATTCGGGCAGGCTACCAATGGCTCTTTAATTTCGTTAAGATCAATCTCAATCACATGGGCGTATTCGGCATCACTGTCAGGCTGCAACAGCTCCGGTTTTTCCAGCCAGGCCTTCATGCTGGCAATCCGGCGCTCCAGCGTGCGTGCATCTGCATAACCGTTTTCGATCATGTTCTGCATCAACACGATATTGGAATTGAGGAATTCAATCACCGGTTCTTTGTTCAGCAGCACTGTACAACCGTTGGCGGAACGCTCAGCCGATGCATCCGCCAGCTCAAATGCCTGCTCAACTTTGAGATCTGGCAAGCCTTCAATTTCAAGCACACGGCCGTTAAACACGTTTTTCTTGCCTTGTTTGCCTACGGTCAATGTGCCTTCCTGGATGGCGGCATAAGGAATCGCATTCACCAGGTCGCGCAGCGTAATGCCAGGCTGCATTTCGCCCTTAAAGCGCACCAAGACCGACTCAGGCATATCCAGTGGCATCGCCCCGGTTGCTGCGGCAAAAGCCACCAGACCAGACCCGGCCGGGAAGCTGATGCCAATCGGGAAACGGGTATGCGAATCACCGCCCGTACCCACGGTATCCGGCAGAATCATACGGTTGAGCCAGGAGTGGATGACGCCATCGCCAGCGCGCAGGCTGACACCGCCACGGCTGGACATAAACTCTGGTAGCTCGTGCTGCAACTTGATATCAACCGGCTTTGGATAGGCCGCGGTATGGCAGAAGCTCTGCATCACCAGATCGGCGCTAAAGCCCAGACACGCCAGCTCTTTGAGCTCGTCACGCGTCATGCCGCCTGTCGTATCCTGAGAGCCGACGGTGGTGGCTTTAGGTTCGCAATAGGTTCCTGGTCGTACGCCCATGCCTTCAGGCAGGCCACACGCACGTCCCACCATTTTTTGCGCCAGCGTATAGCCTTTGCCAGTATCTTTGGCAGGTACCGCTTTAATAAAGAGATCAGTCTCACCCAAGCCCAGCGCTTTGCGGGCATTTGAAGTCAGGCCGCGGCCAATAATCAGCGGAATGCGGCCACCGGCGCGCACTTCATCCGCCAGGGTAACCGGGTTCATTTCAAATGTGGCCAGAACCTCGCCCGCTTCAGACAACACTTTGCCTTCAAACGGCTTAATCACAATCACATCACCCGTATTCAGTTTGGAGACATCACATTGAATCGGCAAGGCACCAGAGTCTTCAGCCGTGTTAAAGAAGATAGGCGCAATCTTGCTGCCAATGACCACGCCACCGGTGCGCTTGTTCGGGATAAACGGAATATCGTCGCCCATCCACCATTGCACAGAGTTGATGGCAGATTTGCGTGAAGAACCTGTCCCGACCACATCGCCTACATAAGCCAATGGCAGACCTTTTTGCTTCAGTTCCTCAATCACTTTGAGGCCATCAGACATACGGTTGACCAGCATCGCCTTGGCGTGTAACGGGATATCGGGACGGCTCCAGGCATCTTGCGCCGGGCTCAGGTCATCAGTGTTGGTTTCACCATCCAGCTTGAACACCACCACTTTGATCTCATCTTTGAGCGCTGGTTTGCTGGTAAACCATTGTGCCTCTGCCCAGGCTTGCATCAATGTTTTGGCATGCGTGTTACCCGCCTTCATTTTGGCATCCACATCGTGGAAGGCATCAAACATGAGGATGGTCGTGGACAAGGCCTTCACGGCATGCGCCGCCATGGGCGTATCCAGTAAAGCCACCAGCGCCTGCACGTTATAGCCACCCAGCATGGTCCCCAGCAGCTCAACGGCTTTTTCAGCGCTGACCAAGGGTGAGCTGGCCTTGCCATTGGCAATATCGGCCAAAAAGGCCGCTTTGACGTACGCCGCCTGGTCTACACCGGCCGGAATGCGGTTTTCAAGCAGATGCACCAGCAAGGCTTCCTGCCCGGCTGGAGGAGACTTGAGTAACTCAACCAGCGCGGCCACTTGCTCAGCGTTCAGGGGTAAGGGAGGAAGGTTTTGCGCAGCGCGCTCTTTTACGTGGGTGTCGTATGCTTCTAACATGATGTGTAGGCTCTATTTAATAAATCAAATTTGGGCAATAAAACGAAAATCGGGGAATGGGCCGGTATTAACCACTGGCCGCGAGGCATTCTTTTGATTTGATTATAATGCACTCCCTCCTCCAGAATGTTAACTGCTTGTAACATTCTGGCAATTGATCAAAATGACAGCCATTGTCAGCATCAAAACAACACTGCGCACGCTGTCAGCGTGTACTGTCTCCGTAAAGTTGCTTGGCAAACGGGGTACTGCAGCTTTTGCCAGCAGCAGAGGACTCCCATTTATCGAGCAGTTCTTTCTGATAGCCCTTGCCATGTTGCTTTTCCAGGTAGGCACGTACCTCAAACACATCGGCAAAACCATTATGGTCGGTGTCCATTAACGCCACCTGGTCTTCCAGACTCGGTCCGGCATATTTGCCAGTGCTATCCGTAAAATACTCCAGGGCAGACTCTGCGTGCGCTTGCACAGTCAACATCATCAGCGCAACGGCGCAACACATGCTGACACCTGTATTTGCTTTTAATCCTTTTATCATACTTACCCCCATTCTGACGCTTAGTAGTATGACGTAGTGTTTAGCAAATCGTGCGCATGTTCTGTGATGGAAAGCACATTAAACCGCTTTGAGCGCAATCTTCTTGCGCCAGAGGGCTGGGCCGCTCTTGTGCGCAGAATCGCCATCGGCACTCACTGCCACCGTCACCGGCATGTTTTCCACTTCAAACTCATAGATGGCCTCCATGCCTAAATCTTCAAATGCCAACACGCGCGCATGTTTGATGGCCTTGCTGACCAGGTAAGCCGCACCACCAACCGCCATCAGGTAGACCGACTTGTGTCTGGCAATCTCAGTCAGCGCTTCGTCACCGCGTTCAGCTTTACCGATGGAGCCAAGCAAGCCGGTGTTCAGCATCATGTCGGTATAGCTATCCATCCGAGTGGCGGTGGTCGGGCCAGCGGGGCCTACCGCCTCATCGCGCACGGCATCGACCGGGCCGACGTAGTAGATAAACTTGTTGGTGAAATCCACCGGCAAAGGCTCGCCCTTGGCCAGCATGGTTTGAATCCGTTTATGCGCGGCATCACGACCGGTCAGAATCTTGCCGGTCAGCAACAGCGTGTCGCCGGTTTTCCAGCGCTGGGTTTCTTCGCGCGTCACCGTCTCCAGATTCACGCGCTTGGCTTGCGGACTGGGTGCCCAATGCACATCAGGGTAAACCTCAGGGCTGGGCGGGGTCAGCACCGCCACCCCTGAGCCATCCAGCGTGAAGTGCACATGTCTGGTGGCGGCACAGTTGGGGATAATCGCCACCGGCAAACTGGCTGCATGGGTGGGGTAATCGAGAATTTTCACATCGAGTACCGTGGTTAAGCCACCCAGACCCTGTGCGCCTATGCCTAAGCGATTAACCTTCTCGTAGAGCTCCAAACGCAGTTCTTCAATACGGTTTTGCGCGCCTCGTGCCTGCAACGCCTGAATATCGATCGGCGCCATCAATGACTCTTTAGCTAACAACATGGCTTTTTCAGCGCTACCGCCTATGCCTATGCCCAGCATGCCTGGCGGACACCAACCTGCGCCCATTTCCGGCACCACTTCGAGCACCCAATCGACAATGCTTTCATTCGGGTTCAGCATCGCCAGTTTGGACTTGTTCTCGGAGCCGCCACCCTTGGCTGCCACCTGCACTTCGACCTTATCCCCTGCGACCATTTCCACGTGGGTAATCGCTGGCGTATTGTCTTTGGTGTTTTTGCGTGCCCCGGCCGGATCGTTGACGATAGAAGCCCGCAGGGTATTGTCAGGATGCAGATAGGCCCGGCGTACGCCTTCATTGACCATGGCTTCCAGCGTCATGTCGCCTTCAAATCTGGCATGCATGCCGACCTTGATAAAGGCCACTACGATGCCGGTATCCTGGCATAGCGGACGCTTGCCTTCGGCGCACATGCGCGAATTGGTCAAAATCTGGGCAATCGCATCCTTGGCTGCCACCGATTCCTCGCGTTCATAAGCCGCGGCCAGTGCCCGGATGTAGTCTTCCGGATGATAGTACGAGATATATTGCAAGGCGTCGGCAATACTCTCGATAAAGTCTTGAGTTTTAATCAGGGCCATGTTTTGGTCTTTCAGGCGGGCGTTTTAGCGCGCATTGCTTTTCTGATAAGCAATGGCAGGACTCACATCTTTACGCAAGATTTTACCATTTTTGGTGCGTGGAAACTCCTTGGCCAGGTAGACTGTTTTCGGTGCTTTATACGCCGCCAGATGCTGTTTGCCAAACACCATCAGGTCTTCTGGCGCAATCTCGGCATCCGGTTTGGGGATCACATAAATCACCACCAGCAGTTTGTCTTTTTCAATCTCTTCGCCGACGGCCGCGCAATCTGCCACGGCCGGATGGCCTTTATAGACGCGCTCGATTTCATACGGCGAAACGCGGTAGCCAAAGCTCTTGATAATGTCATCCTTACGGCCCAAAAACCAGAGATAGCCATCGGCATCATACTTGGCGTAGTCGCCGGTAAAGAAATAGCCATCATGCTTGTATTTGGTGGTCTCTTCCGGCAGGTTCCAGTAATTCAGGAACAACCCAGGATCATTATCCGGCACGCTGATCATGCCCTCCTCGCCTTCGGCCACCGGCTCACGGGTGTCGGGATTGAGCAATACAATCTGGTGCCCAGGTTGCGGAAAACCGGCAGAGCCCGCGCGAATCGGCCGATACACACTTTGCGACAGATAGTAGGAAAACTCACTCATGCCTACCGCTTCATAAATATCCAACCCAAAACGCTCACGCCATTGCGTTAACACTTCGTCCGACAAATGCTCGCCCGCACTCATATAGTGACGCACACTGGGGATATCTGCCTGTATAGCCGTGGTTTTTTGCAATAACTGTCGGTAAATGGTCGGGACACCAATAAAGATGGTGGCTTTGTGTTTGGCAATCAAATCCAGCCACTTTTGCGCATCATTTTTGCCTTCATGCACAATCACGGTTTTACCCAGGTATAACGGGTCCATCAGCCCAGTGCCCAGCACATAGGTCCAGTTAAACTTACCTGAGTGCATGATGCGGTCTTGCACCGTGTCGCTGTAGTTAAACCAGTATTTGGCGGCTGGCTGGCGCCCCAACAAGGCACGATGCGCATGCAACACGCCTTTAGGATAGCCAGTCGTACCTGAGGTATAGACCAAATAAGCCGGATCTTCTGCCCGCGTGGCATAGGCGGGCGCTGCGTCAGTCACATTCGCCAGGGCTGCCTCCAGCGACACCACATTAAACCCATCCACGGGTGAGACCTCCCCGGATAACTGTGTCAGCAGCACATGTTTCAGATGGGGTGTTTGCGCGATATTCTGCTGCATTTTGGCAGACATCGCCTGCCAGGCTGCCGCGTCAGTTACCAGGACCACGGCGCCGGAATCCTTGGCCAGATAAGCCACTTCTTCTGCAGTGAGCAAAGTAGACGTCGGCACGGAAATCGCCCCGGTTTTCATGGTGCCGAGAAAGGCCGTCGGGTAATCCAGGCTGTTCGGCAGGCGAATCAGTACCCTGTCCCCTGGCTTGACAGCCAATCCACGCAACACCTGCGCAAAACGGTCTGTCCTGGCCGCCAACTCGGCAAAGGTGATGATGCTGGTACCAAAACTGTCATCCTCCACAATCATGGCAATTTCATCCGCCTTGGCGGTGCCTAAATGGCGGTCACTACAAGCCACCCCGATATTGAAAAACTCAGGGATGTCCCATTGCCATTGTGGATAAGGGGCTAACTGTGTCATGTTCAAACCTTTCCAATCACTCTATGCACGCATGGTTGATGCGATGCTGTTATATGCATTTCTTTTGAAAATGCTTTTTAAATCTTCAATGACGCTTAAACGCTCATCAATGAGCGAGCGGGATGAAGCACAAGGCGCACGGAACACAGAAACCGGAATGTACTAAAAGTACATGAGGATTTCGAGTACCGCGCAACGCCGTGATTCGCCCGCGCAGCCATTGATTTAAAGCAGAATGCCGTAGGGCCAGTTTTGGCGTACTACCTGCGCCGGCATCAACTGCAGCACATGCAAGGCAAACTCCATATCGCTGACCTTGAGCGCGCGCAAGGCATGCGCTCTCAGCAAAGTTTGCAAGGCCTTACCAAACATGGGTGGATCCAACATCTCGCCTTCAAACTTGATCGCCCCACCCAACAAGGCATCGGCTTCAATCGCCGCTTTCAAAATCGCCACCTTCTGGTTGATCTCGGTCGGCGATGGCGTGTAAGCGGTTTTACACAAATGAATATGCCCGGGATGGATCACCTGCTTGCCGGTCAGGCCCATGGCCGCTTCCTGGCAAGCGTGTTTGTACACCACGCGCGACTCGTTATCGCCATGCAAATCCAGCCAGCGACGCACGTCGTGCGGCTCGACAAACTTATCTGGCATGATATTGCTGCCAATCAGCGTTTCCACACCGCCAATCACACCTTTACCGGCAATCCTGGCTTCAAAAATCAGCTGGTTGATAAAATAGAACAGCTCTTCTATCCAATGCTCGGGCGTGATGTGGATCCCCAAGGCTTTAGAGAAGTCATGGATGCCGAACACCACATGTTTCACGGTGTCGTATTGCATCAGTTCAGGCGCAATCTTGAGCGATTTAGGGTGTTCGATAATCGGCTGTATGGTGATTTGCGGGTTGATACTCAATAAAAAGCTAGACAAATCACGCACCTCGGCGGCACCGTAGGATTCACCCGCCTTGGCCAGCATGACGACATCAATAAATTCGCCCATGTCGCGAACCAGCTTCATGTCTTCTTCGTACTCATCGGTACGGAAGGAGTTGGCGCGGATGGCAATGGTGACGCGCTCATTGACCTTGCGCAGTTTGGGCAGCTCCTGCCGCAGCAAAGTGCGGCTCATTTCTTTCTGCCGACAGCCATCTTCCAGGTCAAAAATCAGCGTATGCGCATTGGTAAAGTGCGCATGCTTGACCATGCGGTTGGCCGCCTGCTCCATGTCTTCATAAATGCCCAGGCTGGGCGCATATTTCACTGGCGGGTAATACAACTGTATGCCTGGCCAGTAATCCCCCAAGGCACTGGCATCCAGTGCAATCGGCTCTTCTCCCATATGCTGAATCATCTGGTTTCCTGTTCTGCCGTAGGTCGGCTCGCACTCAATTTTTGAAGAAGGGCTGCCATGGGCTTGAGGTCTCCGGTCGGGGCTTTTAAGCCCTGAATCAAGTCCCAAAACACGTTATCTGGCAGTTCGAGCAAGGCATCCAGTTGCTCCATTTCTGCCAGTGTCAGGCTGCCAAATTGATCACTGACAAAGCGTTGCAACACGATATCGAGTTCCAGCATGCCGCGGCGGCAGCGCCAGGTCAGTCGCCGCTGCTCGGCATCACGTAAAATCTCAGCATTTAGCATAATTTCCCCCTATAACACCTTGATGCCAAAAATCTTCTTGCCCGGTTTGCTGTCTTGATGGGCCTTGGCTTTTTCGATCTTAAGGTCTTTAATCGCTGCAATAGCCGCGTTTGGATTCAGCTTTTTCGGACAGACATCGGTACAGTTCATGATGTTGTGGCAACGATACAAACGGTAAGGGTCTTCCAGATTCTCCAACCGCGCATCCTGTTCCTGGTCACGGCTATCGGCAATAAAGCGATAAGCCTGCATCAGCCCTGCCGGACCGACAAATTTGTCGGGGTTCCACCAGAAGCTGGGGCAAGAGGTCGTACAAGCCCCACACAAAATGCACTCATACAAGCCATCCAGCTTGGCACGGTCTTCCGGGCTTTGCAGGCGCTCGGTTTCCGGCGGCGTGTCATGGTTTTGCAAATAAGGCATCACCGAATGATAGTTATCAAAGAATTGCGTCATATCCACGACCAGATCGCGAATCACAGGCAAGCCAGGCATGGGACGCAATACCACAGGTTCTTGCAGATCACTGAGTTTGGTAATACAGGCCAGGCCATTTTTGCCGTTGATATTCATGGCATCACTGCCACACACACCTTCACGGCAGGACTTGCGCATACTGAGCGTTTCGTCCAGTTCTTTAATCCGCATCAGCGCGTCCAATAACATCTGGTCACTGTCTTCCAGCGTGACCTCGTAGTCCTGCATATAGGGTTTTTTGTCTACGTCGGGATTAAACCGGTAAATAGAGAAACGCATATCAATACACCCTTTTCTTCAACTCGAATGGTTCTACGGTCAATGGTTTGAGGCGCACCGGCTTGTACACCAGCTTTTGCTCGCGGGCAAAATACAGCGAATGACTGAGCCAATGCGTATCGTCACGCTCGGGATAATCCTCACGGGCATGGGCGCCGCGGCTTTCCTGACGCGCATGGGCCGCTTGCATGGTTGCCAGCGCCACCTCCATCAGGTTATCCAACTCCAGTGCTTCGACCCTGGCCGTGTTAAACACCTTGCTCGTATCAGCAATTCTTAACTGCCCGGCACGCTGGGCCACTTGCTTGATGGCGTCTACGCCGTCGGCCAGCAAATCAGGAAAACGGAATACCCCGCAATGTTTTTGCATGGTCTGGCGCATCGCCAAGCCCACCTCAGCCACTTTCTCGCCCCCGCCATTTTCAAGGCGGTTAACACGCGCCAGCGTTGCATCCGCGACATTCGCTGGCAGCGGCTTGTGCGCACGGTTGGCAGCAATCTCCGCCGCCATTTTGTCGCCTGCCGCTTTACCAAACACCACCAGATCCAGTAAAGAGTTAGAGCCCAGACGATTGGCGCCATGCACAGAGACGCAGGCACATTCGCCCACCGCATACAAACCATTAACGACACGCTCAGACTGGCCGTCATGTACCACAACCTGACCATCCAGATTGGTGGGCACGCCACCCATCATGTAATGCGCGGTCGGCACCACCGGGATAGGCGCCTGGGTTGGGTCTACACCGGCAAAGGTTTTGGCAATCTCGCGGATGCCAGGCAAGCGTTTGCTGATGATGTCTTCCCCTAAATGATCTAGTTTGAGGTACACCGCGTCTTTATGCTTGCCAACGCCGCGGCCTTCTTTAATCTCGGTCGCCATGGCACGTGACACCACATCGCGGCTGGCCAGGTCTTTGGCATTGGGCGCATAGCGCTCCATAAAACGCTCGCCCTCGCTATTCACCAGATAACCGCCCTCGCCACGCACGCCTTCGGTAATCAATACGCCGGCATTCAATACCCCGGTGGGGTGAAACTGCCAGAACTCCATATCTTGCAACGGCAGCCCTGCGCGCGCGGCCATGCCCAAGCCATCCCCCGTATTGATATAAGCATTGGTACTGGCCTGGAAGATGCGGCCACCGCCACCCGTGGCCAGCATGGTGGCTTTGGCATGAATCACATGAATGTCGCCGGTTTCGATTTCGAGCGCAATCACGCCCAAGATATCTCCATCGGCATCCCGAATCAGGTCCAGGGCAAACCACTCAATCAGGAATTGAGTGTTGGCCTTGACGTTGCGCTGATACAGCGTATGCAGCATGGCATGGCCGGTACGGTCCGCCACAGCACAGGTCCGCGAAATCGCTTGCTCGCCAAAATTGCGGGTCATGCCGCCAAACGGGCGCTGAAAGATGCGGCCATTTTCGAGGCGGTCGAACGGCATGCCAAAGTGCTCCAGTTCAATAATGGCCTTGGCCGCGTTCCGGCACATAAACTCAATCGCATCCTGGTCGCCCAGGTAGTCCGAACCCTTGATGGTGTCATACATATGCCACAACCAGTTGTCATCAGACACATTACCGAGCGCGGCGGCAATGCCGCCTTGTGCCGCCACGGTATGTGAACGGGTGGGGAACACTTTGGACAGCACAGCGACATCGGCGCCGGATTCCGCCAGCTGCAATGCCGCACGCAAGCCAGCCCCACCACCGCCGACGATGACTGCATCTACCTGATGATGCTGTAGTTTGCTTGCACCTGTCCCCTGCGCTGTCTTGGTCATGCCATTCACCTTAAATCTTCATTCCAAATAAAATCCACAATACTGCGAGTGCATTTCCCCACACCGCAATATCTACCAATCGTTGCAGCACGGACCGTACGCCCAGATGCGGCACGTAATCCCGCAGCACATCACGCACACCCAGCCACGCATGCAGTAACATGCAGATAAAAAACCACAGTGTCAGCAGGCGCCACCACCAGGGCGCAAACAAGGCCACCCAGTCGTGATAACTTGCTGGCGACAACCACAGCAGCCGCATGCAGAATAACAACAGCCCAAAGGCCATGGACAAGGCACACAGCCGCTGCGTGAGCCAGCGACGCATGCCAGGGTATTTCGCCGTAAGCAGTTCAAATAGCATGCTGACTCAGCCCCAAATCGCCCATAACATCCACAACATGGTGAATGCCACCAGTCCCAGCACAACGCGGCTGGAGAACCTTGCCTTTTGCAGGGTGGTCATCCAATGCACATCCATCGCCAGATGACGAATACCTGCATAAAAATGATGAAAAAACGCCCAGGCCAAGCCCGTGACCAGACACTTGACTGGCCATGTTAGCAATTGGCCGGCCACGCTTTGATAGCCAGCAGCGCTAGACAATGACAGATACAAGGTCCATAAAAGCAATGGCTGAATCAAAAACAGTGCGACGCCACTGGCCCGATGCATGATAGACACCACGGCATTGACCGGCAGCCGGATCGTAAATAAATCCAGATTCTTGGGCCGCTGTTTTTTCTGCTTTTTAACAATCATGCTGCTACTCGTCTGCCTGCGCTGCACGTGCCACTGCACCGGCCACGTATTCCATCAAGCGTGGATCAAACGGCTTGGGAATAATGTATTCCTTGCCAAACGACAAAGACGTTAACTGGTACGCCTCCAGCACTTGCTGCGGCACAGGCTCGCGCGCAAGTTGACTGAGCGCTTTTGCTGCCGCCACTTTCATCTGCTCGGTAATCTGTTTGGCCTTGGCATCCAGCGCACCACGGAACAAATAAGGGAAACACAAGGCGTTGTTGACCTGATTCGGGAAATCACTGCGGCCAGTGGCCATAATCACGTCATCACGCACTGCGAAAACCTGGCTGGGTAAAATTTCAGGATCTGGATTGGCCAGTGCAAAAATCACCGGTTTGGCCGCCATACTGGCCACCAGCTCTGCTGGCAAGCCATTCTTGGCCGACACCCCGATAAATACATCTGCGCCCTGCATGGCCTCGGCCAGCGAGCTCACCTTGCCAGCCGCAATCGCCAACGCACGGTTGTTGTCATGCAAGTCATCCCGCGCCAAATCGAGCACGCCTTTGCGATCCACCATGGTGATATCGGTGGCGCCCATCAGCTTAAGCAACTTGGCACAAGAGCAACCCGCCGCACCCGCACCTAAAAACACAATTTTGGCGCGGGGCAAGGTTTTGCCTTGGAGCTCAAGCGCATTGAGCAACGCCGCCGCCACAATCACGGCCGTGCCATGCTGGTCATCATGAAACACCGGAATATCCAGGCGTTTTTTCAGTTCTGATTCAATATAAAAACAGTGCGGGGCAGCGATATCTTCCAGATTGATCCCGCCAAAAGTCGGCGCAATATTGACGACGGTCTGGATAAACTCGTCAGGCGTGGCAGCATTGACTTCGATATCAAACACATCAATATCTGCAAAGCGTTTAAACAGTACACCCTTGCCTTCCATCACCGGCTTGCCGGCCAAAGCACCAACATTGCCCAGTCCGAGTACGGCTGTGCCATCGGTGATCACCGCCACCAAATTTCCCTTGTTGGTATATTTGTAGGCATTGGCAGGATCCGCCTCAATTTCGAGTACTGGCGCGGCCACCCCTGGCGTGTAGGCCAGGGATAAATCCTGTTGCGTTGCGCATGGCTTGGACGACTCCACGCTCAGCTTGCCCGGCTTGGGAAACTGGTGGTAGTCCAGCGCGCGTTTTTTCAAGTCATCCATTCATTAACCTCTTTCTATTCACCAGTCTTTGCGTCGACCAAGACTTTTCAAAATACATGTTGGCTAGGCTAGCGAAGCCCAACAACGCGAAAATTATGTTTTCAAAAGTCATTTCTTTTATCCCGAATAATTCAAAAACTTCAGCAGCCAGACGGACATGCGCAGCTCAACGCCGCTGATGAAGATTTTTCAATCATTCCAATTCACTCATGTAGTGGTGGTCATCGGTCAGACACAAACCTAACCGCCACTCCATTGGCTTGTCGCCATAGGTGAACGACACGCGCTCTATGCTCAGCAGCGGATAGCCCTCTTTCAGCCCCAGGGCTTTCGCCACTTCAGCATCTGCGGCCACCGCTTTGATCCGCTCTTCAGCACGTATCATGCGTATGCCAAACTGCGACTCATACATGCTGTACATAGAGCCATTGCTTTCTTCCACCTTGGCGCGATTCAAGCCTTTGAATGGCGCAGCGGGCACAATAATGTGGTCATAAATCAGAGGTCGGCCGGAAAAAGTCAGCAAGCGCTTGACCTCTATGGTGGTCGCGCCTGCCTTCATTTCCAGCACCTTACCGATATGCACACTGGCTTTGCTTTTGACACAGGAGATAAACTCATTCTGTAACAATTCTTTTTGGCCGGTTTCAGCAGTCAAACGCAAAAAGCGTAACTTCACATCATCCTGATTGTGGGTCGCGACAAATGTGCCCTTGCCCTGACGACGAATCAGAATATTTTCAGTAGCCAGACTATCTATTGCCTTGCGCACCGTGCCCTGACTGACCTTGTAACGCTGAGCCAGATCAATCTCACTCGGGATCATGTCACCCGGGCGCCACTCCCCACCAATCAGGCTCTGGGTGATCAACACCTTGATCTGGTCATATAACGGCCTGTAACTGGCTGATCCGACTTGTTTATCCATATCCTTGACTCCACACTTGCAGGCATCAAAAGACGCCAAAAAATTAGTTATTCAATTTATATCACAGCGCTTTTTTGTTGTCTACTATTTTATATCTTATATAAGACATAAGATATTTGTTGACAGAGTTTTTTTATTCATGAATAATGAATTCAATTCTCGCTGCAACAAAGGAAAACCCATGTCATATGCACTCAGACCACGACGCTCGATGCTATATGTCCCTGGCTGTAATCAGCACTATTTGGAGCGTGCGCGCACATTAGCGGCAGACTCCGTCATTCTGGATCTGGGCGACCCGATTCTGGTGGATGTCAAAGTGCAATCACGGGAAAACGTTGTTAATGCCGTCAAGCAAGGTGGCTATGGCAAACGTGAAGTGGTGGTGCGTGTCAATGATCTGCACTCGATTTGGGGCCATGACGACATCAAGGCAGTGGCCAATATTGGCGCAGATGCCATTCTGTTCCCCAATATTGAGTCTCGCGAAGACGTGTTGCAGGCACAACAGCTGCTGGATGATGCCGGTGGCAAGGATGTGCCGATGATGGTGATGATAGAGAGCCCGCTGGCAGTATTAAACGCTAAGGAAATTGCGGCCGCCTCTGAGCGCGTGATCTGCATGGTGATGGCCACCTCTGACCTCATTTCGCAACTGCATGCACGTGTAACGCATGAACGCTCTGCCATCCTCACCTCCTTATCGCTGGTCATTCTGGCGGCGCGTGCGTATGGCAAAGGCGTGATCGACGGCATTACGTCTGATTTTAAGAACATGCATTCGTTTGAATATGCCTGCCGCCTGGGGCGCGACATAGGCATGGATGGCAAGTCACTGGTACATCCGGCGCAAATTGCTTATTGCAATGATGCGTATACCCCGCAAAGGTCTGAGGTCGAACATGCAAGGTTGATCATTAAAGCCTTGAAAGAGGCAAACGAAGGTGGTAAAGGGACGGTCGTGGTCAATGACAAACTGGTGGAACACCACCATATTAAAGCTGCGCAACGACTCATCAAATTATCAGAAGCGATTGCAGAGCTAGAAGAAGAATTCATTTAAGGAATCAACATGACAGGCAAAATCAACGCCGGGCGTTTTTTTGAAGATTTCAAGCTGGGCGAAGTCATCCCGCATGCGACGCCGCGCACCATCACCAGCGGTGACACTGCGCTATATATCGCGCTGACTGGCGCACGCAATCCGTTGCATTGCAGCGCGCCGTTTGCCTTGTCGTTGGGCTATGCGCAGATGCCCATTGATGACCTGCTGGCTTTTCATATCGCGTTTGGCAAAACGGTACCGGATATCTCGGTCAATGCCGTGGCAAACCTGGGATATGCCGATGTGCGGTTTATCCAGCCGGTATTTGTCGGTGACACCTTGACCACTTCCAGCGAAGTGATCGGCCTCAAGCAAAACTCAAGTGGCAAGAATGGCGTAGTCTGGGTACGCTCGACCTCGGTTAATCAAGACCAGCAACCGGTTTTAAGCTGGGTGCGCTGGGTGATGGTGCACAAGAAAAATCTGGCTGCCCCTGCGCCGGACACGGTGATCCCTGACTTGCCTGCCTTTGTCGCTGCCAAGGATCTGCGCCTGCCCGCCCCGTTTAATGTGCATCAGGAAATCGCGGTGGCTACCGGTGGCCGTTACTTCTGGGAAGACTACACCGTAGGCGAACGTTTGCGCCATCCCGCTGGCCTCACCATTAACGATAGCGATCATACGCTGGCTACCCATTTGTACCAAAACAATGCCAGACTGCATTTTGATGCTCATCTGATGCAATCCACGCCACAAGGCCTGCGTCTGGTCTATGGCGGCGTAGTGATTTCCGCCTGCCGTGCATTGAGCTTTGAAGGCCTGGAAAACGCGCTGTCGATTGCCGCGATTAATGGCGGCACACATGCCAATCCCAGCTACGCAGGCGACACGATTTACTGCATGACGGAAGTGCTGGATCAATGGACGCTGCCCCACCCGCAGCTCGGCGCCCTCAGACTACGCATGATCGGCCTCAAGAATATTCCGCCAGATCATGTTGAGAACATCAAGACCTCACAGGGCTACCACCCCAATGTGGTACTCGACCTTGATTACACCGTTTTAATTCCACGAAAAGGAAACTAACCATGGCCGTTCATCCTAACCAGGCGCTCTTTGGTGGCGAAAAACCCTTTCCGGTGATCCCTGCTTGTGAGCATTTTGCAGGCAGCGAAAAGCTAATTTTGAAAGCCTTGTCCTTGCAAGACCCGGCCAATCCCAATGCGGTCGGTCCTGTGTTTGACATCACCTGCGACTGTGAAGACGGCGCTGCCAGCGGCCAGGAGCAGGCGCATGCGGAAATGATCGTGCGTGTGCTGAATTCTGCTGCCAACCAATACAAGATGGCGGGGGCACGCATTCACGACTATACGCATCCGCACTGGAAAAAAGATATCGATATTTTGGTGGGCGGTGCGGGTGAAGTCTTGAGTTACCTGACGATCCCTAAATGTACCGACATCGCGCAAGCCCGTGAAATGATCGGCTACATTCAAAACGTTGCTAAACAACATGGCCTACGCCGCGAAATCCCGGTGCATATCCTGATTGAAACGCATGGTGCCCTGCGCCAAGTGCACGAGATTGCACAACTGCCTTGGTTGCAAGTGCTGGACTTTGGCCTGATGGACTTTGTCAGTGCCCACCATGGCGCCATCCCTGCGGCCGCGATGCGCAGCCCTGGCCAGTTTGATCACCGCCTGCTGGCGCGTGCCAAAACGGAAGTGGTCTCCGCAGCACTGGCAAATGGTGTCGTGCCTGCCCATAACGTGACGCTGGATCTCAAGAATGTGGAAGTGACCTTTAGCGACGCCTCACGCGCGCGCAATGAGTTTGGCTTTATGCGTATGTGGAGTATCTACCCGACACAAATTCAGGCCATCGTTGACGCCATGAAACCGAATTATGACGAAGTGACGGATGCCGCTAACATTTTACTGGCAGCACAGGCCGCTGACTGGGGGCCGATCCAATATGCAGGTGAATTGCATGACCGCGCTACCTATCGCTACTTCTGGGAGGTCTTGCAAAAAGCTAAACAAACGGGTGTGGCCATGCCAGAAGATGCTGAACACGCGTTCTTTTAATACTTAGCCACAGCGCTTACTGAGCACACAGAGAAAATCTGAGACATTTTTCATTCGGTTTGATGGATCTCTCTGTGACCGCTGTGTTCTCTGTGGCTTAAAGATAAAGGTTTAATATGCAACAAATCACTACAGCAGGTGCACGTTTCCGCGCGGCGCTGGTCGCCGAAAAGCCGCTACAAATCATAGGCGCTATCAATGCCTACCACGCCATGCTCGCCACACAATCCGGGTTTAAGACCATCTACCTGTCTGGCGGTGGTGTGGCCGCTGGCTCTTTAGGCCTGCCTGACTTGGGGATTTCTGGCCTGGAAGATGTCCTGGTCGATGTGCGCCGCATTACCGACGTGGTCGACACGCCTTTACTGGTCGATATTGATACCGGGTTTGGCGGGGCATTTAACATTGCGCGCACCATTAAAAGCGTTGCCAAGGCGGGGGCTGCAGCGGTGCATATTGAAGACCAGGTCAGCGCCAAGCGTTGCGGCCACCGCCCTAACAAGGCGATTGTGAGCCTGGAGGAAATGGTAGACCGGGTGAAAGCCGCCGTCGATGCCAAGCCCTATGATGACTTTGTCGTCATGGCGCGCACGGATGCGCTGGCGGTGGAAGGATTGCAATCTGCCATAGACCGCGCTTGTGCATGCGTGGAAGCAGGTGCCGACATGATTTTTCCGGAAGCGATGACGGAGCTGGGCATGTATCAGCAGTTTGTCGAAGCCGTCAAGGTGCCGGTACTGGCCAATATCACCGAATTTGGCTCTACCCCTTTATTCACGGTAGAGGAACTGGCTACGGCAGGTGTTGGAATGGTCTTGTACCCTCTGTCAGCCTTCCGCGCGATGAACCAGGCGGCGCTTCAGGTGTACCAGAGCGTACGCAAAGATGGCACACAGAAACACGTGTTGGATTTGATGCAGACACGTGCGGACTTGTACGAGCATCTTGGCTATCACGCTTTTGAACAGAAACTAGACGCGCTATATAAAAAATAAGCGCACGCGACCAGAGATAAAGGAGGTTAGTTATGAACACCACCACTGATCCTATCAACACGGCCCCGGCTAGCGAAGCGCCCAAGCGTAAAAAAGGCGTCGCGCTGGCGGGTGTGGCTGCGGGCACCACGGCCATTTGTACCGTGGGCCATAGCGGTAATGACCTGCATTACCGCGGTTACGATATCATCGAACTGGCTAAACATGCCACGTTTGAAGAAGTCGCTTATTTGCTGATTCACGGTGAGCTGCCCACCCAACCACAACTCACTGCTTATCATCAAAAGCTCAAAAAGCTACGCGGCCTGCCCAGTGCACTTAAAGCCGTACTGGAACAGATTCCAGCCAATGCGCATCCAATGGATGTGATGCGCACAGGCTGCTCGATGCTGGGGACACTGGAACCAGAAGCTACCGACCGCAATACTGCTGGCGCACAAGCTCTGGGGGACCGCTTGATTGCCTGTTTCGGCTCTATCCTCATTTACTGGTACCACTTTAGCCATCGCGGTGTACGTATTGAGGTAGAAACTGATGACGACTCTATCGCGGCGCACTTCCTGCATCTCCTGCATGGCAAAAAACCATCCGAGCTGCATATCAAGGCTATGAATACCTCACTGGTGCTCTATGCCGAACATGAATTTAACGCATCCACCTTCACCTCACGCGTGATCGCTGGCACCCTCTCCGACTTGTATTCTTGCGTCACCGGTGCCATTGGCGCACTACGGGGGCCCAAACATGGCGGCGCCAATGAAGCCGCCATGGAGATTATTGAGCGTTACCAAACACCAGATGAAGCTGAAGCAGATATCAAGGCTCGTATGGCGCGCAAAGAAATCATTATTGGCTTTGGCCATCCCGTGTATACCATTGCCGATCCACGCAATGAGTCGATCAAAGCCGTCAGCAAGTCACTGTGTGAGGATGCCGGCAATATGCAGCTGTTTGACATCTCTGCCCGCATTGAAGAAATCATGTGGAACGAGAAAAAGATGTTCCCCAACCTGGACTGGTATAGCGCTTCCAGCTACCACATGATGGGAATTCCGACTGGCATGTTCACGCCAATTTTTGTGATCTCACGCACCACCGGCTGGGTCGCGCATGCGATTGAGCAGCGTATCGATAACAAGATTATTCGCCCGAATGCAGAGTATAACGGCCCGGATAACAGAGCGTTTGTGCCTTTAGACAAACGTTAGGCTTACCCATTTTTTAGCCACAGAGGATTCAGAGAGCACAGAGAAAAATCTGCTGTAGCCTCTGTTGCTTAAATTTTTACTTGAAAGAATCTCTTATGTCCGCCCATATTTCTAATGTACGTCCCGATCCCGATCAAGTCATTGTAAATATCGCCAACTACGTGGCAGATTTTGAAATCAACTCTCATGAAGCTTACGATACCGCCCGCAACTGCCTGATGGATACGCTGGGCTGTGGTTTCGAGGCACTGGATTATCCCGCCTGTACCAAATTACTAGGCCCCGTGATTGCCGGTACGGTTGTGCCGAATGGCGCCAAAGTTCCCGGCACCCCTTATCAGCTGGACCCTATCCTGGCCGCTTTTAATATTGGCGCCATGATCCGCTGGCTGGATTTTAATGACACCTGGCTGGCCGCAGAATGGGGACATCCATCTGACAACCTGGGCGGGATTCTGGCTTCAGCGGATTACATGTCGCGCAAAAATGTGGCCGAAGGCAAAGCGCCATTGACCATGAAAGACGTACTTACCGCCATGATCAAGGCGCATGAAATTCAGGGCGTACTGGCGCTGGAAAACAGCTTTAACAGAGTGGGTCTGGACCACGTCATTCTGGTTAAAATTGCCTCTACCGCTGTTGTGACCAAATTACTGGGGGGTAACAAACAAGATATTATCAATGCTGTGTCTAATGCCTTTGTTGATGGTCAAAGCTTGCGTACCTACCGTCATAGTCCAAACACCGGTTCACGTAAATCCTGGGCGGCTGGCGATGCCACCTCGCGGGCGGTGCGCCTGGCCTGGATGACCTTGCAAGGCGAAATGGGCTACCCAAGTGCACTCACAGCCAAAACCTGGGGCTTTTATGATGTCTTGTTTAAGGGCAATGCCTTCAAGTTCCAGCGCCCTTACGGCAGCTATGTGATGGAACAGGTATTGTTCAAAATCTCGTTCCCGGCCGAATTTCACGCGCAAACAGCGGTGGAGTGTGCTTTCCAGCTCAACAAGGAAGTGGGCAGCCGTCTGCAAACCCTGGAAGACATTGCCAACATCGACAAGATTATTATCACCACACACGAGTCCGCCATTCGCATCATCGATAAAACCGGCCCGTTGGATAACCCTGCTGACCGCGACCATTGTATTCAATATATGGCAGCCGTTGGTTTGCTCAAAGGAAGTTTAACTGCACAGGATTACGAAGATGCCGCAGCCGCTGATCCGCGCATAGATGCACTGCGTGACAAGATGACTTGCGTCGAAAAAGCAGAATATACGCGTGACTATCTGGACCCGGAAAAACGTTCCATTGCCAATGCCATTCAGATTTTCTTTAAGGATGGCACGCAATCCAGCAATATTGCGGTGGAATACCCGATTGGCCATCGCCGCCGCCGTGGCGAAGGCATCCCGGAACTGGTGAAGAAATTCAAAACCAATCTGGCACGTCGCTTTGACACAACCAGACAAGCCGACATTTTGGCCTTGTGTCAGGATCAGGCCAAGCTGGAAGCCACTGCTGTGAATGCGTTTGTGGATATGCTGGCGCTCTAACAACGCAAACTCAGTCTCTAAAAAGAGCGCTCAAGCAGCGCTCTTTTTTATTGCCTGTATCAAACCCAAACGCTGAATAAAAAAAGAGCGACCACAAGGGTCGCTCTTGAACTGCTATTAGCAATACTGCTGCGATTAATGATCCACAACAATATTTTGCTGTGTCAGCAGGTTTGCGATCACGGCTGCATCGCTGGTTTGGCCGTTGGTTAAATCGACACCAGCCACCACAATGGTCTGCGTTTCTTGACCACTATTGAATGCACCTGAAACATTGTGTGCATCATTAGCAAAGCCACCATTCGAACTGATATGAATAATGGTATCGCTGCCTGATTTCTCGAAGTGCATGTAGTTGACCAGGTTGGTTGGATTTTCACCCTGCAACAAATCACGGATATCCAACACATCCCCACCTTGGCTGACCGCGGCTTTATTAAAGTCTTTGATTGTGTCAAGTGCAGGAGATCCAGCAGCACCATCATCGCCTTGATCCCACTTGAACACATCAACACCCGCGCCACCGGTCAGGGTATCGTTACCTTTACCACCGATCAGGATGTCGTTGCCATTACCGCCATTCAGCTTGTCATCACCTGCTCCGCCACGCAGGATGTCGTTGCCATCACCGCCATTCAGCGTGTCATTACCTGCATAGCCGTAGATAATATCATTGCCGGAGGTACCGTTAACAATGTCATCACCCTCACCACCACCGATAATTGGCGTAGTGTTATTGCTACTCAACAGACTAATATTGAGCAGGTCGCCTGCACTTGCACTATCTTGCAGGCCAGTACTGTCCGTTGCAGTGATTTTCAAACTCTCGAATGCATTCACACCAAGTAATTGCTGATTGACTTTGACTGTTGACAGGAACTCATTCAAAGCAAGGTTATCTATCGTGCCACCATCAGCAGCCGTAATTTCCATGTTGCTCCGCGCGCCAGCCAAACCAAATAAACCACTGGTTTGGGTATAACTGACGCTTAAGCCCAACTCATTAGCCACAAGTTGCGAGTAACTCATCAGTGTAGAGCTGATGATCACACCAATCCCAGCATTGAACGCAATATTGACGTTAGTAATGTTGTTATTGGCATCACTTGCAGTGAAGCTCTGGCGGCTAGAGAAATCCAGCAAATCAACATTTAACAAGCCTGGCAATGTAATTAAGCCTGCTGCGCTTACCGCAGTCGATACATCCGGAGCCACTTGCGGGGTGGGTGTATAGGTATTATTTTTCGCCACATTGAGCGTCAAATCAGCAGTGCTGGTGTCGCCATCCTTGTCACTCAGGGTGTAAGTGACTTTGGTGCTGTCAGCCGGTTGTGTGGTACTTGATGTCGTGATTTTGATATTATCAAGCAAGCCACCAGTGCTGTTGGTATCCACAGACTTGAACTCCACACGCATCTGGCTACCCGTACCAGTAAAGCTGTAAGAGAAGTTACTCATCGTCAGGTTGCCAGTGTTCACCGTATCAATGACTTTACCATTCACAATCACCTGAATAGCAGAATCAATCCCTGCTGTATGACCAGCACGCGCTGCATAATCAAAACTTAAAGTCACGGTAGCATCTTTAGCTGGATTGATGTAGGTGTACAAGTTTCCATCACCTTTGTAATTCTCAATCTCAAGCACATTGCCATAGCTTGCAGACAGGCCATAAATCGTGCTCGGCATGATCTCAATCGTACCGCTCTTGTTATCAGTAAACCAACCCAAAGGTACTGGGGTTTGCTGACTGCTGCCGTTGGCATCAAATGTCGTATTAATCAGCGTGACCTTGGTTTGACCTGGAGTAAAGCTATATTTACCGTCATCCATATCAACCACAAAGCGACCAGCAGTCGTGTTAACGGTCAGTTGATGCGTCGTGGCATCGTATGCGCTGTTATTAGTGCCTGCGACTGCAATTGCACCCGTTTTCGCATCAAAAGTATAAGTGGTACCTTCAATCGACACCGATTTAACGTAACCACCATCAGCCCCGAAACCACCCCCTGTCGTCAATGAACCTGAAACAGCCGTTGGTACAGTCTGGCTTAATACGCCATCCAGTTGGGCAAAGTTTGACACCTGAATAGCATCAGTATCATTGCCAGTCGCACCGTTATATGCCACCTGATTCATGCTATTAGCCACTTGGGTTGCAGAAACGCTACCGCCAACACCAATTGCGTACTCATTGATATTGTTGGCTTTCAGGAAAGCTTCCCATGCCTGCCTATCGGTATCACCAACCTCTCTCCCAGAGTTAGGCTCACCATCTGAGAAGAAGTAGCCTACATTTTGGCCACCTGCAATTTTACCGGTAGAATTGAATGCCGCTTTTGTACCATCCAACGCAGCATCGTAATTGGTACCTGAGATTGTTTTTAATGACGCTAACACCTGTTTAGCTTCAGCAATCGTTACCCAACTAGAGGTTTTTTGGCTATACCCATCAGAGAAGGTCACAATCATGACCCTTACATCACTTCCTAATGCACCATATTGATCCAACAAGGTGTTAATTGATTTAACTTCACTGTCCAGACGCGAGTCGCCGTTTACGCCGTCTTTGATCGCCATACTGCCAGAGACATCAATGGTAAACATAATGTTTGTGCCTTTGTCGCCCTGAGCAGTGACCGTCTGATTGGTAGCAATCGGCGCATCATCAACCACATTGACAGTGATAGAACCAGAAGTCGTTGTATCAGTGTCTTTAGCATTTACACCAAACTTCAATGCAAGCGTATCTTCACCTTGAGCAGGGTGATCCAGCGGACCTGACAACTTTACAGCGTACTTGCCTGAGTTATCAATGGATATGCGCAAGATTTCCTGACCATTAGCAGAACCGATCAGCGTCCCGGTGTTGCTTCCAGCCCAGGTAATTGCCACGCCGCCAGATGTATAGGTTTGAGTTGGTGCAGTCAATGTCACACTCTGCAGATCACCATTTGGATCTGAGATACCTAAATCACCAGATGCAATAATGTTTGAAGGCTCACCTTGATCAAGAACACCATTTGGCAAACCGTCTTCAGACACAGTGGCACTACCATCTAAAGTCACAAACACTGGTGACTGGTTCAAAGTGTAAGCATAGTTATCGCTTGGCACACTGGTGTTGCCAGCGTTGTCTGTTGCAGTCACCGTGTAGTTATGCAAGCCTTTAGCAATATCAGTCGATGGTGTAAAGGTCCAGTTACCATTTTTGTCGGCGACAGCAGTTCCAATCACAGTCTTACCATCATAAACGGTGACCGTACTACCAGCCTCAGCCTTACCAGTGAGTGTTGGCGTCGCATCATCGGCAACGCCACCACTTGGGACGTCTCCTTTTTTCGTACCAAAGTCATCATAAATATTGTCTATGGTCGGTTTGTTTGGTGCAGTGACATCGACAGTATAGGTAAGTTGAGTTGTTGCAACACCAACGTTACCAGCTGAGTCCGTTGTGGAAACTTTAGCGTCAATCGTTTTATCGCTGTCTGCGACTAATTCGCTACCAGGCACACTAACACTGAAGCCTAGTTTACCGTCTGCGCGAGTCACCACTGTTGTCAGATAATCTTTGCCATTAATAGTGACTACCACAGGATCACCAAGCTTGGCTTCACCACCTACAGTACCAGTCACTGGCTGATTAACACCTGGTTGAGATTCAGCAATATTGATAATGCCATCACCACCAAAGTTAGCATCGAGCGCAATTGTGGCAACGGGGGGCGTCAGGTCCAGTGTGTAGGTCAACTGTGTAGACTGGCTAGCTGTGTTGCCAGCGTTGTCTGTGACAGTCACTTTCGCTTCAATGGTCTTGTCTGAGTCAGCGGCAAGTTCGTTACCAGCAACGCTCACACTGAAGCCCAGCTTGCCATCCGCACGGGTGATTACAGTCGTTGGGTAATCTTTGTTGTTGATCGTCACAATCACGGGATCACCAACTTTAGCGTCACCACCCACTGTACCAGTCACTGGAATGGATGAGGTCGCTTTGGCTTCTTCAATGTTGATGATGCCATCACCACCAAAGTTAGCATCCAAGGCAATCTCTGCCTTAGGTGGCGTCAGGTCCAGTGTGTAGGTCAACTGTGTAGACTGGCTAGCTGTGTTGCCAGCGTTGTCTGTGACAGTCACTTTCGCTTCAATGGTCTTG
>NZ_JBQUZC010000001.1:1192368-1322535 GCF_056314045.1 Methylophilus sp. DMC16
GCGTCACCACCCACTGTACCAGTCACTGGAATGGATGAGGTCGCTTTGGCTTCTTCAATGTTGATGATGCCATCACCAGCAAAGTTTGCATCCAATGCAATGGTTGCAAACAGGTTTGGATTAATCGCCAACTTATAGTCTTGGGTATCAGTCGCGGTTGCACTGTTACCAGCAGCGTTGGTCGTTGTTACACTTGCCAGGATCGTGCTGTCTGAGTCAGCTGCCAGGTCTGCGCCAGGAACATTGATGGAGAACTTACCACCATCCAGAACTGCACCAGTGAAGGTCTTGTTGTTAATGGTCAAGGTAACAATGTCACCTGCCTTGAATTGACCACTCACGGTACCAGTCACTGGAATGGCTGCAGCAGTCGATTCAGCAACGTTCACAATGCCGTCACCAGCAACGTTTGCATCCAGGCTGATCGCCAAGGCTGGAGGCAATAAGTTCACGGTGTAAGTCTGCGTATCAGTTGCGGTTGCAGTGTTACCCGCAGCGTTGGTTGTTGTCACGCTCGCAAAGACAGTGCTGTCAGGGTCAGCGGCCAAGTCTGCACCAGGGACTTTGATAGAGAATGTACCGTCGGTCGCTACAGCACCAGTGAAGTCTTTGCCATTGATCGTAATCGTAACAATATCGCCGGCCTTGAATTGACCACTCACGGTACCAGTCACTGGAATGGCGGCAGCAGTCGATTCAGCAACGTTCACAATGCCATCACCAGCAACGTTTGCATCCAGGCTTATTGCCAAAGCTGGAGGCAACAAGTTCACGGTGTATGTCTGTGTATCCGTCGCGGTTGCAGTGTTACCCGCAGCATTCGTTGTGGTCACGCTCGCAAAGACAGTGCTGTCAGGGTCAGCGGCCAAGTCTGCACCAGGGACTTTGATAGAGAATGTACCGTCGGTCGCTACAGCACCGCTGAAGTCTTTGCCATTGATCGTAATGGTAACAACATCGCCGGCCTTGAATTGACCGCTCACGGTACCAGTCACAGGGATAGCTGCAGCAGTCGATTCAGCAACGTTCACAATGCCGTCACCAGCAACGTTTGCATCCAGGCTGATCGCCAAGGCTGGAGGCAACAAGTTCACAGTGTATGTCTGCGTATCAGTTGCGGTTGCGCTGTTACCAGCAGCATTCGTTGTGGTCACACTTGCTTCAATTGTTCTGTCAGCATCAGCCGCCAGGTCTGCGCCAGGAACATTGATGGAGAACTTACCACCATCCAACACTGCACCTGTGAAGGTTTTGTTGTTAATGGTCAAGGTAACAATGTCACCTGCCTTGAATTGACCACTCACGGTACCAGTCACTGGAATGGCTGCAGCAGTCGATTCAGCAACGTTCACAATGCCGTCACCAGCAACGTTTGCATCCAGGCTGATCGCCAAGGCTGGGGGCAACAAGTTCACAGTGTATGTCTGTGTATCCGTCGCGGTTGCAGTGTTACCCGCAGCGTTGGTTGTGGTCACGCTCGCAAAGACAGTGCTGTCAGGGTCAGCGGCCAAGTCTGCACCAGGGACTTTGATAGAGAATGTACCGTCGGTCGCTACAGCACCGGTGAAGTCTTTACCATTGATCGTAATGGTAACAATGTCACCGGCCTTGAATTGACCACTCACGGTACCAGTCACAGGGATAGCTGCAGCAGTCGATTCAGCAACGTTCACAATGCCGTCACCAGCAACGTTTGCATCCAGGCTGATCGCCAAGGCTGGAGGCAACAAGTTCACAGTGTATGTCTGCGTATCAGTCGCGGTTGCACTGTTACCAGCAGCGTTGGTCGTTGTTACACTTGCCAGGATCGTGCTGTCTGAGTCAGCTGCCAGGTCTGCGCCAGGAACATTGATGGAGAACTTACCACCATCCAGAACTGCACCAGTGAAGGTCTTGTTGTTAATGGTCAAGGTAACAATGTCACCTGCCTTGAATTGACCACTCACGGTACCAGTCACTGGAATGGCTGCAGCAGTCGATTCAGCAACGTTCACAATGCCGTCACCAGCAACGTTTGCATCCAGGCTGATCGCCAAGGCTGGAGGCAATAAGTTCACGGTGTAAGTCTGCGTATCAGTTGCGGTTGCAGTGTTACCCGCAGCGTTGGTTGTTGTCACGCTCGCAAAGACAGTGCTGTCAGGGTCAGCGGCCAAGTCTGCACCAGGGACTTTGATAGAGAATGTACCGTCGGTCGCTACAGCACCGGTGAAGTCTTTGCCATTGATCGTAATCGTAACAATATCGCCGGCCTTGAATTGACCACTCACGGTACCAGTCACTGGAATGGCTGCAGCAGTCGATTCAGCAACGTTCACAATGCCATCACCAGCAACGTTTGCATCCAGGCTGATCGCCAAGGCTGGAGGCAACAAGTTCACGGTATATGTCTGTGTATCAGTGGCGGTTGCGCTGTTACCCACAGTATTCGTTGTGGTCACGCTCGCAACAATAGTGCTGTCAGCATCAGCCGCCAGGTCTGCGCCAGGAACATTGATGGAGAACTTACCACCATCCAGAACTGCACCAGTAAAGGTCTTGTTGTTAATGGTCAAGGTGACAATATCGCCTACCTTGAATTGACCACTCACTGTACCAGTCACTGGGATGGAAGCAGCAGTCGATTCAGCCACGTTCACAATACCATCACCAGCAACGTTTGCATCCAGGCTGATCGCTAAAGCTGGTGGTGCTACATCAACGCTATAAACTTGTGTATCACTAGCACTTGTTGAGTTGCCTGCTACATCGGTGACAGTGATTTTTGCATCTACAGTGCGGTCAGAATCACCAGCCAAATCTGCACCAGGGACCTTAATTGAGAAATTACCATTTGCGTCTACAGCGCCGGTATAGTTATTACCGTTTACAGTAATGGTGACTATATCACCCGCCTTAAATTCACCAGCAACTTTGCCTGTTACTGGAATACCGGCAGACTGCGACTCTGTCAGATTCACAACACCATCACCAGCAATGTTGGAATCTAGCGTGATTGTGACTTTTGGTGCATCAACATCTACGGTAAACGTCTCACTATTTTTGGTGCTTACATTCCCTGCCAGATCAGTGACTGTAATGATTGGTGTATATGTTCCACTGTTTAAAGCAGCCCCCGTTAAAGGCACGGTCCATACAGCGGTACCATTAGGTCCAGCTGATACTGTGGCTGTGTAGTCTTTACCATCAATTGTAACCACCACTTTATCAGTGACTTTTTCTGTCGTCCCGATCAAAGTAGGGGCTTGGTTTTTGGTGATATTGTCCGTTTGACTTGCACCAGTATCGTCAATCACAGTTTCAGGCAATTGGCCACTGATCTTGCTCAAATCAGGCGGAGTAGTGTCCACATCGTAAGCTTGCTTGGTGTTGGCAGTGGTTGAGTTACCTGCGATATCAGTTGTGGTGATTTTCGCATCAACTGTTTTGTCTGGGTCTGTCGCCAGGTCAGCACCTGGAACATTGATTGTAAACTTACCATTTGCGTCTACCGCGCCGGTAAAGTCTTTACCATTGACAGTAATGGTTACAACATCACCTGTTTTAAACTCACCTGTTACTGTCCCTGTCACAGGAATACCCGCAGACTGAGACTCTGTCAGGTTCACAACACCATCACCTGCAATGTTGGAATCTAGTGTGATTGTGATTTTCGGTGCATCAGCATCTACGGTAAATGTCTCACTATTTTTGGTGCTTACATTACCAGCCAAATCTGTCACGGTCAGGACAGGAGTATACGTTTTGCTGGTTAATGGAGCAGCGTTTACATCTTTAAGGCTGAGACTCCATACCGCAGTGCCATTCGGACCCGCTGTCACTGTCGCGGTATACTTATTACCATCAATCGTCACTTCGACTTTATCGGTAACCTTCTCAGTCGTACCAGTTAAGGTTGGTTGCGTATTTTTTGTAATATTATCGGTTTGGCTGACACCTGTATCATCCACAACTGTTTCTGGAAGCTCACCACTAATCTTGCTCAAATCAGGCGGGGTGGTGTCCACATCGTAAGCTTGCTTGGTGGTGGCAGTGGTTGAGTTACCTGCTGTATCAGTTGTAGTGATTTTTGCGTCAACCGTTTTGTCTGGGTCTGCCGCCAGGTCAGCACCTGGAACATTGATTGTAAACTTACCATTTGCGTCTACCGCGCCGGTAAAGTCTTTACCATTGACAGTAATGGTTACAACATCACCTGTTTTAAACTCGCCTGTTACTGTCCCTGTCACAGGAATACCCGCAGACTGAGACTCTGTCAGGTTCACAACACCATCACCTGCAATGTTGGAATCTAGTGTGATTGTGACTTCCGGTGCATTAATATCTACGGTAAATGTCTCACTATTTTTGGTGCTTACATTCCCTGCCAGATCAGTGACTGTAATGATTGGTGTAAATGTTCCATTGCCTAAAGCAGCACCCGTTAAAGGCACTGTCCATACGGCTGTACCATTAGGTCCAGCTGACACAGTAGCTGTGTAGTCTTTACCATCAATCGTCACAACAACACGATCAGTCACCAACTCAGTAGTACCAATTAAAGTCGGATTACGATTGTTTGTTATATTGTCTGTTTGGCTTGCACCTGTATCATCAATCACTGTTTCAGGTAGTTGGCCACTGATCTTGCTTAAATCAGGCGGAGTGGTGTCAACCAGCGCAGAGTCTGAGGCTGTAGGTGAAGTCTGACCCGACTGATTTGTCACAGATGCAGAGACTAAAAGTGTTTGACCTTCCAGGCTTGAGGGTACAGGAATGCTAACATCTACAAATCCTGCTGCAATAATTTCAGCTGTCAAAGTAACCGTAATTGAACCAGTGTTATGCACCACATTCACAACATCACCTGGCTCGACGCCTATTGGCAGCCCGATACGCGCTGTCGTTTGACCATTCGTGACTTCACTTGCACTCAAAAGGCCTTCTGGTGCTTGATCATTAAGTAATGTAACAGTGGGTGAACTGGTTGCGGGTAAGAGGTAAACGTAGTTTGGAGGAATGTTTACTGCACCTGCATCTGCGCCGGCACCATTGCCGCCGTTATAGTTAGCCCCTGCTGCATCAGGCGTTTGAATACGATCCAAGTTAACGAAGGAGGCATTACCATCACTACCTGCTTCACCGGCTGCCGGGTTATCAAGCACCTCAGTGACATCGCGGCCTTCATTCAAGGCAGTTAAAACGGCGTCAAATACAGCTTGGTTAACAGCATTTTCTGTGACATCAGATACATCAACTTGCGCAAGGTTATCCGTAATTTTGACGGTTTGCGCTTCGGCAAAATTAACGGTTTCACCATTTGCAAGTTTCACAGTAACCGCTGCGCCAGAGGCAGTAATTACTTTATCTCCTGCATGCAGCGTTTCGCCCTGCTTCAACATATGGCGACTGCCATTTGCATCCACAACAATTGCCATACCTTGAACGTTTGTAACTGTACCGATCACAGTAGCCATTTTTTCCTCACTTTAAGTTGAGACAATTTTGATAGTCTCGTATTAAACGCGAGTAAACAATGAAAATCTATTGTACTAAAGTACAGTATGAAACTTGGGATATAAAACGCTTAAGTAATTTAAAAGTCATAACGCGTAGAGAGATATAAAAAAAAGCGGAGTCAAATGACTCCGCTTTCATTTAAACAACTTAATCGTCTTGGAATAATTACTCAACAGCCTGGAAACGAATAATTTCTACACGACGGTTGGCATCGTTACCTTCCACTGGATCGTTTTCAGCAATCGGCTGTGAGAAACCATAGCCCTTAACAACCAGACGCTTAGCATCAGTGCCTTTTTTGATCAGATAGTCGGCCACGGCTTTTGCACGTTTTTCAGACAACAGCAAATTGTACTTTTCTTTAGAAGTACTACGCTTGTCCGTGTGGCCGGCAATCTCAACCTTGTCGTTGCCCCACTCTTTGACAATATCATTCACAATATCCAGGTCGGCATAGGACTCTGGCAAGATAATCGCGCTATTAGCCTGGAACAGAATGCGTGGCGTAAATTTCATGGTCGCCTTTTCTTGCGCTTTAGGCTTAAAGGCTTCACCACTACCTTCCCATGGCTTGGCATTTGCCAGCAATGCTGCTTTATCAGGCACGATTTGCTCAGGCACTACTGCTTTACACACATTCTCGCGATCCATGTATTCTTCACGAGGATAATCACCCACATCTGTGCGTGTAACGCCGAGTTTGCTCAGCAACAAGCCTTGACCTGCATACGTTTTTGCATAGGCCGTATTCAAATCCATTTCCGCAATGGTGAAGCTACGACGTGACTGGAAGTATTCGTTTTCAGTATCCAGCAAGTCAAGCAAGGTACGCTGGCCGATTTCGTATTGTTTGCGATAAGCCAAGCGCGCATTTTCAATCGAATCCTGATGCTGTTTGCGGTAAGCCACTTGCTCAGTCAGTTGCTTAATACTGTTGTAAGAAATTGCAACCAGTTGGCGGGTATCAATACACGCTTTGTCTCGCAAGTCGTGTGAGCGGTTTAGGGTTTCAACCGCGGAGTCCAAATTGGATTTATCCGTAAAGCCGTTGAAAATATTCCAGCTCGCAGTCACTTCCAGCGTATCGGCAGCTAAAGTACTGAGTCTACTTTTATCGTTGACGTCAATAATTTTACGGCCTTGCAAATCAACACGCGGCATAAAGGCAGCTTTACGACCAGAAACAGATTTTTCAACCGCAATAATATTTTCGATCGCAGCCAGAACGTTCGGGTTTTGCTTGTAAGCAGCATCTAACACCTGATCAGCTGAAGGAGCAAGACCATCGCCCGTCATCATCACTTCATTCAGATTCTCCGGCGGCAACTCACCTACCAGACGCTGAAAGCGCGCAGAAACATCATACAAATTATTTGTTTCCGTCACCAGATTAGCCTCGGCCAAAGCAAGACGCCCTGTTGCTTGCTCAAGGTCAACCTTCTTACCTACGCCAGCATCTACACGAGACTTGATCTTATCGAAGACTTGCTTGTGCACGACAAAGTTATCCTGAGCATAAGAGACCAAGCGGCGGTAACGGATCAAATCGTAGTAAGCCGTGGCGGTATCTAACGCTACTGCCTGCATCTGCCCTTGCAACTCGTAGAAGCGTGACTTAGCCACATGGTCCAGACGACCGACTTCTGATGGCGTCGCCAGGCCATCAAAAATCATTTGGCGCAGAGTCAGGGTGGATTGCTGGTTAGGAGAATAGGTATTGCTTACATTAGGGGTCAGGCGCTCCTGATTTCTGAACACCTGATCTACAGTCACGTTCGGCAGATATTTGCCTTTGGCCGCAGACTCATCCAGTTCCGCTGACTTAAATGCATGAAAGCTCGCTTGAACTTCTGGGTTCTCTGATACTGCTTTCTCGATAATTTTTTCGAGACTTTCAGGACTCGCCGCCCAGGCCAACGAAGAATAAGAGAACACGCCCACGAGGAGCGCTGAGGCAATTTTTTTTAGTTTCATTTGCAGACTCTTAACAAGTTATAAAGATTCATCCAAAATCAGTATAACCACGGAACTAAGCCTGCACAAGAGTGGTCACCGCAATAAACCACAAACTTTTTGATAAATTTAGTGTAATTAGTCAAAAAAATGGAATTGATGCAATATAAAAACTCAAAAAAACCTTCATATATTCATATATTTACACGATAAATATATGAGTTAACTTATTTATTACACGTTAATTTAGTTGAGATTTATTTAAGCTGGGATTTTTAATGCCCACATTACCGGCAAAATGTCCCGGCGTGGACTGCCCCTGCAGAACCAAAGCCAAATGCAACCGGTCGCGCACCTTAAGCGTATCAAAGACAGAAGTAAGATGTGCCTTAACCGTACGCTCGGAGATGGCCAGTAAGCGGGCAATCTCTTTATTA
The DNA here is from genome assembly GCF_056314045.1 of Methylophilus sp. DMC16. Taxonomy (NCBI): domain Bacteria; kingdom Pseudomonadati; phylum Pseudomonadota; class Betaproteobacteria; order Nitrosomonadales; family Methylophilaceae; genus Methylophilus; species Methylophilus sp. DMC16. The sequence continues at coordinate 1,200,255 of NZ_JBQUZC010000001.1, forward strand.
CTACTTCCTTTAGCGGCCTCTAACGCCACCTCTCGCTCACGCTTGGTCAAATTCTCCAGAATATCCTCTGGCACAGCTGACGTGGCTTTGCCACCGGTTGTGAGGCTGATCAGATGCTTGAGTACATCACGTCCCAGCCATACCCCGCCTTGCGAAACCACACTAGAAACCTCTTTGAGCACATTTGGATGTGCATACGCATGCAAATAGCCAACCGCCCCTGACTCCAGTGCCTGCATGGCTTCAACTTGCTCGGGGTTATTGGAGAGGACGATGACTTTGGCGGCAGGCAACACGCGAAGAATGTGTTGCACAGATTGACGCCAAAGGCTGCCCTGCTCTAGTTGCGCATGCACCCAAATGATGGGTGCCCCTGCAATATCTGCAGAAATCACATCAGAAATGAGGGTTGATTGAGGAAAGGCCTTTTGCCAGGACTCGATTGCGTTTTTGAGGGTCGTGATAAATATATGCTTCATAGTTTTTAGCGCTCGGTCAATGCGTACGATTTAGCTTTTAACACTGGTTTTAATAAATAAGACAGCACCGTTTTTTTACCTGTGAGGATATCTACCTGTGCCACCATCCCCGGAATAATCGGCAGATGGTCGCCAAGATTATTCTTGGTTGTCCTCACTTTAACGACATAATATGCATTACCTTTATCGTCTATCGTGGAATCTGCAGCAATATCTTCTACAACACCATCCAAACTACCATAGATAGTGTAATCGTAGGCCGTGAGTTTGACCACTGCCGGCTGTTGCGGCCGGATAAAGGCGATATCCTTGGTTTGTACTTTGGTTTCAATCACCAGTGCATCATCGCCTGGCACAATCTCCATCACCTCTTTACCAGGCTGAATGACGCCGCCTACCGTATTATAGTAAAGCTTGCTGATTTTGCCGTTAACCGGCGAAGTCAGTGTCGACTGTTTTACTTTGTCTGAAAGCGCTACACTGGATTGTGTCAGACTGTTGATTTTGGCTGTCGTCTCATTCAAATCTGTGCGGACTTTGCTCATGAAGGATTGTTGTGCTTCAGAAACCTTGCGGCGCGCTTCTGAAATCGCGGCGGTCAATCGTGACATCTGTGCCGACGCCTGATCAATATCCCCTTTGGCACGGTTTGCATCACGCTCCAGGCGCAAAATCTCAATCTCCGAAACCGCCCCACTACTGAGTAAAGGGCGATTGGCAGCGAGCTCTTTACTGGTAGACTCATACGTCTTGATCGCCACTTCTTTTTTAAACTGCACTTCCGATAGTTCACGTTCACGTTGCGATAGTTGGTCACGTGCAATATTGATTTGCGAATTCAACTCATCTCTGGCAGCGTTAAATAGCTGCAGCTCTTGCAAATAGGTATCAGGCGCTTTTTCTTGCACCTCACTGGGCGGGTTAAAGCTACCGCCATTTGCCAATGCCTTCAGTCGCGCCTCTTTGGCCGTCAAGGAAAGGTACTGACTCTCGTTTTCCTTGAGGGAGGAAATCGCCCGCGTTTCATCAATCTTGATCAAGGGTTGACCGCGTTTAACCGTATCCCCCAGCTGTACCATGATGTCAGTCACAATCCCACCATCCAGCGATTGCACAACCTGTACCTGACGCGACGGAATCACACGCCCCTCGCCACGGGTCACCTCATCAACCTTGGCAATGCCGGCCCAAACCAGCAAAACTACCAAGATCCCGAGGATAGAATACATGATCAGCTTGGCATGCAGCATGGTGTCTTCAACCATCACATCATGCGCCTGCTCCACCCAGGTGCGCGATTCCGCTGTCTCGGTTTTGACAATTCTATCCACCAGCGCGTGTACAGGCTTACCCAGGCGCACCCAAATACTGTCTGGTTTGGTAATCTGACCAATTTGATCGTATATTTTTTTTGCCATGATTATCTTGCCTTACCCACTTTGCCCGCACGCAATGCTGCAGTCACGTCTTCTTTGCTGCCATCTGCAACCACTTGGCCAGAGTCAATGACGATCAACCGATCCGCCAGCTCCAGCATCGCGTTGCGGTGACTAATCACGACCAGCGTTTTTCCGGCAATGGCTTCGCCAATTCTGCGCTTAACGCTTTCTTCGCCTGAGTGATCCATGGCACTGGTCGGCTCATCGAGCAACACAATTTGCGGATGAGTGACAAACGCACGTGCAATCCCCACCCCCTGGCGCTGACCACCAGACAGCGTATCGCCACGCTCGCCGATTTCAAGATCAAAGCCTTTGGGGTGCGCATTGACAAACTCGGCAATCCCCCCCACCTGAGCCGCTTGCAAGACTGATTGATCATCGGCATGCGGGTCACGCAACGTGATGTTGTCACGCAACGATCCAAAAAACAGGTGATTATCCTGCTGCACATAGCCAATGCTGCGACGTAATTCGGCCGGATCGATTTGACGCGCGTCAATGCCATCAATCAGAATCGCGCCCTCGGTTGGCTGGTACAAGCCCAGAATCAGCTTGTTGATTGTCGTCTTGCCAGAGCCCATCCGTCCGATCAGCCCAACATGCTCACCCGCTTGAATCCTGAAAGACACCCGCTGCAAGGCAAACTCATCCGAACCAGGATATTTAAAGGAGACATTCTTAAACTCGATTTCGCCTTTGAACGCGGGGCGCGAGAGGAAATTCATGCCTTTACTACGCTCAACCGGCTTGCCCATAATGTCATCCAGCGATTTCAGGGAAGTCGCCGCAGTGTGGTACTGGGTAAACAGATTGGCAATTTGTGAAATCGGCGCCAGGGCACGGCTGGTCAACTGCGAGCAAGCAATCAAGCCACCCATGGTCAAATCACCATTTGAGATCAGGTAAACGCCCAGAATAATGATGGCGACACTAATGATCTGCTGTAAAGCATAAGTGCCATTGGTAATCGATGAAGACAGCAGTTTGATCTTGCTGCCGACTTCTGACAGAAACAGCGCACTCTTCTCCCACTTGCCTTGCATCTGCCCTTCCACGCCCATGGATTTTACCGTCTCCAGCCCAACCAGGCTTTCAATCAGTGTGGCATTGCGCTGCGCGCTGGCACGATACATGGTTTCAGACAGGTCATGCAGTTTGGTTTGCACGCTCAGTGAGTAGATCAGCACAATGGCACCGCCAATCACAGCAGGTAGCACCATCAACGGACTGATCCAGGCAATCACCACCAGAAAAATAATCCCGAACGGCAGGTCAATCAACGTCACCACCGTGGCTGAGGTAATAAAGTCGCGCACACTTTCAAACGAACGCAGATTGGAAGCAAACGAGCCAACGGAATTGGGTCTGGCTTCATACCGCGTGCCCAAGACCTTTTCCATGATCTGTGCACTGAGTTTCACATCAATACGCGCACTGGCCCAATCCAGAAAATAGGTACGCATTGAACGTAACAGCAAATCCCCCAGCACTATCAGCGCCACACCTAAGCCGAGCACCCACAAGGTCTCAACAGCCTTGTTGGGCACCACGCGGTCATAGACGTTCATGGTGAACAACGGCATGGCCAGCGCAAATAGATTAATCAGCAATGCCGCAATCATTACATCGCGGTAAATCGCGCGGTTTTCGGCCAGCGTGCCCCAGAACCAGTGCCGGACTTTGATACGGCCCACCTCAGGCGTACGTGCATCAAAAATGAAGTTTTGCCGGGTAATCAAGGCATAGCCGGTATATTGCGCAGCCAAATCCGCCAGACTGATGGTGACCGGTTCAGAAGACAGCTCAGGGAAAATAACCTGGGCAAAATGCTGCGACTGATCAACCTGAATCAACTGGCAGGCCCGGTCATTGTTCAACAGCAACGTGACATCCACCTGCGGTTGCAGCAATGTTGGAATAGCCGCTTGCTTGACCGTCACATCCAGTTGCAAACGCTCCGCAGAACGTTTGAATAATTCGGGGTTTAATTTACCATTCTGCAACGGCAAGCCTGAAATCAGGGCGTCGCGTGTAGTGGCCAACCGGTTATGGCGGCAAATATAAAGGAGGCACTCCAGCAGAGCGTCTTTCTCGGTTTTATTGAAGTATGGCGTCGTTTCCATGGCAGATGACTTATTATTATCCTTGTCCGAGTGATATCAGCGACTGATTAGCAAGATTGATTGTATGGTGTTTTAATTGATATCAAAACGGGGAGTATATGGCATAACCCCGTTGAATTACAAAAATTGACCGTATCAGAGCTCGCCAAACGAGAGGCTTTCCTGTACGTAGGGGCCGGTCACTGCCTCTATCCCCACCGCATTCAAACTATCCAGCTCCTGCTGATCCTGCACCCCCTCGGCAATCGGCACGATGCCCATGGTGCGCACCATCATGCAGAGGCCGCGCATCAGTGATTGCTGTTGTGGCCGCAAATGAATATCGCGGATTAGAGATGCGTCAAACTTGATATAGTCCAGTCCCAGTTCGTGTAAGTCACCTAACTGCGCCAAGCGGGTGGCGACATGTTCCATCCCGACCATGCAACCCAGCGACTTGACCAGATGCACAAACTCCCTGAACTTAATAAAGTCACTAAACGCCGCTTCTTCTGCTACCTCAAAACTCAACCTGGCAGGTTGATTCACGGACAGGATCAAGGCCTGCAGCTTGTCACGGTAATCATCACTACGCATTGCCGCTGCCGAGACATTCACACTTAAATTGGCGTTGCTCTTGGCCAGCATATCGACGGCATACTCCAACGCAAGACCATCCAGCGTTTTGATCATATCGAGCTGGCTGGCCCAATCAATAAAGGCCCCCGCTGCCAGCCATTGATCACCTTCATCAATATGCAAGCGCAAGGGGCATTCGTAGTGGAACAATTGTTGATGCCGCTGCATCACCGGATAGCAGGCGAGCTTGATTTGCTTTTGCTCAATTGCCTGCAGGAACTGCTGCTTCCACTGGTTCAGATAATTTTTTCTTGAGGTGACGATGCTATTGGCATTCATGACGCGCATCGGCAAGGCGGCCTGATCCTCAGCCAGGTCAAGAATAAATTGCATGACGCGGTAGATATCGGCAAAGTCGTCGCCTTTTTTGGTTTTGGTATGCGTCACGACAAACTGGAATTGCAGCATCTGCTGCGCGGCATTGAGTTTTTCCAGCACCAGTTTGAGCTCAGTCGCCACGGCGAAATCATCGACAGGCTGGCGACTGAAAATCCCGAAAACGCCCCCGGCCAGTCGGCCACAAACCACATCAGGATAATGTGCCATCTGCTGCAACAGCGCATCGCCGATTTTTTTGATCAGCTGGTTGGTCACACTGTAGCCCATTTGCCGGTCGATGTCGGACAGGTTACGCATTTGTACCAAAATCAGCATGCCCTCGACAAAACTGTCATTCTTGAGTGCCACCGATGCCGTGTTGGTAAAGTGTGACTGGTTCATGAGACCGGTCACTTCGTCATAGTTGATTTGCTGGTTAAAAGTATTCAAGCGCTCGGACTCTGCCGTCACCATAGACTTGACGCGCTCGGACAAGGTGTTCATGGTGCGCACCAGCTTCTTGAACTCTTCCGTCTCCGGCTCGGCAATCGTAATGTATTTACGCTCACCCAAGGCTTCTGCCTGTCCAATGACTTCATCCAGTGGCCGCAAGATTTTCTTGAGCCATACGCCAGAAATTGCATAACTCAACAAGGCAACCAGCAGTGTCCACAACAAGGCATGGCGCGACGTTTCCCACAGCTGGTCATACGCCAGCGACGGCTCGCTTTCCATGATCAGGGTGCCATATTGCTGCCACCCGGACTGAATATTGGCAACGCCGGGTTGGATCTCAATTGACAATAAAGACTGGAACCAGCTTGGGGCCTCTGAATGGGGCGCACGATTCACGCGTTCTATCATGGTCTTGTTGTCAGGCGACACAATCGCAATGCGGCGATAGTGCCCCATGTCAAACTGGGCGCTGACGATCAGCTCAACCGTGACATTGTCTTTTTGAATATTGGAAAGTGTAATGGCCAGCCCGTTGGCATTATCGTTATTTTTTTTCTGTAGCTGCTCCGCCATATAGCGGTGGTCATTATAGACCCCCAGAAACAGACATCCTGCGGCCACCATCAAAATGATGGCCGAAATTGCAATACGTATTTGTTTGATTAATGACATCAGAAAGCCCTCTTACTTTCCTGGGGGGAGATTGGCAGCTGCCCGGTCCTTGTGCAGACTCTATGTGCAAGCCTAGCATCCTCACCCCATAATAACCATAGCTCTAACCATTTTTCCATCATTCCAATCCGTCCTGTCGCATCCGCGTCAACACATCTCGCCATTTTGAGATGTTGGTTGGCGAGCCCGCACGTACCGTCGGGTTATTCGCCACAAACAAACCCTTGTCGTTAAAACTGAAGACAGGCGCCAGGTCGCCCCGGCGCGAAGCCGGTAGCAATTCAAAATTGAGGTTATCCAGAATCAGTGGGTCGCTGTTAGGCGTGGCATAGTAAGCCAGCACCATGTGCGGGCGGATGGAGCCGCTAGGCATGCGTGCCCGAACATACGTGAGACGTAATTTATCCTGTGAAATACCCAGTTTCTTGAGCAGAATATATTTGACAATACTGAAGTCCTCGCAGTCCCCCGCCCCCTTGCCCAAGGTTTCGAGCGGGCTGGCCCAGTAATCCTCCATGCCCCACAACGTATAGTCATCTACAAACAGCACATGCTGATTGGTAAAATCATTGACCATGCCGACCTTGGTCATTTCGCCGGAGCCGGCAATCTGCGCAAACAGCTCATTCAGGCGCATGACATTCTGATAAGCCTCTTCGCCGTAACGCTGGCGGACTTTCTCCAGCATCGCCAGCACATAATCATCCGCCTGGATCTGCGACCATAGCAGGCTGATTGCCAGGCATAGGCCTGTCAATACTCTGGCAAAGGTGGATGGCGTCAATTTCATGTCAGTTAAGGTTTTACAGGCAACGATTATGTCACGATGAAAAGAGACACAATTTAACAAACAAAATGGTTTTCATCGACAACTTCTGCGCGGTCTCATACCGCCAATCACTCAAACATGACAGAGACAACAAAGACAAGTATGGACGGATTGGGTAAAATGCTGGTTTTTCGCATCTATTAAATTGTTTAACCATGACGTCACTCACCACGCTCAACGCACTCTCGCCGCTAGATGGCCGCTATCAATCAAAACTTGACCCTTTGCGGCCTTATTTCAGCGAGTATGCCCTGATCAAATATCGCGCGATGGTAGAGGTCGCCTGGTTAAAAGCGCTAAGTGCCGCCCCTGAACTGGCTGAAATCGCGCCATTCAGCCCGACGACCATAGACGAACTGGATGCTGCGATTGCCGCATTCAGCGAAGCGGATGCCATGCAGGTCAAAGCCATCGAAGTACGGACCAATCACGATGTGAAAGCGCTGGAATACTGGCTGAAAGAGAAGTTTGACGGCAATCCTGAAATCAAGAAAGCCAGTGAATTTATCCATTTTGCCTGTACCTCAGAAGACATCAACAACCTGTCTCACGCCCTGATGCTGAAATCTGCGCGTGAAGCCGTCATGCAGCCTAACCTGCAGGCAGTCATTGCCCGCCTGACTGAGTTGGCGCAAGCGCTGGCTGAGCAACCGATGTTGTCCCGTACGCATGGTCAAACGGCCAGCCCTACCACCATGGGCAAAGAGCTGGCGAACGTGGTTTATCGCCTGCAACGCCAGTTGAAACAACTGCAAGCGAACGAAATTTTGGGCAAGATCAATGGCGCCGTGGGTAACTTCAATGCCCACTTGTCGGCCTACCCTGATTTTGACTGGGAAGGCTTTGCCAAGCGCTTTGTCGAGTCTCTGGGCCTGACGTACAACCCGCTGACCATCCAGATCGAGCCGCATGATTACATGGCTGAGATTTACGACACGCTAGCACGGATCAATACCATCCTGATTGACTTGAACCGCGACATCTGGGGCTATATCTCGGTGGGCTATTTCAAGCAAAAAGTCAAAGCGGGCGAAATCGGCTCCTCGACCATGCCACACAAGGTCAACCCGATTGACTTTGAAAACTCTGAAGGCAACCTGGGCCTTGCGAACGCGATTTTGCGTCACCTGGCCGAGAAACTGCCTATCTCACGCTGGCAGCGTGACCTGACCGACTCTACCGTGTTGCGTAATATGGGCGTGGCCTTTGGTTATACGCTACTGGGGTATGACTCTTGCCTGCGCGGCCTGAATAAGCTGGAAATCAATCCGCAGCGCCTGCTGGAAGACCTGGACAATAGCTGGGAAGTGCTGGCCGAGCCGATTCAAACTGTAATGCGCCGTTATGGCATTGAAAATCCTTATGAGCAACTCAAAGAGCTGACACGCGGTAAAGGCGGCATTAACAAACAATCGCTGCATGCTTTTATCGAGACGCTGCCTATCCCGGCCGAAGCCAAGCAGGCGTTGCTGGCAATGACCCCTGCAACTTATACCGGCAAGGCCAGTCAACTGGTTAAACATATTTAAATCGCCGTTGATTTGACCAGGGAACTCTTAGCGTACTTCATTCAACCATATTCATTCAGGACATCTGCCCCGCAGCCGCTCTGGCGGCCTGGGCAGATTTCCTTGCTTCACCGTTTCATACAGCTCTGCTTCATTACCCCTCTGTGCCTGCTGAAAAAACGCTTGCGCGGCTTGATCAAATACGTTTTTCTTCTTATCCCACTGTTATCAGCTTTGCCAGCGATTGCCGAAGAACCCTTATGGTTTGAGGTGCAAACCGACAATCGCTACCGCACGCGTTTTTTTATCAGCGGCAATCCATTACCGGCGCAGCAGTCCAAGCTGCGTGAGTTGCTGCAAAAACACTTGAGCATTCATGAGGCGATGTCCAACCCGCGCATGAATGCGAGCGAGTGGCAGCGGCTGATCCAGAAAACCCCGCAGGAAATCAGCGACTTGCTCGCCACTGAAGGCTACTTTAAGACCCAAACCACCCTACGCCGACCAGACGCGACACAAGCCGAATTCCACCTCATGTTGCCGCCACCAGCCACCGTCAAGCAGGTCAACGTCAGCATCTCGGGGGAAGTGCAACAGCCTGCCTACCAGGCTACACTCGAGGCCGCGCAAAAAAGCTGGCCCTTACCGGTGAACAGCATTTTTACACAAGCAGCTTGGACCAGCGCCAAGCGCGACATCCTTGCCGTTTTGCTAAGGGATCAATTTCCAAACGCAAAACTGACGCGCTCGCAAGCCCTGGTCGATCCGGCAACCCAGGCTGTCATGATCGAAGTCGCGGTAGACTCTGGCCCGGCAGTCAAGGTGGGGCACGTGCTCATCCAGGGCTTGCAACATTACCCGGAATCGCTGCTCAGACCGCTGATTACACTCAAAAGCGGGGCGCCCTACCGCCAGGAGGATCTGCTCACTTTACAGAACAGTTTTATGAGCACGGGCAAATTTAGAGCGGTCGATGTCATTGCCAAAACCGATCAACTCAACCCGGACCAGTCTGCCGACATCACGGTGACGGTCTCCGAACTCGAGCAATATTCCATGCGTATCGGCACCGGCGCCAGTACCAATACCGGGGCCAGAGTAGTATTCAATTACACCAACCGCAACCTGTTTGACCGCGGACTATTGTGGGACAGTAGCGTACGGCTTGAACAACGCTTACAGGCCGTGACTTCCAACATTACCTTTCTGACGGATGAGCAGGGCTATCGCGACAGCATTCAAAACAACCTTATCCGTACCGCTGTAGAAGGCCAGGTCACCACCGCCATTCAAAATGGGGTGCGTCGCTATTGGGGCCAGCCGACAAGCATAGAACAATTTGTCGGCGCCAACCTGCTCTATGAATTTTTAACCGTAGATGGCGAAAATTCCCAGTTTAATAAAGCCGCAACCGTCGCCTATGGCTTTAATATGCGCAGACTCAACAATGCGCTGGCACCCACTAAAGGCTGGATTTTCAATACACAATTCCAGCTGGCCCCATTAGACAAACTGTCAGATGGTCGTTTTTTGCAATCGCAGGCCAGGTTACAGGCGTTTTACCCGTTGACGGAGTCTACCCAGTGGCTGGGCCGCATTGAAGTGGGCAGTATTACTGGCTCTGGCAGGGTGCCAGCGACTTATTTATTCCGCGCCGGTGGCGACCAGTCGGTGCGCGGCTATGCCTTTCAGTCTTTAGGCGTGAAAGAGGCAGACGCCATTGTAGGCGGCCGCGTGCTGCTCACGGGCAGCAGTGAAATCGTGCAATGGCTCACCACCTCTTGGGGCGCGGCCGTGTTTGTCGATTTCGGCAATGCGGCCAACAGCTGGAAAGACTACGAACCTGTACTGGGCTATGGCCTGGGGGCCCGCTGGCGTAGCCCGATTGGCCCGGTCGGGGTGGATATTGCCCGTGGTCAGGAGACCGGTGAATACCGCCTGCATTTTAACCTGGGAGTGAATTTCTAATGTCACGCCTGCGCTACCTGCCTTCACTATTCAAACAATTTATAGCGCTGCTGCTTTGCCTGTCGATCATCATCACGCCGCAAATCGTGTGGGCGGCCAATATTCTGGTGCTCACCAGTCTGACCTCGTTTGAAACCGATTTGGGGAATGCGACACTGAGCGTGACCGGCATAGACTCGCATATGCAACTGACGGTCACGCCCCAGGGCAAACTCACCGTCTCACGGTTTTCTGCCAAGCAGGTCACATTGCGTTATAAACCGGCAAACGAACAAGCACCAACAACCTCGCAGCCCCAGCCGCCCCTGCCTGCCCATATTCACATCCCCTTGCCGTTCTATCTGCATCTGGGACAGATTGAACAATTGACCATTATTCAAGGCCAGAGCATCACGCAGGTTTCGCATCTCCAGTTTGATCTGGATGCAGACAATACTGCCCTGCAATTTAATATCAGCCAGGCGCACAGCCCCTGGGGCAACCTCAGCAGCCACTTTAAGATGCAGAATGCAGCGCCATTCAATTTAAGCGGCTGGCTGGACCTGCAGCAACCGCAAGGTGACCTGCCCTATCATTTGCGCATGGCGCTGGCTGGTAATTTGACGCGACTGGAAATGACGGCTAATCATCATTACCAACCGGAGGCACGGCCATTCGCGCTGATTCCGGTTGAAATGTCCGGCCCAGAGCCATCGACCAAAGATGCTATTAATAAAAATCCTATCAATAAGCACCAGAAAATACTGGATACAGTGCAGTTGCAGGCCTCCATCGGCCTGGACGACCAGCGCCAAAGCCATCTCGCGTTTCACTTGCAACAGTTTCAAGCCAAACACCTGCATCCCCAGCTAGGCGGAGCCATGGATTTGAATATCGTCGCCGATGGTAGCCTGACCGAACAAGGGCTGGTCAACATCACCGTGGATGCAGGCAATAGCCGTTTGCAACAACAGCCGCTCATCCTCAAAGGGCAAGCGCAATTGCGTGGCAGTGTATTAAGCCTGCTGGACCTAAAAGCACAGCTGGACCAGAATACATTCAGCATCCAAACCCAGCCACTGAGCCAAGCCAATCCATGGTCAACGCAACAAACTCACTTGATCTGGCAAGCCAATCTGGCCTCGCTGGCACAGTTGATGCCGGGCTTCAGCGGCAAGCTGCAAGGCCAAGGCGACATTACCCAAGGCGAGGGCAGTTTTTCGACCTCGTATCATCTGTCTGGCGCGAAATTGCAGCTGCCAAAAGGTTTATCCCTGGCGGGTCTGCAAGTCGACGGGCACTTTTCCAATCAATCACAGGCCACGCTGGACAACCAGATTCAGTTACAAGGCCTGTCGCAGCAAGATGCGCGTGGCATGGACAGCCCACCTATTGATGCCGAACTCAGACTGAAGGGCAATCTGGACCAACACCAACTCACCCTCACTGTCACTGACAGCGATGCGCAACGACAAAGAAACTTGCTGCTGGCGCTCAATGGCCATTGGCAGGACAGCGCTTTGCAAGACCAGGGCTGGCAAGCCTCCCTCACCCAATTGCAGGATCAGGCGGGTAAAGTGTTTCAGCTTGAAAAACCGGCAGCCCTGGCCTGGCAGCCTGAGCAGGGCTTTCAGCTCAGAGACTTTATCCTAAAGGCCAAATCCGGCGGGCAATTGCAGGTAACAGCACTGCACTATCGCCCGCCCCAGGCGGCCAATGCGCGCACGCAGGCGCCAGCACAAGCCGTTGCATTGCATACACAAGGCGCGCTAGACCACTTTCCAGTGCAAGCGCTGCTTGGCTGGCTTGGCCAGGGCTCTGCGGAGGCACTGCCCGCCGACGCACTGCGATTATCAGGTCAATGGTCACTGGCCCTGGACCAGCACCTGAACGGATCCTTGCATCTGGAGCGGTCTGACGGTGACTGGCAGATATTCGATACCACCGCCAATGCCTGGCAAGCGCTAGGCATACAAACATTGCAGGCAGACTGGCAAGCCAGCAATGACCGCATGCAGTTACAAGCTACGCTCCAATCCAACGGTGACGCGCAACGGGCGATCGACCTGCAATTTTCTGCGGCGACAGAAGTCACCCCCACCGCCGACGGGCTGGTGATCAAGAAAACCGCGCCGTTGCAGGCCATGCTCAAAGCACATCTGCCGCAATTAAACTGGCTCAATAAACTGCTGCCAGACACACAAGTGGGCGGGCAACTCAACATTCAAGCGGCAGCCCATGGCACCATTGCACAACCTAGCCTGCAAGGCAGCATGCAGGGCAGCGCATTATCGTTACAAGTGCCGTCTCAAGGCCTGTGGCTGGAGCAAGGCACGCTCAATGCCACGCTTGCCACAGACCAGATACACCTCCAGCAATTGCACTTTGCCGGCAAAAGCGGTGAACTGAATGGCACTGGCGTGTTTCAGTTTAATCAGGAAGACTGGCAACTCAATGCCGCCTTGCAGCTAGACAAGCTACAGGTGCTGTCACGGGTAGACCGCTGGGTGCAATTAAGCGGCCAGACCAAGCTCAGTATGAACAGCCAGCAAACAACGATCAGCGGTAATCTCAAAATTCATAAAGGCTTGTTTGAGTTGCCCAAGGCGGACAAACCCACACTGGATGAGGATGTCGTGATTGAATCCCCGCAAGCTCGAACGGAGACAGCCTCCAAACTATTGCTTCAATCATTTGCGCTGGATTTTGGCGATAAACCTACCGTGCTTCCGTTTAAGGAATCAGAACAGTTCATGCTCAGGGGTCAGGGCCTGAATGCCGCCTTGAGTGGCAAGCTGCAACTCAACGGCCTGCTGGATGCACTCAGCGCCACCGGCACACTGGACCTTACCGGCACCTATCTCGCCTACGGCCAATCGCTGAATATTGAAACCGGACGGCTGATTTTTAGTGGCAAACTGCCCAATATCGGTCTCGATGTGCTGGCGACCCGGCAAGTGGACACTACCAAGGTTGGCATTCAGATTAATGGCAGCCTGCAAACGCCGCGCCTGAAACTGGTCTCCACACCGGAAACCAGCAATGAAAACAAAGTCGCGCTACTGGTGCTGGGCCAACCCATGTCACAAGTCGGCAGCAGCGACCTCGCCCTGCTGTCCGTCGCGGCGGGCGCCCTGCTGTCTCAAGGCGACTCAGTCTCGTTACAAACCCGTTTGGCGCAAGCCGTGGGGCTGGACAGCATCGATGTCCGCGGCAGTGGCCCGACCAATTATGCCGTCAGCGTCGGCAAACGCATTAACCGCAATCTGGTGGTCGGCTATGAAAAAAGCATTGTCGGCCTGTTAAATGTTGGTAAACTGACTTACCAACTCACCAAGCGCATTTCCATTGAAACCAGGACAGGTTCAGAGAATGCACTGGATGTGTTTTATGGTTTTAGTTTTGACTAGACGACTGACTGACGCATGCATACAGATAAACCCAACCCGAGATTAGCGGTGCTGATTGATGCGGACAACACGTTTAACGTCATCCCCATCATTGATGCGCTGTTTGAAGAAATTTCCAAATTTGGCGATGCCAGCATCCGTCGCATTTATGGTGACTGGACGCAACACCAACTGAGCCGCTGGAAAGAAGTGCTGCCCAAGCATGCCATCCAGCCCATGCAGCAATATGCCAACACCAAGGGTAAAAACGCCACAGACAGCGCCCTCATTATTGATGCGATGGATTTACTGTATACCGCACCGCTGGATGGCGTCTGCATCGTGTCGAGTGACAGTGACTTTACCAGGCTGGCGATCCGCTTCCGTGAGTCAGGCAAATCGGTATATGGCTTTGGTGAGGCCAAAACGCCCGAATCATTGCGTGCCGCCTGTAACCGCTTTGTGTTTATCGAGATTCTTTCCCAAGACAAAAAAGCCGATACCGATGAATCAGCCGTGGTCATGGACAAAGGCACTGCGGACAAAGCAGATACGCTGAGCAAGCAAGCAACGGCAACCGCTGAACCGTTGTTGCTAAGCCCCACCGTCAAGAAAACCTCACAACAACTGGCCATGGATGCCAAGCTGGTGTCCCTGACGCGATCCGCCATAGAAGCGCTTTCGGAAGATGACGGCTTTGCCAACCTCAGTGAGGTCAAAAAACATATGATTAAAAACTATTCTGCGTTTGACTCCAGAAACTATGGATATGCTAAATTTAGCGAGTTGATTCAATCCATCGGGCTGTTTGAGCTGGATCACAAAAAGCAGCACGTTAAAGACAAACGAAAAAAATGACAGAAATTCTGATTCTTTATTACTCTCAAGGCGGTGCCGTGCGCGAGCTGGCACAACAGATTGCACGCGGCGTAGAGAGCGTACCCGGGGCCCAGGCACGGCTGCGCACTGTGCCCAAAGTCTCGGCCAACTGTGAGGCCACCGAGCCCGAGATCCCAAGCAGTGGGGCGCCCTATGCCACACTGCAAGATCTCGAAGAATGTGCTGGACTGGCACTAGGCAGCCCAACACGGTTTGGCAATATGGCTGCCCCCATGAAATATTTTCTCGATGGCACCTCCGGGCTCTGGCTCAAAGGCGCGCTGATTGGCAAACCGGCGGCCGTGTTCACCTCCAGTGGCTCCATGCACGGCGGCAATGAAATGACTTTGATGACCATGATGATCCCGCTGCTGCACCATGGCATGCTATTGATGGGCTTGCCATATTCCGAGCCGCAATTGGGGACGACTAAAACCGGTGGCACCCCGTATGGTGCCAGTCATATCGGCGGCGCGATGGATGATCAGCCCTTGTCTGACGATGAGAAGAAATTATGTCTGGCCTTGGGCAAACGTCTGGCCCACACCGCGCTCAAATTGCAATAATCGTTTTTTAGGGAATTTTAAGTATGTCTGATGCACCCATCCCGAAATCATTGGCTCGTGAAGCCCGTCAATTCTTGTTTTCAACCCGTCATGCCATTTTGTCGACGCATTCGATGAAGTATCCCGGCTTTCCGTTTGGCTCGGTGGCACCGTTTGTCTGCAACCAGCAGGCAGAGCCCGTGATTCTGATCAGCACGATTGCCGAACATACCAAAAATATTCTCGAAAACGCCAAAGTCTCTTTACTGGTGTTTTCCGGGGCTGAAGACTTGCAAGCCAATGCGCGCCTGACATTGATGGGTGAAGCCATGCCTTGCGACAAGCAGGATGCCGATTTGCGCGCCCGCTACCTGCGCTATTTGCCACAGGCAGCCAGCTACTTTGATATGCATGACTTCCATTTTTACCGCATTCAGGTGGAGCATGTGCGCTACATTGCCGGCTTTGGCCGCATGGGCTGGTTTGAAGGCTCGGCGCTCAGCGAAGGGCTGGGCGAGAGCATGCTCGCCGCGCAAGAAGCGGGCATCGTCGCCCATATGAACGAGGACCACAAGGATAGCCTGCTGCAGTATTGCAAGCATGTTCATGACATCACCGCCGACCATGCAGAAATGATAGGACTGGATGCTGAAGGGTTTGATGTGCAATATCATCAGGGTGAAGAAACACAAGGCCTATTGCGGTTTGCCTTTGAGCAACCGGTACTGAACGCCATGGATGCGCGCAAAGCCTTGGTAGCCTTGTCTCAAGCGTGCAAAGCATGATCGCGCGCTGGTTGATGGTCAGTCGCTGGGTCGCCAGCGTCAGCTTGATTGCGCTGATTGTATTGTGTCTGGGGTGGGAGATTTTATGGGCGCCCTTGCGGGCTGGTGGCAGCTTGCTGTTTTTAAAAGTCTTGCCGCTGTTGGGCCCGTTATTCGGCATTTTGCGTGGCAAGCGTTATACCTACCAATGGTCAGGCATGCTGATTCTGTTTTACTTTACCGAGGGCGTGGTGCGGACATGGTCAGAAACGGGGCTCAGCCATTGGCTAGCGCTGGCAGAGGTCATCT
This sequence comes from Methylophilus sp. DMC16, assembly GCF_056314045.1. Lineage (NCBI taxonomy): Bacteria > Pseudomonadati > Pseudomonadota > Betaproteobacteria > Nitrosomonadales > Methylophilaceae > Methylophilus > Methylophilus sp. DMC16. Next base: position 1,216,533 of record NZ_JBQUZC010000001.1, read on the forward strand.
TCAGCGCATTGTTTTTTGCCAGCGTCGTCACCTATGCCAAATTTAGCGGTAGCCGCTATCAGGCCGCTTGACTAACATTGTCCTACCGCACGGGTTGGCCATTTTTGCTGTAAATTCTTTGTTGAATCCACGCTGACAAGCCCGCTAAACCTTATATAATATCGGGCATGAAAATCCTGTTATCTAATGACGATGGCTATCTTGCGCCCGGCCTCAATGTCCTGGCCGCGCATTTAAGCAAAATAGCCGAGATCACCGTGGTCGCGCCCGAGCGTAACCGCAGTGGTGCCAGCAACTCACTTACCCTGGACAGACCTTTAAGTGTCAAACAAGCCGCCAATGGCTTTTTTTATGTCAATGGCACCCCCACCGACTGCGTGCATATTGCCCTGACTGGCCTCATGCAGGAAATGCCGGACATGGTGATCAGTGGTATCAATGATGGCGCCAATATGGGCGACGATACCATTTACTCTGGCACCGTAGCCGCAGCGACTGAGGGGTATTTGCTGGGCATTCCTTCTTTTGCCATTTCGATGTCACAACATCAGGCACTGCACTTTGAAACGGCGGCCAAGATCGTGGTGGACCTGGTCCAGCAATACAACCACAGCGAGTTTACCGAGCCAACCTTGTTAAACATCAATGTGCCAGATGTACCATTTGAAGCAATCAAAGGTAAAAAAATCACGCGACTGGGCAAACGTCACAAGGCCGAACCCGTCATTCAACTGCAAACCCCCAGAGGCGAAACCGTTTACTGGGTAGGTGCCGCTGGCCAGCCGAATGATGGCGGTGAAGGGACTGACTTTCACGCCGTGGCCGAAGGCTATGTCTCCATTTCACCCATACAGGTAGATTTAACCAAACACTCTCAAATTGCCACCCTGCAGCAATGGCTGCAAAGCAAGCAATAAGTCATCAAGAATTCAGTGACATGGCGATTCCAAGAACATCACACAAAACCGGTATCGGAATGACCTCTTCGCGGACACGCGAGCGCATGTTGACGCGCCTGCGTGAGCAAGGTATTCAGGATGAAGTGGTCATTGCGGCCATGGCAGAGATTCCTCGCCACATCTTCGTCGATGAAGCACTGTCTATCCGCGCCTATGAAGACGTTTCATTGCCGATTGGTTACGGTCAGACCATTTCGCAACCGTATATCGTGGCCAAAATGACGCAAATTCTGCGTAATGGCAAACCATTGAACAAAGTGCTTGAGATTGGCACGGGCTGTGGCTACCAGACCGCCGTGTTGTCACGTGTGAGCACCGACGTCTACTCACTGGAACGCATCCGGCCGCTGGTGATGAAAGCCAGAAACCATCTGCGCACCTTGAAATGTACCAATGTCAAACTGGACCACGCCGATGGCAGCCTGGGCCTCAAGGATTATGGCCCGTTTGATGCCATTATGGTCACTGCGGCGGCCAGCCATGTGCCGCCTGAGCTGGTCGAACAATTAGCCGTCGGTGGCCGCATGGTCATCCCGGTCGGCACTACCGACCAGGTACTGCATTTAATTGAACGCACCGCCCAGGGAATTCAGCAAACCGCGCTGGAATCCGTGAAGTTTGTCCCATTGCTAGGAGGCACTGCTTTATCATGAATCTACGCACCTTGCTGACCGCGTGCGGAACCGCCTGTACACTTGCTGCCTGTGCCCTCAACTCTCCCATGCCGCGCGCACCGGTGGTCACCAGCGTGTCACCTGCGCCAGAGAGCAAACCGGCTGCGCCGGTCAGCGTGGGGGCGAATCAGTACCTGGTACAAAAAGGCGATACGCTCTACAGTATCGGCCGCAAATTTGGCATCCCGTTCATAAAGCTGGCCGAGTTTAACCAGCTGCAAGCGCCGTATGAGATTCATGTCGGCCAGGTCCTCAACCTGACCGCAAAAAGCAGCACCAGCGCAACAAACAATAAAGCCACCGATCCCGCAGGCGCGGATGATGCCGAAGTCGTCACCTCGGCCATCAGCAGACCAGACATGAATGCGACCCCTGAGGCCGCAAGCACTGCCAATGCCGCACCGGCGTTGCAGACCACCACCGAGGGCGAAAAGTCTGCAGCCCCCTTAGACCTCGAAGCCATCAACGACAGCGACATTCAATGGCAGTGGCCGCTGGCAGGTAAAGTGAGTGCCGGGTTTGACGTACAAACCAATAAAGGCTTGAATATCACGGGGAGCGCCGGTCAGGCAGTCAATGCCGCAGGCGCTGGGAAAGTAATTTATAGCGGCATGGATGTGCGTGGCTATGGCAAGCTGATTATCGTCAAACACAACAGCAACCTGCTCTCTGTCTATGCACACCAGGGCAATTCGCTGGTCAAAGAGGGCGTGTTTGTGACCCAAAGTGAAAAACTTGCTACCCTGCCCGCCCCGGCCAATAACAAGCTGCCTGTGCTGCATTTTGAAATCCGGCAAAAAGGCAAACCGGTAGACCCGGCCACGTATTTACCGAGTACGCCGGCCACTGCCAGCAGCCATTAAGCCAAGCACGGTCGGCATGCGTCGACCGCTGGCAGGTTAAACCATGCAGGTGCACTCAACAAAGGAGCTGGTATGGACCCCAACCGCTACAGCAAAAATCGCGATATCCGGCCAGACAGCGGATGGAAAATCCTGCAGGCGGTGCTGACGCTAGGCCTGGTGCTTTGCGGCCTGGTCGGGATCGCTGTCCATCTATTCAGCAGTGATTCGCGCCCGACTGACTGGTTGCAATGGCTGATGGCCAGTCTGATGAATATGGTGCTAGCGGTCATCACCCTGCTGTCCCTGTTTGTGTTTCACCGCTATATCAGCCATCTCAGTAACCAGCAGCGCCGCTCAGCCAGTGATTTCCCAGTCTATGTCATGATGCTGTTAGGCGCTTATTTTATCTACCAACTGCTGACCACAGGGCATTGGTAGACGCCTGCTAGCGCCCCAGTCCAACCAGATCAAAGCCCAGCCAGATCAAGCCGTTTTGCGCAGGCTGCCCGCCTGCACATGGCAACGGTTCATACCACTAAAAATGGCCTTGATCGAAGCGGTGACGATATTGGTATCCATCCCCACGCCGTAACACACCTTGCCCTGACACGCGACCTCGACAAACGCGCAGGCCATGGCCTCGCCAGCAGACGGGCTGGCCCCTAGCGAACGCTCTTCAAAACTGCGCACCTGTACCTCAATGCCCATATGTTGCAGGGCATGAATCGCCGCATCCACCGGTCCGTTGCCTTGCCCACTGGCGATGGCGGGCACGCCATTGACTGCCATATGCATGCGGATCGCCTGGCCCTGGGCATGACTTTCCAGCTGATAGTCCTGCATATGCATAGGCATCACCGTAGACACATAGTGAGCATTAAACAGCTGCCACAGGGTCTCAGGCCCAACCTCGCTGCCGTGTTGGTCGGTATATTGCTGCACCACGGCAGAAAATTCGACCTGCATACGTCTGGGCATCACCACCCCATAATGACTCTCAAGCAGATAAGCCACGCCGCCTTTGCCTGATTGACTATTCACCCGGATAATCGAATCATAATTGCGACCCACATCCTTGGGGTCTATCGGCAGGTAAGGCATATTCCAGGGCGCATCGGCGGGCTGCGACTGTCTTGCCGCGAATCCCTTTTTAATCGCATCCTGATGCGAACCAGAAAACGCAGTAAACACCAGATCGCCCGCATAAGGGTGGCGCGGGTGAATCTCAATCTGCGTACACTCTTCCACCGTCCGGCCAATCGCATCAATGTCAGAAAAATCCAGGCCAGGATGCACACCTTGCGAATACATATTCAGCGCCACAGTCACCAGATCCACGTTGCCCGTGCGTTCCCCATGCCCGAACAGGCAGCCTTCCACGCGATCCGCTCCGGCCATGATGCCAAGTTCGGTGGCCGCCACCGCCGTGCCGCGGTCATTGTGTGGATGCAGGCTCAGAATCACGCTGTCGCGATGCGCCAGATGTCTATGCATCCACTCAATCTGGTCGGCATATACATTGGGCGAGGCCACTTCCACCGTCGCAGGCAGGTTGATAATGATCTTGCGCTCAGGCGTTGCCTCCCAGGCCTCAGTGACTGCGTCGCACACCTCTTTGGAAAATTCAAGCTCGGTCGCCGTGAACGTCTCCGGGCTATATTGCATCACGACTTCGGTCTCAGGCATCTCGGTGGCCAGTGCTTTTACCAGACGCACCGCGTCCACGGCCATCGCCTTGACCTCTGCCTTCGTCATATTAAACACCACATCCCTAAACGTAGGCGAAATCGCGTTATACACATGCACAATCACCCGACGCGCGCCACGGACGGACTCCATCGTACGGCGGATCAGATGCTCGCGTGCCTGCGTCAGTACCTCAATCGTCACATCCTCGGGAATCTGCTTTTCTTCAATCAGGCTACGCACAAAGTTGAAATCGGTTTGCGAGGCCGAAGGAAACGCCACTTCAATTTCCTTGAAGCCCATCTGGCACAGCATCTTGAACATACGGCGCTTTTTATCCGCATCCATCGGCTCAAACAGCGACTGATTACCATCGCGCAGATCGGTACTCATCCAAATCGGCGGTTGCGTGATCACCGCATTCGGCCATTGGCGGTCCGGGAGATGAACGGGAGGAAAAGCCTGATATTTATGTGCGGATTGTGTCTGCATGTTGTGCTCCAGAATAGATGTTTTTGACAAGACACATGATAAAGACTTTGCAAAAAATTAAATTGCTAATTCAATCAATAAACGCATTAATTAAAAATAATATTTCAATAAAACAAATTATTATGTAATATTATTTCAATATTAAAATATAAAATGAAATAACCATGAAATTAGACCGTTTTGACAAAGCCATTTTAAATATCCTGCAAACCGAAGGCCATATCAGCAACCAGGACCTCGCCGACCGTATCGGCCTCTCCCCTGCACCCTGCCTGCGCCGGGTCAAAGCTCTCGAACAAGCCGGGCTAATCCTCGGCTATCAAGCGCTGGTAGACGCTAAAAAGCTAGGCCTAAGCCTGATGGCGCTCATCGGCATCTCCATGGATCAACACACACCAGAACGCTTCGCCAATTTTGAAAGCAGCATTACACAAATCCCTGAAGTACTGGAATGCCTGCTCATTACCGGCCAACAGTCTGACTACTTGTTAAAAGTGGTGGTGAAAGACATGGATGACTACCAACACCTGCTACTGCATAAAATCACCAAGATTGCAGGCGTCACCGGGGTGCATACGAGTTTTGTCTTGAGAAATGTGGTGGCACGGGCGAAAGTGCCAGTGGAATGACTCTCGAAGAAGGAGAGCTATATAAAAAATTCATTTGTTCATTCATCAAAATCAATGAATCAAATATGATTGTTTGATTGTTCTAGCCATTTAACATCCCCTAAAAACTAGGTCGATGTGTCTACTTAATTGCATTGGTAATCCAAATACCAACCATTGCCTAACGGTGTGATTTCTGAAAAATCACCCTCTTCTTTTTTTCCAGTTGACGAAGGCAAGGGTTCGTGTCGCCAATTGATTTCACCACTGCAGCCAGAAACTGATAAGCCGGCACGATAAACCAAGACATTTACCTCTTCTGGCGCATATTCTAGAGCATGGCAAAACTTAACTCTCTCCGAGCTTGTTTTTGCAAATAATTTTTTGTATTCCCCATATCGCTTTTCAGTTAAACCTACCACTTTGAGAACCTCTGAAAGTGATAACCTTGTTTTGTAATCACTGTTGCGAGTCCATTCACCGTTGTACTCCCAATACTCACCGATATTATCGAGACCTACAACAAAGCACTCTTTCTCACCAGTATCATCAGTGATCATCTTTTTGAGCACTTCAAATGCCTCAGGTGCAACTGAGTATTTTGCTGCCAACGCCTCGGTCGAGGGAGGACTTGAGCATGATACCAACACTAAGGGGACAATGATAAAAGTGGACAGCTTATTCATAACTTTAAAGCTCAGAGGCTCGCCGCTTGTGGTGCACTCCTTGAAGCACGTTGTTAGCTCGCAGTCGCAACTTTCGCCTCGACGTAGTTAACAAATGCGGAACAAACTACAAGAAAAAATTTTGCATCCTCGAATCCAATTGTTTTTGATTCAAGGATTGCATGGCGGATACCGCCTTCGTCATTTGTGTAGCCATAGAGGCTACTGAACGCTGTTCTCAATGCCGGGTGCAAGTCAATCTCATCCTCCAGCTTCTTGATTAGCTGACCGAGGGTGCCTTTCTCTGCACCCACCGTCTTTGCCACAAGCCCTTCAACAGCAGAGATGGACTCCTTTATCGAGTTGCGGTAATCGGGCTCATCTCTGTTTGATAGAAGTTCCAGTGCGCGCCGAAGGTGCATCTGAACTGGACCACGAGTTTTAGCAAGTGCAAGTTCTATCTCCTCTAACTGATCTTGCTCTGTGATACGCGATATCAGTCCATCAAGGAAGCGATATGCTGAGACCTCCTTTTCCAAGACCTTATTACAGCTTTGAATAAAGGCGTCACGGAAGGTATTCCTCTTGTAGTTGTTTGCGACGAATTCAATGAAGTCGTACACCTCGTACCACTCGCATTGAAAAAAGTAGGTGCGTAGTTGCTCAAGCACCTTTGTCCATTTACTATCGAGTTGGTCTAAGGGTTTTTTGAAGTAGTTGAACCACATTCGCTCGCACAACACATGAAGGTCACGATTGGATTCGTTAGATAGATAGTAGCCACCATACACGCCAGAGGTATAGTACACATGATCCCATACATGTATCTTTAGCAAACTCCAAAGCGCGTTCCGAAGTGGCTCGTCAATCGAATCTATCTGGACGAGTTCTCGGATTTTTTTGTAGCCATACCTTTCGGAAAATTTCACGACTCATTCCTTCTGGGCTAACTTGAAAGGTCAGCCGAAGACAAAAAGGGTAATTTTTTGATGGTCGATTGGAGCAGGCTATTAGCGGGATTTTTCATTAACGTGGCTCTGCTGCCAGACTTGGCTGCCATGACTTAAACCATTGATCAGCTTCAGACTGCCAAGGCCATACCCCACTTGTGTTTGGATAGATCAGTTGAAGAGTTTTGAAGCTCTCACGCCCATAAAACCAGTTACCCCAACCAAGATATTCTCGATAATTTACACTATCTACCTCTCGAAAGAGGCAGTCAAATCCTTCTAGGAAACCGCTTGAAAACTGCCCGTCGGAGAAACGCTCGCCTTCGCGAACACGGCGATTGTATTCGTTCAAAATGAAATGGGCAATTGGTTGTTTGAGGCCTATAACTATAAGTTCTGGTGCGTTAGATGCGCGTTGTATTCCGACTGTGTAGGAAAACGGCGGCGATTCTCCCTCTGCCATAATATGAAGAATATGACATCCATATCGCTCAATGTTTTCCAATGCTTGTTTCTCGGCAGCATCCATGGCTATTGCTCGCTAACGTAGAGCTAACCGGCGCTGCGCGGCTTTATCAAGCAGCGTCCAGCGACCGAAGGGAGCGAGGTTGAGCGCCATGTTATGCATTTGATTGAAGCTCCTTCTTAAGTGCTGCATACAGACCAGGCGCTGAATCCAAGACAAAAGCAATTTGGTTCTCAGAAACCGTTTCCCCATGGACGGCATAGTTGCAAATAGCCATAACCTCTAGAACTCCATTAATTACGTTTGGTGAAAGCTTTTCGTTTTTCTGGAGCTAGCGCAGACCATATGCATTGGATAACGGCGTGGGTCGATGCCATTCAAACGAGAGTACTCATTGATAAGCCGTTCAAAGGAAAGGCGAACCTTGAATAGATCAATGCTCTCTTTTTGAATGTCATGCGCAAACTGCAACTCGGGTTGAGCTGTCTTACCTACACTAATACCAAACTCTCTCAGGGTTTCCCCGATTTGCTGTTTTATATCTGGTATTTCCGCATCGTTAGCAGGGATCGGCGCTCCGCTGTTGATGTGTACATGACTGGTATTGGATGAAGAAATGTCAATCGACGATTGAAGCTCAACCTTCATGAGTGCCAATTGATGTGAGATGTCTTTTTTAAGCTGTTCAATGTCTTGCTTGAGTTCGAGACCGAATAGCTTCACGTCCTTGAAGATGGGAGCAAGGCAAACCGCCATCCACACCAAGAACACAACTACGTCGAAATAAGTTGGACTCCCGCCAACAAGTTGGTCTTGCCTTAGGTAGAGATAACCACCTAGAGCAATCACTAGAATTGCCCACCACACGATTTTGAAGTTGTTGGTGTTCACCATTAATTAGCTAACCTATTGGGAGATGCATATCAGTAAGCATAGAGACCCATGGGTCTCTATATTATGAATTGTATAATGGATAGACATGGCTCGAATCCCTTTCTCTTTCTTATTCTTGTTGTTTTGCATACCCTATATTTAGATTATTAATCTAGAGATATAGCGTTACTATTTCAGTGATTGTAGCCTATAGGGGCAAACTTTCAACTTTAACTGCGACATACAAAATTAATCGTCTCAGAAAAGCAAAAAGCCATGCTCAGCACGGCTTTTTAAACTTAGGCAAACTCACCAATTACTGCTTGGCGTCTTCCGCCTTGTAGTACTCGCGCACTGGCGTCATATCAAACTCTCTTGCCCATTTGATAATCTCGTCCAGCGCTGGCGCGCCAATCTCGCCGACTTGTGCGTGTATGCCGGCGCGCTCACGCACAACCAGCAAGCCAGGAATCTGCTTGACCTCAAAATAATCAGAAATTTCAGGGTCGGTTTCGGTATTGACCATGCCAAACACGATGTCAGGATTTTTTGCTGCCGCGGCCTCAAAGGTGGGTGTAAAGGCCACACAGGGATCACACCATGGCGCCCAGAAATCGACAATCACGAATGGGTGATTCTCGATGGTTTCTTTAAAATTTGCTTTGGTCAGCGTAACGACTGCCATATGATCTCCAATCCGTTCAATTATATTTTTATCGCCAACATTTTAGCAGAGGATGGCAGGCTCGCTAACCGCTTTTGCTGCAATCGCGCAAAGTTTAAACAATGCTTTGATTCCATTGACCATTGAAAAACAGCTCATTGAGCGGTTTACGGCTACGCGCTGCGGTTTCACGCTCTTTGGTTTCACCCGTGAGGCTTTCAACATCCGCCTGGTAGCCGACGGTGACCATGGCCAGAATCTGGTAGCGCTCAGGCACATTGAAGGTCGCTCTGGCTTTGTCGGCATCAAAACCGCCCATCTGGTGCGCCATCAGGCCAAGTGCGGTGGCTTGCAGACATAGGTTTTCTGTGGCGGCGCCGGTATCGTATGGTGCCCATTTGTTGGGTTTGTCGTTATGACTAAACAGGGTATCGGCACAAATCAGTAACAACACCGGTGCGTTCACAGCCCAGCTCTGGTTGCCAGGCACCAGGCAATCAAATGCTGCTTGCCAGGCTTGCAGGTTATCCGCCTTGTTGCAAACAACGTAGCGCCAGGGCTGGTCGCCAAAGCAGGAAGGCGCCCAGCGGGCTGCTTCTAGCAGGCTGATGACTTGCTCTTGACTCACGCCTTGGCTGGCATCATAGGCGCGGCCACTCCAACGGTTGGCAATCAGTTCGTGTATGGGCTGCTGGGTAATGGCTGGCTTTTGCATGGTGAAATCCTCACAGTTGTTTTTTCAATTGATAAAGTAACTCTAGCGCCTGCTTCGGTGTCAGGTCGTCAGGCTGTATGCGTTCCAATTCTGCGACCACCGGATGGGCAGGCGGTTCCTCGGGGGGCACGGCACTGGCAAACAAATCGTTTTGCGGTGTCGCTGCAATGGTCTGGTTTTCGAGTTGTTGCAATTTGCGTTTAGCCAATTGCACCACCGATTTGGGAATGCCGGCCAGTTGCGCCACCTGTATACCATAGCTCATGGTCGCGGCGCCCTCTTCAACTTTATGCAAAAAGACGATGCCCTGACCATGCTCAACGGCGTCCAGATGGACGTTGGCGGCATGCTTGGCTTCATCGACAATGCGCGTCAGCTCAAAATAATGGGTGGCAAACAAGGTCAGTGATTTATTTTTTTCGAGCAGTTGTTTGGCGACTGCCCAAGCCAGACTCAGGCCATCAAAGGTACTGGTGCCACGGCCAATTTCATCCAGTAATACCAGGCTGTTTGCGGTGGCATTATTCAGGATATTCGCCGTCTCCGTCATTTCCACCATAAACGTGGAGCGCCCGCCTGCCAGATCGTCTGAGGCGCCGATACGGGTAAAAATACGGTCTATCTCACCAATCATTGCGCTTTGGGCAGGCACAAAACTGCCGCAGTAGGCCAGCAACACAATCAAGGCCGTTTGCCGCATAAAGGTAGATTTACCGCCCATGTTGGGGCCGGTGATCAGCAATAACTGCCGATAGGGATTGAGCACGACATCGTTGGCTACATAGGGCTGCGCGATACTCTCGACCACCGGATGCCGCCCACCCTGGATATCCAGGCCATTCTCTGCGCGGAATTGCGGCTGCACATAATTGAGCGACCGTGCGCGCTCGGCAAAACAGGCCAGCACATCTAAGGTCGCCACGGCGGTGGCAATGCGCTGCAACTGGGCGATGTGTGGCAGTAAAGCCTCTAACACCTGTTCATACAGCATTTTTTCACGTGCAAGCGCACGCTCATTGGCGCTCAACACTTTATCCTCAAACGCTTTTAACTCGGGCGTGATAAAGCGCTCTACATTTTTCAAGGTCTGGCGGCGACGATACTCCGCTGGCGCACTTTCTGCCTGTAAGCGGCTGATTTCAATGTAAAAACCATGCACGCTGTTGTATTCAACCTTGAGGTTAGTAATGCCAGTACGGGCTTTTTCAGCGGCCTCAAATTGCAACAGAAAATCGCCGTGGTCGGTCTGAATCGCCCGCAAGTCATCGAGCTCGGCATCGTACCCCGTCGCAATCACACCGCCCTCACGCAACACGGCAGACGGCTCAGCTTGAATCGCCTGTACCAATATCTGCAAAGCCTCGGCAGGTACCTGCAATTCGGCGATCAGACTCTGCAACAAGCCGGATTGTGTCCGCGGCAAGACGCTGACCAGCGCCGGCAGCTGCAACAAGCTATCGCGCAGACCAGACAAATCGCGTGGTCTGGCCGACTTGAGCGCCACGCGTGCAGTCATGCGCTCAATATCACCGACGTGATGCAAAGCCTGCTGCAAGGCTTGATCTAAAAACTGTTCAAATAACTCGGCGACTGCCAGATGCCGCTGCTGTATGGTCTGCTGGTTACGCAAAGGATGATGCAACCAATGCCGCAACAAACGCGCACCCATGGCGGTTTGCGTCGAGTTCAGCAACGAATACAAAGTGGGAGAAGTCTCACCGCGTATGGTGGTATCGATTTCCAGATTGCGCCGGGTGGCCGCATCGAGTTGCAGGTAATGATGGCTCTGCTCGACACGCAAGCCGACAATATGCGGCAAGGCCGTGCGCTGCGTATGTTTCACATACTCCAGCAAGGCCCCCGCCGCCGTCACGGCCGCGGGCATCTCGCCACAGCCAAACCCGGCCAGGTCATGCGTATTGAATTGCTGGGTCAAACTGCGGTTGGCCGTTTCCAGGTCAAATTGCCAGGGGGCCAGCCGTTTTTTGGCGCAACGTGCATGCTGCAAGGCCTCAGTATTATGATCTTCAGCCATGACCAGCTCCGCCGGATGGATGCGCTCCAGCTCCTGCGGCAAGTGTCCTGGTGCAATTTCAGTCAAAACAAACTCGCCTGAGGCCAGATTGAGCCGTGCTAACCCCAATACACCCTCGCCCCTGGCTACGCAGAGCAAAGTGTTATCGCGGGTTTCATCCAGCAAGGCCGCATCCGTCAGTGTGCCCGGCGTCAGGATGCGCGTCACTTCGCGCGCCACCGGTCCTTTTGAGGTCGCCGGATCGCCCACCTGCTCGCAAATAGCCACTGCCTCGCCCATTTTTGCCAGCTTGGCCAGATACTGCTCGGCCGCATGGTAAGGCAAGCCTGCCATTTTGATCGGCTCTCCATTGCTGGCACCGCGGCGAGTTAAGGTAATCCCCAACAAACGGGCTGCCTTTTCTGCATCCTCAAAAAACAGTTCGTAAAAGTCACCCATGCGGTAAAACAGCAGCATATCGGGATACTGTGCTTTAAGCGTCAGGTATTGACGCATCATGGGGGTGTGGTTTTCGAAGGACATGCGAATAAATCAGTGCGAGTATGGGTTGAGTGAATAAGTGTGTTTAGCCTTGGCATCTTACAACAAAAGGATGCAGGATGATCATGTGTCCGGCCAGCGGCATGACGAATACAACCGTGACCAATAGATCTATAAAAAAGTCATTCTCTCAAGTGAGGAGAACAACCTTGATGCAGGTTGTCGTGCCAGAAAAAAACAAACCCGGATTGAACTCCGGGTTTGTAACAAGCCTGAACGCAATACAAAATTACAAAGTCGGCGTTTTAATCCGCTCGGTTAAATGCGGTGCAATCACCTGCAACATTTGGCTAAATACCTTAGGATTAGCAGCAACAATATTACCGGTACGCAACCAGCTCTCGTTGCCCTCAAAGTCGCCGACGATCCCGCCAGCTTCCTGCACTAATAAAGCGCCGGCAGCAATATCCCAGGGGGAGAGATTAATCTCGAAGAAACCATCACTGTAACCCGCAGCAACGTAAGCCAGGTCGAGCGCAGCCGAACCAGGGCGGCGCAAGCCAGAGGTTTTTTTGGCCATGTCGCGGAAAATATTGATGTAAGTTTCAAAGTAACTAAAATCTTTGAATGGGAAGCCGGTAGAGAGCAAGGCTTCTTGCAGTTTTGCGCGCTGAGTGACGCGGATACGGCGGTTATTCAGGAAGGCGCCACTGCCCTTGGTGGCGGTAAAAAGGTCGTTACGAACAGGGTCGTAAATGACGGCTTGCGTCAGCACGCCTTTTTCTTGCAAGGCAATCGAGATGCAATATGCCGGAAAGTTATGCAAAAAGTTAGTGGTGCCATCCAGCGGGTCAATGATCCAGATGCTATCGGACTCGCTGTTGGATTTACCGCTCTCTTCCCCATAAAAGCCATGGGTGGGATACGCGTCCTTGAGCACGGCAATAATGGCTTGCTCGGCACCCCGGTCCACTTCACTGACGAAATCGTTAGTGTCTTTCTGCTCGATCTTGAGGGCGCCAATATCCATGGCGGCACGGTTAATGATTTTGCCAGCTTCACGCGCGGCGCGGATGGCGACATTCAGGGTTGGATGCATGCTGTGGGATTCTTGATTACACTGATAAAATGCTATTTTAGCTTTTTAAGCGCTGTGTCACAAACACAACGACCAAATATACGCATGTCTTCTAACTCTGAATCCCCCATTTTTAACAATATCCGCGTCGTGTTGTGTCAAACCAGCCATCCTGGCAATATCGGTTCGACCGCGCGCGCCATGAAAACCATGGGCCTGAACCGGCTATATTTGGTTCGTCCCAAGCACTTTCCCGATGGCGAAGCCAAGTCACTGGCCGTGAATGCAGGCGACGTGCTGGACCACGCCGTGGTCACACAAACCCTGGAAGAAGCGCTGGCTGATTGCCAGTTTGTGATTGGCGTCAGCGGCAAAGAGCGCTCGTTGTCGCAACAAGTGATGACCGTGCGTGAAGCAGCACAGGAAGTCAAAGCTGTCGCAAGCCATAGCGAGGTCGCGCTGGTGTTTGGCACCGAAATGAGCGGACTCAGCAACGCCGAAGCGGACCGCTGCCATGTACTGGCGACGATTCCGGCCAATCCGGAATACACCTCACTCAACCTGGCGCAAGCCGTGCAGGTAATGTGTTATGAAACCCGCATGGCCGTGACGACCGGTGAACTGCATTACCAGGAGAAACCGGTGGAGCTGGCGACCCAGGAAGACCTGGAGCGCTTTTATGAGCATATGCGCGAAGTCCTGGAGCATATCGGCTATATCAATCCACGTGCACCGAAAAAACTGTTTGAGCGCTTGCGCCGCCTGTATGGCCGTACCCGGCTAGAAAAAGAGGAGGTGAACCTGTTGCGCGGGATTTTGACGCTCACGGTCAATCCAAAAAAACACAGCAAGTATTAGTGACTGCGTTCACCCCATAGGGACAAACAGAGCCACAGATAACCAGGCAAAACGCCGATTGCGTTTATCGGCGGTGAATACTTCTCCCCCATGCGCCGTCAAATCGCCGCCAACCCGATCTTCGCCCGCGCCTCATTGCAAACGACCGAGCCTGCTTCAAACTCGCGGCAGGTGCTCGAGCGCAAGGCATAAATACTGCACCCGACTGACTGCCCGACCTGCCCTTGTAACGCGACACAACGAACCGGCTTGATCTCGGTGCCCTGCATGCAAACATAGGTCTCATTGACTTTTTTCGTCATGGCGGCCGGCACCGTCCCCAGTGGATGCGCGTCAGTCTCAGCCCAGTAAAACGAGACGCGGAAACTGGCACAGCAGGCGCCACAGGATTGGCAATGATCTGACATTCAACACGAATTTCTAATAAACACGCTCGCTATTTTAACGGCTTTCCCTTTTTTAGCCACAACGCCCACACCAGGCAAAGAGAGACAAAAACGTGTGTTTCATGGGTTTCCTCTGCGATCTCTTCGCCCGCTGTGGCTAACCATCCCTCCCAAGCAATAACCCGGCAAGCCTAAGCCAAGACTTGTGGCATAATGCGCGCATGTTCAAACATCTTAAAGAAGATATTTCGATTGTGTTTGACCGTGACCCGGCCGCACGGACACATTTCGAGATTCTGACCACCTACCCTGGCGTCCACGCGCTGATTTTGCATCGTTTCAGTCACTGGTTATGGAGTCACCGGCTCTATTGGCTGGGACGCGCGTTGTCGCATCTTGGCCGCTGGCTGACTGGCATCGAGATTCATCCCGGTGCCACCATTGGTCGGCGCGTGTTTATTGATCATGGCATGGGCGTGGTGATTGGCGAAACAGCGATTATTGGCGATGACTGCACGCTCTACCATGGCGTCACCTTGGGCGGCACCAGCTGGAACAAGGGCAAACGTCATCCAACACTGGAATCTGGCGTTGTGATAGGCGCAGGGGCTAAAGTGTTGGGGCCCATCACCGTCGGCAAGAACGCCAAAATCGGCTCCAATGCCGTGGTGGTCAAAGACGTCCCTGAAAACGCCACTGCGGTAGGGATTCCGGCACGTATCCTCGAGGAGGAAAAAGCCAAGCAACGCCATGATGTCGCACAGAAAATGGGGTTCAACGCCTATGCGGTGGGCAATGATGAAAATGACCCGATGATCAAGGCGATCAACGGCTTGCTCGATCATGCACACAAGCAAGAAGCAGAAATTGCCGAGCTGAAGGCGCAAGTCGCCAGGCTCAATGATGTGGAAAACGACAGCAATGTCGGTGAGGCGTTTGCCAAAAAGCCGGAATAAAGGCAGCGAACAGGCCTTTCCAGCCTAACCTCGGGCCCGCATTGAGGCCTTGATTAGATGGATAAAAACAGACTGAACTTTTACAGCATAATAATTGACTAAAACAGTAGGTTATTCTATAATTCAATACTGTTTTTAAAGGTCATCTCAAGATGCGATTAACTACCAAAGGTCGTTTTGCCGTTACCGCCATGTTGGATATCGCGCTCTATGAAGCGGATAAACCAGTGACATTGGCCGGCATCAGTGAGCGCCAAAGCATTTCATTATCTTATCTTGAACAGTTATTTAGTCGCTTGCGCAAACAAGGTTTGGTTTCCAGCGTGCGCGGTCCCGGCGGCGGTTACCGTATTGCCAAAGCGCATCATGAGATTTCCGTCTCTGACATTATCACTGCCGTAGATGAGCAAATTGACGCGACCCAATGTGGTGGCAACGAGAATTGCCATGAAGAAGGCCGCTGCATGACCCATGAGCTATGGGCTTCTTTAAACAGCAAAATTCTGGACTACCTGTCAGGCGTCACTCTGGCCGACATGGTAGACATGCAACGCAACAAATCTACCGGCCAGGTGATCTTTGCCCCGCGAAAATGTGGCTCTGAAGCCAGCATTGCGGCTTAAGGCCGGGCATCAAGGCACACCAAGTCCATGACCACCGTATTCTTTGACCACAACAGCACCACCGCACTGAAACCGCAAGTGCTGGACGCCATGTTGCCGTGGCTGGGGCAAGCGTGTGGCAATCCGACCAGTCGCCATGTGTTTGGGCGCAATGCGCGCGATGCCATGGAACTGGCCAGAGCACAGATTGCAGAATGTGTGGGTGTGCAACCGTCGCAAGTGGTCTTTACCTCCGGTGGTACCGAAGCCAATAATTTTGCCATTAAAGGCATGGCGGCCAACTTGAGTGCCACGCAATTATTGATCAGTGCCATTGAACATCCCTGTGTCACCAGACCTGCGCAGTCGCTGGCTTGGCATGACTGGAAAGTGGCAACGCTACCGGTCACGGCCGAAGGCATGCTGGACCTGCAGCAAGCCGAACAAGCGCTGAACACACGCACAGGCTTGGTATCTTGCATGTTGGCAAATAACGAAACAGGTGCCTTACAGCCGGTCGCTGAATTGGCAACACTGGCAAAAGCCCGTGGCGCGCTGATCCATAGCGATGCCGTACAAGCGTTTGGTAAGGTGCCTGTCGATTTTACGTCTTTGGGCGTGCATGCGATGACGTTTTCCAGCCATAAAATTGGTGGTCCGGTTGGCGTTGGTGCGCTGATTCTGGACAAACGGGTGGATATTGCGCCCTTGCTACACGGCGGGGGACAAGAAAAAGGCTTGCGTAGCGGCACCGAGAATGTCGCCGGTATTGTAGGCTTTGCCCGTGCCTGCCAGCTTGCCATGCAAACGCTGCAAAGCCGCAGCCAGGCGACCCACGCCTTGCGGTCTCAGCTTGAAGCCGGATTGCAGCGTCTGGGTGCGGTGATCTTTGCGGAGAATGTACCACGCCTGCCCAATACGAGTTTTTTTGCCATCCCCAATATTGAGGGTGAGACCTTGGTCACCGCGCTGGATAAAGCTGGATTTGCTGTCGCCAGCGGCTCCGCCTGCTCCAGTGACAGTACTGAGCCCAGTCATGTCCTGCTGGCCATGGGGATAGAACCTGACCTTGCGCGCGGTGCGGTACGCGTGAGTGTGAGCGACAGTAATACCGCCGAAGAAATCAGCGAATTTTTAGCCGCGTTGCAGAAAGAAGTGCAACGTCTCAAAGGGTTAAGTGCCATCGCGGCATAAGTATTTTATGGAAAGAGCATTGAAATATGTCTGAAAGAAAGCCGATCTATCTGGATTATTCTGCGACCACCCCTGTGGATCCTCGTGTTGCACAAAAGATGATCCCTTACCTGACCGAGGATTTTGGTAACCCGGCCTCGCGTAGCCATCCTTACGGCTGGACAGCCGAGCAGGCGGTTGAGCATGCACGTGAAGAAGTTGCCAAACTGGTGAATGCGGATCCACGCGAAATCGTCTGGACTTCAGGTGCGACCGAGTCCAACAACCTGGCGATTAAAGGCGCTGCGCATTTTTATGCTGCCAGCAAAGGCAAACACATCATTACCGCGGCCACCGAGCACAAAGCGGTGCTGGACACCGTGCGTGAACTGGAGCGCGAGGGCTATGAAGCCACGTATTTGCAACCAGAAGCCGACGGCCTGATTTCACTGGAAAAATTCAAGGCAGCCATTCGCCCTGACACCGTGCTGGCGTCCATCATGCTGGTGAATAACGAAATCGGCGTGATTCAGGATATCGAAGCGCTGGGCAATGTCTGCCGTGCAAACAACGTGATTTTTCATGTGGATGCCGCACAAGCCACCGGTAAAGTAACGATAGACCTAGAAAAACTGCCTGTGGATTTGATGAGCTTTTCTGCGCACAAAACCTATGGCCCTAAAGGGATTGGTGCCTTGTATGTCCGCCGTAAACCACGCATCCGCATTGAAGCGCAGATGCATGGCGGCGGTCACGAACGTGGCATGCGTTCCGGGACGCTGGCCACCCACCAGATTGTCGGCATGGGAGAAGCTTTCCGCATTGCCCGTGAAGAAATGGCCAGCGAGAACGAACGTATCCGTATGTTGCGTGACCGCCTACTCAATGGTTTGCTGCAAATTGAAGAGACTTACGTCAATGGGGATCTTGATCACCGCGTCCCCCACAATCTGAATGTGAGCTTCAACTTTGTAGAAGGTGAATCGCTGATTATGGCAATCAAGGATATCGCCGTCTCCTCCGGCTCTGCCTGTACCTCGGCCAGCCTGGAACCAAGCTATGTCTTGCGCGCTTTGGGCCGCTCTGACGAGTTGGCTCACAGCTCCATCCGTTTCAGCATTGGCCGCTTTACCACCGAGGCTGATGTGGATTACACGATAGATTTGTTGAAGAGCAAGATTGGAAAACTGCGTGAACTGTCCCCATTATGGGAGATGTTCAAGGATGGGATTGATTTGTCAAAAGTTGAATGGGCAGAGCATTAATGTGATCTTTCATCGCCTGGCGGCGTTGTCGACATGCTTGTTTAGATTAGACTAAACGGCGCATGCCTCCGCCTTGCCAGACAATGAAATCTGCATTTTTTATTCATTAAAGAATTATTTTTTAAATTAAAACATGAACATAATCTTTATGTGACGTTTTAATTGATAGGAGCAATCATATGGCTTACTCAGATAAAGTATTAGACCACTACGAAAATCCACGTAATGTGGGTTCTATGGACAAAAACGACCCGAATGTCGGCACCGGTATGGTCGGTGCGCCCGCTTGCGGCGACGTGATGAAATTGCAGATCAAGGTCAATGATGCGGGCGTGATTGAAGACGCCAAATTCAAGACCTATGGCTGTGGCTCTGCCATTGCCTCGAGCTCACTGGTGACAGAATGGCTCAAGGGCAAAACTCTGGATCAGGCGCAAGAGATCAAGAACTCTGCGATTGCGGAAGAGTTGGCGTTACCGCCAGTGAAAATTCACTGCTCAGTGCTGGCCGAAGATGCGATCAAATCCGCGATTGCCGATTTGAAATCCAAGCAAGGCGCGTAATATGGCGATTACCCTGACAGAAGCCGCGGCCCAACGTGTTGAAAAGTTTCTGGCGAACCGTGGCAAAGGCATAGGCTTGCGCCTCGGTGTCAAAACCACAGGGTGCTCGGGCATGGCTTACACGCTGGAGTTTGTGGATGATCTGCAGCCAGAGGATACGACGTTTGAAAGCCATGGCATTAAAGTGATTGTAGACCCTAAGAGTCTGGTCTACATCGATGGCACCGAGCTCGACTTTGCCAAAGAAGGCCTCAATGAAGGCTTTAAGTTCAACAACCCCAACGTCAAGGACGAATGTGGTTGTGGTGAGTCTTTTACGGTTTAATTGTTGCCGCAGATAACCTTCGTTTTCTGCGGCTGATGACTTTATGCAAAACCATTTCTCGCTGTTTCAGCTGCCAGCCCAATTTGAAATTGATCTGGCCACACTCGATGCGCACTACCGCAAACTGCAAGCTGAAGTGCATCCTGACAAGTTTGTGAACGCCTCCCCTGCTGAACGTATGCAATCCATGCAGATGGCCACCTTGGCCAACGAGGCCTATCAAACCTTGAAGCAGCCGACCGCCCGTGCCCGTTATCTGCTGCAACTGCAGGGCATTGCTACCGATGAGGAACAGAATACCGCCATGCCAGCGGATTTTCTGATGTCGCAAATGGAATGGCGCGAGGCGATGGAAGACGCCAAGTTTGGCAAAGACATTCCAGCACTGGAACGCTTGCTGTCACAAATGCGTCTGGCGGCCAAAGACTTGCAGCAACAGGTGAAAGCCGAACTGGCTGACGCCCCGCAAGCGGCGGCGATGACCGTGCGTAAAATGCGTTTTATTGACAAAGTGACTGAGGATATCCACCAGATCATCGCCCAGTTGGAAGATTAGAATTTCATGGCCCTATTACAGATTTCAGAACCAGGTTTTTCCCCAGCCCCACACCAGCACAAACTGGCGGTGGGCATAGACCTGGGCACAACCAACTCGCTGGTGGCGACCGTGCGTAGCGGCATGAGCACCGTGTTGCACGATGAACACGGGCATGCCTTGTTACCTTCTGTGGTACGTTACCTCGAAGAGGCTGTCGTCGTCGGCCATGAGGCGCAAGCGGCACAAAGCCAGGACCCGGTGAATACCATTGTTTCGGTCAAACGGTTTATGGGCCGGGCCTTGCACGACATCACCGACCGCGCGCATATCCCCTACCATTTTGTCGAGAACGACAGCTCACACGGCATACTGGAGCTGAAAACCCGTGCCGGTCTCAAAAGCCCGATTGAGATTTCTGCCGAGATTTTAAAGACACTGAAAGTACGCGCTGAAAAGGCGCTGGGCGGTGAACTCACCGGTGCAGTCATTACCGTGCCCGCCTATTTTGATGATGCGCAACGCCAGGCGACCAAAGACGCGGCCCGACTGGCAGGCTTGCATGTCTTGCGCCTGCTCAATGAACCGACGGCCGCCGCCGTTGCCTACGGCCTGGATAACGCTGCAGAAGGCGTCTATGTCATTTATGACCTGGGCGGCGGTACATTTGATATTTCCATCCTGCGCTTGAGCAAAGGGGTGTTTGAAGTCCTGTCAACCAATGGCGACTCTGCCCTGGGCGGCGATGATTTTGACCACCGAATTTATTGCTGGGTGCTCGATCAGGTGCGTAGCAAAACGGCAGACTTCAAACCGTTAACCGAAGAAGACACGCGCTTGTTGCTGACCAAAGCGCGCCAGGCGAAAGAATGGCTGACCGATAACCATGAAGCCAATATTGTCTGCAAACTCAGTAATGGTGCATTGGTGGATGAAACACTGAGCGTGAGCCAGTTTGTTGCTCTGACCGAACATCTGGTCAATAAAACCCTGAGCCCTACCCGCAAAGCCATGCGCGATGCTGGCCTGGCCATCGATGAAATCAAGGGCGTGGTACTGGTTGGCGGCGCGACACGCATGCCGCATATCCGTCATGCCGTACAAGCCTTTTTTCAGCAAGAACCGTTAACCAATCTGGATCCGGACAAAGTGGTCGCCCTGGGGGCTGCCATTCAGGCCAACATTCTCGCTGGCAACCGTAGTGGCGATGATTTATTGCTGCTGGATGTGACGCCGCTGTCCTTAGGACTGGAAACCATGGGTGGGCTGGTTGAAAAAGTCATTCCGCGCAACTCGACCTTGCCGATTGCACGTGCCCAGGATTTCACCACCTATAAAGACGGCCAAACGGCAATGGCGATCCATGTGGTACAAGGCGAGCGCGAGCTGGTCAGCGACTGCCGTTCACTGGCACGCTTTGAACTGCGTGGCATTCCGCCCATGGCGGCCGGTGCTGCCCGTATCCGCGTCACCTTTCAGATTGATGCCGATGGCCTGCTCTCGGTCTCCGCGCGCGAACAGACCAGTGGCGTCGAGTCCAATGTCACCGTCAAGCCGTCTTATGGCCTCAACGAAGAACAAATCACCAGTATGCTCAAAGACTCGTTTGGCGCCGCCGAAGCAGACAAACAGGCGCGCATGCTGCGTGAAGCGATAGTCGATGCCCAGCGCCTGATTGAAGCGATTGAAGCCGCCCTCGCAGAGAGTGGCGATACCTTGCTCGATGCGGCGGAGCGTGCGCAGATAGAAGCGTCTATCCAGGCGTTACGTGCCCTGTGTAATGAACACGATAGCCAAGCCATCAAACAAGCGACCGAAACCCTCAACCATGCCACCGAAACCTTTGCCGCCAGACGCATGGATGCGTCTGTCAAAAAAGCGCTGGCCGGTAAAAACCTGGATTCACTGGAACTCTGATATGCCTAAAATTACCATCCTCCCCCACGCTGAACTGTGCCCGGAAGGCACCGTGATTGAAGCAGCCTCAGGGACTTCGATTTGCGACGCCTTGTTGAAGCACGACATAGACATTGATAATGCCTGTGGCGGCGTGTGCGCCTGTACCACCTGCCATGTCATTGTGCGTGCAGGCTTTAACAGCCTGAACGAGATCGAAGAAGATGAAGAAGACATGCTGGACCGTGCCTGGGGCCTGCAACCGCATTCACGCTTGTCCTGCCAGGCCGTGTTGCAGGATCAGGATGTCACGGTTGAGATTCCGAAATACAGCATCAATCTGGCCAAAGAGGGTAACCACTAGGCGCCTGACTCCTGCGCTCCCACAAAAAAAACCGATGCATGCATCGGCTTTTTATTTGTACCAGACCAGCCACTAGCCAATATACGTCTCTTCGAGAAAGTCCACTTTACCATTCGAGATATCATAAACCGCGCCAACAATACCAATTTGTTTGCTTTGCAGCATGTCATCGACAATATCACTGCAGCGGATGATGGTATCGATTTGATATTTCACATTGAGTGCACAAATCTTTTCCACGAAGTCGCCATTCTTGGAATTACGCTGCGCCGGATCTGAGACTGTTTTTTCGTGACGGATAGAGGGTTTGATCAGATTGATAATCTCACCAATATGCCCGTCTTTGAAATCGTCACAAGCTGCTTTGACTGCGCCGCAAGAGCTATGGCCCATGACCACAATCAGTTTGCTGCCCAGGTATTTACTGGCGAATTCAAGACTGCCAATCGCTTTATCCGAGGCAATATTGCCTGCCAGACGCACACTGAACACATCGCCCAGCGCCTGATCAAACAACAACTCCACCGGTGCTCGGGAGTCACTGCAACTGAGGAATGAAGCAAACGGGTGTTGCTTATCTTTGGTGATTTGAATCAGGCTTTTGAAGTCCTTGTCCTGCTCGAGATCACTGGTAAAACGGTGGTTGCCTTCGACCAGAATCTCCAGCGCTTCACGCGGGGTCATTTTGTCACGGTCGAGCAAGGGATGTTTGTACATATCAATCTATCCTTAATAATCAGTTTTTTATTATTGATCAGCCAAAATCTTAATGGCCAAGCATAAATTTGGGCGGGTTAAACTGGATGGTTTCAACCGCAATATTTTTCAGTTTGGCCTGTTGCTGGTAGTCTTGAATAAACTCCACCACATCATAGGCGATGGATTTGCTATTGGTGCAATCAATCACCACCTTGCTATTGCGCGGGATGGATGCCAAGACTTCGAGGATGCTCGCTTTATTAAAAAACGATACTTCTTCGGCCAAAACGAGATGATACACTTCGCGGCCCTCTTCGTTCGAGCGCGTTTGCTTGATGTAATGCGAATTACGATAGCTATGGTGCAAGGTGAAGAAAATAGCCACCACCAGGCCCAAGCCGATGCCGGTCAGCAAGTCAGTCAACACAATCGCGGCAATCGTTACCACAAACGGCACAAACTGTTCCCAACCCAAGGCATACATCTGCTTGAACAGGCTGGGTTTGGCCAGCTTATAGCCGACCATAATCAGAATGGTTGCCAGGCTGGCCAGCGGAATCATATTCAACAGGCTGGCGATGGTGATGGCACTCAACAGTAACCAAAAACCATGCAGTATCGCTGACATTTTTGTGTGTGCACCAAAGGTAATGTTTGCACTGCTACGCACGATCACCTGTGTGATGGGTAAACCGCCAATCAGGCCAGACAAAACATTGCCTAACCCCTGCGCCTTGAGCTCACGGTTAGTCGGTGTCACACGCTTGTGCGGGTCTAGTTTATCCGTCGCCTCCACACACAGCAGGGTTTCCAGGCTGGCCACAATCGCCATCACCAATGCGGTTTTGATCACCAAAGGCTGAGCCATCTGACTAAAATCCGGGTGGGTGAAAAAACTGGCGAAGTCGCCGAGACTGCTGGCAACGGGCAAGCTCACAATCTGGTCAGCCGCCAGTTTGAAGTCCAGCCATTCATGCATAAACGCCCAGTTGAGCGCGATACCGGTGAACACCACCACAATCGGCCCTTGCAGCACTTGAAACACACGATGCTTTTTACTCAAATAGACATCCCAAAAAATCAGGATGGCAAAGGAAACAGCGGCAATCAGGATGGCGCCTGGCGTCAATAAATCCCAGGCCTGCAAAATATCACTAAATGTGTTGTGACCCCCTGCCTCCTCAAAGGCTTCGTCACCTTCAAAATCCGCATCATAGCCAAAGGCATGCGGAATCTGCTTGAGGATAATCAACAGGCCGATGCCGGTCAGCATGCCTTTAATCACCGAAGATGGCACAAAATAAGCAATGAAGCCGGCTTTAAACTGGCCCAGCAAAAACTGGAACACCCCGGCCAGTACGACCGCAGCGAGAAATGCCTCATAAGAACCCAGGTTGCTGATGGCGGCCAGCACAATCACCGCCAGGCCGGCCGCGGGTCCACTCACCCCCAGTTGCGAACCACTGGCGAGGCCAACCACAATGCCACCGATAATGCCGGCAATCACGCCGGAAAACAAAGGAGCGCCAGAAGCCAGTGCAATACCCAGGCACAGGGGCAAGGCGACAAAAAAGACGACAATCGAAGCCGGTAGGTCGCGGTTCAAATGCGCTAACAATGACAACGGCCCTGACCGTTGAGTATCGGTTGACATGGTGTATCAGTCCTCTTTTAATTTATTCGTTTTTATCATCATTTTTTCAAATACTAGCCCCGCCTGTATGCGGGATGTGCGATCACCAGTGTGCAACGGAGGGAATACGGCCATCGCTGACCTGTTCCCACCCGATCTTGTTCAGTGCCGCCTTAGTCAGCCATGGGCGCAGTGTAAGGACGCCTGCCGATAAAATGCAGTTGCATTTGCTGGTGCTTGTCAAAGCCCTTCTCAGGCTTGTCAGTCACGATGCCTGCGCCAATCCATTTGCCATCGGCATCCTGTTTGGCAAATGGCACTTTTGCATAAGGCCGTTTGCTCAAAAAGTTGTGATGATGCTGTTGCTTGACCGCTTGCGCCTGATCAACATCATCCGCATAGACTGAACCCATTAAACCAAATGCAGCGATGACTGCCAACCATAATTTTTTCATTGTTTATCCTTTTCGTGTCACTGATTCATCTCAATGACGCCGGGTATCCCCTGCACCACAATGCGTTGTCTGATAACCAGATCGAGCATTGTGCACGGGTCCTGACAATAAAAAATCAACCAATATACGGAGTTCGGTATATACTAAATGGCATATGCCTAACGACAGTGCTCACTCCCTCATACCTCATACTGCAAACGCGCCTGCCACGGAAAGTGCATTTGCCCTGCGCAACGCCCTCAAACAAAATCAGGTGCAAATCGCGCATGAGCGCCTGTTTGAAAAGCTCGGGCAGCAATTATTCAGTCATGGCTGGTCAGAGAGCCTGCTGCAATGGGTACTGGATGAATTAAGCGGACAATTTGGTGCGCCGCATGCCCTGATTAGCCAGCAACATGCCGGGGCGCTCAAAATTCTGGCACAAAGAGGCAATACCTATCCGGTGGGCGCGCGTATCCCCATGCTGGGTGCGCTGGCGCTATGGCTCAAGGAACCCATCACGTTTGAAGTGCATACTCAATATGTCGCCAGCTTATGGACGCTGCAACCGCCCGTAGGCACAGCACCCACCTTGCATTGCTATCATCTGCCGATTGCCGTCCAGCAGCGGGCGGTTGGCCTGCTGGCACTCATGACCAGCAATCCACTTAGCCCCGCCAATCTGCAGCTATTGCATAGCCTGTGCGGATTGATTGGATTTGCCCTGCAACAATCCACCCGCACTGCCACTGGCATTGATGACAGCGTGCTGCAAAAACTGACCCCGCGCGAACGCGAGGTCTTTGCCTTGTTACCCTCTGGCGCCAGCAATGCCATCCTGGCGCAAAAGCTGGGCATTTCACCGGGCACGATCAAGATTCATGTAGAACGTATTTTAAGCAAACTGGACTTGCGGGACCGCACACAAGCGGCAGTCAAGGCAGTTGAAGCCGGTTTTAGCAGCGACGGGCTATAAGCATGCAGTGGATCGTGGCAGGCCTACACCAATTCAGCAACCGCATGAACCGGCTGTGGCAGGATTTATCGCTCACCACCAAGGGGATCGTGCTCAATGCCTTGCCGCTCACAGTCTTACTGGCGTCACTGGCGCTGATTTTCGAGAGTGAACAGCAAGCAGCCCTGCTCGAAAGACGGGTGCAGAATGCCTTGCAAATCCAGCAGGATATCCAGACCCTGCAAACCTTGTTGCTGGAAGCCTCCACTGGCGTAAGAGACTTTTTACTCACGGGTAATCGGCAATTTCTGACTGGCTACGAAAGTGCCAAGCAAAGTATGCCGCATTTGCTGCACTCACTCGAAACCAATCTGGACGATGCCTCGCAACAACACCTGCTCGATGTCATTCATCCGCTGGTCGCCCAAAACCTGGAAGACTTGGCCGTAATGGCCAGTCACCGAGCACAGGAAGCCGACCAAGCGCTGATTACAAAGTTTTCCTCACAAGGCAAAGCCTTGAATCAATTGCGCAACCATTTGAATCAGATGAGCGCGCGCGAATCAGCCATCGTCGAGCAAGACAAGAAAGAAGTGATTTTTGAGCGCAAACGCAATTTGCGCATTACGCTGATGGCGGTCATCGCCGGGGTAGCAGGCTCCCTGATTGGTGTCTGGCTTTTCAGCCAGACCATCGTCGCAAGGGTGCGGACCATCCGTGACAGTGCCACCCATCTGGTCAAAGGCGAACCGCTGGCATTGCCCAGCATTAGCCGCGACGAACTCGGTGAGCTGACCAGTGAGCTGGAGCATGCCTCACAATTGCTGACCAAAAGTGCACAGGAGGCACATTTGGCAAGGGTAGAAGCCGAAGAAGCCAGTGCCGCAAAAAGTAATTTCTTGTCGCGCACCAGTCATGAGTTGCGTACGCCACTCAATGCCATTTTAGGCTTTGCCCAGATCCTGGAAAATGACTTGCCCGAGGGGCGGCAAAAAGACAGCGCAACCTTGATTCACAATGCGGGCCAGCATCTGTTAAAGCTGATTAACGAGGTGCTGGACATCTCGCGGATTGAAAGTGGCGATATTGACATGGCACTGGAACACGTCTCAGTGAGTGGACTGCTAGAAGAGGCTTACCACTACCTCAAGCCCTTGGAAAAGGTGCGTGATATGACGATCCAAACCGAGTTTGCAGCAGACCTGGCCGTACAGGCAGACCGTCAGCGGCTGATGCAAGTGGTACTTAACCTGCTGTCGAATGCCTTGAAATATGGCCCCGAAAACAGTGTGGTCAAGCTCAGGGCCTATCCCCAGCATGGTCAGGTACGCGTAGAGGTCGAGGATGCGGGCAAAGGCATTCCGCTCGCGATGCGCTCCCGGCTGTTTACGCCATTTGACCGCCTCGGCGCCGAACGTACCGTGACGGAAGGCACCGGCTTGGGGCTGGTGCTCAGTAAACAACTGATGGACGCCATGGGCGGGCAAATCGGGGTCGCTGAAGATAAAAGCCTATTCTGGATCAGCCTGCCGGCACAGCCTAATGCACACCCCCAGCCCATGCATGTGTCTGCGCCAGTGGAGCCAGGCGCGCCTGTGCAGCCGGTCACCACCCCTTCCACCGGCAAACGGCCTATTTTGTACGTGGAAGACAACCCGAGTAACCAGGCCCTGATTGAAGCGATTGTAAGCAAGCATCGTCACCTCAAGCTGCATCTGGCTGCCAACCTGCAGGAAAGCATGGTTTGGTTAAGGGATATGCAGCCAGATTTGCTATTGCTGGATCTCAATTTGCCAGACGGTTCGGGGGAGAGACTGATTCAGCACATACAGGCCGAGCGGCAGTCCTTGCAGTCCATGCCCATCGTCGTGTTAAGTGCGGATGCCTTGCCGGAAACCAGGGAGCGCCTGAGTCAGCTGGGCATTACACATTATTTTACCAAGCCATTAAATGTAGCCAGTTTCAACCAGCTATTGCTTAAATTATTACCAGAGTCTGCCTCATGAACATAGAACAACTGCGTGCGTCCAAAATTCTGATTATTGATGATGCTGAAGCCAACTTGCGCTTACTCGAAGAACTGCTGACCAAAGAAGGGTTTGAGCAGGTGATCAGCACCACAGACCCAACCAAGACCATGGATCTGGTCAACGCCTTTCAACCTGATTTAATCTTGCTGGATTTGATGATGCCGGTACTGGACGGGTTTGCCGTGCTCGACCAGCTCTCGCACCATGTCGGCCATAATGAATACTTGCCGGTGCTGGTACTGACTGCGGATGCGACCATCGCTACCCGTAGACGGGCGCTGGCCCTGGGGGCAAAAGATTTTTTAACCAAACCTTTTGACCCCATGGAGGCCATGTTGCGCGTCTGGATTCTGCTGGAGACGCGTTGGTTATTCACCCAGCTCAAGCAACATCAACCTGATTTGCAATTGCCGGGCTATCAGTAAGCAACCTTATTGATAAGCGCGTTTGCTGGCAAAGCGCAGATTTAATAATTGACGCTGATGCTGTGCAACGCTTTGTGCCGGATCAGTTACCTTCAAGCCGGTGCCTTCCCAAGCCTGTTCTGATTTTTCAGCAGTCGCATTTACTGTTAATGGGCGTTTACCAAAGTTTTGTTGCTGAACAGGGATGCTCTGATCCGCTAATGCAGTTCCTGCAACAGTGAATAATGCCATACCCACAACAACCAATGATTTAGAAATATTCATTTGAAACTCCTGTCTTTAAGTGGTTACGAGGGCCGTCTTGCTTAACAAATGAGGCTTAACGGATTCTGTAAGTGTCATTCTGCACACAATCCCTTACAACAGCCTTGCAAATATTAAAAAAATATGAATTAAAAAATACTTCTTGAATAAAGGGCTTTTCAGCTTGAGTTAAGGCTGCGCAGGTATCTTGACGGTTCATTGTGAAACAAGGAGCCCCAAATGAACAAAATACTGCCTTATGTATTGAGTAGCCTGCTAATTGCCAGCAGCTTGTTGCAGCCAGCTTGGGCTGACGACGACGATGAAGACGATATGCAGAAAATGGAACAAATGGTAAAAGCGTTCGGCCTGATTTCTCAGCAGGAGGCACAGACCAAAGCCCTGGCAGCCAAACCTGGCGTGGTGAAAGAAGTCGAGCTGGAACGCCGCAAATTTAGAGACGGCTGGGACTACGAAGTGGAAATCGTCGATGCCAAGGGCAAAGAGTGGGAAGTCACGCTGGATGCCAAGACTGGCAAAGTGAATAGCCTCAACCGCGACTGGTTTTAACGGGTCGACTCAAGCGCTCAGGCCTGCACGCCGGGCCTGAGCGTGAATGTCACCCGCAGTCCGCCCAGCCGTGGCGAATGGTCGAGTACGATGCTGCCCTGATAATGCTGCACAATATCCTGCACGATGGCCAGACCCAATCCGCTGCCCGGCTTGGATTCGTCCATACGCATGCCACGTTGCAGCAAGGCCGCCAGTTCTGAAGCCTGGCTACCGGGCCCATCGTCTTCAACAATGATGTGTATCTCCGCCTGCACCGAGATATTTAACTGAACCTGGCTGCGGCACCATTTAAATGCGTTATCCAGCACATTCCCGAGTAGTTCCAGCATGTCTTCGCGATCTATCATCACGCGCGGCTGACCGTCGTGCTGCCAGGCAAATCCGACGGTCTTTTCGCTATAGATTTTTTGCAGGGTCGCCACCAGCGTGGGTAGCACCAGTTCCAGGTCCGTCGTTTGGCTGGTATAGGCATCGCCCATCAAGCGCGCCCGTTTTAACTCGCGCTCCACATCCTGATAAATTTCATCGGCACAGCTTTGTACCATGTGCCGCAACTGAGCATCACTCTCTAGTGAGGCGTCCCCTGACAACAATTGCAGCTGGGCGAGACGGGTTTTAAGCCCATGGGCCAGATTGCCGATAGCCAGCCGCGAGCGCCGGGTTTTCTGGCTGGCACTTTTGAGGATACGGTTAAACTCATTGATGAGCGGCATGACTTCGGCCGGACCGCTGGCATTCATCTGCTGCAACTCGCCGCTGGCCACTTTTGCCAGGCTTTCCTTGATCTGCTGTAAGGGATGGAGCGTATTCACGACAATCCAGCGCTGCAAGGCGAGCAGTGCCAGCAACCCCAGCAAGGAAAACACGCCATACAACCAATGAAACATGCGCAAACTTTGCTGCAATTCCACCAGGCTTTCGGCGATATAAATCGTGATGGTTCGCTGCTGCTTGCGGTAGCCATGCCCCAATAACAACAGTGGCTGCGACTCAGGGCCGGTGACGTGCATGACCCGCTCTTCACCCACCTTGAGCGCGCTCATCGGCAAGTTCACATCCCACCACGAGCGGGATTGGGTTTTAGACTGATCCAGCATCACAATAAAATAACGCCCGGAAAAAGGACGCTGGTATGCCGCCGTCATCACATGCGGGGCCAAGACCAATTGCCCGTGCGCATTCACTGTAACACCCGCGAGCACCCCTTCTACTTCCTGCTGCATGCGCGCCGTCATCTGCGACTGGATCAGGTGGTCTATGGTAAACGTCACCACCGCCCATTGCAGCGTCAGCAACCCCACCAGACTGAGCGTCAACCCTAGTGACAATTGCGTGCGTAAGGACTTCATGCTGCCTGCACGACCAACACATAGCCCTGACCGCGCCGGGTCTGGATACGCTCAGCGCCGATCTTGTGCCGCAAGCGGTTCACATAGACTTCGATCACATTACTGTCCTTGTCTGCATCATAGGCGTACACGTGTTCGGTGAGCTCGGTTTTAGAAAAAATACGCCCGGGATGCAGCATCAAATACCGTAACAGCCTGAACTCGGTGCCCGTCAACACGTGCGCGCGCTGCGCTTGCCACACCGTTTGCGTTTGCTCATCCAAACGCAGATCGTCCACCACCAACTCACCACTGACCACCCCCACCGTGCGTTTATGCACGGCCGCCAATCTGGCAATTAGCTCCTGCAAGTGAAAGGGCTTGGTCACATAGTCATCGGCGCCCACATGAAAGGCTTCGACTTTTTCCTGCCAGCTGCTACGCGCGGTCAGGACAATCACCGGCAACGCCAGCCCCTTGCGCCGCCACTCGGCCAAAATATCCAGGCCCGGACGGTCCGGCAAGCCCAAATCCAGAATCGCCAGATCATAAGGTTCCAGGCTACCCTGTATCGCAGCCTCAACGCCCGCTTGCAACCAATCGCAAGCGTAGCCCGCCTGTGCAAGTGACAGCTTCAGCTGCGCGCCCAACAAGGCATCATCCTCTACCAACAGCAACCGCATCAGTCGTCCTGCTCCATTTTCAGCAACTGCCCGGTCTTGGCATCCAGTTTCAGCTCCCACACCTGGCTACCCGCATCCAGTATGTCGATCTCATACACGTAGCGGCCATGTTTCTTCTCCAGCTCAACCTCGAGAATTTCACCGGGTTTGTAAGCTCTGGCTTTTTGAGAGATTTTTTCCAGACTCAGAATTTCACCTTTGGCAGACAGGCGGCCGGCATTGGCAGGGCTTTCCCCTGAATCTGCCTGCGGCAAGCAGGCTAATGTAGTGCTCATGATCAAAAGCGCGAGAAGTACTCTCCTGGCGCGACGGGGCATCCCAACCATGCTTATCCAACTCCTGCAACAGAGACTATGCCCAAAAGTTTAACAGCATTCATCTTAAACCAAGCTTAAATTGGGCCATGACCTGGCTGCATGGCCGCAGACGACGGATTATTTCAAAACCCGCCCTTTAAAAAGCCGGTTGCAGCTACAATATTGGTTTGGCACACATCTCCAACGCCCAACGCATCATGCAATTTTTATCTCACAGCTCCACCGCCCGCTTACCTACCCAGTTTGGCGAGTTTGATATCCATGTCTTTACCGATAGCCGCAATGGCCTCGAACATGTTGCGCTGGCCTGTGGCAACCTGCAAGGCGCGCAGTCGCCGCTGGTCAGAGTGCATTCCGAATGTTTAACCGGCGATGTGTTTGGCTCAACACGCTGTGATTGCGGCGAACAATTGCACCATGCGCAACGCCTGATCCAGCAAACCGGCCTAGGCCTGATCCTGTATTTAAAAAACCATGAAGGCCGCGGCATTGGTCTCAATAACAAAATGCGCGCCTATGCGCTGCAAGACCAAGGCCTGGATACCGTAGAGGCTAATATTGCCCTCGGGCTGCCAGTGGATGCCCGCACCTACGAAGCGGCCGCTGAGATGCTGCACTATTTTGAGATCAACACGATCCAGCTACTTTCCAACAACCTGGAAAAACGCACGGCCTTGCAATCGCTAGGCATCAGCGTTGCGCAGCAAGTGCCATTGCTCACGCCGCCTACGCCTGACAATCTGAAGTACCTGCAAACCAAGGTCAACAAGTTAGGGCATTTACTGCCAGATTTACCTGCTTAAAGGCAACCCGCTTCATCGCCCTCTATCTACCGCCCTTCTTCCCAGCATTTGCCGACGTCGGCAACGCCTGTTTCAGTCTTAAACGCTTATTCAATCCGCATGCGGCCTGCCTTTGTCAGGGCACGCTGACAGCAAGCTGCTTTTCAAAAAGCATGTCATCCATACGCAAAAAAATTATAAGTCTTTGTTTTTAATAAAATCTTACCCTGGCACACTTTCTGCAAAGGATAGTTAAGCTAGGTCACCTTCTTGACGTACGAGTGGTGCAGTACCTGCATGACAGCCGACTTGAAAACCAGAAGGAGTTTTATCTTGAAACATGCATTTCCATTCTTTACCCATTCCCCTTTAATCGCCATCGGCCTCTCTCTGTCGATGATTACTGCCACCGTGCACGCGGACACAGACCTGTCGCCATGGCAATTACGTGCGGGGATTTCATTGATTGATCCTCAATCCCACAATGGCCGTATTATCCAAAACACCGCTGCTGTGACGGTGGATAGTCAAACCGGCCCGACCTTCAATATTGGCTACTACTTGACGCCGCACTGGGCAATCGATCTGCTGGGCGGACTCGCCTTCAAGCACCAGATCAACGTCAATGGTGAGCGTGCTGGCTCTACCAAACATTTGCCGCCCATCCTCAGCCTGCAATACCACTTCCGTCCAGAAGCGACCATACGGCCATTTGTTGGGCTCGGCATCAACTACACACGTTTTCTTGATGAAAAACTCGATAACGGCGCCAAACTGTCACTCGGCAGCTCCTGGGGGCCTGCAGTGCAAGCGGGGGTAGATGTTGCCATTGACGAGCATTGGTCTGTGGGCGGTGATATCCGCTATGCACGCATTGATACGCGCACAGAAATCAATGGCGCCAATGTTGGCAAAGTGGAGATCAACCCCACGGTTTACAGCCTTACTGTCGGCTATCGCTTTTAATCTCCCGTGAAAGGAACCCTCATGAGTCAATCCAATACACTTGCCATACCAGCATTAGACACGCTCCCGGCGGCACACCGCATTCGCAGTGACGAAGAGGCGATTGCCGTTGCAAAACAGTTAGCAGAGACCTTTGCCAAGGAAGCCTCTGCGCGCGACCGAGAGCGCCGTTTGCCAGTGGCCGAACTGGACGCATATTCGCAAAGCGGCCTGTGGGCTATCACCATCCCCAAAGCCTACGGCGGCGCGGGCGTCTCTTATCGCACCTTGGGCGAAGTGATAAAAATTATTTCTGCGGCGGACCCTTCACTGGGCCAATTACCGCAAAACCATTTTGTCATTATCGAGCATCTGATCCTGGATGCCAGCGAGAGCCAGAAGCAGTTCTTTTTTGAGCTTGTGCTCAAAGGCGTCCGCTTTGGCAATGCCTTCTCAGAAAAAGGCAGCCGCACGGTGGTCGAGTTTGCCACCCGCATCACCCCGCATGGAGAAGGTTTTGTCGTCAATGGCACCAAGTTTTTTGCCACTGGCGCCTTGCTGGCGCACTGGATTCCGATAGTCGCCGCCACAGAAGAAGGCCTGCCGTACTTGGCGCTAGCCAAACAAGGTACCCCTGGGCTGACAGTGATCAATGACTGGTCCAGCTTTGGTCAACGCACCACCGCCAGCGGAACCGTGGTGATTGAAGCCGTACAAGTGCCTGCAGAACATGTGGTGCCGATTTACCAAGCCTTTGCCCGCCCGACCATCGCCGGACCCAGCTCGCAGTTTATTCAGGCAGCGGTCGATGCAGGCATTGCCGCAGGCACCATAGCCGCGACGCTGGACTACGTAAAACAGTCCGCGCGGCCATGGATAGATGCCAAGGATATCCAGCATGCCAGCGATGACCCCTACACCATCCAGCAAATTGGCGACCTGGAATTGCGCTTGCACGCAGCAGAAGCCTTGCTGGACCGCGCCGCCGATGCCTTGACCCAGGCAGCGAAAGAAGCCAACGAAACCACGGTGGCAGCGGCCTCCATTGCAGTGGCAGAAGCCAAAGTATTGACCACCGAAATCGCGCTATTAGCCGGCAACAAACTGTTTGAGCTCAGCGGTACGCGTTCTACGCTCGAAGAACTCAATCTCGACCGTCACTGGCGCAATGCACGCACGCATACCCTGCATGATCCGGTCCGCTGGAAGTTTCACGCCATTGGCAACTACTACCTCAACAAAGTGAATCCGCCGCGTCACCCGTGGTTATAAGCATGTAAGCAAATGATATAACCCCGGCCGCGCACCGGGGTTATACTTTAATACCAATATAATAAATTCAAATAATTAATAAAGGAGTTGAGCGATGAAACAAGAAACCCTTTCCATTCACGGCGGCTATCAACCGGACCCCACTACCAAGGCGGTTGCGGTGCCCATTTACCAAACCACCTCTTACGCCTTTGACAATACCCAACATGGTGCGGACCTGTTTGACCTCAAGGTACAAGGCAATATTTATACGCGTATCATGAACCCGACTACCGCCGTGCTAGAAGAGCGCCTGGCACAACTGGAAGGCGGCATAGGCGCGCTGGCACTGGCTTCTGGCATGGCCGCAATTACCTACGCGATTCAAACCATTGCCGAAGCAGGCGATAATATTGTGTCCGTCTCGACGCTGTATGGCGGCACCTATAACTTCTTTGCGCACACCTTGCCCAAACAAGGTATAGAAGTCCGGTTTTTTGATTACCGCGATCCGGCGTCACTGGAAAAACTCATCGACAGCCGCACCAAACTGGTATTTGCCGAAACCATAGGCAACCCGTTAGGCAATGTGGTGGACCTCGCGGCCATTAGCGCGGCAGCCCATAAACACGGCGTGCCGGTGATCGTCGATAACACCGTCGCCACGCCCATTCTGTCGCGACCATTTGAGCATGGCGTAGATATTGTGGTGCACTCGCTAACCAAATACATCGGCGGCCACGGCAACTCGATTGGTGGCGTCATTGTCGATAGCGGCAAGTTTCCGTGGGCAGAACATGCCGCCCGCTTCCCCAGCCTCAACACCCCCGACCCCAGCTACCATGGCGTCAACTACGTCGAAGCCTTAGGCGCCGCTGCCTACATCGCCCGCGCCCGCGTCGTGCCCTTGCGCAACACCGGCGCCGCCATCAGCCCATTTAATAGCTTTTTGATTCTGCAAGGCCTGGAAACACTGGCGCTGAGAATCGAGCGCCACAGCAACAACGCCCTCGCGCTCGCTCAATACCTCAAACAACACCCCAAAGTAAAATGGGTCAGATACGCCGGGCTTGCAGACCACCCAGACCATGCACTGGTGAAAAAATACCTCAACGGCCACGCCTCAGGCATTTTGTCTTTTGGCGTGCAAGACGGCCGCGAAGGCGGCACCCGCTTTATTGACGCACTGCAACTATTCACGCGCCTGGTCAACATTGGCGATGCCAAAAGCCTCGCCTGCCACCCTGCCACCACCACGCATAGGCAACTCAATGCCGAAGAGCTGGCCCGTGCAGGCGTGAGTGAAGATATGGTCAGGTTATCAGTAGGCATTGAGCATATCGATGATTTGATTGCGGATTTGGAGCAGGCATTGGCAAAGGTTTAAAGCTGATCAAAAACTGGCCATGTCGGTTTTTGATATTGCGAAAAATAATGAAAGTGCAGCAGCGATGCTGCGCTTTTTTCTTAAATTAACAGTACATGGTTGCTTTCCAACACTCAGTTAGCTTGATCAGAAATGAACAGCAACCCCTTGAGGGTTAATAGTCGCGACTGCTTTTACCAGCATATATTTAATATTGCATTTTTGTAAAAGCTTGAAGATAATGAGTTTGACTTTAGTAATCATAAAAAGCTTTAAATGGTGCAACCAGCAGGTGTGTTCCATGCATAATATATAAATTAAAATAATCAATAAAAACAAAAAGATATGCTAGATTCTCATAGAAACAATCGAATATAGAGAATAAGTTACATCCTGATTTCTGTGTATAACTTACGTTGGGCATCAAATCATGAGCATTGATGACGTATTCAAACTATTCGGCGAAGCTTCTTGCTGGGCAAGCATATTGGAGGAACAACTCTGCAACATATGCATGTTGAACGAGAGAGTCATCAATCAACATAAGTACACCCCAGAAAACGCTAAACAGATATTGAAGAAATTTTCTAAGCTAACAACAGGTCAGCTACTTGCAGAAATTAAGAAGACGCTTGGAAAAGATTTTGAATCCCAAGTTGATGAAATATTCAAACCCGCTCTAGAAAAGAGAAATCTGTTGATACATGATTTCTTCATAGAATATCGTGACATTCTTACAAATGCCGAACGAATCCCATTAGCAATAAGTGAGCTAAATGAAATCAATGCCGCAATCTTTCCTGCTGCCGAATTCGCCACAAAAACCTGCAACACTCTGTATAAACTGTTCCAATCGGGTCCCCCTGAGCTCAAACATTAGGCCTCTTATGCGCATATTCTTCGCTTGGTTTTTTGGAGTCGCCGTATTCCTAGTTGTCGCAGTTGGTGTTGGAATTATTGGCGATCTTGTTGGCGTGCCCGCTTACATCTATCACGCCACGCCTTTAGGTTATTGGGTTGATGGTGAATATACCGAAACAGATAGTACGACCACGGCATTTGGTATGGGCATCATGCTACTGGCCATAGTGCTTGGCGTTTGGTCTGGCCGGGCCACATTCTTTCTCTCAGTTAGAGCAGGCTTCTCGGCAAAGGGAAAATTCACCTTCTTTGCTTGGCTCATGGCAGCCATAGTTCTCTGCGTGGCAGGTGCCTTAGTGGATCTCGCCTTCCGTTCTGTGCGTTCGTCTCTTGCGGGTTATCTTCTCTGGTTCGTTGCGGTTACAATTGCGGCTGGTGTTGGTTGGTCCTGCCATCAATGGTGGAAAAATCGTGTTGCGCATATCGGCGAGTAGCAAGAGGGCTAACCCTGCGGTGCATGGGACTTGGCAGATAAAGCAGCGCCAGGCCCCTGAACCTGAACGTTCGGCGTCAAGGAGGAATCGTGCAGCACGCAGGTAGAACTTGGGCGTACTCATACCGAAAGCTCTTTGACCTGTGCTCAGAGAAAAAACTGGCGAAGGTCGCTGGCAGCATTTCATTGCAATACGCAAAATTGACGAAGGATTGGACAACCGAAAGGAACTCCGAATGGTCGTGCCGCACGTACTTCACGACCAAGATGATCCTCAATGCAACCGTTCTTCTCAATAGCCTCGAATTTGCGCGTACCTCCGGGCTTCGCGCGGCCAATCCATACTTTGAGTACTACGCCGCACTGTCCCTATTACGTGGCCTCGTCTATACGATTCCTACAGAGGACTGGAATTCTGGCAAGTTGATGGCAATCTCGCACACTCGTGCCATCAATGTGGCATTTGATTGGGTGGCAAAGTTCAATAAGTCGCTAGCGGTCGAGATGAAGAAAACTGCTTTGCAGCTCAAAGCACAGCGCGAGCTGATCGCATATAAGGCACCCGCCAGCGGTGACAAGAACCTTGGGGCGAATTACGATCTGACTGACTTTTTGACCATCCTTGCAGAAGTCGCCGAATTCAACTCGGAACTACTGGAGAGTTCAATAACCAAGAACGCTGACCCAGTGTCCTTCGAAGTGCTTGACGAATACATTCATCAGATCGCAACGGTTGAGGTTGAAAGATTTACCTTCTCAGATGACGAAGACTACAGGCGCCTCGGTTATGTGCAACGTAAGACACGAAGGCCATATCACTTAGGGTTGTTCATGCACCCCGGCCAGTCTGAGGACTTCATTGGCGCCTGGGACGGAGACGAAGATGCTGGCGAAGCGTTCTCTAATGGCTCCCCATCCAACTGGCAAGCAATCTTTGATGTGCCATGAGGTCGAACACATCATTCCACCTGCCTTGCGCACAAAGCCGCGCAAGGCAGGTGAATTCAAACGTTGTCTATTACTTTTCCGCAATACATTTAGGGAGTTTAGAAAATGGCTATTCCGCAGCACGAGCTAAAAGAAATGAACCGTCTACTCGAAGGCGGTATGAACATCTCCGACATCTGGGCTAGGTATTCCCAATATCCATACTGGGAAATCTATTGGAGTGTTAGCGATTACAGCTTGCTTGGGAAAAAGCGAAAGATTACAAACCGAATCAATTCGGCCCGACGCGCCACCTCACAAGCTGAGAGAAATAGGTTGTTGGCCGAAGTTAACTCGCTCGTTACCGAGATGTACGAACTGACCAAAAAAAACGGAAAGAAGTTGGTAGATATTGGCAGAGTAATCAATCGCTGAGACTTGTCCTTGTTTACAAAACCTCACCCCTGCGTGGGCCGCATCGCCCAACCCGCCAGCCCTGTAGCGTGGGCAACTTGTTGCCCACGCGTTCAATCCCAGGCAAATTGATTAAATATCGTATCACCGCCGTGCCACCCCTCCTAAAGCAAGCTACCTTTTACGGTAGTCATTTCCGTAAGTAATGGTTTTTATGTGATGAAGCTGTGCGCTTTGCGCTGGGGGTAGCTACCTACTGCTACACCATTAATCCGATCATCTAATCCGCATTGCGTCTAGAAAATAGCTGTTATCAGCCCTGATTTTCTTATCCTTAAAGCAATCCAAGTATGCCGATTGGTATATACCAACCTACCTATATCTATAGACGATTTATGGAAAAAGTCCGCGCATAATGCAAACCATCGTGATTGAGCAACGTTTTAACAGATTGCCATCACATTGACTAACAGATAGGAGAACAAACATGCGTAACGTGATTTCTGCAATTGCTTTAGTAAGTGGTTTTATTGTTGCTGCCCCAGTGGTAGCGGTTGAACAAAATGGTGGGATTGAAAAAGTACAAACTGCTCAACACTTTTTGAGCAAGCGTCCATATGCTCAACCAGTGGTTGCCAAAGCTGACGGTGAGCAACCCTGGGTAGGCGCGACACTGGTGGTGGATGGTAACAGCGGACGTGCGAACGTTCATGAAGTGCAAAAACTGCACATGCTTGGTAAACGCGCTTTTTAATCCACGGCATAGGGTCCACGCGAAAAGTGAAGCGCCCCAATTGCTTTAGGACAAATTTAGGAGATTACAAATGAAAAAATTATTTTTAACCATATTGGCTTTAGGCTTTGTGGCGCAAGTAAATGCAGCTGACTTACCAGATAACGAGCAAAGTGTAGGCCAGTCACATCACAATCACTTTATCGGGAAACGTCCCTACAACAAAATTCTTGATAAACCAGCCAAGGGGGCTGATCAAGCCTGGGAAGGCACTGGTTTAGTGGCTGAAGACCCTGAACAAGCTGAAAAGAAATTGATGAAACATAATCAACATCAAATGAATTTTATTGGTAAACGGCCATATGTTGCACCGCATAACCCTGACTAACGCCTGATTTACCAAACGATTTTAAATCTCTCTCTGATGCCGCCTGTTTTTTGGGCGGTTTTTTTATTCATTCGCACGCTAGAAAATCAAGAGGCTGGGTAATACCCACGATTTGGCAAGGGCACTGAGGGTGGCCTTACTCCACTTTTCATCGCGACTCAAAGGTGGGTTTGTTTGCTGAAAATTGGGAAAGTTGCTTAGCGTTTCAAGAGAGTGGGTTGGGGATAGTTAGAGCGTTTTGGTATTGTGACGCGTGGGCAACTAGTTGCGTACCCTACTATACTTACATTTTTAACCGATGACACTTACAGAAAACACACTTTAGGAAAGTACGCATGAAATCGCTATCTCTCTTGTTCAGCTCTTTACTCTTTGCAACTTGGATACCTGCAGCGCATGCCGCTGAGGCATTTATTGGGCAGTTTCTTTACAAATATGATGGCGGAAGCATTTACCGGGTGGAGGTCAAAGACCCGCAACTCATGACATGGACCTGCGTAGAAGGGTCAGAGAAAGGTGCCAGCGGCAAGGAGCACCCTGATCGCTTTAAAATAGCCGATAAGATTTACTTTGCTAGCTGGGTTGAGAAAACTGGAATCACCGTCACTCAGGTAGTCAACCTGAACACCATGAAGGTGTATTCGACCATTATTGATGGCAAGGAACGCTATGTGATTTCAGGGGCTATCGTACGCGAGAAGTGAGATTTACCTGCATGGCGAACGATGATGTCCATTCGCCATGCAACCCTGTAGGGTGGCCTAACTCCACTTTTCATCGTGCCGTGAAGTTGGGGATTTATAGTGAGCGCCGGGGAAGCGGGTGAAGTCCAGATAGTGAATTTGGGGATAGTTAGAGCGTAACGGGTATTGTGACGCGAGGGCAACTAGTTGCCCTACTACTCTCTTGGGTAAGGTAAATGGGGAGAGTCGGGGTGGTCTATCATAAAGGCTACGCACTTATTATTTTAGTTGCAAAAGTGACTCCAAAACATCAATTTGACATCATTTTTTTATAGTGATAGCATTTTTATGTTTTTATCATGGAGTGCATATGTATGTCTGTTGTCACTGTCAGAAATTTACCCGAGGAAACACACCGCGCACTCAAGGCGCGGGCGGCCCAGAACCATCGCAGTACCGAAGCGGAAATACGTTTTATTTTAGAAAATGCAGTGAGGCCTAAGCATAGAGTCCTGCTTGGTACATTGTTAACGGAAATTGGTCGTGAGGTTGATGGCGTGGATATTGAGATTGGGCGAGACCAAACAGCCTCAGAGCCTATGGATTTTGAATGATTTTATTAGATACCAATGTCATTTCTGAGCCGTTAAAAGCCACAGGCGACCCCAAAATAGCCGATTGGATCAATGCACAAAACATTGAAACTTTGTACCTCTCTACCATCGGCATCGCTGAACTGCGTTTTGGGATTGCAGTGTTACCAGCGGGTAAGCGAAAAGAGGTGTTACATGCCAGCCTTGAGCAACGCGTGTTACCTTTATTTGAAGGTCGTATTTTGTCATTTGATCTCGTAGCATCCCAGGCTTATGCCACGTTGCGGGCTAAAGCGCGTGCGGCTGGTCAAGTGATCGCGCCCGCAGATGGTTACATAGCCGCGATTGCGATGACACATGAGCTGACCGTTGCGACTAGAGACACACAACCTTTTATCGCGGCAGGATTGAGCGTGATTAATCCGTTTGATCTGTAATAAAAGCGCTTTGCATCAAGCTTTAAAAATAGATTTTTCTAAACAGAAAAAAGGCGCAATGATGGATGTTGCGCCTTTTTGTTCAGAGCGTTAGTTTAAAACACCCGCAATTGCGTCGGTTTCAAATACACCGTCTCGCCCTGCTTAAAACTCAACTGATTAAACTGCTCCCGACCCAGCTCCACATCGACATATTGCTCATTGTCTGCACGTTTGATCTCCAGACGCACCAGTGAGCCCACAGAGTGCACATAGGTGAGCGCACCGGCGATACTTTGCGCGTCTGCTTCTCGGCTAACGGCAATCTCATATGGACGCACAAAGCCTTTGCCTTGCGGGGTTTCAAAGGCATTTACATTGCCTAAAAACTCATACACAAACGGCGTGGCTGGGTTATCGTAAACAGCTTGTGGTGAGCCCACCTGCTCTACCTGGCCATGGTTCATGACGACGATGGTATCAGCGACTTCGAGGGCTTCTTCCTGGTCATGCGTCACAAATACACTCGTCACGTGCAGTTCGTCGTGCAGGCGGCGCAGCCAGCGGCGCAGGTCTTTACGCACTTTGGCGTCTAGCGCGCCAAATGGCTCGTCCAGCAACAGTACTTTTGGCTCGACGGCCAAGGCACGTGCCAAGGCAATCCGTTGGCGCTGGCCGCCAGACAATTGCGGTGGATAGCGGTCAGCCAGCCAGTCGAGTTGCACCAGTTTGAGCAAGTCATGCACGCGTTTTTTGATCTCGGCTTCTGACGGCCGCGTTTCTTTGGGGCGCACGCGCAGGCCAAAGGCGACGTTTTCAAACACGGTCATATGGCGGAACAGCGCATAATGCTGGAACACAAAACCAACCTGGCGCTCGCGCACATCACGGTGGGTGGTGTCTACGCCATCAAACAGCACCTGGCCGCTGTCCGGAGTCTCCAGGCCAGCGATAATGCGTAACAGCGTGGTTTTGCCGCAGCCTGAAGGCCCAAGTAAAGCCACCAGCTCGCCTGAGGGGACTTGCAGATTGATATCGCGCAGGGCACTAAACTGGCCAAACCCTTTATTGATCTGTTGTATGGTAATGCTCATCTTAAGCCGTCACTTCCTTTTCAATCGCGGCGGCATCGCGGGATGCCTGCCATTCAACATAGGTTTTCAAAATCAGGGTTACCAGGGCCAGCAGCGTCAATAATGAGGCCACTGCAAAGGCCGCCGCGTAGTTATATTCGTTATACAAAATCTCGACATGCAAAGGCATGGTGTTGGTCAGGCCGCGGATATGGCCGGAGACCACTGACACGGCGCCGAACTCGCCCATGGCCCGTGCGTTGGTCAAAATCACGCCGTAAATCAGGCCCCACTTCACATTGGGCAGGGTCACATGCCACAGCATTTTCCAGCCAGAGGCGCCCAGCACCAGTGCAGCCTCTTCCTCTTCTTTGCCTTGCGCCTGCATGAGCGGAATCAACTCGCGCGCCACAAACGGGAAGGTCACAAAAATCGTCGCCAGCACAATGCCAGGCACGGCAAATACCACTTTCAGGTCGTGATCAATCAACCATTCGCCAAACCAGCCTTGCAGGCCAAAAATCAGCACAAAGATCAACCCGGCGATTACAGGCGAGACGGCAAACGGCAGGTCAATCAGGGTGATCAAAAAGCTTTTGCCTCTAAAGTCGAACTTGGTAATTGCCCAGGCGGCGGCCACGCCAAATACCAGATTCAGTGGCACCGAGATCAGCGAGGCGATCAGAGTCAGCTTCATCGCGGACAAGGCATCAGCTTCGGTGATCGCAGCTAGGTAGACGTCCCAGCCTTTGCGCAAAGCCTCGGTAAAAACGGCCGCAAGCGGCACCAGCAAAAACAGCCCTAAAAACGTCAGTGCCAGGCCAATCAAGCCCCAGCGGACCCAGGTGGGTTCAGAGGTGGCGCGTTTGTAGGCCACTTTGCCCTGATATTGTTGAAATTGTGTGGTTTGCATCATCCTACCTATGGTTTATCAAAATATACGCAACGCTATGCTTTCAGCGGCCGCCCACTATTTAGCGCCATGGCGGTGACTGCTCCACCATTGCAGCAAGTTGATCAACAGCAGCAACACAAACGAAATCACCAGCATCACAACGGCAATGGCCGTGGCGCCCGCATAATCATATTGTTCAAGTTTGGTGATGATCATGAGCGGCGTAATCTCGGAAATCATCGGCATATTGCCGGCGATAAAGATTACAGAACCATACTCACCCACCGCGCGGGCAAATGCCAGCGAGAAACCGGTAAGTAGCGCCGGCCAGATGGCGGGCAGAATAATTTTGTAAAAGGTTTGCCAGCGGTTGGCGCCCAAGCTGGCCGCTGCTTCTTCGGCCTCGGCACTAAAGTCTTCGAGCACCGGTTGTACGGTACGCACCACAAACGGCAAGC
This sequence comes from Methylophilus sp. DMC16, assembly GCF_056314045.1. Classification (NCBI taxonomy): domain Bacteria; kingdom Pseudomonadati; phylum Pseudomonadota; class Betaproteobacteria; order Nitrosomonadales; family Methylophilaceae; genus Methylophilus; species Methylophilus sp. DMC16. The sequence goes on from NZ_JBQUZC010000001.1 coordinate 1,260,244, forward strand.
CAATAAAGGTAAGCGCCACCACCACGCCGAGAGGGGTAAACGCGACTTTGATGCCATGCGGCTCCAGCCAATGGCCTAACCAGCCATTCGGCGCATAAATCGCGGTGAGTGAAATCCCGGCCACCGCCGTCGGCAAGGCAAACGGCAAGTCGACCAGTGCATCGAACACTTTTTTGCCAAAAAACTGATACCTGACAAAGACCCAGGCAGTGAGCAGGCCAAATACCAGATTGATCAGCGCTGCAATCAATGAGGCGCCAAAGGTTAGTTTATAGGTAGCAACCACGCGTGGCGTGGTGACCACCGCCCAAAACTCATGCCAGCTGAGCTCGGTGGTGCGCAGAAAAACAGCGGCTAAAGGGATGAGAACGATTAGGCTTAGGTAGACCAGCGTGTAGCCGAGTGACAAGCCAAAGCCGGGGAGTAAATGTTTCTTTTTTTGTGATGCCATGGTGTATGGTGATCCGTTAAACAGGCGCTAATATAGCTGCATTCTTTTAAATCATTAAAGAATGAATAATCATTAATTTATAAGCGCCTGTTATATAAAGCGTGATGGATTAGGCAACTTTTGGCGTGCGGTGCTGGTATTGGTCATTAATGACCTTGGCCACCACCGGTGCGGCCAGCAAGTTGCCCTGCAACACGGTCGCCCCGGCTGAGATCGCAATATCCAGTTGCTGCTGGGTTTCAATGCCCACAATCACCGGCGTGCTGCCCAAATCCTGCACGCTGGACACCAGCCCCTTGAGTGCCTTGGCCAAGCCCGGTTGTTGCGCGGCCTGCTGAATCACAGAGATATCAAACTTGATAAAGTCATGCTGCACGCTCCACAAGCGGTACAGCTTGCTTTGGTGGCCGCCGACATGATCAAACGCAATCTGATAGCCCAAAGCGCGATAGTTCTCCACGGCAGCGATCAGGTGCTTGTCCTGCTCGATCAGCGACTCGTTGATCTCGAGCACAACGCGATGCGTAGGCACCGAATACTTATGCAGGATCTGCTCAAACACCTTGCCGTGGGCGCTGACCTCGAGGAGTAATTTTGGATGCACGTTTAAAAACAGCAAGCCATTTTCCTGATGGATGGCCCGGTAATTGAGCACGTGCTGCGAGCGGCATACGCGGTCAAACTGCACCAGCTTGCCGGACTGCTCGGCATAGGTAAACGCAAACTCGGGGGTGCTGCCCAGGGTGCCAAACAATGAGGGACGAATCAGGGCTTCATAGCCATAAATATCCCCTTGTTTGGCATCGTAGATCGGCTGAAAAGCGGTTTTAAGATGAACACCGATAAAGGTGCTTTCATACTCGCCCGAGCTGGCCTCCAGCAGACCAAGCTCTTCTAGGTCCAGCGCAAGCACCTGTTTGAGTTCGGCACGCAATTGCACAATGTGCTCCGGCTCTGGGGATAACTGTTTTTGTGTCATCATGACTCCTTTCTGCGTTTTAAGCATGCGCTAGGCAATGATTTTTAAACGCTACTTTTGATAAATCTGGTCAAAAATGCCACCATCATTAAAATGCGTACTTTCAACGTCACTCCAACTGCCAAATGCCTGTTTGACAGTGAAAGTGTTTAGTTTTTTAAAGCTTGGTTGTGCCACCTCGCTGACTTGCGGACGCAAATAATGCTTGGCAGCAATGGCCTGCCCTTGAGGGGAAAAGTGAAAATCCAGATAGGCTTGTGCTACTTTGCGAGTGCCTTTCTTGTCGACCACTTTATCCACCAAGGCAACAGGGTTTTCCGCCAACACGGTCAGAGATGGGTATACCACTTCGTACTTGTTTTGACCGAATTCCTGCTGGATCAAAAACACTTCATTTTCAAATGTCAGCAATACATCGCCGAGCTCACGCTGCGCAAAAGTCGTCGTCGCCCCGCGCCCACCGGCATCCAGTACTGGGACATGCTTGAATAACTCTGTCACAAACTGCTTGGCTTTACCCGCATCTCCGCCTTTTTGCGTGACTGAACCCCATGCACCCAGATAGCTATATTTGCCATTACCAGAGGTTTTGGGGTTAGGGATAATAACCGCTACACCTGGCTTGATTAAATCTTCCCAGTCCTTGATTTGCTTGGGATTGCCTTTTCTCACCAGAAACACAGTTGGGGACGCGCTGTAAACACTGTTGTTAGGCAAACGACCTTGCCAATTGGCTGGAATAAGCTTGCCTTTGTCTGCCAAGATATCGATGTCTGCCGAGCGATTCATGGTAATGACATCCGCATCCAGACCATCAACTACCGCTCGCGCCTGTTTGGTCGAACCGCCATGCGACTGGTTAATGGTCACCGTTTCACCAGTTTTATCTTTCCAATACTGAGCAAATGCCGGGTTAAGGTCTTTGTAAAACTCCCTGGTGACATCATATGAGGCATTGAGCAATTCTGCTGCTTGCGCAGAAAAAGTACTAAACAAAGCAACGAGCAGCAATTGACGAACGATTGATGACATACAGCACTCCTGAATATAAAACAGGATCGCAGTATAGCGGCCTTTTTATATTTAAAAAAATAATAAAATATAATATGTTTATAACAATAAAGAATATAAAAGTAAAAGTCTAAAAAAACGCCAGTGTAAACACTGGCGTTTAACAAGATAAGCCACCTAAGGCTGGTAACACCTTAGGCAGCCGACGTACTCAGCCCCTGCGCATCAAATATGCCGTCAAACAGCACAGAGCTCAAATAGCGCTCACCTGAATCCGGCAAAATCACCACGATATTTTTACCCGTATGCTCAGGCAATGCTGCATATCTCACCGCTACCGCGACCGCCGCCCCGCAGGAAATGCCGGCCAGAATGCCCTCCTCGCGTGCCAGTCTTCTGGCGAATGCAATCGCTTCTTCATTGGTCACTTGTGCAATGTCATCCACCAGACTTAAATCCAGGATATCCGGCACAAAACCTGCGCCTATGCCTTGAATTTTGTGCGGTGCCGGCGCGAGTGCTTGCCCTGCCCTAAACTGCGTCAACACCGGACTGGCTGCCGGTTCTACCGCAACAGAGAGAATGTTCTTATGCTGCGTCTTTTTGAAATAGCGGGAAACGCCGGTAATGGTGCCGCCGGTGCCCACCCCTGAAACCAGAATATCCACCTCGCCATTGGTATCGCGCCAGATTTCGGGGCCTGTGGTTTGTTCATGAATGGCTGGATTGGCCGGATTTTTGAACTGTTGCAACAACACATAGCGTGCTGGATCCGCGGCGGCAATTTCTTCTGCCTTGGCCACGGCGCCTTTCATGCCTTTGGCGCCCTCGGTCAGTACCAGCTTGGCGCCATAAGCAATCAGCAATTTGCGCCGCTCCAGGCTCATGGTTTCCGGCATGGTTAAGGTAATGGGGATGCCCCGTGCCGCAGCCACAAAGGCCAACGCGATGCCGGTATTGCCGCTGGTAGGCTCTACAATTTCTTTCCCAGGACCCAGCAAGCCCTTTTGTTCGGCATCCCAGATCATAGCCGCACCGATGCGGCACTTGACAGAATAGGCCGGGTTACGGCCTTCTATTTTGGCAAAAATGGTGGCCTGACCAGGGGCGGTCAGGCGGTTCAGGCGCACTAAGGGCGTATTGCCGATGGACTGTGCATTGTCATTAAACCAGTGTGACATAAAGGGCTCTTTAACTAAAAACAGTGACTTTAGTTTAAAAAGCGCAGAAATAAATTAAAAATAACATTTTGTTGGATAAATATATTTAATAGTTATAACCCTACCTTTTCGGTTATTTTAAAACTGCTTTAAATAACAAAAACTGATAATAAAATAATGAATGATTCTAGGCTTTACCCTGTTCAATCACGAAAGAGTGTTTTATAGTGAGCAAAGATTCATGCTGACCAGACAACTGGAAGCCAGTGACCCGCCAGGGCCACTGGCTTTTTTTTCGCCTGTTGTCAGCAATCGCGTACTTTCTATGACAAGGAATCCACGATGCAAGAAATTGCCATCGAGCACATCGTGCAACAACTGGCGGGCATCCGCGAACATGCATTGCAACAACGCCAGCGCTTGACGCAACCACCCAAGCTGCCTTCACGTAAAGTGCTGGCCAAGTGCGTGGAAGGCCTGGCTGCGGCGCTGTTCCCCAACCGGCTGGGTGATTCTGATATTCAGCCACATGCCATTAACTTTTATGTGGGGACCACGCTGGATAAAGCGTTGCGTGAATTACAACAGCAAATCCGGCTGGAACTGGCGTTTAAGGCAGCAGGCACGCCTGCCAGCGAATTTAATGAACAGGCGCATGCCCTGACGTTCACCTTTGCTGAACAACTGCCGGCGGCGCGTTTGCAACTGGATACCGACCTTGAAGCGGCTTACCAAGGCGATCCGGCCGCGGACAGTGTGGATGAAATCCTGGTCAGCTACCCTGGCATTCTGGCTTTGATTCATTACCGGCTGGCGCATGTTTTACATCGCTTGGGCTTGACCATTACGGCACGCCTGATCACCGAAATCGCCCATTCGCAAACCGGCATTGATATCCATCCTGGCGCCCGTATCGGCGATTACTTTTTTATAGATCATGGTACTGGCGTGGTCATTGGAGAGACGGCGATTATTGGTAATCACGTCCGCCTGTACCAGGCGGTGACATTGGGTGCAAAAAATTTCCCCAAAGATGCCAATGGCCACCTGGTGAAGAAATTTGAACGTCACCCTATTCTGGAAGATTACGTGGTGGTGTATGCCGGGGCCACCATTCTTGGCCGCATCACCATCGGCAAACATTCGATTATTGGCGGCAATGTTTGGGTAACGCGCAGCGTGCCCGCCAACAGTCACCTCACACAAGCACATTCGGATGCCAAACCGATTCCGGCTGCGGCTTGATTTTTAACTATTGCAACCTATTCATAGTTGCACTTTAAGGAGACCTTATGTCAGAACAACCTTTTCAGAGCGCTTTGGGCGATGTCGCTGCCCGCACGCTTGCCAATGCTACCAAATCGGTGCCCATGCTCAGCACCATCAGCCCGCGCTGGCTGGTGCATTTGCTCAACTGGGTACCCGTTGAAGCCGGTATTTACCGTGTCAACAAGGCCAAAGACCCCAACGCCATTACTGTCGACTGCTCCAACAAAGATGAAAAAGAACTGCCAGCAACCTTTGTCGATTATGAAGAATGGGGCCGTGAATATGTGCTAAACGCGGTGAATACCGTGGTCGATGTGCATACCCGCGTGTCTGACCTGTATAGCAGCCCGCACAACCAGATCAAAGAGCAACTGCGCCTGACTATTGAAGTAGTCAAAGAGCGCCAGGAAAGCGAACTGATCAACAACAAAGAGTACGGCCTGCTCAACAATGTGGCCAAATCACAAACCATCAAAACCCGTAATGGTTACCCAACACCGGATGACCTGGATGAGCTGCTGACCAAAGTCTGGAAAGAACCTGCGTTTTTCCTGGCGCACCCGAAAGCAATTGCCGCCTTTGGCCGTGAGTGCACCCGCCGTGGCGTGCCACCCCCAACCGTTTCCTTATTCGGCTCACAGTTCTTGACCTGGCGTGGCGTTCCGCTGATTCCTAGCGACAAACTGCCTATCGTCAACGGCAAATCCAAAATCCTGCTGCTGCGTGTAGGCGAGAGCAAGCAAGGCGTGATCGGGTTGTATCAACCGAACTTGCCAGGCCAGCAAACCATGGGCCTGTCAGTACGTTTTATGGGCATCAACCATAAAGCGATTGCTTCTTACCTGGTCTCGCTGTATTGCTCACTGGCCGTGCTGACCGAAGACGCGATTGCCGTCCTGGAAGATGTCGGAGTTGATCATTACTATGACTACAAGTAATTCATTCGGCTTGACTTTAACTGATGGCGCCAGTTTTGAGCCTGAGGCCATCTTGGCCTCATTGCCGGGTGAGCATCCCAAGATGACTGCTGCGCTGGGTGTAGGACGCGAACTGGAAAACACAGGTGTGCTGGATACCGCCACGCTGACGCAACTGGTCAACGATCTCTACGCTGAAGGGTTTCCGGCGACGGCACCGTTTGCGGCAGCAGACCTGGCGCAATCGTTGGCGGCTGCGCATGCCCCACAGCCATCTGTCCCGCCTACTGACTCATTGACCACCAAGCTGGTCAATGTGGGTGGCACAGGTGGTGTGGCCTCACCGAGTTATGCGCAAACGCAGGCGCAACCCGTCACCCAGCAGGCGCAAGCTCAGCAGCTCACGTATGTGCCTGGCATTGAAGCCTTGGGTAGCGACCCGTTACATAACCATCCGGCCCACCTGAATGTATTGCAGCCCGAGGCTGCTTTTCTGACCCCTGGCTCATTTGCCGGGACGGGCATTGATATTCCTTACCAGCAGGAGCTGGATCGCTGGCTGGGGGCGGGTGCAATACAGTCCCCACCGTCTGCGGCCTCCTCCCAAACTGCGGCTAAACCGCCGGTAGCCGGCGCGCAATCGTTTTACTTTTTGCAGGCCGAACCCGGGTTGACGGGCAGCCTGCCGGCTTCTGCGCATCCGGCATTTGATGTGCATGCGGTACGGCGTGACTTTCCCATCCTCAATGAGCGGGTGAATGGCCGCCAGTTGGTCTGGTTTGACAATGCGGCGACTACGCAAAAACCACAAGTGGTCATCGACCGCGTGAGTTATTTTTACCAGCACGAAAACTCCAATATTCACCGGGCCGCCCATGCGCTGGCCGCGCGCGCGACGGATGCGTATGAAGAAGCGCGGGAAACCGTGCGTCGTTTTATCAATGCGCCCTCGGTGAATCAGGTCATTTTTGTACGCGGGACCACGGAAGCGATTAACCTGGTCGCAAAAACCTGGGGCAAAAAACATCTGGGGCAAGGCGATGAAATTGTGGTCTCACATCTGGAACATCACGCCAATATCGTGCCCTGGCAGCAATTGTGTCAGGAAACGGGGGCGGTACTGAAAGTGATCCCGGTGGATGACAGTGGCCAGATTCTGCTGGAGGAATACCAGAAACTGCTGACGGCAAAAACCAAGCTGGTGTCATTTACCCAGGTATCAAATGCGTTGGGGACGGTCACGCCTGCTCAGGAAATGATTGCAATGGCTCACAGGGCGGGCGCAAAAGTGCTACTGGATGGCGCGCAATCGGTGTCACATATGCGGACCGATGTACAAACGCTGGATGCTGACTTTTTTGTGTTCTCCGGGCACAAAATCTTTGGCCCCACCGGCATTGGTGCCTTGTATGGCAAAGCCGATGTGCTGCAAGACATGCCTGCCTGGCAAGGCGGCGGCAACATGATACAAGATGTCACCTTTGAAAAAACGGTGTATCACGCGGCCCCGGCCAAGTTTGAAGCAGGCACGGGTAATATCGCCGATGCGGTAGGGTTAGGTGCCGCCTTGCAGTATGTGGAACGTCTAGGCATCGAAAATATCGCCGCCTATGAGCATGCCCTGCTGGAGTATGCCACAGCAGCCATGTGCCAGATCCCCAATCTGCGTCTGATCGGGACAGCCAAACATAAAGCCAGTGTGCTGTCTTTTGCACTCAAGGGCTATCAAAGCGAAGAGGTAGGCGCAGCGCTTAATGAAGAAGGCATCGCCGTGCGTTCTGGCCATCATTGTGCACAGCCGATTTTGCGTCGCTTTGGCGTTGAAACCACCGTACGGCCTTCACTGGCGTTTTACAACACTTATGATGAAATCGACCGCATGATTGCGGTATTACAGCGCTTGGCGTCCTATCACGCCTAGTCTAGCCGCGTAACATAGCTCATCCCCTGCCAGTGCAGCGTGCGCGTTGCCAAGGCTGGGGATTGTTTTTATGTTGCCCGCCAAGATTGTGACATTCGCGGCAAGCCTCTGTAGAATCGCAATGCACAGCTCGCTGTGAGTGTGATTTCCATAACCAGACGCCAGATAACCGATGAAATTTGATCCGCGCAACAACAAATTTACCGCCATCTTCACCCGCGAAATGCTGGAAGCCACGCTCCCCTCCTTCCTGCTCATTTGCCTGGCACTGTTTTTTGCTTACAAATTCATAGACCCTGCGCCCCCACGCAATATTGTGATTGCCACCGGTGAAGCGGACCTCAATTACAATGCGTTTGCCGCGATTTATGGCGTCTATCTTAAAAAAGAAGGCATTCATCTGCAGATACGCAAAACGGCAGGGGATGATGAAAACCTGCGTTTGCTCAAGGACCCTGACTCCAACGTAGATATTGCATTCATTCAAGATGGCATGGCGCATAGTGAAGGCGCAGGCTCACTGTTGTCATTGGGCAGCCTGTACTACCAGCCGGTGTGGATTTTTTGCCGCGGCAAAACCGAAACCACCCATTTATCGGCCCTCAAAGGCAAACGCATCGGCGTCGGCTATCCAGGCAGTGGCAGTCATTTTCTGGCCAACACGCTGCTTTCGGAAAGTGGCATCAATGCCAGCAACAGCACCTTGGTCACCATAGGTGCCGAAGAAGCAGTGGCGGCCCTGCAGTCAGGCAAGCTCGATGCCGCTTTTTTTGTGGATGTTGCCAACTCCAGCCTGGTCCGCGAGCTCATTGCAGACAAGCATCTGACCATGGTAAGTATGGACACCGCTGAAGCCTTTTCACGCAAGTTTGCGTTTATGCATCACCTGGTGCTGCCAGAAGGCGCCATGGACCTGGCGCGCAATATTCCCAGCCACGATGTGCATCTGGTGGCGCCAACCGCGACGCTGGTGATCAAGGACGGCATGCATCCGGCGCTGATTTACCTGATGATGAAAGTGATTGCCGAAGTGCATGGTGGCCCAAGCATGTTTAACGGCAAGGGAGAATTCCCTTCTGCCAAGGATACGGATTTTCCGATCAGCACGCAGGCGCTGAATTTCTACAAATCCGGCCTGCCGATTATTGATAAATACCTGCCATTTTGGGCAGCCACCTTTGTTAATCGCACGCTGATTGTGATTTTGCCTTTGTTGGCGTTGCTGATCCCGCTCACCAAAATTATCCCGATGGTGTATGTGTGGCTGGTCAAGCGCAAACTGTTCCGTTATTACGGCGAGCTACGCTTTCTGGATACCCAGCTGCAAGAGATCAAATCGGCTGAAGATGTCCGTCAGTGCCTGGATAAACTCAATGAAATTGAAACCAAGGTGGTCAACGTCAAGCTACCGGTGCCTTTTTCACAATATGCCTACGAGTTGCGTGCGCATATTGAGCTGGTTCGCTCCAAACTTAATCAGCGCACGTTTTAGGCACAAGCCTTAAACGTGCAAAGCTCAGGCAAGGTCTGCCCGATTGCGCATCCAGTCTTGCAAGGCCTGTGCGGTCATCGGCTTGGCATATAAAAAGCCCTGCACAAAATCACAGCCCAGCGCCTTCAGATAATCTGCCTGGGCTTCGGTTTCCACCCCCTCGGCCACAATCTGGTAATGCAGGTTTTTGCCCAAGACCACAATGGCACTGATCACCGCCTCTGAGCGCTCTTTGCCCGGAATGTCATTGACAAAAGACCTATCCACTTTCAGGTAATCCCCCGGAATATCACGCAAATAAGCCAGGCAGGAATAACCGGTGCCAAAGTCATCAATCGCCAGTTTAATGCCGTGCTGTTTGAGTTTTTGCAGGCGCTCGTTGCCCGTGCAGTCGGCATGAATAAATGCACTCTCGGTCAGCTCGATTACCAGGCGCTCAGGCGCCAGGCCAGTCTCTTGCAGTACCAGCAACACGTACTCGGCAAAACAGGGAGTATTTAACTGCAAGGGGGAGACGTTGACCGAGACTTTGGCCCGACTCAATTCACCGGTAGTCCAGGAGGCCGCTTGTGCACACGCGGCTTTGAGTACCCAGGCACCCATGGGCACAATCAGCCCGGTCAACTCGGCCACACCGATAAACTGATTCGGCGACACGACCCCACGCTCGGGATGTTGCCAGCGAATCAAGGCTTCAACGCCCACCAGTTTGCCGGTCTCAAAATCCAGCTGCGGTTGATACACCAGATAAAACGCTTCTTGCGCAATCGCAGCCTCCAGTTCACTGGCAAAAGCCAGGTCTTCTGGGGGCAACACCTGCTCATGCATCACCCCTTTGTGATAATAGGTCAAGGTCATCACAATGATGATTAAAATCAGTGCCGCAGTGATAATGATGGGCGTCAGGCGAAGATCGTTATCAAAAAAAACACCCACCCCTCCCAAAACAATCGCAGATGTAATCAAGATGCAGACGATCCATCTCAGATGTTTGCCAGTGTCATCCAGCAATAACAGGTAACTCATGGGGGTAGCGGTGATCTGCCTTGCCAGCAAGGCCGCCGCACACAGCGAGCCACCAATGGTGGTCAACAGTGAGAGCTGACCGTAAGCGTCCGGGATACGATAAGCCCAGGCCAGCAATCCGGTGACCGGCATCAAAACGACAATACTCAGCAAGACCTGGCTGGCGCGATTGAAATGGCGATGATGCAACACCGCTGCCAGCAACACCAACAAGGCCATGCCCAGATCAAAAACCATATTGCCCTGCTGGTCACTGGAGAATGTGACGAGTGTCGCCCAGCCGTTGTTGAATGAGAGGACACTGCTTCTGAGATAGAGCTGGCACAGAAAACCGGCAGCGACAATCAGGATCAGGACGCCAATCACGCGCTTTTCATGCCAGGTCTGGTACACCACCCCCAGGCTGGCGAGCATAAAGATCAGGTACGCACTGCTTTGCACTAAAAACAGGCTTGCCGCAGAGTGTACTGGCAAAAATGGTAGTCCCCACAACACAGTGACAATACTGACAATTGCCAGCCAAGGAGCAAACTTTTGCACCGTTCTTAAAAACCGGTGCCGCATGTATAACTGCTGTGTTGAAGTTGCGTGATGACGCTCAGTAGACCAGTCAATACTGGAAACTGACATAGTGCTCCCCCTAATCTTGATCTATTCTGATCCTGTGCGGGCACAGGCCATGTCATTCACTATAGGCGAAACGAATGGATACCAAAGTAAAATAAAATGGCACATTTCTACTCTTTATATCAAATTAATTGATACTCATGAGTGATTCGCTATAAAACAGATAGTTTTTATAGCAGAATGGAAGCAAGCTAAACGAGGGAAAAAGTCCTGACCATGGGAGGTCAAGTCATGATCAGTCAATGCAAATCAGGTGAGCGTTTCAGGTTGTGCCACAGAGACCCATTGTGGCAGCGCATCGGCTTCAAGGGGTTTGGCATACAAAAAGCCTTGCACAATATCGCAGCCGATTGACTTCAGGAAATCAGCCTGTGCCTGGGTTTCTACCCCTTCGGCAATAATGCGGTAATCCAAGCTTTTGCCCAGGCTGACGATCGCCTGAATCACGGCTTCTGCTTTATTGTGACCAGGCAGCTCCATCACGAATGAACGGTCTACCTTGAGATAATCGCCCGGAATATCACGCAAATAAGAGAGGCAGGAATAGCCAGTCCCAAAATCATCAATCGCCAGTTTGATGCCTGCTTCTTTGAGCTGATGCATCAGACGCGCATTCTCGCCGTCATCCTGTACAAAAGAGCTTTCGGTCAACTCAATCACCAGCCGTTCTGGCGAGAGCCCGGTGTCTTGCAGAATCTGCATGATCTCTTCTACCAAAGTGCCAGACTTAAGTTGCAATGCAGAGACGTTGACAGACACCTCTATCTTGCCGAGCACCGGATGATCCTTCCACTGAGCGGCCTGTGCACAGGCCGTTTGCATGATCCATTTGCCCAACGGCACAATCAACCCGGTCAACTCAGCCACCCGAATGAATTTCTCCGGGGAAATAATGCCTTTTTCAGGATGGCGCCAGCGAACCAATGCTTCCACCCCTTTCAGTTTGCCCGTCTTAAAATCGACCTGCGGCTGATACATCATAAAAAACTGCTGATTATCCAGCGCGGTCTCGACCTGGCTGGCGAAATCCATATCGGTTGCGGGCAGCACCTTTTCGCTGACCTGCCCCTGATGATAGTAAGTCACCGACAGGGTATAGACGATGGCGATCAAGGAAACCAGCACCACAAGTGGCAACCCGCGCATATTGTCACCAAACATCACGCCGGCCCTGGCCAGCAAAATGGCGCAGATACTTAACAACAAGATACTGGAGCGAATCTGCTTACCGGTATCGTCCATCAGCAACAGGTAACTCATGGGCGGGTGCGACGCCTGCTTGGCCAGCAAGCCAAACGCACAGAGCATGCCGCTCAAGGTGGTCAGGGGGGACATCACACCATAAGGATTAGCAATGCCGCAGAGCAACCCTAGCAACGGAATCAAAGGAATCATGACCGCAATACACAGCATGCCCTGACTGGCAGCAACATAATGATGCCGCTGGAAAAGATAGGAGACCGCAATCAGACAGGCCAACACACCACCGGCAATAAACTCCCAACTGTTGGAAGGCGCATGCAGGCCGGTTTGGCCTGAGGCACGCAAGATGCTGGCAGTATCGTTAAAATCGGCGGCGTAAGGTGACAGTTGCACCACGAACAAACTGATGGTCACCAGCGACATGGTCAACATGGCCAGGTTGTTGCGGCCATTTTCGAGCAGCAGATTGTAGCTGACCAGAATAAAGGTCAGGTAAGTCAACAACTGTGCGAGCCAGATATTGTTATCTACATCCAGCAAATAATGGGGAAAACCCAACAAGCCGCACACCATGCTGGTCATCGCCAGAAAATGCGTATTGTCTTGTACCTTTCGGACAAGACGATGCCGCATAAACTGCCGCTGTGTGGTGTTTTCGTTGAGTGGCGCTGCCAGCTCGCCAATCCCGTTCTGACTCATTATCAACCCTTAAAAACCTTGACGACTCAATGTTGCGCACATGTTAAAAAACATGTGTGAGCAATGTCATTAAACCTTAAAACTTACCTGTTTTAACGGTCAATAAAGGGGATATATTTAGAGCAGATTTAAAATAAGCTGGTCTCGCTGCGCGCAATCACCACGCACGAATCAAGCCGCTTCTAATACACGCTGCATGCCATCGGCACTGTTACGGGTATACACGACTTTGAGTCCGCGCTTATGTGCGACATGCTTGATGCGGTACATCATGGAATGATTGAGCCAGTCGGTGACCAGCACAATCACGTTGACGTTAACAGGTAACTCGCGCTTGACGTCGCCGGGTTTTCTGCCCGTCCAGTGATCAATTTTATCAATCCCCTGTGCGTGCAACACCTGTTTGATGCCCTCTATACGGTCACCACCAATGACTAATGCTTTTGACATGCAATATTCTCCTGTTGTAGAGAAAGAGAAAGGCATTGGGTAAATGCCTTTTTCTAAAATGAACTGCTAAATTTCAATGCTTACTTCTGGTAAATCTCGTCGAACACACCACCATCGGCAAAGTGTGTTTTCTGCGCCTTTTGCCAACCGCCAAACGCATCGTCAATCTTGATCAAATTGACTTTAGGGAACTGTTTTTCGTATTTTTTGGCCACAGATTCAAGCGTAGGACGATAGTAGTTTTTGGCTGCAATCTCCTGGCCTTCTTCACTGTACAAGTATTCCAGATACGCTTTGGATACCGCTTCAGTGCCATGACGCTTGGCATTTTTGTCGACTACAGTCACCGGCGGCTCCGCCAAAATAGACAGTGAAGGCACGACCAGATCAAACTTGTCCGGCCCCAGCTCCTTGAGCGCGAGGAAAGCCTCGTTTTCCCAAGCCAGCAACACGTCGCCAATGCCACGCTCCACAAAGGTCGTGGTTGCGCCACGCGCACCGCTATCTAACACCGGCACGTTTTTAAACAGTTTTTTCAAAAACTCTTTGGCTTTTGCCTCGTCGTTATTGTTTTGCTTGAGCGCATAACCGTAGGCCGCCAGGTAATTCCAACGCGCCCCACCAGAAGTTTTGGGGTTAGGGGTAATCACCGAGGTGCCTGGTTTCACCAAGTCACTCCAGTCCTTGATGTTTTTCGGGTTGCCTTTACGCACCAGAAACACAATGGTCGAGGTATAAGGCGAACTGTTGTGCGGCAGACGTTTCTGCCAGTCCGGGCCAAACAAACGGCCTTTGCTGCCAATCTCGTCAATGTCATAAGACAACGCCAGCGTCACCACATCGGCCTGCAGGCCATCAATGACGGAACGTGCCTGCTTGCCAGAGCCTCCATGTGACTGCTTGACGATGACGTTGTCGCCCGTCTTGGCTTTCCAATATTTGGCAAAGGCTTCGTTGTAGTCTTGATACAACTCACGCGTCGGGTCGTAAGACACATTGAGCAGATTCACATCGGCCGCCCAAACTGCCAACGGGGCAACGAAGGTCGCAACGACAAATAGCTGCTTAATTTTTTGATGAAGTTTCATGTATATCCTTTAAGCTAGAAGCCTAGCAGGGTCAATTCTGTGTAGAAAAAGTCTGAGCTCAGTGAGCGCGTAGGGTCATTGTTGTTTGAAGCAATCTTGATTGCATCTTTGACAAAATCACCGGCCCAGAAGTGTGCGTAGCCTAAATTAAGTGAGGCGTACTGATTCAAGGGGAAGCGAATTCTCAAATCAACCTCCTTACCCAAATCTGTCCCAGAGCGACCACTGACATCTTGTAAGTTACTCCCAGCAGACCAGCTGGCGGTTGCATCATCCAATCGATACCAGCTAAAGCCTGTATCAACCTTTACATTCTCCAAAAATGGGACTTTAGGATCGAACTCTGCCCGCACTTTGGTCGCACGAATATTGTTCATTTGAATGTAGTCATTGTTAGACCAGGGACGGGCAAAACCAAACAAGCGATCAAAGCCCTGATTGTCTGAGGTGTCTCTGGAACTACTACCGCCAGAAACATGATCACCAGTCGCTACACCGTAAGAAGCACTAAAACGGGGTTTCCAAAGATGTTTGTTAAAGGTATACCCGACCTCAGCGTTGTAGGCATAAGCATCTTGATCAACAGTAATATACCGGCCATTAGCTAAAGAGAGTGATTGCGCGCTGCTCGTCACAAAGCGTTGTACATGCCCCCACTGCTTGTTATAGCTCACATCAAAGTCCCACTGTGTGCCAGGCAAGATGCCGAAAACGCGAATACCGCCCGTACTAATTTCGCGATCCACTTGTGCCTGTGCCTGTCTTACCGCGTTATACCAGGCACGATTAGCGTACTCCACACCATTGCCGTCATACTTGACCCTGCTACCATCCTGCTTCAAGTAAAAGTAGTATGGCTGAATGGTGACGTACTCAGACCAGCCACGCCAATCACCTACCAAGCCATAAAAGTGCTGGGCATGATCAACTTGATCTAATTGATTAGCAAACCGTTGTACCGGTTGCACTGCGAAGGCTTCCAGTTGCCAGTCATTTTTCTTTTCACCGATATTGGCGCGTATACCCTGGAATGAGTTCGTCGTGTTACGCCACTCGTTGCGCGCAATCAGACGACGATCCAGATCTTCCCAGGCCAAGCGGCCACCGCGCACCCAAAATGGACGGCTATTGCCTAAATCATCTTTGCCAAAAATGCTCTCTTTAAAATAGAGCTCCAAGTAGCCTTGGATGAAGTCCGCATGGTCGATATCTTTGGGGTCATTAGAAATTCGCGGGTCGCTAAAACCGTTGTAATCGCTGTGATTCCGACGGGAGTCCTGCACCTCCACTGCAAAACGGAAAGGATCCAGGATATTCTTCAAGCCCAGGTAAGCCCGTGTACGCAACAGAATGGGTTCATCAATGTTTTCTTGTGCACGACGGAAGTCATTTTGGCGGCTTTCAAAACGCGCACGATGTTCCAAGCCGATATCCAGCCAATCCACATCAGCGAAGGAATCGTAATCCTTGAGCCAGGTTTTATTCAGCTGCCTGACATAGCGAGGTGGCTCTGTTTCTTTTTGTGTGCCATAGCTGCGACGTTCAACGTAATAACCATTTGCAGCTTTGGCAGCGGCCTTTTCCTCAGCTTTAATCTCTGCAAGGCGTGCCTTGATCTTTTTCTGCTGCTCAGTATCCTCTACTTGTGTCTCTGCAAGCGGTGCCTCTTCTGCCAAGGCCACGCCACTACCCAACCACCACAAGCTTGCGGTCGCCAGTGCGAGACTCATTTTTTTTAATTGCATGTAATTCTCCCGAAATTGAATGACTTCCAGCGGCCTGGTCAGTGTTTACTAAACTATTAATTACTTTTTGGATTTGGTTTGATGATCAAAGCGGACTTTTTCGCGTCGCTCGATTTGCGTCACCCGGCCATCGTGTATCGTGATTTCGATGGAACCATAGCCAGTATCCTGCTGTACCGCAGCGATCGCGGAAGCAACCACCGCCAACACTGCGGAATCTGCTGCGCTCTCAGTTTTGAGTTGTTCTGTAGACATGCTGCCTCTCACCACATTGAATGAACAGCATTATTTCAGACTATTTATATTTTAAAAAATAATTATTCGTTATTTTTATATTACTTTTAACTATATAAGGAGTAAAAAAAATCCCGCATCACTGCGGGATTTGAGTTTGAGATTCGTACGGAAAAAGTTAGAAGTTGTACTGCACCTGTACACGCAGAGCATCGGCGGTGAAGCTTTGATAATCCAGAGTATTAGCACGATTACCCGTAACCAGATTGTTACGCTTCATGCGGTGATACTCAGCCATAATTTCAACTTCTGGTGCCAATTGCCACTCAAGACCCAACTCCCAATCGTTAACATGGTTTTGTGGGGCGTTGGTTTCGGCTTTGTTATAACCATCAAAATATTGCCATTTAATAAATGGAATTAAAGTGCCATTTGTTTCCAAGAACTGGAAATTGTCGATTTTGTACATGGCTTGTACATAACCACCTTGTAAATGCTTTTCTTCAATCCTGTTTTGTGCGATATCCAAGCCTGGTGTGGTACCCCAGTTCCATTCAGCTTGTAAACCAAATGGTTGTGGATACATGATAAAGCTGACACCAACGCGCTCGTCTTTAAAACCATTACGATTGGCACCATTCACACCACCATCAATAAACGGAATAGCGGTACCACTGCTTACCCCTCCATTGGAGCTGATATTAGTTGCAGAACTTGCAACCGCGCCACCGGTGAAATTGTAGCGCCCAGTAGTCACTGCATACTGACCATGATAACCCTGAATACCTGCTTCATAAATCTGACCAGACTCGGTTTTCCATGGATAAGTCGCGCGAGCAACTACATGATAATTGTCGTTAACATCGCTTCGGTTAGCTCCCTGGCCATTATAAAAGCCACCACCAAACATACCGTAGTTGCCAGTGTGCTTAAGACCCTTATCATTAATCTCTTTGAACAATGCCTGGATATTTTCAGGTGTGTAGTAGTAGAAAACACCAGTATCACGCTCGTCGCGAACCGCACTGTTCAATGCATCAACACGATCCATCGCCAAACGGTTTGAAGAGGATTGCAAGTTCTCAAAGCCATAAGGCACTTTAGATTGACCGACACGCACGCGGTGTACTTTGGCTTTATCAATATTGATGTCACCGTAAGCATCACGCAATTGTGCAATGTTGTTAGTGCCACTGGCTGATGAAGCAAAGTCTGGTTGAATGTAGTAGCTCAAATGATCGCCATAATCACCAAAAACAATGATACGTGCTCGGCGGATCAAGAAATTCTTATCAGGGTTGATTGATGAATCTGTACCAACTGAGCGGTCCGACCATAAATCAACAGGATTTCTTGGATTATCGCCGTCATCACCAATCATTTTGGTCACACGGTTTTGAACGTAACCACGGATATTCACGCGGCTAGTCCAGTTTTTCTTTTCTTTTTTCTTCTGGACTTCAACTTCGTTATCGCGGCCTTTCATGAGCAAGGCGCCTTCTTCTTCAGTCAATACGCCTTTTGACACGAGTGCTTGCACCAGATCAACGGTAGAGTCTGCCATCGCGGTCAGTGATAAACTTGCAAGCAAGCCACCAGCCAACGCCGCAGATAAAATGCGGTGTAATTTTGAATTCATAAATTTTCCCTGATTGAATATTTCTATAAACAACGGGGCGTATTTTGAAGAACAAATATGACACTTTAATGACAAACCTTACATATTTCTTACAGCGGACTAGTATAAAAAAAGCCACCTTTAAAGGTGGCTTTTTCACATCATCGCTGAGTTAAGTCTCAGCACGCATGTGTGGGAAGAGAATCACATCACGAATGCTGGGGCTATCAGTCATCAGCATGACCAAACGGTCTATGCCAATTCCGCATCCACCTGTCGGCGGCATGCCGTATTCCAGTGCACGAATAAAGTCAGCGTCGTAATACATGGCTTCCTGATCACCAGCTTCTTTGGCTTTTACCTGGGCCTGGAAGCGCGCGGCCTGATCTTCAGCGTCGTTTAATTCGCTGAAGCCATTGGCCATTTCACGCCCGGTAATAAAGAGCTCAAAACGCTCGGTAATTTCAGGATGTTTGTCGGAGGCACGCGCCAGTGGTGACACCTCAACCGGGTAATCAATAATATAAGTAGGTTGCCACAATTGGCTTTCTGCGGTCTCTTCAAACAATGACAGCTGCAATGCGCCCAGTCCTGCATGGTCAAACGCCTTGACGCCAAATTTGAGCAACTCTTTGCGCAAGAACTCGGCGTCATTCAATTGCTCATCGGTGTAGTGCGGCGCATATTTCTGAATGGCACCCAGAATAGTTAAGCGCTCAAACGGTTTGCTTAAATCGACCTCTTTACCCGCATAACTCAATACTGCCGTGCCACGAGCCGCAATCGCAGCTGCGCGTATACATTGTTCGGTAAAATCCATCAGCCACTGGTAGTCGGTGTAGGCGGCGTAGAATTCCATCATGGTGAATTCAGGGTTGTGACGTACGCTTAAGCCTTCATTGCGGAAGTTACGGTTGATTTCAAACACACGCTCAAAGCCGCCGACAATCAGACGCTTCAAATACAACTCAGGCGCAATCCGCATAAACATCTGCATATCAAGTGCGTTGTGATGCGTAATAAATGGTTTGGCTGAGGCGCCCCCTGGAATAGGATGCAGCATCGGGGTTTCCACTTCCAGAAACTCGTTTTCGTTCATGAACTGGCGAATCGCTGCCACCACTTTGGAACGGGCCTTGAATGTTTCACGGGTTTCTTCCGAGGTGATCAAATCGACATAGCGCTGGCGGTATTTGATTTCCTGGTCTTGTAAGCCATGAAATTTTTCCGGCAAGGGACGCAATGACTTGGTCAGCAAGCGCAATTCAGTGACATGCACAGACAACTCGCCGGTACGGGTTTTGAACAACCGGCCTTTCGCGCCAAGGATATCGCCCATGTCCCAGTGCTTGAACTGGTCATACAAGGCTTCACCAATTTCATCCCTGGCAATGTAAAGTTGGATACGTGCTGAGCTATCCTGAATCGTAGCAAAACTGGCTTTACCCATGACGCGCTTGAGCATCATGCGGCCGGCAACCACTACCGGGATTTCTTGAGGGTCCAGGGTTTCCTTATCAGTCTCGGCATATGCGGCCTGCAACGCGGCGGCTTTATGCTCTGGCTTGAAATCGTTAGGGAAAACGGCCGTCTCGCTGGCCTGCGCTTGTTCACGCAGCAAGCGTAGTTTCTCGCGACGTTCTGCAATCACATGATTTTCATCAACCACGCTCTCAGTTGCGTTATCTGGGTGGGAATGTTGTGCTGTCATATTGTATCCGGCATTCGCCTGCGTAATCTTAAACGCGCTATTTTAGCATTGTTAGCGCTGATTTTTAGAGGATCGTCTACGTCGTTTCTTGCTGGATGGGCAAATGAATACGGATCATGAATCCGTCCGGGCTTAGATTGGTGGCGTTGACAAAGCCGCCATGGGCTTCAACGATATGCTTGGTCATAGCGAGGCCGATGCCATGACCTTCGACTTGCGAAGCACGGCGACCTCGCACAAAAGGCTTGAATATCTGCTCAAGCTCTTGGGGCTCTACGCCCTGCCCCTGATCCTGTACTTCGAGAATAATTTCGCCAGTACGCTGACTATGTTGCAACTCAATCGTCACCTCACCATCCACAGGACCATATTTGAGCGCATTGCGGATCACGTTATCAATCGCACGTTGCAACAACTCCAGTTGCCCATCCAGGATGACGGGCTCATCTGGCATCAACAACCGGAGCTTGGCGTCATGCTTTTCAAACAGGACATCCCCAACAATGCCTGTCAGCAGAGCTTGCAAATCCACCTCTACTTTTTGCAGCTTGTGAATATCCGACTCAAAGCGAAAAATTTCGAGTAATTCAGAAATCATGCGTTCCATACGCACAGCTTCAAGCTCAACGCGCTGCAAAGAGCTCTGAATTTTTTGTGGATTTTGCATGGCCAGACCAACAGCCATCTGTATTCTTGCCAATGGGGAACGCAGTTCGTGGGAAACATGATGCATCATGTTTGACTGGCTTTTGATCATATTATTCAAGCGCAGCGCCATCAGATCAAAGGCCTGCCCCAAGCCGGAAAACTCATCATAAGAGGCCTTGATCTTTGGGCTGACACGCACGAGCAGATCGCCCTCTGCTGCACTTTTAAGATGAATCAGCAGCAGCTTGATAGGATGCGCGATGGCCCAGGCAAGCAAACTGGCAAAGACGAGATTGGCGAGAATGCCGAAAACAAACACCCAAACCGGAAGGTTAAACACCATAGGCAGGTGTTCATGTGACAGTGTTTTTGCGATCAGCTCATTAGAGGGTTGCGTCGGGGCTTGTGCTTTAACCTGGTCACTCGCGGCATGCAACGCTTCATGGTAGCCGACCAGCTTGCGATTCAGCTCCCACTCTGCAATGTTTCCAACAATAATATCGGTTGAAATGAGCGCCAGAAAAAGTGCTGCAAATAACTTCCAGAACAGGCGCCCCATAGGCCTCGCAATAACGAATTACTCTCTTACCAGTTGATAGCCAACGCGGTAAATTGTTTGAATCACATTGACCCCGCCGGAAACTTCAGAGATTTTTTGACGGATACTGCTTAAATGAACATCAATGCTACGGTCATACTTGACCAGCGGACGACCCAAGGCCTTGACTGACAGATCCTCTTTGCTAACGATGGTGCCTGCATGTTTGGCAAGAATTTCAATCAAACTGAATTCGGTACTGGTGAAAATGATAGGTTTATCCGCCCAGAACACTTTTCTGCGCTCGCTGGAAACCACCAGTTGACCAACCACAATATCATTCCCTTTGGGACTGTCACTGGTATGGCGGCGCAAGATCGCACGCACGCGGGCAACCAACTCGCGTGGCAAACAGGGTTTTTGAACATAGTCATCCGCGCCAGCTTCCAGCCCTTCAATACGGCCTTCGTTGTCGTCCTTGGCGGTCAACATCAACACAGGAATATCGGAATGCTGACGGATGTTGCGTAATGTTTGCAATCCATCCTGGCCAGGCATCATCACATCCAGAATAGCAAGATCAAACTTGCCAGCCAGAACATATTGCTCACCCGTCAGGCCATCATGTGCAGTTGTCACGGTGTAGCCTTCCTGCGTCAGAAATTCCTTTAGCATGTTGGCTAGTTCAACATCATCGTCAATCAACAGCAGCTTGCTCATTTATGTCCTTTTTGAGATTTGCATTAGGCTCAATGTACTTTAGCCACGGAATCTTAACGAACAAACAAATTCAATAACAAGCGTAAGCGAGACATTTTACCCAAGTTTTCAAACTGAATCGAAAATGTTAAATCAATTTAAAGTATACCGCAAATATGTTCGATGCAAAATTTAATCCGCAGTAAAAGCCTCACACAACTGGCTGAGCAACTGACCAAACAGAGGCAATACATCCTCCGGGCCATGCGGACTGTCATCGTCTGTGCTTGCAATCAGGTAGCTGATGGTCACTTTATCCAGATTTTCGCGGTAGGTCAGCCAGTGCTCGGAATCGGTTTCTGCAATCAATTGAAACTTATGAAACCCGGATTCAATAATCTCTGCCAGCATTTCTGGCGCCAGCCCTGCAAACAAGGTTTTGCCTATCGTCACTTGTGCCCGGGCATAATCTGGCTGGTGCCCATCCTGCGTTAATGGCATGAGCAAAAAGGCGTACAACATCAAGCCAAAACACTGATACACCCCCAGCATATCAAAGTCGCTTTGCAACTCATCGGCCGGATGGCGCTCTGCAGAACGTATGGCCTGAAAAGTTAAAAAACTTGCCAGGTAATGCGCGGCCTCTTCCACATCGGCATTCGCATAGGCAGACTTGGCCGCTTCAGCAGACAGCGGTACTGCATTGGCTTGGGCCTGACAGAGCTGATGTAACCACTTCAGCCGCTCTTCATATGTCATTTCCATAACTATTCCTTTATCAATGATTCCTATATATATGTTTGCTACAACAGTTAATCTACTTCCGGCAAAGCCTCTAGTGCTTCCTGTAGCGACAACCATTCACTCTCAACCGTATCCAGCTGTTTCTGGTTTTGTGCCTGTGCAATCAACAGTGCTTGCAAAGCCTCCCGTTGCGAGGCTTCATAGATACCGCTCTCAGCCAGTTGGCTGTCTAGTGATTGCTTGGTTTGCTCCAGCTCGGCCAGCTGCTTCTCCAGTGCTGTCAGACTTTTGAGCAGCGGTCTGCGCGCTTGCAACCGCGCCTGCCGATCTGCTTTTTGCTGATGATAGGCATTCTGTTTACTGGTAGTGCTGGCCTGCTCGGACATAGCAGACGGCGCAGATTGCAGTAAAGACTGCTTGTAGTCTTCCAAGTCACCATCAAACACGCTGACCTGGCCTTCAGCAACCAGTACAAATTTTTCGCAGCACGTCGCCAGCAGCGTGCGGTCGTGCGAGACCATGACCATCCCCCCTTCATAGGCCTGCAAGGCCATAGACAGGGCATGGCGCATTTCAATATCCAGATGGTTGGTGGGTTCATCCAGCAAAATCAGGTTGGGACGTTGCCAGATGAGCATCGCCAGCGCCAGCCGTGATTTTTCGCCGCCGGAAAACGGGCCACACGGACTTTTTGCCATCTCCCCCCTAAAATCAAAGCCGCCCAAAAAGTCCAGCAGCTCCTGCTCCCTGGCTTTAGGGTCCAGGCGTTGCAAATGCATGAGTGGCGAATCCTCGGCGATCAGTTGCTCCAACTGATGTTGCGCGAAATAGCCGATGCGCAGGTCTTTGCCCTCCACCCGCTCGCCCGCCAACAAGGTTTCAGATTGCGCCAGCGCCTTGATCAGCGTGGATTTACCTGCGCCATTTTTACCAAGCAATCCGATACGCTCACCAGGGCGAATCGCCAGATGCGCCAACTTGACCAGTGTTTGCTGACCATAGCCCAAAGCTGCTTGATTGATGACCAGCAAAGGATCCGGCGCAGCGCCCAGATCACGAAAACCAAAACTAAAGGGCGAATCCACATGTGCAGCACTGATGCGCTCCATGCGCTCAAGCGCCTTGATACGGCTTTGGGCTTGACGCGCCTTGGTGGCCTTGGCACGAAAACGGTCAATATATTGTTGCAAATGGGCGATTTGCTGCTGCTGTTTTTGATAACTGGCTTGTTGCAACACCAGTTTTTCAGCGCGTTGGCGTTCAAAATCGCTATAGCCGCCGCGGTACAGGCTCAGTTGCCGCTGTTCAATATGCAGGATATGGTTAACGGTGTTATCCAGAAACTCGCGGTCATGCGAGATCAGCAACAAAGTGCCGCGATAAGCGCTCAGCCAGCCTTCCAACCAAATCACCGCTTCAATATCCAGGTGGTTGGTCGGTTCATCCAGCAACAGCAGATCAGAACGGCACATCAGCGCGCGTGCCAGATTCAGGCGCATCCGCCAGCCGCCCGAAAAATCACTGACCGCTTGACTCAGTTGTGACTGGGTAAAGCCCAGTCCCGCCAGCAAGGCACTGGCTCTGGCCTCGGCACTGTAACCATCAATATCGGCAAATCGTTGATGCCACTCCGCCACCTGTATGGGATCCTGTGTGCCATTGGCCTCAGCCTGCGCCAGATTTACTTGCAGGGCATGCAACTCTTGATCGCCTTCGAGCGTGTAGGAGAGTGCAGACTGTGCAAGCGCAGGCGTTTCTTGTGCCACATGGGCAATCACCCATTGCTGCGGAATCAGTAACTCACCGGCCTCGGCCACCAGCTCGCCACGCAACAAGGCGAACAGGCTGGATTTGCCTGCGCCGTTCGCCCCGGTTAAACCAACCCGATGGCCGGGATGCAACTGAAAGCTGGCGCCTTCGACCAAGGGCTTGCCTGCCCGCGAAAAAGTCAGCTGCTTAAACTGAATCACTCTTGAATACCTTTAAACGTCATCAAACAGCAAAAGAATCGCATTTTAAACGAATCATGCCCGCTCGGCGGATAAATCCTTGAAGCGCCGCTGAAATAGCGGTGACGCCAGATAAAAGCGCGTAATGTAGTTGTAACGCTGACAGTGACGCAACTGTTTTCGAGTAAAATAGTCACATAAATAAATAATATCTTTTTTGTCCTGCAAAATCCCTCATATGCCCCTGCAAAAAATCAAACGCTGGCTGCTCTCTTTGTTGATCGGCCTCCTCATCCTGCTGGCAGGCATCGTCGGGGTTATCCAGTTTTACGTGTTCCCCCATATCGACGACTATCGCAGCCGGATCGAACACACCTTGAGCGACGCGCTCAAGCAAAATGTCACCATTGCCAGCATAGCCATCCGCTGGCGTGGCCTGGCACCGCAAGTCACACTGGGCAAGGTGACGCTATACGATACGCAACAACGCCCGGCGCTTGAACTGGCCCAGGTCACCACCCGCCTGTCATGGAGCAGTCTGGCGCTACTCTCACCCTCTCTGGTCAGCCTCAATATTGATGCACCCAATCTGGTAGTGAGAAGAACTGCAGAGGGTCAAGTCTTTTTGGCAGGCATTTCCATGTCCGGGCAGGGGAATCCAGCGTTTGCCAACTGGCTGCTGTCGCAACGACGCATCAAAATATCCAATGCCACGGTGACCTGGCTTGATGAACAACGCCATGCTCCGCCTTTGCTGCTTAAGGATTTGAATATCCAGATATTGACACCGGTCTGGCAACGCCTGTTGCACCGTCACAGCATTCATGTTGATAGCCTGGTTTCAACAGGGACCCAGCAACGTATTCATCTTGAAGCCGTCGCGGTTGGCGATGATGTATCCAAGCCAGAAGCATGGCATGGCGAACTCTCGCTCCGTTTGCCTGAAACCGATTTGGCGGCCTGGAGCCCCTGGATTGACCTGCCTGTCGCACTGACGGCTGGCAAAGGCAACCTGACCGCGACGCTGGCCTTTGACAAGCTGCAGCTACAGCGACTGGCGGCACAGGTTGCGCTCAATCATGTTGCAGTCTCGCCCGCCCGGACATCACAAACTTTTATCGCAAAAACGGTCAGTGGTGAAGTGCGCTGGCAACGCGTAGAACAACGGCAAATGCTGACACTCAAGCACTTTTCTGCCGACATTGAGCCTGGCCTCATGCTCAGCGATGCCAACGGTGAGGTGCAATGGGACCAGCACGGTCATGAAGGCACCCTGAGCCTCAAACAGCTGGGTCTGACGCACAGCAACCTGCTGGCACAATGGCTGCCTGCCGACGCCGCCCTCACCCGTTATCTGGAAAACATGGTCCCCACGGGCAACGCCAGCAAAGTCAAGACTCGCTGGCTATACCACGACAAGCAGTGGCAGGATTACGCCATCACAGCCAGCTTTGATCATATACAAACCAAGGCGTATGAAAAACTCCCTGGCTTGCAAAACTGGGCTGGGCAGCTGTCTGTCAAGCCCAACGCAGGCAACCTGGAGCTGGATACAAAAGAGGCCACACTTGAATTGGCAGGTCTATTGCGCTGGCCGCTACCAATTGATCAGCTACAAGGCGAAATAGAGTGGCGCAATAACGGCCAAAAAATGTTGATCAGCACACACAATCTGCATTTTGCCAACCCGCATCTGGCGTTACGCACCAACATGGAATACCAATTGGGTGCCACCGGTGGCGATACCATACAGCTTCAAAGCCAGATTGAACGTGGCGATGCCAAATT
This sequence comes from Methylophilus sp. DMC16, assembly GCF_056314045.1. Lineage (NCBI taxonomy): Bacteria > Pseudomonadati > Pseudomonadota > Betaproteobacteria > Nitrosomonadales > Methylophilaceae > Methylophilus > Methylophilus sp. DMC16. Next base: position 1,286,211 of record NZ_JBQUZC010000001.1, read on the forward strand.
TGCGTCGTTCTATTATCCCCTGGTGCTTGATCAGGCCACCCTGCACTGGCTGGATACCTCGATTCTGGGTGGCCAGATCCGACACGGCGAAGTGATTGTCAAAGGCCGGGTCAAAGACTTCCCCTATGTGAATGCAGCGTTTCATTCAGATCCGTCACTGGGTTTATTCAGGGTCACAGCCCAGCTTGACCGTGCCAGCCTGGAATACGGGACCGATTGGCCGCAATTGCAAGACATCGACGCCTTCCTCAAATTTGAAGGCAAGCGCATGGATATTGCCGTTAAAAATGCCACCACGGTCGGCCAGCACATTACGCAAGCACAAGTAGAGATTCCGAGACTGGATGCAGATGACCCCATTCTGAGTGTCAAGGCCGTCGCAACTGGCAACCTGGAGCAAGGCATTAAATTCATCAACATCAGCCCGGTCAAGCAAGTCACTATGGGCTTTACTGATACGCTCAAAGCCACCGGCGCGGCAGACCTCAAGCTGGCGTTACAAATTCCGCTCAATAACGTGGATGCCAGCCAGTTTCAGGGCGACTATGCGATCAAAAATGGCCATATCGCCGCCAATACGCAAATGGCCATGCCCGAAATGGGCAACATCAACGGGCATCTCAAATTTAACGAGAAGGGCTTGCAGGCGCAAGGCATACAACTCAGCCTGTTCGACAATCCGGCCACCCTGAGCTTGAGTACCCGCCCGGACAAATCTGTGATGATCCAGGGCAGTGGCCGCATCACGGATGCCGCCCTCAGAAAACTGGATAACAACCTGTTAACGCGTGCCTTGCATGGCACCACCGACTGGAAAAGCAATGTGCTGATTCAGGCACCAAATCTCAGGCTGGATATCCGCTCGCAGCTGATAGGCATGACGATTGATTTACCCGAGCCCGCCAAAAAAACGGCAGACGCGCCTGCCAACCTGATCATCCGTGTGCGTCAGGAAAACAACCAACCGGATAAAATTGCGATTGACTACAATGATTGGCTACACGCCAACCTGTTCCGCCAGGTCAATGGCGAAACGGCAACCATTACCGCAGGGGAAATTGCCATCAACACCCCAGCCCGCTTGCCCACAGGCAATGGCATCAATTTAAGGGCAGACTTTCAAAAGCTCAACATTGATGAATGGCTGCCCTATCTTAATCAGTCAGGCACGCCCCAAAACTCGGCCACTTCTTCACTGGTGCTCAATCAGGTAGAACTGACCGCGGGCACTTTGCATGTGTTTGACCGCAATCTGCATCAGATCAAACTGAATATCACGCCCGAAAGTGAACGCCTCAAACTGCTGATTCAAAGCCAGGAGCTAGCCGGCGAGGCGGACTGGCTGGCGGGCAAACCCAATAAACTGGTGGCCCGTTTAAATTATCTGCGTGTGCCACGCACCCCGGATAATGACAATACGCCAGCCCCCGCCGAGGCGCGCAGATTGGACATGACCTACCCGGAGCTGGATATCACTGCGCAGGACTTCCAGTTTGGCGACAAGCAATTAGGCAGCCTGGACTTAAAAGCTTTTAACAGCGGCGAGAGCTGGGTCATCCAGCGCATGAGCATCACCAATCCTGATAGCCAGCTCACCGCAGACGGCACCTGGCGCAACTCGGTGCGCAGCCCGCAAACCCAGCTCAAATTCAACCTGAACTCCAGCAACCTGGGCAAAACCTTGCAGCGTTTTCAACCGGGAGGGGAAATGGTCAAGGGCGGCACAGGCAACATGAATGGCCAACTAAGCTGGCCAGGTAGCCCGCACGAGTTTGCGGTTGAACGCCTGGATGGCAGCTTCACCATGCAGCTTGAAAAAGGCCAGATCCTGAAAGTGCAACCCGGCGTAGGACGCTTGCTCGGCCTGTTGAGCTTGCAGAGCTTGCCACGGCGCTTGACGCTGGATTTCCACGACTTGTTTAGCGAAGGCTTTGCCTTTGACAAAATCAACTCTACCGCCAATATTCGCGACGGGATTTTACGCAGCGATGATCTGTTTATGACCGGCCCTGCCGCTGAGGCCAGAATCAAGGGGGAAACCAACCTCAAGGCCGAAACGCAGCGCCTCAAAGTGCGGGTCGTCCCACATATTTCCGACTCGGTATCGCTTGCAGCGCTGGCTGGCGGGCCAATTGTCGGGGTGGCTGCCTTTGTCGCGCAAAAGCTGCTCAAAGATCCACTTAACAAAATCAGTGCCAGTGAGTATATGATTACAGGCACCTGGGATAACCCGCAGGAAGCCGACGCCGATAAAAAAGCCCCGGCCACCCCTGCTGTTCAACCTTTAAAAAATCTGCATTAATGTCAATATCAAGCATTTAAACCGGAAACTTGCCATGGCCGACAATAAAACCAAAAAACTCAAATCCTCAGCCAATGATGACATCGTCAAAGTTGCGGCGATCCAGATGGCGTCAAGCCCCAGTGTTTCGGCCAACCTGGTCGAGTCCAAGCGGCTCATCGAAATGGCAGCCAAGGCTGGCGCCAAGCTGGTGGTGCTGCCCGAGTACTTTTGCATCATGGGGCTTAAAGATTTTGACAAGGTCACCATCCGCGAAAAGCCCAATACCGGGCCTATCCAGCAGTTTTTGAGCAAAACCGCCAAAGCCTACAAAATCTGGATTGTCGCTGGCACAGTGCCGCTGGAAAGCAATTACGCCAATAAAGTGCGTAACAGCTGCCTGGTGTATAACGACAAAGGCGAACAAGTCGCCCGTTATGACAAGATTCACCTGTTTGGCATGGATATGGGCACCGAGCATTACCACGAAGAAAAAACCATTGAACCTGGCGATACCGTGGTCACCGTAGACACCCCGTTTGGCCGCATTGGCCTCTCGATTTGCTACGACTTACGCTTCCCCGAGCTGTTCCGCGCCATGGGTGATGTGGATATGATCGTGGTGCCCTCAGCCTTTACCGAAACCACAGGCAAAGCCCATTGGGAAACTCTGGTACGCGCCCGTGCGGTAGAAAACCTGTGCTATGTGGTTGCGTCTGCGCAGGGGGGTTACCATCTCTCTGGCCGCGAAACCCATGGTAACAGCATGATTGTCGATCCGTGGGGCGTCGTGCTTGACCGCTTGCCACGTGGCTCCGGGATTGTCATCGCCAATGTTAACCGCAACTATATTAAAAACCTGCGCGAAAGCTTGCCTGCGCTTAAACACAAAACCATTAAAGCCATTTAATGAAAACCCTGAGCACGCAAGCGGCACTCCTTGGTGAAAAGTCACTCAAACCAAAACAACCCGCTCACCAGACGCTGAAAGTAAAGTAGACCCACTATGCAAACACACCTGACCACTGCCAACGATTTACTGCTGCGCCCTGCTGGACTGGATCAAGAAGCGCTGACCAATGTGCTCTCCGGCATGATGACGCACAATATCGACTATGCCGACCTGTATTTTCAATACAGCCGCAGCGAATCCTGGGGCCTGGAAGAAGGTCAGGTCAAATCCGGCAGCTTCAATATCGACCAAGGTGTTGGCGTGCGCGCCGTGAGCGGCGAAAAAACGGCTTTTGCCTATTCGGATGACATCCACCTCGACGCCCTGCAACAAGCCGCCAGTGCCACCCGCGCCATCGCCAGCCTGGGGCAAGAAAAAACCGGCCATAGCATCGTCACCCGCAGCCACCTGCCGCTCTATCTGCCGCAAGACCCGATTGCCAGCCTCAGTGCAGATGCCAAGGTCAAGCTGCTCGAAAAACTCGAACGTTACGCCAAGGCCCAAGACCCGCGCGTCACGCAAGTGATGGCCTCCATGGCTGCCGAATACGAAGTCGTCATGGTCGCCCGTAGTGACGGCGTCATGGCAGGCGATGTGCGCCCGCTGGTGCGCGTCTCCCTGCAAGTCATCGCCGAACACAATGGCCGTCGCGAACAAGGCTCCAGCGGTGGCGGTGGCCGCTTTGATTACAGCTACTTCACCGATGAAGTGCTGCAAGACTACGCACAAAAAGCCGTGCATCAAGCCCTGGTTAATCTGGATGCCCGCCCTGCCCCTGCGGGCAGCATGACTGTCGTCCTCGGCAGCGGCTGGCCAGGCATTTTGCTGCACGAAGCCATCGGCCACGGCCTCGAAGGCGACTTTAACCGCAAAGGCAGCAGCGCTTTTAGCAATATGATCGGCCAGCAAGTCGCCGCCAAAGGCATCACCATCGTCGACGACGGCACTATTAAAGACCGTCGCGGCTCACTGACCATGGACGACGAAGGCAACGCCCCGGAAAAAACCGTCTTGATTGAAGATGGCATCCTGCGCGGCTACATCCAGGATACGCTCAACGCCCGCCTGATGGGCATGAGCCTCACTGGCAACGCCCGCCGCGAAAGCTATGCGCACATCCCCATGCCACGCATGACCAACACCTATATGCTCAACGGCGACAAAGACCCGCAAGAGATTATCAAGTCAGTCAAAAAAGGCCTCTACGCAGCCAACTTTGGCGGAGGTCAGGTAGATATCACCAGCGGCAAATTCGTTTTCAGCGCCGCCGAAGCGTACATGATTGAAGATGGCCAAATCACCTACCCGGTGAAAGGTGCGACACTGATTGGTAACGGCCCTGACGTACTGAAACGTGTGAGCATGATAGGCAATGATATGGCGCTGGATAGCGGCGTAGGGACTTGTGGCAAGGAAGGTCAGAGTGTGCCAGTGGGGGTTGGGCAGCCTACGTTGAAGATTGATGGACTCACTGTCGGAGGGACATCTGCCTAACAAGGCATATTTTCCTGTCCAATCAAATCATCAGCGGGTTTCGCATCCCCGTGGGGACGCATGATTATAAGTAAGTAATTGATCTAAAAAAACATCTCCAAACGATTCTGAATATTAAGTGACCCCGCAAGTGCACCTTACGCACTTTATGCACCTATGCGCTTATATTCATATTTATACAAAAATCGTTTCGGCATTTATTTCTACATTCAAAAAAACGGCGTTGATCGCAGGATTTCCCTTAGAACTCGTGATCCTGATCTTGCGCATCTATATTCATATAAGCTCGGTGCCAAAATCTCGCCTATGAACAACAATGACAGAATCTCCTTGTCAAAGCATATAATTTTATTATAAAAAAATGCGATGGATGAAGAGAATTAAATGACTAAGAAGATGACGAAGAAGAGGAATAAGAAAAGATAAAGAAGTTATAAAACCATCAAAACCATTGAAAACACTACTAAATTTACCATCATAAATAACAAAAACATGAATGAAGTGATCTTTATTTACCACACAAACAATTGAAACTTGATCAAAATCAACAGAAATATAACAAACTCCATTGCTGGACGTTTTGTAAGTTATTGTTTTATAAGTAAATTATATTCTCATTTTTTTCTCATCATCTAGATCACTCATAAGACAATAAGAAAAAAATAACTTATTGACATCTTTATTAAATCCGGGCTATACTACCCACAAATAGGAAAAGGCCGCAATCCCAGTTAAGAATTAGCGACCCTTTTTCTTGCAATTTATATATGTTTAAACTTGGATTTTAAGTATCACTAAATGGATACACCAAGCTTTTTTACTTACTTTTTGAGGGTAAGCGATGAGTATTTTACTGGATCACATACCGTTTGTCAAGGAACAGATTGCCTACTATGACCGCATGGTTATTAAGCTTCGCTCGAATCCTGACAAACAAAAACTATACACAGATGTAGGCAATAAGCTCCGTGCCCTCCTCTCAGCCATTGAAGAAGTGGAATCTGACCAACCTTCCATCAAAACCAGCCCTAAAGACTACAGTGCCTTATCTGGGAAGCTACCTGCTGACTTCTTTTCCAATCCCCTTACGTTGGCGCCAAAAGATTATGACGGCTTGGAAAACGACCTTCTGAGCGAATTAAACATCACTGAAGGCGATAAGCTTGACTCAGTCATTATCGATCTCATAAATGCCGCTGGAGGCATGCTCGTTTTAGACAAAATCATTATTGGTGTCTTTCATTTAACGGGCGAAAAGCATCAGCGCGTTTCAATGACAGCCAGACTATATCGAATGGCTAAGAAAAAGCTCGTCCGTAGCGTGCAAGGGAAAAAAGGAGTTTACACGACCCTCAACGCAAATAAAGAAGAAGTCGATGAAGATAATCAGGAGGAAAGTCAATCATGAGGTGACTCTGAGGCTAGGATTATCTTTGTCACCGATACCTAGCCCAAATAGAGAAGCCCTACATTAAGTTAAAAGGTCTTGGCGGACATACTTAATGTAGGGCGGTGTGACTCAATTACGGGGCGGGTTTGGTACGGGAGATGGCTTCCTATCCGCTCACCCAAGGGTTCGAATCCCTTCCGCTCCACAACTGAACCTATTTGCATATTAGCATTTAACGGCTGATTTGCAAAAAAACTAAAGGATTTATATGGCGCTCTACAAAGATGCTAAATTTTTGCAACATAATACTCATAGTGCTTTCGATACAATTCACAAGCCAGGAGAAACACCTCCGAACTCAGGTATTTATAGATGCACGGGATGTGGTAAAGAAATTGTAGCGGAAGAATCTAAGATTTTTCCTCCGCAAAATCATCATCAACATAATGCCAATCAAGGCCTGATTAGATGGCAACTTATTGTTTATGCTGACCACAATAAGTAACCAGGCTTATTAACGATTGTGTTCCCTGCCATCGGGTTAGGGAGCACAATTTAATTTTTTGCACAATTTTGTCGCGTTGGCAATTGATTGCCCACGCGTCCAGAAATCCCTCAATAGTTCTGTACCAAACCATATCGATCGCACTTGAAGTTGCGCACCTAACAGCCTTACAGGCTATGACTTTAAATTACACATGCCAAACCAAGCGATATACGCATAACAAATCACCGGCAACACAAAGGCATGATGTATTCCCAAGCGGTCAGCCAGCAATCCGGTCAAAAGTGGGATCACTGCGCCGCCCACAATTGCTGTTGCGAGCAAACCTGACCCTTTTTTCTCCTGGCCGGCTTTTAGGCCTTTGATGCCCAATGTAAAAATGGTGGGGAACATGATGGAGTTGCACAAGCCCACCAGCACCATGGTGGCAATCGCCAGATTGCCTGTGCTTTGCATGGAGACCAGGATAAACATGACCGAGAGCAATGCGTGGGTGATTAGCACCTTGGCGGGGGCGAATGCCTTAAGGGTGAAGATGCCGATAAAGCGGCCTATCATGGCGCCACCCCAGTACAAAGCCACCAACGGTGCGGCCTGGGTTTCTGCAACATGGCTGATGTCCATCACATAGTTGACCAGAAAACTGCCTATCGAGACTTCAGCGCCAACGTAGGCAAAAATACCGATTACGCCCAGTAACAGGCCTTTTTCTTGCAATACTTCAGACCAGCTGCTCTCGTCTGCTTCTGCGCTTTCGATCCCTGACAGGTTGATGCGTGAAAGCACGACTGCGATCACGATCAATACGCTAGCGATCAGGAAATAAGGATAGACCACGCCTTCGGCATAGCTGGAGTTGGTCAAACCAGAGAGAATGAAATAGGCGCCAAAAAACGGGGCGACAAAGGTGCCGAGAGAGTTAAAGGCTTGAGCCATGGTCAGTCTGGAAGACGCAGTTTCTTTGGGCCCGATGATGGACACGCATGGGTTTGCGGCGACTTGCAGTAGCACGATGCCAGACGCGAGCACGAACAGGGCCGCCAAAAACAAGCCATAGGTGTGCAATAGCACGGCCGGATAAAACAGCAGGCAGCCCAGGGCGGCTAAGGCAAAGCCGATCACCATGCCTTTTTGGTAGCCGACTTGCTCAATCAGTTTGCTAAAAGGGATAGAAGTCAGGCCATAAGCCGCAAAAAAACAGAACTGGATCAAGGCCGCCTGGGCATAGTTCAAGGCAAAAATAGCTTTCAGATAGGGCACCAGAATATCGTTCAGGCAGGTGATAAAGCCCATCATAAAGAACAGGATGGTCAGTGAAGTGAGCGCTTTTTTATACATATTTATTTTTAAAAATGATGAATTGCTGTCACTACACCATATCTGCAGAGACTTTGGAAGGGCCACCCTGCATTTGCAAAGCGAGTGAACTTGATCGTGAAAAATGCTTCAAACAGCAAAAATAGCTGACACATATCAAATTCCCTGCATATTCAGGAAGTTAGCCGCTTGACGATGACGGGTTACCGTTTGTAATATGAGTATGACAAGGCCACAAGCTTTATTTTCATTCATCTCTAGACCAAGGAGTTATGTATGGCAACCAGCAAGACCACTGATGTATCAACAAAAAAAACCAGCGCCAAAAAAGCGGCCCCTAAAACTGACACCCCAAAAACCAAATCTGCCAGCCCCCGTAAAAAGTCTGTAAAACCTTCTATTATCACCAGCGAAGAGCGTTACAAGATGATTGAAGTTGCGGCCTACTATATCGCAGAGAAAAATGGGTTTGGCGATAGCCACATGGATTACTGGCTACAGGCTGAAAAAGAAATTGATCACAAGCTGAATGCCTGACTCTCAACGGCCTGGGTTTGCAGGCCGCTTACCGTAATGATTTAGCGGTGCCGACGTGAACTGAATATCGGCACCGCTATGTTGTGCATATTGCAAAAATCCCAAGACTTCAGGGTGGCTCAACTTGAGTCCATAAGCCACATAGGGGTACTCTGAGAGCGGCACCTGTTTCTGGAAGAACGGCCAGTTAGCGCTGGGATTGTAAAAGCGTTCAACCAGGCTGGTAATCGCCAGTAACTCGTATTGTCCTTGTGCGTTTAACACCAACCACGGCCCGCCAGAATCGCCCACCGTAGGCATGGGAATCGTATGGTCGTACTGGTCGAGGTCGTTTAATCGGTTTACCGCCAGCAGCGCCTTTTCGGCATGCACCAGTTCTTGCGTATAGGCAAACTGGGTCTGTGCTTGCAAGTGCAACATCTCGTCCATGTCGCGATAGGGCTTGGGCAATATCTGATAAAAATCCGACAGGTCATGCACAGGCTTGCGTTCGCCGCAGCGCGGATGCCGCGTATCCGCCTCGCCATAGCCGCGCCCATAGCCGCAAATCATAATGACATCTGGCACATGGTCGTCGATGCGAATGCGCAGCGGTTGGATCAGGCTTTGTACTTTGGCATCAAATACCAGCACCGCGACATCTTGAGTCAAATCTTCAGCCACACGGTCAAAGGGCCGGTAGAAGGCTTGTGTTAAGCGCACGTCCTCCAGCCCCAGCAGTTCAGGTTGTGCAATGCCTACCACAGGCAAATCTTTGGGGCCGGTCAGCCGCACCTCTTTCATGCAATGCGCAGCGGTAATCAGCGTCAATGGTTTGAGGCCCACAATCGCTGCACTGCAAATCGAGTCGTAATACTCCCACTTTTCAACAGACTGTAAAAAGTGTGCATGCTGTATGCTGAGCTTGACCGTGGAAATCGTCATGCCCGGAAACGTGAGTCCATGAATAATGGCTTGCGTGGGATAGCCCATGGTCAATCCCAGACACACCACGAGCACAGGCGCAATCCACCTGAGCAAACCTTGCTTGATGTACCACATCAGGATTAAACCGCTTAGTGCAAGCTTCTGGCAGCGTTATTTTTTAACTCTATGGGGCCAAAACAGCTTTCAAGCGAAGGATCATCGTCATCACAGGAAATAAAACTGCTGCCATCAGGTTTAAACAGCACAAAACTGGTTTGCTCGGTATTAATTTCAGAATGTTGTTTGGTGCAATCCAGGGCCTTGTTACTTAAGGTCACGCGATGATTCAACTTGAAAAAACCATGTTCATCCGGTTGCGGGGTGACTTCATAACGCGCTTCAAGTTGCTCGTCGCCGCTAGTAAAAACCGCTGTGCCGTCTTCTTTAAACCAGTAGGTTTCGAGGCAACCACTCTCGGGCAATCTGGATTCCCAATAACCGATCAGGGGATGTTTGAGTGATCTGGGGTCTGCTTTGCCCTCTCCTTCTGCATGGACAGACAAACTGCTGAACAGCGCCGCCCCCAACACCACGGACAACAGGAAGAAGCTTGTTTTTTTGACTCGCTGATCACGCATTGCACACCCCCAAGATTGAAATGATGTAAAGCTGTCAGCGATTGTCATGGAAAAATTTTAAGCGCAGATAGTGAATGATTCACTTGAACGGTTGCATTATTTCCTAGAATGACGCACTACCCGGCATCATCGCAGGGTCATCTCCAGCGGCAGACAATAAAAAACCCCGGAAAATCCGGGGTTGATCATCGCAAGCAGAGGAATTATTTCATCACGCGGTTGCGGTATTCACCTGTACGGGTATCGATCTCGATTTTGTCGCCCTGGTTCACAAACAAAGGCACTGGAATCTCAAAACCGGAAGCGATTTTCGCTGGTTTCATGACTTTACCTGAAGTATCGCCTTTGACTGCAGGCTCGGTATAAGTGATCTCACGCACCACAGTGGTTGGCAGTTCGATAGAAATCGCTTTGCCTTCGTAGAAACGCACTTCACAGGGCATGCCGTCTTCGAGGTATGGCAGCGCGTCTTCCATAAACTCAGCGTCCACATCATATTGGTTGTATTCAGCATCCATAAATACGTAGGTAGGATCAGCAAAGTAAGAGTAAGTCACTTCTTTCTTTTCGAGCACGATCACATCAAACTTGTCCTGTGCGTTGTAGACGTTTTCGCTAGGCGCTTCAGTCAACAAGTTTTTCATTTTCATTTTCACCACAGCCGCGTTACGGCCGGATTTGTTGTATTCAGTCTTTACAACCACCATCGGGTCGTTGCCAATCATCACTACGTTGCCAACGCGGAGTTCTTGAGCGATTTTCATAATAAGCCTTAATTTGTATGCGGGATTTTAAAACGCCGGATTATACCCGATATGCGTGACATATCTCAAGAAAACAAGGGATTAAGTGACCATGCTTGTAAATTGCTGTGTTGCGCGGGACCCATGCGCAAGTCGTATCTCATCGACTGCCTTGCTTGCTGCGTTGTTAGCGCCTTGCGCTTTATGCTCATCGCTCACTTAACGCCGGATTTTCTCAATAAAACGCACCAAGTTGGTGGCGAGATCTGGCTGCTGCGATTGTTGCGCTTTAAACGCTTGCGCATGGCTGGCAAGCGCGGGTAATGCAGTGACCAGCAATTGCCACAAGTCAGGACGCCAGTGCCCGCGTGCCCAGGCCAGCATGGTTTCACGCACGGTTTCGGCAACCGAGGCTTCGGCTTGTGCCAGATAGTGATCGAGAAAGGCATTGAGTTTAACCAGATGCGTTTCTTCGCTTTGCTGATACGGCAACCAGACCATGGGTTTGCCTGCCCACAATGCCCGTATCCAGCTATCCTCCCCACGGACAAAATTCACATCGCACAAGTAAAGCAGGCGGTCGTAATCCGCTTGCGATAAAAACGGAATAACGAGAAACGTACACTGCTGGCGCTGGATCTGCTCACCCACCCGCAATGGGCTGCTGCCTAGCACCTCGGCCAGCATGGGCGCGACTGTTTCTGGCACCAGCACACGCACTGGTTGGAGAGACTGCTCAAGCGACGCCACCAATGCGGCCAGCGGGGCATGCGCGTAGCAAAACAAGGAGAGCGTGAGTGTGTGAGGGGATGCGGCTATCGGCGAAGCAAATTCAAAGCTTGACCACTCTGCCGTTGCCTGCCATGCGGGCAAGCTGGCCTCACGCAGCAGGCCACCGGTCTGCGGCGTAAACCCGGGGTAAAAGAAATAACGGATCAAACCATTGGCTTGTGGTGAGGGTTGTGCATGAAACCCCTCTACCCAGGGTTCTGCAGATAAGTAATCAACATTGACCCAAGTGGCAGTGCCGCGCAACATGGCTTGCTGATAAGTCTCAGGCAAACCACAGCCAAAGGTTTCAATGACGACATCGGCCGCTGGTGAAAAATCTGCGTCTGCAGTCCAGTGCCGTATCTCAATGCGGGCATGCCCAGCACCCGCAAAACGTTCGGCCAACGCAAGATCATCCACCCACAGGCGCAGTGCAATATCGTACTCATCGGCCAATTGCATGGCCAGGCGCCAGCACACGCCAATATCGCCAAAGTTGTCCACCACTTTGCAAAAAATATCCCAGCGGACGCCAGACACAGCTTGGGAAAGTGACGCAACAGGGTGTATATGAGTCGCACACATAGGAGGAATAAAACGGGGGAATGCCCTTGAAACTCAGGAAGCGCTAGTCTACCCGATCTTGCCAGTGGTCGGCAGCCTGGCGCGTTTATGCCGCTGAGGCGGTAGTCATTTCAGCGGTTTCCAGCCAGGTCAATTGCAACAGCTTGGCATCGGTCGACGCGCGATGGGGCTCCAAAGCCATTTGCTCACGCAGGCGCTGCTTGGTCTCATGCCAGACGGCTTTCTGGTCAAGCGTGAGCGTCAGGCTCAAATCCTCAAGCTTGAAGTTGGGGCTCAAGCCAGCGGCCTCATACAAGCCGTGTAACCAGACAAAGTCTTGATACCAGCCATCGGTATACACCGTTTTGCCATTGAGCATATGATTCAAATGCAAGGCAATCTCGCGTGCCGTCGCGCCATAAGTTTCCAGCGACTGGCGGGATTGATGGTGTAGTTTTTCCGCTTCATCATCCCAATGCAGCCAGTCCGCATGCGGCTGTACTTGCGCACTCCAGGTCTGCCCGCTTTTATCCACATAGCCAATTTCGACCGGATAACTGCCAGCGCCAAAGCCAGAGGCTTCAATGTCGATGATGATAGGTGGATTCATGGCAACTCTCTGCATTGTTTTTCTAATTAAGTCATCGTCAAAAAGACGGACTTCTTTAATGAAACAGAATTATACGCAGGAATATGACGTGCAAATGAATTAAAAGCATTTGTTTTCAACCGCTTATTGACATTCAGCCGCATAAACGCGGCTGAATGTCCTACCCCTGATTCATCCAACACCAGGGGATGCAACTCAAGCGATCAATAAGGGGGCAATAAAAGCAAAGAAGCTGCCGACCAAAAAGATGACCACAGAAAACCCGTAAATCCACAGGCTTTGCCGCCGAGTTTGCTGGCATAGCTTGGCCAATTGTGGATCCACCGGGCAAGGCAAATTGCGCGCACGCCACTGCATGATGCCGGCCAGCAGCAACATGCTGCCGGCCAGGCCAAACACCAGCGGCTTATGCTCGCTGATCCAGATCAGTTGCGGAAAATGGCTGATCAGGCTGGTCAGGGTTGCCACCGAGCCGATCGCCACCAGCGTAGCTGGCAAGGCGCAGCAAATCAGCGTCGAGCCACTGGTGAATAGCGACAACAGATTCAACCGCTTGCTCGCCTGCAAATGATTGATTTCAGCGGCCATCATTTGCTACCTGCCTGGTGATCCGCCTTGACCACTTCGGCCTGAATCGCTTCAACAGTCTGGTTCACCCGGGCCAGCTTGGCCACCGTATAGCCAGCATCTTCAATCACTTTGCTAAAGGCCGCATCGGAGACTTCCTGGCCATCTTTGAGTTGCAAGGCAACCACCCGGCTTTTCAGGTCAACAAATGCGGCCTGTTTCTGTGGCAAGGCATTGAGTTTTTTCTCGATGCCTTTGGCACAAAATGCGCAGACCATGCCGTTGACTTCGGCCTTGATCGTGGTCACGGCAAAAGCCGCAGGGGTCATTGCAGACAGCATCAATGTGATCAGTAATTTTTTCATGATTCAGATTCCTTTTATTCAATATTCAATCAGGGTTAAAACACAAACATGGCATTCAGGCGCGGCGCAAAGCCCTCGCCTTGCCAGGGGTTGGTCACCCCAAACTCAAGAAAGTAGTTTTTGTTGATGAGCCTTAGTGCAGGCGTCACCTGCACGGACGGATCGTTGTTGCGCATGGTTTTAACCTCCATCACAAACCATGGCTGGGTCTCGTTAAAGCCGGTTTCATAAAATGAAAACCCAGATTGCACGGCGGCGGTGTCATAGTTCATGTGAGGGGCGCGGATCATGCGCGCCTTGGCGAGAAAATACAGCCGGGTAGACTCCACATCAAATTGCAGGCTGGGCGTATAGGCAAAGCCATCATAGTGACCGCTTGCCTCGCCGACGCTGCCGTTAAACCAGACATTGGCCTGGGCAGACGGCAGGTTCCAGCGTTTGATGATGCCGGTGTAATTGATCCCGGAAATGGTGGTGGCTTGCTCGCCTTTCCCCGACATGCGCATTTGCTCGACGCCAATGGCATGCCCAAAGGTGGGCGAGTAATTCAACATCCATTCCTGGTTGTAGCGACCGATCTCGGTCATGAGCATGGCGCTGTCCTCAAACCCCATCAGCGCCGCCGCGTGGGCGGTCAAACTAATCTGGCTGAGCAAGAAGGCGCCACAGGCAACATAACGTTGCTTAAACATATAGCCTCCATATTCAAAATGCAAAAACGCATTGTGCAAAAACGCTAGGTACGGACGGATTTGTCCTGGGCGTTAAGCGAATATGGGTGGCTTGATCGCGGGAGGGTAAGTTTGTGAGTGCACAGGATCTGCCTCAAACAAGGGGGCAGCATGAGACTGTGCGAAGAAGACAACAGCTGGAAAAGCTTGCAGATCGGCCACACCGGTGCTGACCATGCAAAAACCGCAGACACTGCACTGATGACCGGGCGCGACTTCACTATCCCCTTCAGGCATGGCATGTTCATGCGCGTCTGCCATATGGTGGCAAGGCATGGCCTCGGCCTGCGATTGCACTTGAGCAGAGCGTTCATGAGAAGACACAGCATGCGCGGCCAGATTGAAGGCCTGGTCAGCCAAGGTCATCTGCAATGACATGACGTTGGCAGCCATGACAAAGCATGGCAACCAGCAAATCAGGAACAAGCAGAGACGTTTACGCATGTCTTTAGGATAAGGCCTGGCGATGATTAGTTCAAGTCTTTGTCGATACTTTTACATGACGCTGCCAGCAGCGGGAGCGGCGCGATGCTTCCATCAGGCATAACGGATATCAATAATTTCATACTCGGTGTCGGCCCCTGGCGTCACCACATGTACGGTATCGCCCAGATTTTTGCCCAGCAGCGCTCTCGCCATCGGCGATACCCACGAAATATAGCCTTGTGAAGGATCCAACTCATCCTGGCCGACGATGCGTATGGTTTTCTCGCTGTCATCGCCAAGGTTAAACAAGGTCACCCAGGCGCCAAAAAACACCTTTTCAGTATTGGTTTGCGTATGGCTGTAAACAATCTCGGCGGCTTCCATGCGTTTGGTTAAAAAGCGGATACGCGAATCAATCTGCCGCAAGCGTCGTTTGCCGTAGATGTAATCCCCATTTTCGCTGCGGTCACCGTTGCCTGCCGCCCAGCTCACCACGCGGACCACCTCTGGCCGGTCGACTTTAATCAGGTATTGAAACTCTTTCTCCAGGGCAGCATAGCCCTCGGGCGTAATATAGTTTTTTTGTTCAGCCATTCAATTCCAAATCCATTTTTTGTGCCCCGCACACTGACTTCAGAGGCAAGCCCATGCTTGCCGAGCATATCATACAACATCATGCGTCTAGTACCCGCCAAGCAGTCACTCGCCTGTTGCATCCTCCCTTTGTGAACTTTTTGTGAAAGTTTGATGAAAACGCTTTAGTTCAGGCCTTGTTTTACGTAAATAGGTTGAGCGTTGCAATCTGCACGCCCACGCCAGCCTGATGACTGGCCGTTGTTCAAGTTTGTCCCTGAGGAATTGCATGAAAAAGTCTCTCGCCCATCTCAATGTCGGCACCCGTTTGTTTTTAAGTTATGGATTGCTGATTTTATTTACCACCTTTATTTTTGTGATTGCCTGGCGCGGGTTTAATCATGTCCACCAGACCTGGCAACAGTTTGAAACCATACAACTGACCAAACGAACCCAGATCGAAAACGCCAGCAAAGGCCTGGGAGATGCGGTACATCACTTTAAAAATTACATCCTCAGAGGCGGCCGCGAAGCCCGCAAATTTGAACAAGGCCTCACCGATATTGAACAAGCCATGCAAGCCTATGCCGCGACCGGCGCGCTCAATGCCCAGGAAAAAGAGATTTTAGGTAATATCACCCTTGCCCTGACCACTTATCGTGACGCCATGAAACGCTGCGAAGCGCTCAAAAACGAAGGCATGGGCGTGACTGAGATTGATGCGACAGTCAAAGGCGCAGACAAGCCATTAAATCATTCCCTCAGGCTGCTGATGGATATGAATACTGCAGGCGTGTCCGATGCTTCTGCGCAGTTTGCATCCACCATTGCCAGCGCGAACAAACAGATCGAAATCGCATTACTGGTGGCGATAGTGATGGCCATGCTCATCGCCTGGAATATGACCCACTCCATCACCAGACCGCTTGATCAGGCACTGACCATGTCGCAGCATATCGCCAATGGTCAGTTTATTGTGCAGGCAGCGGCACAAGGGAGCGACGAAACTACCCGGCTGTTGAACGAAATGCAGCGCATGCAAGCCAATATTCAGAACATCGTGCAATCCCTGAATGAAATGTCCAGCCAGCACCGGGCCGGCATGATTGATTACCGCATAGACAGCAGCCAATTTGCAGGCGCCTATCAGCAACTGACTTCAGGCATTAACCAGATGGTCGAGGAGCATATTGAGGCGCAGAGCCAGTCTTTGCAGGTGGTCACAGCCTTTGGCGAAGGGGATTTCAACCAGCCACTGGCCACTTTTCCCGGTCAACGCAGCTACATCAACCAGAGCATTGAGCAGGTGCGCCTGAACTTCAAGCGCCTGATGGAAGATGTGCATACGCTGTCAGCCGCCGCGGAACAGGGCCAACTCTCCACACGCGTGGATGAATCACGTCATCAGGGTGAATTCAGGCAGATTGTGGCCGGCTTTAACCAGACACTGGATGCCGTGGTCACGCCCTTGCAGACCACGGCGCATTATCTGGATCAAATGGCGGCAGGCAATATTCCGACCCGGATTGACACCCAGTTTGCCGGTGACTTTAACCTGATGCAAACCAGCCTGCAGCACTGCGCACAGGCGATTCACCAGCTGATCAGCGATGTTCATCACCTGGCGTCTGACGCGCAACAGGGCAAACTGGATACACGGGTAGACGTTGAAGCACACGCCGGGGATTTCCGTCAGATTATCCAGGGCATCAACCAGACCCTGGACGCGGTGGTCTCGCCACTGCATGTGGCGGCAGACTGCGTGAAACGCATTGCGGCAGGAGATCTGCCCGCCCCTATCCATAACCAGTACCACGGGGACTTCAAGGTGCTGATCAACAATCTGAACACCTGCATCCTGTCCGTGAAGCGATTGGTAGCCGATACGCGCCAGATTGCCGATGAAGCCCAGCAAGGCCAACTGTATAGCCTGGTGGATGTGACGGCGCATGCCGGTGATTTCAGGCTGGCCTTGCAAGGCTCACAAGAGATTCTGCAACGCATGGTGGCGCCGATAGAAACCGTCAAGCAAGCGGCAGAAACCATACAGGTGGCTGCCGCAGAAATTGAAAAAGGTAATAACGACCTGTCACGTCGCACCGAGACGCAAGCCAATGCCCTGCAAGAAACATCAGCCAGTCTGGAAACCCTGACCAGCCATATCAAGCAAACGGCCGACCATGCACGTCAGGCCCGCCAGCAAGCCAGTCAGGCCAACCAGATGGCCTTGCAAGGCGGCGATGCCTTTAAAGCACTGTCGACCACCATGCAAGGCATCAATGAGACCTCGGACCAGATCGCCCAAATCACCAGCGTGATTGACAGCATTGCCTTCCAGACCAATATACTGGCGCTGAATGCCGCGGTAGAAGCTGCGCGTGCCGGTGAAGCTGGCCGTGGCTTTGCCGTGGTGGCAGGCGAAGTGCGCAACCTGGCCACCCGCTCGGCCGCTTCAGCCAAAGAGATCAAGGAATTGATTGCCGCCTCGGTCAGCCAAACCAATGTCAGTGCCAAACAAGTGGGGCAAGCCGGTCGCACCATGCAGGACATTGTGCTGGCCGTGCAACAGGTCTCCACTAGCATAGGCGCTATCTCCGAGGCAGCCGGTCAGCAAAGTGACGGCATGCAGCAGATTTATGCCTCCATGACCGCCATCGACGAGACCACGCAGCAAAATGCCGCCTTGGTAGAAGAAGCTGCCGCGGCCGCAGAAAGCATGCTGGAACAGGTGCACACCCTGGTGGCCTCCGTCAATCAGTTCAAACTGGAGGCAACACCAGAAGAAACACTCGCCCTGCCACAACAGACGTGGCGCTTAAGTGCCTGAAGCTTGCCTAACCCCAGGCATAAAAAAATGCGCCCGGCCTGGGCGCATTTTTTGTGCTTCACGGTTAATTGTAATCGTCATTCACCTTTAACACGTTATAAACGTAGTAGCTGGTCTCACCAAAGCAGCTTGACGGCACGCCCTTATGCTCTGCATATTGCAACCGGACGCGCTCACCAGACAAGGCATTGATTTTGGGAATCACGGCCGGATCGCGCACGGTAAAGTAAAACTTCTCGGCCTGGGTGCCGGGCACGGTGACCAGCACCAACTCACCCTCCCAGGTTTTGCACAACCAGCCTTTATTCGAGAGTTTTTGCACATAGCCGACCCGGTCCCCCGATGAATACACCCAACTCAAGCTGGCCCAGGTATAGAGTGCAAACAAGGCCACCGGCAACAATAACCATAACAGCCACTTTAATACACGCATGTTTAAAATCCTGCTCTTCCGTAAATGATGAATTGTATGGCTGAATCATAAGGGATAAATCACTTGTACAGCCATATTTATTGTCATGGCGAACAGTTTGCCTTGTGGCCGCCTGGCCCTAGACTTAAGCCGGGG
The DNA here is from genome assembly GCF_056314045.1 of Methylophilus sp. DMC16. NCBI lineage: Bacteria > Pseudomonadati > Pseudomonadota > Betaproteobacteria > Nitrosomonadales > Methylophilaceae > Methylophilus > Methylophilus sp. DMC16. The sequence continues at coordinate 1,304,976 of NZ_JBQUZC010000001.1, forward strand.
CTTTAAGGGCTATCGCCCGCACTTCAAACGGGTGCTGATCCAATAGCTGGCCGTGCTTGTCCCGCAGGCTTAAGACATGTTTGCCTGGGGGCGGCAAAGGAATCGTCAGTTGTGGCAAACGGCATTGGTTGATCAAGTGCTGATCCAGATACATACAAGCCTGCCCGCTCCAGGCGGCTTGCACCAGCAAGGCTTGTTTGCGGTCGGGAATATCCGGATCTGGCGCAATCACCGCCCCCGCCGGTGGCGCAATCAGCTGTGCTTGTAGCGGTGCCAGACGAAGGGTGGTTGTGGCTGGCAGTGGCGCATTGCCTAGCACCCATTCTTGCCTGGGGGCCTCGATGGCTGGCACATAATGCACGGTTTGCGCCACGACACCTGCTGGCGGCACAGGCGGCGTGGACGCGCTGTCCCGGTGCAGATATTCCATGATGTCACGCCACACCGGCGCTGCGCCTGTCACGCCTGACACATCCCACATTGGCTCGCCAGAAAAGTTACCGACCCAAACCCCTACCGTATAGCGCTGGCTGTAGCCGATCGCCCAGTTGTCACGCATGCCTTTGCTGGTGCCGGTTTTCACCGCCGCCCATCCCCGCGTCGATAATGGGCTGGACAAGCCAAAAGTCATACTGCGCGCCACCGGGTCAGACAAAATATCACCGATGATAAAGCTGGTTTGTGGAGTCAACACCTGGCGTGATGGCAACAAAGGCTTGGTGCCTGTGTGAAAGCTGACTGGCTGCCACTGGCCCCCATTGGCCAGTGCCCGGTAAGCATTGGTGAGCTGGAGCAAGCTGGTTTCGGCACCACCCAGAGCAAGGCCAAAACCGTAAAAATCGGCGTCCTGCTTCAAATCCTGCAAGCCCAGCTGTTGCAGGGCGTGTAAAAAGCGGTCCACACCCACCAGCGTTAACGCGCGCACGGCAGGTACATTTAACGATGAGGCGAGCGCCGTGCGCACACTAACCGCGCCATGAAAATGGCGGTCATAGTCTTGTGGAATATACAAGCCGCTGGGCGTGGTCAGTGCCAGCGGCGAGTCATCCAGCACCGAGGCGGCTTGCAACCAGCCCTGATCTATCGCCAGTGCATACAAAAATGGCTTGAGCGTAGACCCTGGCTGCCGCAACGCGGCCACGCCATCCACCGCCGCAGCCCCGGATAAATCGCCGCTGGAGCCAACATAGGCCAGTACCTCGCCACTGGTATTGTCAAGCACCAGCACCGCGCCGTCGGTCACATGCTGGCTGGCCAGTTGAGCCAGATGGGTTTGCAATGTTTGCCGGGCAAAACGTTGCACACTGGCATCCAAGCTGCTGCGGTCACGCTGTCCGGCCTGCGTGAGCAACCGCCTGGCCACATGAGGCGCATCATCCTGCCCGGCCATGGGGAAAGGCCGTTTCGGTAACAAGGCGGCGCGTATCCACAAGCGCTCGCAGTCTTTGCGTGCATCCTGCGTGTGCGTATGCGCCAGCACATCGCAAGCGCGCCTGGCCAGACGCGAAGCACCGGCGGCTGGCGCCCGCACCAGCGCTGCCAGCAAGGCCGCATCCAGACGATCCAGTGCCGCCGGGCCTTTGGCCAGCAAGCCACGCGCGGCCGCATCGATGCCCACCAGTTCGCCACGAAACGTCACCCGATTTAAATACGCCTCCAGAATCTGGTTTTTCTGCCAATCATGATCAATGGCCAGTGCCAGGCGAATTTGTGCCAGCTTGAAGCGCCATGGTGAGGTGTTTGAAAAGCCGGGCTGGGTGTCTTGCAGCCATAGCTTGGCTAACTGCATGGTCAATGTACTGCCGCCGCGTCGATGTGGGCGATGCAGGTTATCCCAGATGGCAGACAACAGGGCCCACGGATCCACTCCCGCATGCTGATAAAAACGCTTGTCCTCGGCCACCAGCATGGCCTGCTGCAAGCGAGGGGAAATCAGTGCCAGCGGCACCCAGTCCAGCCTGCGGTAATCATGATTCAGGCGCAAGCGTTGCAGCGGTGCGCCATGTCGATCCAACAGCCAGGCCTCTGAACTCTGGCTGTGTTGCTTAAACTGGCCGAAGTCTGGCACCTTCACTGTCGCCACCCACAGGATCAGCAAGCAGATTCCGGCCAGCAGGGCCAGCACTGCGCAAAGCCACGGACGACTGCGCAGGCTGAACCACAATGGCAGGAGGAAACGTCGCATCAATCTCACTGTACCTGCATGGCAGGCACCGGCAACTCGGCAAACACTTCTGGCGCATACATAGCCTCCACCCGGCTGCCAGGCAGGCTGAACTGGCCGGGCTGATTGAGTCTGACCGTATATTCGACCGTGAATTTACCCTTGGGCACGTAGGCATAATAAGCCCTGAAACCATCCAGTGCGCGCTCTTCATAGGCCGGGCGTTGCCAGCCCAGGCGTTGCTCGTGTTGCGTCAGTTGCTGGCTGTCTCCGCCCAGGCCACTGCCGAGGATGGTCGCGCCACTGGGCACCGGATCATTGATGACCACCCAGGTCATATCGGCTTGCGCCTCAACCGTAAGGCGGACGCGGTAGACATCGCCCCGTTGCCAGCGGCCAGCCGTTTTTTGCGACACCGGTGTGACCTCACGTTGCAAGCGATAGCCGGCAAACAGCGGGGCTTGCAACGGTAAGGACGCTTTGGCGGTGACAAATGCCCAAGGCTTGCCTTCACCCTGTTGCTGGATTTGCAGCGGAGCTGCCGCCTGCGGCCAGGCATACTGCGTCAGCAATCCCCCCGCTTCGGCCCAAGGCGCGGGCTGGGTGGCGCTAGTCATTGCTTTAGCAGGCTTGGCAATGGCGGCACGTGACCAAGGCAAATGCTGGCTTTGCCCGGCCAGGCTAAGCTCGACCTGGCCAGTCACCGCAGCCTGTTCATGGGCTTTCTGGAAATGCCGCAACGCCAGCACGCCCCAGGCATTGGCCAAGGTGGTCCGCCAATGGCCGGCCTGTTGTCGCGACAACAAGCCACGGGCGAGACGGCCTGCATCCTCGGCAGGCAATTGCGGGTCTGCCGCCAGCAAGTCCAGCGTACGCGCCGCATTGACGTCGGGCGACACCATCAACCACCACAAGTCATCCTGTTTTTCAGTCGAAAATGTGAACTGCGTGCCTGAGACCATCCAGCGCGATTGCAGCACCTGCATGGCCTGGGCGCGCTTTTGCTCAGCCTCTGGCAGCGCTGGCATGCGTTTGAGTATGGATAACCAGTCAATCACACCTGAGGTCGGCCACAGCTCGGGACGAATCTCCAGCGCGTCCAGCATTTCTGGTCTGGCATGGTCATAGCGTGCCAGGGCATCAATCGCCGCCAGCTTGCGCAACACGACATCTGCCGTTTGAATGCTGCCATAGCGGTGAATGCGGCCAGCGACAAAATCTTCCAGCCCTTTGAGCATGCGCTCACGCGCGGTGTCCGGGATGTCATAGCCTGCAGCATCGGCAATTTGCAATAAATAACTGGTGAGGCTGTCATCGCCTGGCAACCAATCCATAGGGAAATAACGCGCCAGGCCATCGCCATCGAGGTGCTGCCCCAGACTGAGCATCACGCTATTCCAGCGGGCCTGATCCTCCAGCGTCACCGCCACCGAGGCGCGCTGTTCCAAACAGATATAGGGATAGCGCTGCATCCATTCGCGCACGCTGCCCAGACTCCCTACCAGCGAGCGGTTAAGCCTGACTTCTATGCCACCCCGGCCCGGCACCGCCTGCGCCGGGGCTTGTACCGTCATCTGCCAGGGCTGACCGGCTTGCAATTGCTGTATGGTCTGCTGATAGACACGAACCGGATAAGCCGCACCGACCTGCTGGTGCACTTTTAAACGGTCTTTAATCTGCAAACGATTTGGGGATTGCGCGGTAGACTCCCCGACCACCGCCGCATCTATTTGCCAATCCAGGCCGGTCACGTTGTAAGGCACGCGTAGCGGGAACGCCAGGGTCGCCGCCTGGCCAGCGGCCAGCTTGACGCGCTGTGGTTTAAGCGCGGTCTCCACGCCCAGCGGGGTGGCTGTCACTTGCGTGGTGAGGGGTCGCTGGCTGGCATTGCGCACGGTCACCATGGCCTGCAATTGATCGCCCTCGCGCACAAACGGCGGCAGTCCAGAAAACAGCATCAGTTCTTGCGTAGTGCGGATCAGCGCACTGCCAGAACCAAAGCGCGCTGCACCGGCATGGGCAATGGCGGCAATGCGGAAACTGGTCAAGGCATCATTGAGCGGGATGCTGACACTGGCCTGGCCGTGTTTATCCAACTTGATCACGGGCTTCCACAGCAGCAAGGTATCAAACAGCTCACGCGCGTTGGCGCCCTGTCCGCCACCACCGCCAGGGGCGACGGCTTTTTTACCAAAATGGCGTTTACCAATCACTTGCGACTGTGCCGTTGAGGTATATACCTCAATCGGCCGCCGCTGCATCATGGCCTCCAGCAACTGCCAGGAATCAGGCTTGGCCAGTTGCAGCAAGCCTTCATCCACCGCAGCCAGCGCCACCTCGGCATTCGAGAGCGGCTTGCCCGCCGGGTCTGTCACCGTCAGCTTGACCTTGGCCTGTTCACGCACTCGGTAAACCGTGCGTTCAGGGTCCACCTTGACATTGAGGGCATAGCCTTGCCAGCCCACCTTGATTTGCGTCATGCCCAGCTTGAAGGCCGGCTTGCTTAAATCCACCAGGGCCGTTGGCCGAGTATCCACCTCGACCGGTAAATGATCGACCAGGCCTAAAAACTGGCCCACCTGATAGACCATGCGCTTGAGCCAGGCAAAGCGTCCGGGCGCTTGCGGATCGACACGGCCACGCACCACCATCACCGACACATAGGCATTGGGCCCATACTCGGCAGCGATCGGCACCTTGACGATGGGCGACTTCATGCTGATTTTGCTGACATACGAGGCCAGTACGCCTTCGCGCTCCACCGTCACCAGCGCCGTCGCTTCGCGGAAAGGCATGCGTACTTCAAATTGCGCCGTCTCGCCCGGGGCATACTCACGCTTGTCGGCCAGAATATCAATGCGGTCGCTGGCGCCTGCGCTATACCAGCCATCTTCATCGGCCACATACACTTCCTGGCTGGCGATGGCAGGCTGTTTTTTGCTGTCTTTAGTGGTTGCCACCAGAATCAGTTCGCCACTGGCCGGAGCCGCCCCCTTGCAACTGAGCAAACCCTGGCCATCGGTTTGACCGTCGCACACCGCACCCACATGTTTCACCTCAGCGGTTTGTTCATAGGCATAAAACCCGCCCAGCAACCGTTTGCGGTAAGCATAGGTATGCCGCTGGTAGGCCTCGACGGCTACCGATTGCCGCACCAGCGGTTTGCCTGTGCTATCCAGCGCCAGCACCTTGAACGCCAGACTCTGCTGCGTCGCAAAATAGCTATCCATTTTAATGCCGAGATTCACGGCCGAGGGCAGCAGTAGCGCTTGTGTAGCTGCCGTCAATATCTGGCCGTTGGGGTCGGCATATTCCATCTCCACCTGCAAGGCATGGGGGGTACGTACATCAGGTAAACGGTCAAAGGTGACACGCGCGCCGCCACTGCCATCCAGCGTCACTGCCTGTGTGCGGGGCGGGTAGCGCTTGTCACTGTCAGCAGATGCTGGATCCGAGGATTGCGCATCACTCCAGCCTTCTTCCGGGTCATAAGAAAAAGGTTGTATGGCGTGCAGCCCTTCCTGTGGCCGCTCGCCGCCAAAACGAAACGCGTCATACTGCGCAAACTGCATGGTATAAGGCTCTAGCCGACTGCGGAACTTGACCGGCAAGCCAGCCGCAGGCCCGCCCGCCAGATAGTTGAGTTGCACATCCACCTGTAATTGACGTTGGTTGACCACCGGTGTGGCGGGCGGTTTGAGGCTGGCATGCATTAAGGGCACGCGATATTGCTCAACCCGGAAATGCCCCATCGTTACCTCCATGCCCTCCACGGTCATGGTCACCACATAGTTGCCCAGCTTGGCTTCTCTGGGAATCACCCAGCTAGACGTACCGGCCGCATTGGCCCAGCGCACCGCGCGCGTCTCGCTTTCACCGCTGCCCTGATGCGTCAAGGTGATCTGATCCGGCAACCGCTCGGGCAGGCGCAGTCCTTTGCCGGTGTGCAAGCGCACAAAGTGCTTCATGGAGACGGTTTCACCGGCACGGAACAAGGGGCGGTCAAATACCGTATGTGCCAGTACCGGGCCCGCGCTCTCACCGCCACCCAGGTTAAATTGCCAGGGGCTGAGGCCATCGTCCCACTGTGAAAACATAAACGACAAATCATCGTCTTTGCGTGCCGTGACCAGATGACCATAACAACTTTTGCGGTAGCTGTCTTCAAGGGCCTGTGCAATATTCGCGCGGCCCTGGCGGTCGGTTTTGCCTTGCCATAGCAAGACGCCATCGCAGGTGGATACCCTGACCTCGGCCCCCGAGACCGGTTTGGCATTATCCAGCCGCGTCACCCACACCAGGGATGACTCATGGCCTTTTTTATAATGCACGGCCAGGTTGGTGACCAGCGCGCTGGAGGAAACATAATAAGGTTTTTGCTCGCCATGCAACGCCGCCCCCAGGCGGTCACTGGCAAACTCGACCAGATAGAATCCAGGCTTTTGCAGCGGAATACCTAGCACCTCAAACGTTTTTTGCCCTTGCCTGCGCGGCAGGCGGATCTCACTGGAAGCTAGGTTCTTGTTGCCTATTAGCAGGGGGATTTCCCCCTCGCGCGGGTAACGGTCATGCGTTTTCAAAAAGGCGTCAGACTCGCCACTGCCATAAGGATGCTGGGTGACTTTAAAATACCAGGCCGCCAGTTCAGCATCATCTTCTGGTTGCAAGCGGCCTACACGGCCAGATTGCTCGGCATTGGCACCGGGGGTGATGCGCGCGCCTTGCAAGGTGACCTCGACATTACGCACCGTCACCGGCAAGGCAGGTTGCGCATACCGCTCCAAAATGCCAAATTTTGCCGGGAACTTGATCAGGGGCGGATCAACATCCATTGTCATCGCCAACGGGAAAGCGCGCGCATTGACCGACACGCGCCCGGCATCATCTTTAAAATCACCTGGCAATTGCAGCACCACCCGGCTATTGGCGGTAAACGGTCCTTTGAACTGCACGGCCTCCAATGTCTCGCCTTGTGCATAGTCTGCAATCACCGGCTTTTGCGTGCTGCCATCCGGCAGCTTGAGGCGAATCGCTTCAGCCTGGCGACGACTGACGGGCGCATTAAACTGCACCTGTATCGGCAGCACCGGAATACAGCCCGCCTTGGCATTGGTGCGCGTGCAGCTGGCATTCACTTTAAACGCATCGCGCACTTTAAACCTCAGCACTTGCGGCTTGTTGGCAACCACACCACTGACGGAGGTGATGCCTGCGTCCCAATGCAAACTCACCTCACTGCCCGCAGGCAACGGGCGGCTGCACTGTACCACCACAATATTCGCCTGCTGCAGGCGGCGGTCTTTGACCGAGAGCAGACCCTGCTGCGCATTTTTAAACAACACCAAAAACAACTGGCTGGCGCGGTCTTTTTGCTCGCGCAGTATCTGCTCACGTGCCTGGCCAGTGATCAACTTGAGCGGAAACAGCTCACCTACACCTTGTATGCTGCAAGCCGCATGCTGCTTGACGCTGTCTTCATTGACAGGGGCATCCAGCCCCAGCAAAAACACCTGCGACTCATCGATATATTCAATGCCCTCTTCCGGCAGCGAGGTGACGATGGCCGGCCCCCCGGTTGAAAAACTGAAAGATTGCGACGAAACCGGTATGCCCGCGACGCTTTGCAAACCTTTTTTAACAGAGAAGCGGCATTGCAAACCGGCTGGTAAATCGGCTTCAAAGTCATACACCCACTGCCTGTCATCCAGCCAATGCCCCTGGCCTTTGGCATCGCATTGAATGTCAAACGGTGCAGGCAGACGCGGATCGCCAAAAGCCACCATGGGCAGCGAAAACCGGGCGCTGACTTGTCTGACCGCCTTCACCTCGCCTTGCGGTGCAAAGGTCACGCGTGCTTCGGTGTCAGCCTCGGCCGCCCATACATGTCCGGCCAGCAACCCTAGCCACAGCACACAACAGGCAGCCAGCCAACTTGCAGTCATCCAGCCGCTGGCAAGGCGCTCAGAAAACCGCGCCGGTTGTGCGCGCACAGCGTGTGTCAAAAAACGGGCCAGCATAGCGTGATCCTTCATATGGCAAAAACGCGGACGAAAGGGCAGCTCTCATCATTCAAATTGCCAAGCCAGACTAAGCTCGATTAAAAAATGGCGCGATTAAAAAATTCAGTCGCCGCATATCGTTGATACGGGAGGAAAAATTTTTTATGCGCAACGCAATCTCGCGACGCAAGTTGATTGATTAGAGGTGCCCGAAAAGGACATTATCTTATAAAATGACCTGTTGGTTAATGACACTTTGCTGAACATGCCTAGCGCTTCTCTCCCTCCTTCACCCACGCCAGCGGCGACCATCCTCTGCGCCTCTGCGCGTCTGGCGCAAGGCATCCGGCAATGGTTATCGTCCAGCTACCAGCAGCAAGGGCTGTTGCAATGGCAGGCACCGCAGGTGTTTCCGCTGCAAGACTGGCTGCAACAACGTACGGAAGAGGCCATTTTATGTGGCCGCATTGCCGTGGCGGATGCCCCGGCGGGCATGCTGTCCTCCACACAAGAGGCGCTGCTGTGGGAGCAAGCGATTCAGCATTGTCTGCGCCAGCATGACCACCTTGATTTATTGAACACCAACGGCCTCGCCAGTGCAGCGATGGAGGCGAACCGCTACCTGATTGAGTGGAATATCAGCCTGGATATGGACGCAGCCAGTGAGGAGACCCGCCAGTTCATGCAGTGGCGCCAGCAATTTCAGACGCTATGCAAGCAAAGTGGCTATCTTGAGGGCGTGCGTTACCAGGCCTGGCAATTGGCGCAACTGCAACAGGGCTTGCTACAGTTGCCCAAGCGCATTGCCCTGGCCGGGTTTGACCGCATCAATCCGCATTTGCAGCGTCTGATCGACCGTTTGCAAGCCGCAGGGGTGACCGTAGAGACCTTTGAACATCGCGTCACCGCGCAGCAGGTGCAGCGCATGGCCTTTGCTGAGAGCCAGGACGAAATGCGCGCTGCCGTGCATTGGGCCAAGCAGACACTCAGCACCCACAAACAGGCCAGGCTGGCAATCGTTGTGCCAGACCTGGAAGCCGTGCGCGACACACTGGCCAATCTGCTGGATGACACCTTTCATCCTGAGGCCTTGCATCCTGCGCATGCCGAAATCCCCCGCTGTTATGAGTTTTCGCTGGGTACGCCGTTAACGCGCTGGCCGCTGGTGAATACCGCCTTAACCTTGTTGCGGCTGGCTTTTCAACACACGCCGCTGGCACAAACCGAACTGTCGGCGCTGCTGGCGGATGTGTATTGGTCACAAGCCCTGTTTGAAGCCGATGCGCGCGCGGCGCTGGACGCCGAAATGCGCCGCCAGTTGCCCTTGCAAGTCAAGGCCACGACCTTTGCGCGGTTTATTACCCGCAAGCAGCAAGATGAGCATGCGATTCATAGTCCGGCGCTATTACAAGACCTCAACGCCTTGCTGACCACGGCCAGACAGCTGCCGGCCAAACAACTGCCTTCGGCCTGGGCCAAGAGCCTGACGGCATTGCTCACCGCCAGCCATTGGCCAGGCGAGCGCAGCCTGTCCAGCCACGAGTACCAGTGCCAGCAATCGTTTTACAAGGTCATGGCGCAACTCGGTGCGCTGGATGCCTGGCTGGGCCCCATCCCGGCCACTACCGCCATCCAGCGGCTGACACAATTATGTCAGGCACAGATTTTTCAACCGCAAACCGTGCGCCAGCCCAACCTCACCGTCATGGGCATGCTGGAAGCCAGTGCCCAGCCGCTGGACGGGGTGTGGGTGATGGGCATGAACGACCATGTGTGGCCCCCGCTGTCGCGCACCAATGCCCTGATCCCGGCCGAGCTGCAACGGCAGGCAGGCACGCCCAATGCCAGCAGTGAGGTGCAAATCGCCTTTGCCAGCCAGATTCACCAACGCCTGCTGGGCACGGCGCACCAGGTCATTTTTTCTTATGCGCAAAAAGAAGGTGACCGCCTGTTGCGCATGAGCCCGCTGATTCAAGACATTGCCGAAGTCGCTGCCAGTGCCAGGGTCGCCACGCTGGCGGAAACCCTGGCCACCAGCCAGCCCGAGCACTGGCAATGGCTGGACGACCACCAGGCCCCGCCCGTGCAAGATGGCGAACATGTGAGCGGCGGCACCGGCCTGCTGCGTGCACAGGCGATTTGCCCGGCGTGGGCGTTTTATCAATACCGGCTTAAAGCCCGCAAACTGGAGACGCCGCATAACGGGCTGGATGTCATGCAGCGCGGCGACCTCATCCACCGCGTGATGGCGGCATTTTGGCAACAACCGCGCGAGGACTGGCAAAGCTGTGCTGAAGAGGAATTGAAAAGTCAGCTGGACGCCCTTGCCGCGCAAGTCATGGCCGAGTTTAATACCGAGTTTTCGCAGCCGTTTACAGAGGTGTTTTGCCAGCTCGAAGCCGAGCGCCTGAGCAAACTCGCCCTGACCTGGCTGCTGCAAGTCGAACGCGAGCGCATGCACCCGTTTACCGTGTCACTGGTTGAAAAAACCTTTAAGCCGCTGATTGAAGGCATCCAGGTCAAACTGGTGATAGACCGCGTGGATACGCTGGCAGATGGCCGCCTGGTGGTGATTGATTACAAAACCGGCAGCATGCCAGACACTAAAAATTGGGCCAGCGATAAAATCACCGAACCACAACTGCCCATTTATGCGGCGTTTATTTTGCAAGACGCCGAGATTGCGGCGGTCTGCTTTGGCAAGCTGCGGCTGACGGATGGTGGCTTTGCCGGCATCGCCGCCGAAGAAGATATTGTGCCCGGCGTCAAAGCGTTTAATCACGAAAAAAACAAATTGTTTGACCCGACAGAATTCCCAGACTGGCCGTCGATTCTGCAGCACTGGCGGACGCAAATCACGCTGACCGCGCAAGCCCTCAAGGCGGGCGAGGCGGCAGTGCTATTTGAGGCGGAGCAGGATCTGGATTATTGCGATGTGTTGCCTTTGCTCAGATTGCCAGAGCGGCAATTGCAGTTTGAGCACTTGCAATCAAAAGGTGCCGCATGATGCACTCAAAAACACCACCAACGATGACAGCAGAGACCGTTTTGTCAGAGGCGCTGGCACTGGATGCCGCCAACCGTGAACGCGCGCTGGCGCTGGAGTCCTTTATTGTCGAGGCCCCGGCGGGCGCGGGCAAAACCGAGTTGCTGACCCAGCGTTTTCTCAAGTTGCTGCAAACCGTGCAGGCCCCCGAAGAAATTATCGCCATCACCTTTACCAACAAGGCCGCTTCGGAGATGCGCGTACGGATTCTGGATAGCCTGTTGCTGGCGGCCAGTGGCGTGGCACCCGAAGCCGCACACAAGAAAATCACGTTTGCACTGGGCCAGCAAGCCTTGCAGCGCTCGGCCGCCCTCAACTGGCAATTGCTGCAAAGTCCGGCCCGCTTGCGGATTTACACCATAGACTCGTTATGTGCCAACCTGGCGCGGCAAATGCCGTTGCTGAGCCGCTTTGGCACGCAACCGGCGGTGACAGAAGACGCCTGGCCTTATTACCGCGAAGCCGCGGGGCTGGCCTTGCAAAGCATGGATGAGCCTGTGCTGGGCGAACCGGTGCGGCGAGTGTTGCGCTATATGGATAATGATCAAACCCGGCTGGAAGCCCTACTCATGTCCATGCTGGCCAAACGCGAACAATGGCTGCATCACAGCCAGACTGGGCACACACTGTCTGGGCAAATGGCACTGGTGCATTTAATTGAAGGTGAGCTGGCGCAGATTCACCAGCATCTGCCCGCCCGTTTGCAACAGGCGCTGATGCCCATTGCGCGCTATGCCGGCAGTCAACTCCCAGACACGCACCCCATCTCTCAGCTACGCGATTGGCAAGTGGCCTTGCAACCTCGCCTGGCTGATTTGCCGAACTGGCGCGCGCTGGCCGAGCTGTTATTGACCGGCACGGGCGGCCTGCGCAAACGGCTGGATAAAAACATGGGCCTGCCCGCCACCGACGAAGCCAAGCCTTACAAGGAGGCCTTGACCGAGATTCTGGATGGCCTGGCACAAGATCGCCGCGCAGAAACCAGCCTGGCGCGCATCCGCATGCTGCCAGACCCCAACGCACGCGATGAAGCGCTGATTGCAGACTTGAGCCAGCTGTTGAATATTGCGGCGGCCCAGCTCTGGCTGCACTTTCAGTCACAAAACGAAGTCGATTTTGTCGAGATCGCCCAGCGCGCCTTGCAAGCGTTGGTAGAAGGCGGCGAAGCGAGCGAGCTGGCTATGCGGCTGGACTACCGCATACAGCATCTGCTGGTCGATGAGTTTCAGGATACCAGCCCGATGCAGATCGACCTGCTCAAGGCGCTGACGCGCGGCTGGCAAGCGGGCGATGGCCGTACCCTGTTTACCGTGGGCGACCCCATGCAGTCGATTTACCGCTTCCGCAAAGCCAATGTCGGCCTGTTTTTGAATGCGGCCGAATTCGGCATCGGTGACATCGCGCTGACCCCGCTCAAACTGTGGCGCAATAACCGCTCGTGCCCGGCCGTGGTCGAATGGATCAACCAGACCTTTAAAGGCATGCTGCCGTCTGAGGATGCCCCGCAGCAAGGGGCGATTGCCTACCGTCCCTTTGTCGCCACGCGCCCGTCTTTGAGTGGTGAGGGTGTGTTTGTACATCCGCTGATCCAGCCGGTCAGCGAACATGAAGAAGAGGAACCGGCAGACCTGCGCCGACTCGAAGCCGAACAGATTATCCGCATTATCCAGCAGACACGCGCCGAACAGCCAGATGCCACCATTGCCGTGCTGGTGCGTGCACGCAAGCACTTGCATGCGCTGGTCACCGAGATGCGGCGCAACCATGCCGAGTTGAGCTTTCAGGCGGTGGAGATTGAAGAGCTGGCAAACCGCCAGATTGTCCAAGACCTGCTGACGCTGACCTACGCCCTGCACCAGCGGGCTGACCGTGTGCATTGGCTGGCCTTGCTGCGCGCACCCTGGTGCGGGCTGACGCTGGCCGACCTGCATGCCTTGATCGGCCAGGACGGGCAACGCAGCGTCATGAGTCTGCTCGAAGATGAACAAGTGATGGCACGCCTGCGTGCAGATGGCCAGGCCCGCGCCCGCCATGTGCGTGAGGTCATGCAAACGGCCTTGCAATGGCGGTCCCGTACCGCCACCAGCCGCTGGGTGCACAACACCTGGTTGCGGCTGGGCGGCGCACACTGCTTATGGAATGAAAACGATGTGCAAGATGTGCAGGCGTTTTTTGCCCGCATTGCCGCGCTCGAGCAACACGGCCAGTTCAGCCCGCAAAGCCTGGCCGAAGATGTGAAAAAACTGTATGCAGCCCCCGATGCCAAAGCCGATGACCGCTTGCAATTCATGACCATCCACAAATCCAAGGGTCTGGAGTTTGACACGGTCATTCTGCCGGGCCTGGATGGCAGCAACCCGCCCGATGACGCCAAGCTGGTGATTTGGGAAGAAGTCACGACGGCCGATGGTGACGTCGCACTGGTCGCGGCACCCTTTGTACCCACAGCCCTCAAGCGGCAGCACTCCGGTGTCACGCCCTACGATTACCTGAATGACCTCGACAAAACCCGTGCGGCCTATGAAGACGCCCGCGTGCTGTATGTGGCTGCAACCAGGGCCGAGCGCCAGTTGCATCTGCTTGGCATTGCCAAACCGGATAAAAATGGTGACCCACAACCCCGTAAAAATACGTTTTTACAGCTGCTGTGGCCAGCCGTGAGTACGCATTTCAATCGCGAACAAGATATCGTGATCCGCTACCCGCAACAAAGCCAGCAGGCAGATATCCGGCAGTTTGTGCCCAAGCTGATCCGCTTGCCGCAAGCCACCAGTCCCGCCCTCTTGCAACCCAGCACCGATCTCGCGCGCGCTTATGATGCCACGCCCCCCGCAGACAGCACGGTCAGCAGCCTGGAGGCCGATATCGGCACCCTCGCCCACCTTTACCTGCAACTGATCGCCGAGCAAGGCCTGGCCGCCTGGCAAGCCCACACCAGCACGGGTTGCCAATCATTGCTGACAGCCATGCAACGCTGGTTTTCGCAACGAGGTTATGCTGAAGCGGAGGCCGTGCCAGCCAGCCGGCAAGTGGCGACGCTGCTCACCACCACACTGCAATCAGCGGATGGCCGCTGGGTGCTTGCTGACCATCCGCAAGCAGCCTCTGAGCTGGCGATGGAGCAACTTGCCGCCAATAAAAAAGTCATAGACCGTACTTTTGTTGCCGAGGGTGTACGCTGGATTGTCGATTACAAATCGGCCCCAGTCACAGCAAGTGACGTGTTACCCAGCCTGGCGGCGACGTTCAAGCCACAATTGGCTGCCTATGCCCAGCTGTTTGCGGCCGAAGGCTTACCGGTGAAAACGGCTATTTTATTTTTAAGCGCAGGCAAACTCGTGCCTGTAGAGATTCTTTGAAGGACAGATGATGATAGACACACAAGCGATTCTCGATGCATTTCAATTCCGCCATGCCTGCAAAGAGTTTGATGCCAGCAAACAGATCCCAGCCGATGAATTTGAGTTGATCCTGGAAGCCGCCCGCCTCTCGCCCAGCTCGTTCGGCTTTGAACCCTGGCATTTTATTGTGGTGCAGGACAAAACCCTGCGCGAGCGCCTCAAACAGCATGCCTGGGGCGCACCGCTCAAGCTGGATACCGCCAGCCACTTTGTCTTGTGTCTGGCCATGAAATCTCCCTTTCTGGACGCAGACAGCCCCTACCTGCCGCAATTCATGCGTGAAGTGCAGCACCACCCGGACGACATTGCCAACATGCGCCTGGGCTTTTACAAACAGTTTCAACAATCCGACTTTGGCCTCACCGACGAGCGCAAACTGTTCGACTGGGCCAGCAAACAATGCTACATCGCGCTGGCCAATATGATGACCGTCGCCGCCATGCGTGGCATAGACAGCTGCCCGATTGAAGGCTTTAAACAAACAGAAACCGAGACCTTGCTGGCAGAACAGTTTGGCGTAAACCTGCAAGAATATGGACTGGCCTATATGGTCGCCTTTGGTTACCGCAAACATGCACCCAAAGCGAAAACACGCCGTGCCATGGCGCAGGTAGTCACCTGGAAGTGAGCTTACTTGGAGCGTTCGGATACCCCTGCTGAACAGTACGCAGTGACACCTTGATTGTTCACGCACGGCGACGCTTCAAGCATTGGCCTCAAAGGGCTATTTAAATGACTTGCCACCCTTTGCTACAGTCTGATTTCAAAATAAATAAAGGGGTGACGGATGAAATCAGTATTTAAAAATATGTTCGCTTGCAATGTGCTCATGTTGGCAAGTGTTGCGGCCAATGCAACTACAGATCACTGGGCGTTATCGCATGAGATTGCGCCTGCAGGCCTTCCCTTCTCGCATGCCGTGGTGCCATGCGTCTTGACGTTTGATGCCTGCGAAAATACGTATCGCAACATGACAGCCAAAATAGCTAGCAACGATGATGATCAAGCTGACAGCTCGGACTCGGAGACCATGCTTGCCTGATCTGGCTTGCCTAGTCTGTGAACCATACAGCTAAAATAAAAGGCCGGTAAACGGCCTTTTTGGTTTAAATCTATAAAATGTCTATCCTTAGGTCCACAAAAAGCTCATACGCCTGTCGCAGATCGTTACCTAAAATGAAGCTCCAGTGCCGCATGTCATAAAAAAATCACATTTCCAGTTTTTGTTGATAATTTAAGAACTTGTTTTGATTACAAACACTTAAACCAAGTCACCAATAAAAAAACCATCTTTCGTGACTTAAAAATCTGCCAGTTATTCCATATTTATGGAATAGACACCCATACCTCTCCAATAGATACTCACAGAAAAATATCAGGGATTAACACCTGTATAAATTTTTTGCCACTGAAAAAATTTTATAAAACAGGCTGACCAAATCGCCTAAATCTTGAGAGGAGTTTTTATGTCCAGCAACCGCAGGCCAGGTAATTCGTCGGCCAAACAAATAGCATTCAATTCATCGCACAAAAAAAGCTTATTCAAACTTGCACCAATCGCAGCAGCAGTCATGACACTCTCTGCTCCAGCAAATGCTGCAACGATTGTTTGGGATGGCAGCACAAATGACTGGTTTACAGAAAGCAGCTGGAGTGATGGCTTAAACAATATCATTCCAGGCTTGAATGATATTGCCGAGATAAATAATGGGTTTGTTAACCTTGATATAAGCCACACTGTTTTGGGGATTAATCACACAGGCGGCACCATCGGTGGTAGTGGTAGTTTGTTGACCACAGTGCTCAACTGGTTTGGCTATGGCTCGACTCAAAAAGGCAATGGCACCACAACTGTCAGCGGCAATGCAACCATCGGCGATGGTAATAACTACTCTTATCAACATTTAGGTAACGATGAGTCTGGTCGCACACTAAACCTGAACGGCAATACTGCTTTTCAAAGTGCTGCGCTCAATGTGAGTAAAGCAAGTGTCATCAATAACAACGGCACATTCACCAGTAAGGGCGATGTCCGTGACAATGGTGCAAATGTTTATGACAACACCATTCAGAACTATTGGTCATCAGACAACACCTTCAACAACGCTGGTACCTTTGTGCAAGATGCTTCCGGCAAACAAACAAGCATTAATACCGCTTTCAACAACTCTGGTACCGTCAATGTAAAGTCAGGTACGCTCTCACTATCTGGCGGCGGCACTTCAACTGGTAGCTTTGATATTCAGTCAGGTCAAACGCTTGAATTTGCAGGCGGGACGCATGAGTTAACTGGCAGCACGATTACCAATGCTGGCACACTGAGAAACTCAGGCGCAACCACAAATATGCAATCATCATCACTAAGTGGGAACGGTGCCATTCAAGTGAGTGGTGGCGCATTAAATATCAATGGTGCAGTCAACCATACATCTCAGGCAGTCAGTGTCTCTGGTGGTGAGCTCAATTTTAGTGGTACAGGCAATTTGAATACAGGTTCACTGGATGTTTCTGGTGGTGCGTTCAACAGTGCGGCTAACATCACTACCTCATCTGTCAGCCACACCAGCGGCACGATTGGCGGCTCAGGCAGCCTGCTCACCACAGTGCTCAACTGGTTTGGTTATGGCTCAACTCAAAAAGGCAATGGCACCACAACTGTCAGCGGCAATGCAACCATCGGCGATGGTACTAACTACTCATATCATCTTCTCGGTGATGGCGACGGCACCAACCGTACCCTTAACCTCAATGGCAATACAACACATCAAAGCGCTCTGCTCTATTTGAGTCATGGCAGTGTCATCAATAACAACGGCACATTTACCAGCAAAGGCGACGTGCGTAATGGTGAAGTCTACGATAACGGTATCTATCATAACTACCAATCAGACTTAAATGCTTTCAACAACGCTGGTACCTTTGTGCAAGATGCTTCCGGCAAACAAACAAG
>NZ_JBQUZC010000001.1:1322628-1719457 GCF_056314045.1 Methylophilus sp. DMC16
ACGGGCACATTTACCAGCAAAGGCGACGTGCGTAATGGTGAAGTCTACGATAACGGTATGTATCATAACTACCAATCAGACCTGAATGCGTTCAACAACGCTGGCACCTTTGTGCAAGATGCTTCCGGTAAACAAACATCTATTGGCGTCGCTTTTAACAACACAGGTACCGTCAATGTAAAGTCAGGTTCGCTTTACATTCAGAATCTGACTAACTACGACCAACCAACCCAAGCACTCACTGGTGGACGTTATGAGGTGCAGAATAATGGCACGCTTGCAGTCAATCTCATTAATAATCTGCAAATTAACAATGCTGAGATAACATTACGTGGCGCTAATGCGAAGTTACTCAACAGCACCAATAACACCAACGCATTAAGCACCCTCGCAAAAAACAATGGCTCAATCGCTTTAATGCAAGGTGCTGCATTAAGTACTGGCGCATTCACCAATACAGGCGCTGTGTTGATTGGCAATGGTAGTAATTTTGCAAGTACAGGCGATTACACGCAAACGTCTGGTAGCACTGTTGTCAACGGCTCACTTTCTGCAAATGAAGTGAATGTTGCAGGAGGTAGTTTGTCTGGAACGGGCTGGGTCATTGGTAATGTGAGTAATTCGGGCCTCATCGGTCCTGGTGCTTCCCCAGGCACGCTCAATATCGACGGGGACTACACGCAGCTTTCTAACGGCTCACTGTTGATGGAAATCGGTGGCAACCTGCAAGGCAGTAGTTATGATTGGCTTAACATTACTGGTAATGCTACTTTGGGTGGCACCCTTAACCTGGTATTTGCGGCTAACTACCTACCGGTTTCAAACAGTATTTACAATATTCTGACTTACGGGTCATGGAGTCAGACAACTTTTAATCTTGTTACGGTGAGTGGCCTGAACTTAAACCAGTTTAGCTATAACACCATTTATAGTGACAAAGGCGTATCCATTAGTGTGTCAGTGATTCCCGTACCAGAGCCTGACAATATTGCATTGATATTTGCTGGCTTAGGCTTGATCAGCTTTATGGCAAGACGTAAAAATAGCTAATTTATATTAGTTGGCGATCCGCTCGAAAACGCCCTACCATTTAAGAGTAGGGCGTTTTTTGTATATGAATTTAAAGCAAAATGACACTGCGATTGTGTTCCCCAGCAAGCGACTCGCAAAAACATTCATCAGTCGCTGTTTAAAGGCAAACTGTCATAAGTTACACAAGGGTTTTCACCCACATTTGTGCAGTAGACAGCGTCTTAATACAACGAGATACTAATACAAATACTTGGTATGTAATTTAAGTATTTTGGCGAATGCGGATTTGATAAAGCGGCACTTTCGTAGCCTGTTGACACCGAAATTATCTACAGTCGTAAAGACTAAATTAAATAACGCTTAACGGTGAGGTCAGTACTGATTAACGAAATAAGCCGTTAAATGCCCATTTTAAACATCTAATTCAGATTAAGAGTAACTCATGCATTTTACTCAGCATCAATTCGATGGCCTTGTCTCTTCGCTATACGAAGCAGTAGAGCATCATCAATCATGGCAGCTATTTTTTCAACGGCTGAGCGATCAAGTGGGGTGCAGCATCTATGCCTTGGCTATAGATAAAAAGCATGGTGCATTGTCTTATAGCGAAGGCGCCAATTTGCCTGATGAAGGTGAGCTTGGGTATATTCAAAAATATCAGGCGATTGACCCGCGCTTACCACTGTTGCTACCGCTCCCAGTCAACACTTGGTTACATGACCACCTTTTGCTTGATGAAGCATTCGTGGCCAGCAATACGTTCTATCAGGAATTTTTGATTCCCTTAGGCATGCGTTATGTCTCCGGGATTAAAATCATTGATGATGAAGATGTCACCCTGATATTTTCTTATTTGCGGTGCCCACAGCAAGGGCCGGTACCAGACGATATCATTGCTTTCACCAACCGATTAATCCCCCACATGCAGCGCGCAGCGCGTATGGTGGTAAAAAACTTTACTTATTCCACACAGGCCTTGGTGGGCCTTGCCTTAGTCAATAAACTGCAACAGCCTGTGATGCTCACCTCCATTAATGGCGAAGTCATACACACCAATCAAGCCGCGCAGCATTTACTCCAAGCAACCGCCCTTATTTCGATTAAAGACGGCAAATTGGTGATGCCAGCAAACTGCATGCAAGCGTTTTTGCAAGAAGCAGCCATGACCGAGAAAGCCATCAAAGAAAACAGGTTCTCAGCTGAGTCTGCATACAGCTATCAAACCCTGCAACTTCACAACAACGAGCACTCAACCACCACAGAAAAACTGTATGCTTTTTACAGTGTGCTGATTCCACAATATGTGCTGGGCACCTTTGGCTTGCGTCCGCTTATGTTGCTGATGTTTTATCATCCAAATTCGGCTCCACCTACCGATGTCGCACTCTTGGCAGCGGCATTTGATTTAAGCCCGGCCGAATGCCTGATTGCAAGCTTGCTTGCTGACGGAAATCCCATTGAGGAAATTGCGACACAATTAGGGAAAAAACAAGATACGGTTAGAAAACAATTGCAATCCATCTACCAAAAAACTGCAACTAGCAGACAACCCGAATTGATGCGTCTGCTGCAACACTTACCCGCCTACTTTGAATAAATTGCAAACATGCAAAATGCCGACTTACACTTTGATCGCCTGGTTCACCTGATTTACGAGACCATTAACGACATCAGTCAATGGGATGCCGTATTTTCAGCGTTGCGAGAGGCATTGGACTGTAAAGTCGTTCATGCCGTTGCCATCGACAAGCAACACGGCACCATGTCATTTAGCACAGGCGCTAACTTACCGGCAGATGGGGAATTAAGCTATTTACAGAAGTATCAATTTATTGACCCGCGCAGTAAGTATTGGAATGTCCTGCCATCGCAGGAATGTTTTCATGACCATGAAGTGTTTGATGATGACTACGTTGCAAAGAGCGAGTTTTATCAAGCATTCTTGTTACCTTATGGCGTACGTTATCTCACTGCGCTGAAGGTAATCGAAAGTGATGCAATCTCATTTTCAATTGGATGCTTACGAGGCCCCGAACAAGGGCCTCTTTCAAAAGCATCTGTCGAATTGGCGAAGCAGCTTCTGCCCCATTTGCATAGGGCAGTCAAAATCAATGCCAGCCATTTTACTTACTCAACCCAAGCACTCATTGGCCATTCGCTTGTCAACAAAATGAAGCAGCCGGTATTGCTCACCTCAATGAGCGGCAATATCGTGCTTGCAAATCAGGCAGCCTATACTTTATCCAATATCTGCAATTTAATCTCGCTATCCGATCAACGCCTGCAATTACCAGAGCCAGCCATGACGCAATTGCTAGCTGGCTTTGCCAAGATTGAGCAACAGATCAAGCAGGGTGAATATGCGCATGGCAAAGACTATGGCTATCAGGCGCTTAGAGTCAGTGCACCGGTTGCAGCGAAAGACTCAACAAACATGCTGGTATTTTATTTGCCACTCGTGCCGCAATTGACACTTGGCGTGTTTGGCATGCGTCCGCTCATGATGCTGATTTTTTATCACCCCAATATGCCAAACGAGATGAACGACAATCTGTTACTGAGTGCGGCATTTGACTTGAGCCCGGCCGAACTTAAAATTTCCGCCATGATTGCAGACGGGTTGACAGTAGATGAGATTGCTAAAAGGTTAAACAAGAAGCCCGACACAGTTCGCAAACAACTGCAATCTATTTACGAAAAAACTGCCACCAATAATCAAATCGAGTTGATGCGCCTGTTACAACATTTACCAGACAATCGACTCTTCACCCATCTGAATTCCAGGTTTTAGAAGAGGTAAGCATGAATATCACCCAAGAACGCTATGACCAACTTGTAAACCTCGTATACGAAACCATTGAAAATAACGCTGCTTGGGATCAACTATTTGCAGCATTGCGCGAAACGCTGGAGCTTAAGGTGCTGCAAGCCTTTGCTTTTGACAAACACCACGGCATGCTCTCATTCAGTGGTGGTGCCAATGTACCGGTTGAAAGTGAATTGAGTTACCTGCAAAAGTACCACTTTATAGACCCCCGCGCTGCAGCCATCATGGCGCTCCCCCCGCTGGAGTGGGTGCATGACCATGAAATGCTAGATGATGACTTTGTCGCCACCAGTGAGTTTTTTCAGGACTTTTTGCTGCCACTGGATTTACGCTACCTCTCAGGCTGCAAAGTGGTCGAAGATGAAACGCTGTCATTCATGATTGTCGGCTTACGCAGTCAGGCACAAGGGCCGCTTGCTAAAGAAGGGGCGGCATTTTTAAGCAGGTTATTGCCACATCTTGCCCGCGCTGCCCGTATAGGTGTGAATCACTTCATTTACTCTACCCACGCATTAGTCGGGCATGCACTCGTCAACCGCTTAAGCCAACCAGTTATTTTAACCAACACCACAGGCAAAATCATACACATCAATCAGGCAGCCAAGCATCTGCTAGATTCGACCATGCTTATCGCGGTAAATGGTAATGGTCAACTTGAAATGCCCAAACAAGTCCTTAACAGTTTTCTAAAAGACTGCGCCGAGATAGAGCGCCAAATCAAACTAAACGGTATTGCAGAGGCCGCCTCGCAACAATACAAACCACTACAAATTCACTCAGCCACGCACAACCAAAACGCAGAAAAGCTCTATGCGTTTTATACGCCCTTGCTGCCAGAAAAAGTCATGGGCAGCTTTGGCCTCCGGCCACTCATCATGCTGATGTTTTATCACCCCGAATCCACCACACCGATTGACAGCAACCTGCTTGTCGCCGCTTTTGGTTTATCCCCAGCCGAATGCAAAATTGCCACGCTGCTAGCAGAAGGCTACTCAGTGCTTGAGATCGCGCAATCTCTTAATAAAAAAGAAGACACCATCCGCAAGCAGTTGCAGTCGATTTATCAGAAAACCTCGACTAACCGGCAGCCGGAACTAATCAAGCTGCTATTACATTTGCCTACCAATCCCAACAAGCTTGCAGACAATTCGTTAAATCACCTCCTCTGAAAACTGTCCATACAAAGCTTTATTCAGATACATCCTTTGTGAGGTTGCCGCAAAAGGTAGCTCAGGTCATTCCATGTTTATGGAATATCTATCTAGTAGAGAATTAAATACACTGAGTATTCAAAATTTAATTTTCTTACATCTACCCATTGAAAGGTCTCAACATGCCTGGTCTTTATTTGTATAAATCTATCAAATTCTCTTTTTCAGGATTACTGATTTCTCTCGCAGCTTTCAGCACTAATTCAAACGCAGCACTAAAAAGCTACACTACTAACGGCGTAGATTTAGTTTACAGCTCTGTCAGTGACGTGACATGGATGAAAGATGCCAACTTGTTAAAAACCATGATGGCGTCAGATAGCAGTCTGGTGAATAAAATATTATCGGCCAGCCCCAAATTAATTTTTGAATATGGGAACTCCTCTTATTATGACCCTTTGGATGGTTTTGCCAAACTTGGCTACAAAGTCACAACAAGTGACTTTAAGGCGGATGGTCAGGCAACATGGTTTGGTGCCAATTTATTTATCAACTATCTCAACACCATTAACTATGCTGGTACAAATAACTGGCAGCTACCTACATTTTCAAATAAATGGTTGACTGGACAAGGTCCAAACTATCCCGTTCATAATGAACCATCGAACGGGACTGCAAAGGGAGATGAGTTTATCGAGCTTTTCTACAGTGAGTTAAACAGTACACCAGCATACTCAAAAGGTGAATCCCCAAGTTTTGATCCTCCAAACCCCAATGCAGGTTTTAACAACTCAAATAATATTTTTACTCTCGCCCAACAAAGCAGCTCATTCTGGAGTGGTACTGAATCACCAGCACCTGAATTCTATTGCAATAATGGCGATAACTGCTTAGCTAAAGCATTTACTGATGATGGTGGTTCTTTCGCTATGTTAAAACAAAATTTCTCTTATGTTTGGGCAAACACACAAGGTCAAATCTCCGCTGTACCCGCCCCCGCTGCTGCATGGCTGTTTGCTACTGGCCTACCTATCGTAGCGGCCGCCACTCGTCGCAAAAAACAAAGCGTTTAACTCTATTAAAGCCAGACTTGTTCTGGCTTTTTGTTTTCAACCGATCTATTCCATGTTTATGGAATAGACATTCGTCATGACCTGCATAAAACTACTAGAAAATTTATTAGAAATAACATCATGCTTGCAAGACTTTTTAAAGCCCCGCGCCAATCAATATCAAGTGCAATCACGACTGCATTCCTTTGTACACTGCTAACAGCCTGTAGTTCAACACCATATGTTGGACAACAATCGAATATGGGTAAAGCAACTTTTTTTGTTGCTTTATATTTTTTCAGTAATCAAACAACTCAAAAAAAGAAATCAATAAGTTGCTTTCATCTAATTTAGAAACTAATATGTTTCTTAAATTTAAAAAGGAAGCATATATGTTGACAAATTTGGGCTCGCTACTCGAACAGATCAAACAACGACGTTTATCGCTGCACCTTAAACAGAATGACATGATGTTACGCGTAGGCGTTTCTCGTCAGCAGTATCAAAGACTGGAATCTAAAGGGAACCCACGGCTGGATACTCTGGCGTTGATAGCAAAGGGCTTGCATTGCGAGCTGGTGCTGGTCCCCAAAGAAAAACTCAACGCTGTGTTAGCAGTGCTAGAACAGGAGGATTCAGCCTCAAACCAGACGCATGCAGTCACATCGACAAAAACAGAGGCCAATAAAAATCTTTCAGACAATCCATGGCAGGGTTTGCTTGGGGATGAAGCATGAGCATAGACCATGGAGATGAAGTCAATCTTCTCACGCTCCGCTTGCATGGCAGGCTGGTGGGTTATTTGGCTGGCAATCAAAGTGGTAGAAATGTGTTGAGTTTTAGCGAGGAATTTAAGCTGGATGCCAATCGCCCGACATTCAGTTTGACGACGCATCCAGCTTTTCCTCGTGCTGATACATTAATGGCGGAACACTGGATCAGACACCAAAGGCTACATCCTGTACTGTCTAATTTATTGCCAGAAGGTGCCCTCAGAGCGTTAATCGCACAAGGGCTAAAAGTGCATATCGACAACGAGTTTCATCTTCTCGCTTACCTTGGCGCGGACCTGCCGGGTGCCTTGGTGGCTGAACCAATGGAACCAGAGGATGTACCAGCACATATTCTTAGCGCGCATGGTAAAGCGCGAGCCATCAAATTTGACAAAATGTCATCAGAAAATAAATTCTCTCTGGCTGGCGTGCAGATGAAGTTTTCCATGAAGGAAAAAGACGGTCGCTACAACCTCTCCAACGGGGGGGTGTTGGGTGATTGGATTGTAAAAACACCTTCTACCAAACATAAAAATGTACCAGTGAACGAATATACCGCCATGAAGCTTGCGGCATTGGCTGGCATAGAAATACCCGAAATCAAACTGGTGGAATTAGACAAGCTGGATCAGCTTCCACAGATCAATTTGCCAGATGAAAAACTAGCCTTCGCAATCAAGCGATTTGATCGCAATAATAATTTTAGAATCCATATGGAAGATTTTGCGCAGGTATTGGTGAAGTACCCGCATGAAAAATACAACTCGGCAAATTATGAGCAAATAGGCAACATTATTTACACGTTTTCTGGTGATGGTTTAGCTGATGCGCAGCAGTTTGCCAGGCGATTGTTGGTCAATATCCTGCTAGCTAATGGCGATGCACACCTCAAGAATTGGAGTTTAATTTATGCTGATAAAATTACGCCAAGACTTTCACCAGCTTATGATATTGTGACCACGAGCGTATATATCGATGGTGAAAAGCATTTCGCACTGAATTTAGGCAAAACAAAAGACTGGTATGACGTTTCACCGGCAAACTTTCAGCATTGGGCAGAACATGCCGGAATCCCGTGGAGAGCCATTAAACCCCATCTGGATGATGTCATGGATAAAGCAAGGAATCTTTGGCCAGGTGAACTCAAGAACCTTCCAATGAATGAGGCACATAAACTAACACTGACAAACCATTGGCGAAATTTGCAGGATGACTTTCGAATCATATAATTGAAAGGTGACTTGAAGTGTTTGCATTTGAATTCAATAGGTACAGATTTTTCTCCTGAATCTGATGTGGGGGTTTTTTCATATTTAAAGTCATAGAGATGCTCAAAGATTGAATCTCACAAGTGCTTATCGCTATAATCAATTAAAAATATAAAAGCGATATTGTTTTGACTAAGACTGCCTTAAATAAGCTTTACTGGCTAACTGGTTGCGGATTGTGTTTACAGTCCGATTTTGCTTTATCTGAAAACATTGAACTCCCTCCTATTAGCATCACCGCACAAAAACGCATTCAGCCCGTAGATGAAGCGCCCATCGCGGTTACTGTCATTAATCAGGAAGCATTAAATCAACGGCACGCAAAAACCTTGTCAGAAACCCAAGGTTTGGCACCTGGCGTTTCGGTGATTCAAAATGGGCTCACTAAAGCAATTTCTATTCGTGGGATTGGCGGAGGAGGTAGAAATATTGGATTCGATACGCGCACAGGCGTTTATATCGATGGCGTATATGCTGGCCAGGCACCTGCGTTAGAGTATCCCATTTTTGAGATTGAGCAAATCGAAATTTTAAGAGGCCCGCAGGGCTTTTTGTTTGGGCGCAACACAGATGCAGGTGCGGTAAACATTACAACCAAGCCACCTTCCGAGTTTTTTGATGGATATGTGAGGTCCGGGATTGGCAACCTGAATTATTTTGAAAATGCCATGATGGTTACAGGGCCAATCAGGCAGGATGTGTTAGGCAAAATCACCTTAAGTTCTGAAACGCGTGATGGTTTTATTGAAAATACAGCCACAGGCAATGAATTAAAGAATATCAATCGTTTTGCGTCTAGAGGTCAGCTTAGATACCTAGCGACCGAGCAATTAACCATAGATGTAAGTGCTGATTACGCTAATATCCATCACACTGATTTTTTACCTCAAGCGACGTCCGGGTTGTTTGACGCGCCTTTATCAAGGGTTGATAAAAATAAAGTGAGTGTAAACAATCAACCATTCGCTAAAAACGAAATATTCGGTGGCGCACTTAAGGCCGAATATTTAATGGATAGAGGCCATACGCTGACTTCTATCAGTGCCATGCGCCATACAAAGAACCTTCAGCGACTGGATAACGATTACAGTACAGTCGATTTGATTCATACCGACTTTGCAGATGAGTTTACTCAAACATCTCAAGAAGTACGTATTAACTCGCCGCAGAATCAAAGCATTAGATATTTGTTTGGCATTTATGGTGAACATGAAGCTGCAAAAACGCATAGAATGGCATTTTTTGGGCAAGACACTTCCACCCTCGTTCAACTACCTGGCATAGGCCTTGTGCCATTTGATGCGGCTTTTGGAATTGCACCAAATGCCCGAGCACCTCATGTAGGCAAAGTGACAACTGACGCAATTGCACTATTTGGCTCACTTGATGCGGATATTAGCCAGTCAGTCACACTGAATCTGGGAGGACGCTATAACAGCGAACATAAACAATTAGGATTTAATAGCGATGGCACGCAAAGTGGTGCACTAAATCTGGCTACCTTAAATAACTACAAAGACCACAGGCGAGATGATTTTTTCTCGCCAACGATTGGTGCAACCATTGCTCTATCCAATCATTTAAAAGCTTATACAAAATATGCTAGAGGCTTTAAAAGCGGTGGCTGGAATGTTGACTTTTTATCTACGGCACAAGTGAATGATGGCTTTAGATTTGATAAAGAAACCGTTGATAGTGTTGAAGTTGGTCTGAAAGGTCAATCTGAAGATCACCGCTGGCAGTATGATGCCACTCTTTTTCAGCAGCGTTATCATGACTTTCAGGTGTTTCAATTTGCGGACTTAGGCACAGGCCAAACTGTTTTGCAATTGAGAAATGCAGCTCAAGCTGAAACACGCGGTTTTGAGTCAAGCTTTAGGGGATTAATTGGATCAAGCTGGCATCTATCAGGAACATTTAGCTTTCTAGATGCTCGTTTTACTGATTTCCCAAGCGGATCAAACGCAGGAAATGCAGCAGGTCAAAGATTGCCTGACGCCCCAAGATTTAGCGCAAGGGCAGCAGTTGATTACACATTGAACGCCCCTTCACTGAATGGGAAGTTTAATTTTTTTATTGAAGATGCCTACCAGACTAAAACATATAGTGGTTTAAGTAACGATCAGGAGACCAGCGAGTTGGAAAGCCGACATCTCATTAACGCCCAAGTTAAATTCATAACTAATGACCGTCATTGGGAACTCGGTCTTTGGGCACGTAACCTTTTTGACAATCATTATGCCAAAACCAAAGGCAGAGACTTCTTTGGCAACCGTATTGCATTTTACGGGGATCCAAGGTTTTTTGGCGCCACCGGACAATATAACTTCTAGTAAAACAAAAAACGATTGTATTTAAAGACGCCATTTTTAAATTAAGCCTCTTCGTTTTTAAAATGTCTGCGCACATACCAGGCAAAGAAGATCAATCCGAGGGCAGCAATCACATAATGCGACTCATGGAAGTACACCTTCAGGTCTTCCCAATGCTCGCCGGCCTTCATACCCACGTAGCCCAGCACAAAACACCAGATCAGTGAGCCGACAAAGGTGTAAGCCACAAACCGCGTCATGTTCATGCGCGCCACCCCTGCCGGGAAAGCGATAAATGTGCGCACGGCAGGCAACAGGCGGGCAATAAAAATAATGATTTCACCATGATCTGCAAACCAGCGGTCCGCCATGTCGAGGTCTTTTTTGCTGATCAGCACATATTTACCGAACTTCTCCACCAGAGGACGACCGCCGTACATGCCGAGGTAATAAGCAGGGATCGAGCCGACGACGCAACCGACAGCGCCTGCCAGCGCAATACCCCACAGCGTTAAATCGCCTTTGCTGACCAGGAATCCGGCAAACGGCATGATGATTTCAGAAGGCAAAGGAATACAGGCGGATTCAATCGCCATCAGCAACACAATGCCGCCATAGCCCATGCTGGCAATCACGGCAATAATCCAGCCCGCCACGGCAGCCACTAATTTTTCTAACATTACATAAATTCCTTCAAAAGGGTTTTCACTAATTCTACACGGTGATTGAGGTTGCCTAGCTGCACCGTGACACGTAATTTATCTGGCCCATTCATGCGGCAGC
Source organism: Methylophilus sp. DMC16 (assembly GCF_056314045.1). NCBI lineage: Bacteria > Pseudomonadati > Pseudomonadota > Betaproteobacteria > Nitrosomonadales > Methylophilaceae > Methylophilus > Methylophilus sp. DMC16. The sequence continues at coordinate 1,333,827 of NZ_JBQUZC010000001.1, forward strand.
GCTTGTCGCGTTGCAGCAGATTGATCAGCTTGAGCGGATCGAGGTCGGCTTTGACATTAAACTGCAACTGAATGGCTGCGTCAGAGGCGTCGATTTTAATAATGCCCAAGGCTTTGGCGGCGATGCGCAAACGGTGGCAGGCAATCAGCGCCTCGCCGGGCTCAGGCAACAGGCCAAAACGGTCGATCAGTTCTTCCTGCATGGCATCCAGCGCGTCGTCGTCGTCGCAGTTGGCCAGGCGTTTATAAATCACCAGCCGCTCGTGCACGTCAGGACAATAATTGTTGGGCAACAAGGCTGGGGTATGCAGATTGATTTCGGTGGTCACCCCCAGTGGCGCATCAAGGTCAGGCTCTTTGCCGGCCTTGAGCTGTTTAACAGCATGATTCAGCATATCGGAATACAAGTTAAAACCGATTTCCTGCATTTCACCGCTCTGGCTGTCGCCCAGCAATTCACCGGCACCGCGGATTTCAAGGTCGTGCATGGCGAGGTGAAAGCCTGCCCCCAGGTCTTCGAGCAGTTGAATCGCGTCTAGCCGTTTTTGCGCCTGCGGCGTGATATTACGGTGCGGATCGGTCAGCAGATAGGTGTAAGCCTGGTGGTGACTGCGACCCACGCGGCCACGTAACTGGTGCAATTGCGCCAGGCCAAACATATCGGCCTTGTTGATGATCATGGTGTTGGCAGTGGGCACGTCGATGCCGGTTTCGACGATGGTCGTACACAGCAACAGGTTGGCGCGTTGCTGGTAAAAGTCGCGCATGACGTGTTCCAGCTCGCGCTCGCGTAACTGGCCATGACCGATGACGATACGGGCTTCGGGCACGATTTTCTCCAGCTTTTCCTTCATGACATAGATGGTATCCACCTCGTTATGCAGAAAATACACCTGGCCGCCACGCTTGAACTCACGCATGACCGCCTCGCGGATAATGCCGTCCGAATACGGGGTATGGAAGGTTTTAATCGCCAGCCGTTTTTGTGGCGGGGTCGAAATCACTGAGAACTCGCGCAGGCCTTCCATGGCCATGCTCAAGGTACGCGGAATCGGCGTGGCGGTCAGGGTCAGCACATCCACCTCGGCACGTAGCGCTTTCATCTGTTCTTTTTGTCGCACGCCAAAACGGTGCTCTTCATCCAGAATCGCTAAACCCAGATTCTTGAATTTGACGTCTTTCTGAATCAGCCGGTGCGTGCCAATAATGATGTCTATGCTGCCATCGGCCAGTCCCTTGATGGCTTCGGCCTGCTCTTTGGCGGTGCGGAACCGGGAAATTTCGGCAACCTTGATTGGCCACTCGGCAAAGCGGTCGACAAAGTTCTGGTAATGCTGCTCGGCCAGCAAGGTGGTCGGCACCAGCACCGCCACCTGGCGGCCACCCATCACTGCGACAAAAGCGGCACGCAGCGCGACCTCTGTTTTGCCAAAGCCAACATCACCGCACACCAGGCGGTCCATGGGGCGGCCAGATTGCATGTCTTTGATGACGGCTTCGATAGCATCGAGCTGGTCTGGCGTCTCTTCAAACGGAAAGCCTTCACAAAAGGCCTCGTAATCATGCAGGCCCAAGGTAAAGGCATGGCCTTTGCGCGCAGCGCGTTGCGCATATAGGTTAAGCAACTCGGCTGCGGTATCGCGAATCTGTTTGAGGGCTTTTTTCTTGGCTTTTTCCCATTGGCCGCTACCTAGTCTGTGCAATGGTGCACTCTCGGGCGGCCCACCGGAATAGCGTGAAATCAGGAATAATTGCGATACCGGCACATACAGTTTGTCTTCGCCAAAATACTCAATCAGCAACAGCTCAGTCTCGCCCTCGCCAAAATCGATATTGACCAGGCCCTTGTAACGCCCCACCCCGTGCTGCTCATGCACCACCGGGTCATCCAGCCGCAGTTCGGACAAGTCTTTGAGCATGCCTTCGGCATTACGCGCTTTCTCCTGATTGCGGCGGCGCTGCTGGCGCACGGTGCTGGCATACAGCTCAGCCTCGGTGACCACCGCCAACGCGCCCTCGCGCGCATCCTTGTCCACCATGCCCTGATGCAAGGGTGCCACGCCGAGCATGACCGGGAAGTTGGATTGTGCAAAGCCGGCCCAGTCTTCAGCCAGTGAAAAACTCAGGCCATGATCGCTGAACAGTTGCGCAATGGTCTCGCGCCGGCCCAGACTTTCTGCGGCAATCAGCACCCGCCCGTCAAATTGCTGGATAAAGGCTTGCAGTTTGTGCAAGGGCTGCTCGGCACGTCGATCTACATCGACAGGCGGTAAAACGGTTTGTTGGGCAATTTGCTGAGTAACCAGCGCGAAGTCATGCGTGCGCTTAAAAAATTCATCGGCTTTTTGCAGCAATGTTTCCGGGCGCAAGATGGGCTTTTCTGCATCATAAGCCATCAAGCGATGCCGTGTACTGGCATCGGCCCAGAATGTTTGCGCGGCCTTATCCAGATCCCCATGCAGGCAAAGGACCGTTTGCGCGGGCAAATAATCAAATAGCGTGGCCGTGTGTTCAAAAAACAGCGGCAAATACCATTCGACCCCACCGCTGGGCGTGCCTTTACTCACATCCTTATAGATTTTGGCGCGCTGCGGGTCGCCCTCAAAGTACTCGCGAAACTGGCTGCGGAAGCGCGTAATCGCCGCTTCATCCATGGGAAACTCGCGCGCAGGCAGCATGCGGATTTCAGGCACAGGATAGACACTGCGCTGGGTGTCGATATCAAACGTGCGTATGGTTTCGATTTCGTCATCGAACAGGTCTATGCGGTAGGGGAAGGCGCTGCCCATGGGGAACAAATCCACCAGCCCGCCGCGCACGCTGAACTCGCCCGGTGCCATCACCTGGCTCACGTGGTGGTAACCCGCCTGCGCACACTGGTTGCGCAAGGCCTCTACATCCAGCCGCTGGCCTTTTTTGAGCATAAACGAGTGCGCGGCCAGGTAAGCCACCGGCGGCAGGCGCAATAATGCGGTCGCCATCGGCACAATCACCACATTGCTCTGGTTTTGGCTCAGTTGATACAAGGTTGCCAGGCGCTCAGAGATTAAATCAGGATGCGGGGAAAACACGTCATACGGCAGCGTTTCCCAGTCTGGCAGCAAATGTACGGCAATCTCTTTGCCAAAAAACGGGATTTCGTCCATCAGCCGTTGCGCTTCAAACGCACTCGCCGTTAAAACGACCAGAGGCGTGTTTGTTGCTTTTAAACCACAAGCCAGCTCGGCTAATGCCTGGCTATCCAGGCCCTGACTTTGAAAAGAAAAGCGCTGCGGATGCCCGATCACGGGGAGTGAAACTGCCATAAAAAATTAGACTCTTATTGCTCAGGTTAGATGAGTATTTGTTGGCGAATCTGCCGAGTTTGCTATTATAACTGCAAGCGTCGATCGGCTGTCATGGAATGACACCTAAGACGCCCGAGCGAATAAAATGTATGACCCCAGCACGGAGATGATAAAGATGAATGACAAACAAGCCGTCGCGCTGGAAGCTGCCAGCTACGTCAAAGACGAGATGATCGTAGGCCTGGGCACAGGATCTACCGCCAATTACTTTATTGAAGCGCTGGCGCAACGCCAGCAGCAAGGCCTGCGGGTGACCACGGTTGCCAGCTCCACCATCAGCATGATCAAGGCGCAAAGCGTTGGCTTGACCGTGCTGGGCCTGCAACAGCTCAGCCAGATAGATCTTTATGTGGACGGCGCGGATGAAATCACGCCCGACAACACCCTGCTCAAAGGCCGCGGCTATGATCTGGTCATGGAAAAACTGCTGGCCAAGGCGGCCAAACAGTTTATTGTTGTGGCAGATAAGAGCAAGCTGGTGCCTCATATTGGCCAGAACTATCCTATCCCGATTGAAGTGATGCCTTTTGCCTGGCAAGCGGCCAAGCGCAGCATTGAAGCCATCGGAGGCACGGGAGAGCTACGGCCTAATGTAGCCAAAGACGGCTTGTGCATGACCAGCCACGGCAGTCTGGTGCTGGATATGCGCTTTGAGGCTGGCCTGGATGCACATAGCCTCAACGCAGCACTGAACAATATTCCCGGCGTGGTTGAGCATGGTATTTTTGCCAAACTAGCTACAACCATCCTGATTGCAGATCAGGGCCAGATCGCAACACGGGTTTAACTGGCGGCATTTCACTGCCGCTTTGCTGGCTCATGCGTTTTCTCTCTGCCCATTTGGTTCGCGCCGCATGGTTAACGGCCCTGCTCTGCCTGGGGCTCAGTGCGTGTAGCGATAATAGTGATACAAAGCCAGCCACACGCGCCAAACCCAAGCCGGATCCTTACACCATTCGCTTTGTCACGATCAATAGCCCCAGCACCTACTTTATCGACAGCCAGAACAATTACGCCGGACTGGAATATGACCTGGCCAAACGCTTTGTCGAGTTTTTGGGGCCGCCGTATAAACTCGAATTCGTGGTGGTAGACAGCTTTTCCAAAGTGTTCCCTACCCTGCTCAAAGGCGACGCCGACATTGCCGCCGCCGACATCAGCATCACCCCTGCGCGTAAACGCCAAGTGCTGTTTGGACCGGCGTTTAACCAGGTGCAGTCCATGGTGGTGTTTAACCGCGACAAAAACAGTGAGCCGACTCATGCCAATGCGCTTTTGAATAAACGCATTGTGCTGCCCAAAAGCACCAGTTTTGTTGAACGCATGCGCGAGCTGCAGGCCAAGTATCCGGGCCTGACCTGGAAAGAATCCGACAAAATGAGCTCAGAGCAACTGATTGAAGCCGTGGCACGCAATGAGATCGACTTTACCGTGGCAGACAATCACCTGCTGGCGATCTTGCAATATAACTATCCGCAGCTGGATGCTGGCATGATGCTGGGCCAGGCCGACAAAATCGCCTGGGCGCTAAACAAACTGCATGGCGAACCGCGGCTCAAACAAGTACAGGCTTTTTTCAAGCAGATCGAAAAAAATGGCGTACTGCGCAACCTGGTTGACCGCTATCACGGCCATACCAAACGTTTAAAACCGGTCGATGTGGTTACCTTCCTCACAAAATCGCAAACCTTGCTGCCCAGGTATATCCGCCTGTTTAAAAACGCGCAAGAAATCACCGACATCGACTGGCGACTGCTGGCCGCGCTCAGCTACCAGGAATCTCACTGGGATAATTACAGCACCTCGCCCACCAATGTACGCGGGCTCATGATGCTCACCGAACAAACCTCTAACATGATGAACGTCACCGACCGGCTCGACCCCAAGCAAAGCGTGATGGCTGGCGCCAAGTTTTTTCTATGGATGAAAGACCGCATTCCCGCACGCATCCCAGAACCTGACCGTACCTTTATGACTCTGGCTGCCTATAACAACGGCGTCGGCCACCTCGAAGATGCCCGCATCATTGCCCAGCGCCTGGGCCTCAATCCCGATAGCTGGGCAGACGTCAAACGCGGCTACCAACTGCTCAACGATCCCACCCACTACGTTAACGCCAAACATGGCTACTGTAGCTGCGGCGCGCCCGTGATCTATACCGAGCTGGTCCGAAGCTATTACCAGATCATGCAAAAATACTTCCCGCCCTACGACCCTGGCGTAGACCCATACAAAATCGCAGACATAAAAATGCCCTGGTTGTTAGCCAGGGCATCATAAAAAATTCAAACCATTAAGTTTTGTTGCATTCAACCACCAAATGGTGTTCTGTTGGCATATAAAAACCATCCCCCGCATCTGGGTGATCGAGCACATGATGTTCCACCAACTTGAAATCACTGGCGCATAGGTCTTTGGCCTTGGTTTTGCACTCCTCTAAACTGCTATTGAATTCACTGCAAGTCAATTTAAAACCTTGTTTACCATTGCCTGCGTCAAACGGGGTAGATTGCACGCTGGCGCAAAAAATGAACAATGATAAAGGGATAAAACGTAGTGATGTTTTCATGATCTCAGCTCCTGTTTAACAAATTTCATAGATTTGTCATACCAATGTCATTTTTCTGTGAATGACATGTACGTATGTGCTTAGGAGTTAAGTAAAGTTGCATGAAATTTTTGTGACATGCAGTTTCTGATAATAAGTACAATTTTCTGAGTCATTGATCGCAACAATTGATGCCATGTAACACATACTAGTTAGAAATAAAAATGCCTTGGCTATCAACCAAGGCATTTTAAAAACAGCGATTGAATCTATTAACTAAGCAGGGTCTTTCCGCCCATATAGGGTTGTAATGCTTTAGGAATATTCACCGTGCCATCAGCGTTTTGGTTATTCTCCAGCACAGCTACAAGCGTACGGCCGACGGCCAGACCAGAACCATTCAAGGTATGCAACAACTCAGGCTTGCCATTGGCATTACGGAAACGGGCCTGCAAACGGCGCGCCTGGAAGGCTTCGCAGTTGGAAACAGATGAAATTTCACGGTAGGTATTCTGTGCGGGCAACCAGACTTCGAGGTCGTAGGTTTTCGCAGCGCCAAAGCCCATATCGCCGGTGCAAAGTGAGACAACGCGGTATGGCAGTTCGAGTGCCTGCAAAATCGCCTCGGCGTGGCCGACCATGTCCTCCAGCGCCTGATAGCTGGTGTCAGGGTGCACAATCTGCACCATCTCGACTTTATCAAACTGGTGCTGGCGGATCATGCCTTTGGTATCTTTACCATAAGACCCGGCCTCTGATCGGAAGCATGGGGTATGCGCGGTCAGCTTGATCGGCAGGCTGTCCATGGCGACAATTTCATCCCGCACCGTGTTGGTCAGCGTGACTTCTGAAGTCGGGATCAGGTAGAGCTTGCTGTCATTGTGGGCGGTAGAGAACAAATCCTCTTCAAACTTGGGTAATTGGCCGGTACCAATCAGGGTTTCACGGTTGACCATATACGGCGTATAGCACTCGGTATAGCCATGTTTCTCGGTTTGGGTATCCAGCATAAACTGGGCAATCGCGCGGTGCAGTTTGGCTATCTGGCCCTTCATAAAGGTGAAACGCGCGCCTGAAAGTTTAGCTCCTGTATCAAAATCCAGCCCTAATGGCGCACCGACATCAGCGTGGTCTTTGACGGCAAAGTCAAACTGGCGTGGCGTACCCCAGCGACGCACTTCGACGTTTTGGCTTTCATCCTGCCCGACCGGCACGCTCTCATGCGGCAGGTTAGGCACGTTTTGCATAAGCGCCAGCATGCTCGCTTGTACTTCATTGAGTTGTGCCTCGGCCGCTTTCAACTCATCGCCCAAACCAGCTACCTCAGCCAGAATTGCACTGGCATCTTCGCCTTTGGATTTGGCGATGCCGATTTGCTTGGAGGCTGCATTCCGCTTGGCCTGCAGGTTTTCGGTATTGGTCTGAATGGTTTTACGGTGGGCCTCGAGCGCTTTAAACTCTTCTGCGGGGAATACAAATTTCCGTGCCGCCAGACGGGCAACCACGTTATCCAAATCATTTCTAAGCTGTTGAATGTCTAACATTATTTTTTCGCTTTGCTTTTTAAGTATTGCTGATCAAGGTCTTTAAGTTGATTGAGTTTCTCGCTTATTTTACCTTCCAATCCACGCGGTGTGGGCTGGTAAAATTGTGGCGGATCCATGTCATCAGGGAAGTATTGTTCGCCTGCGGCGTAAGCACCAGGTTCATTGTGCGCATAGCGGTATTCTTTGCCATAGTCGAGCGCTTTCATGAGTTTGGTGGGCGCATTTCTCAAATGCAAGGGCACGTTGCGGGACTTGTCTTGCGCCACAAACGCCTTGGCCTGATTGTAGGCCATATAGCCCGCATTACTTTTAGCTGCTACGGCCAGGTAAATCACAGCTTGCGCCAGGGCCAGTTCGCCTTCTGGGCTGCCCAACCGCTCAAACGTCAAAGCGGCATCATTCGCAATCTGCATGGCGCGTGGATCAGCCAATCCAATGTCTTCCCAAGCCATGCGGATAATGCGACGGGCCAGATACAGTGGCTCAGCGCCGCCATCAAGCATGCGCATGAGCCAGTACAAGGCGGCATCCGGATTGGAGCCGCGCACGGATTTGTGCAGGGCAGAAATCTGGTCATAGAACGCCTCGCCACCTTTATCAAAGCGGCGCAGCTTGCTGGCCATGGTGGACTGCAAAAAGGATTCATCTATGCGATCGACTTTGGCTGCAATGGCGCCGTTAAACAGGCCTTCAGCAAAATTAAGCAGGCGTCTGGCGTCACCATCGGCATAGGCGAGCACCTGTTCTTGCACCGCCTCATCTAGGGCAACAGCAGGTGCGACTTTTAAGCGCGCACGCTCAAGCAATTGCGCCAGCTCGTCTTCATTAAGTGCATTGAGTACAAACACCTGCGCCCGGCTCAGCAACGCGCTATTGACTTCAAATGAGGGGTTTTCGGTGGTGGCGCCAATAAAGGTGATCAGCCCACTTTCGACATAAGGCAAAAACGCATCCTGCTGCCCTTTGTTAAAGCGGTGAACCTCATCGACAAACAGGATAGTATTGCGACCCGTTTGTTGCAAGGTGAGTTCTGCACGCTCAACGGCTTCGCGGATATCTTTAATGCCGGATAGCACGGCAGAGAGCGGCACAAATTCGGTATCCGCAGTTTGCGCAATCAGGCGCGCCAATGTGGTTTTACCCACCCCTGGTGGGCCCCATAAAATCATCGAGGGCAACTTGCCGGATTCAAATGCGCGTCGCAACGGCTTGCCCTCACCGAGCAGGTGGGTTTGCCCGACCACTTCAGACAATGTTTTTGGTCGTAGCTGCTCAGCAAGTGGAATACTGGAGGGAGTTTGCGGTTCAAACAGGGATGACATGATGATTCTGGCGCGGTCTACTGGCTACTCGCCAACGACATCCACCCCTTTGGGCACAGTAAACAAAAACTGGTTGGCGTTGAGGTTGGGGTTCACTTCCACGTTTGAAAACACGATATGCGTGCTTTGACCAAACGCATCCACCAGACGCATTTCAGCCAGCTTGCCTTGGCTGAAGGAAATGATCACCACCTGAAAACCACTGTCTTTTTGAATTGGCTTGGCCTGTACCCGTTGCAAGCCCTCAAAATCGAGCAAACGCGTGAGACGGAAGCTCTCTTCGACATTAGGACCACCTGCCAGCAAAGCCGCGGGACTGGTGCCTAATACTTTATCTACCGTACGCAGGGTGACTTGCTGCAAGTCGACATCAAACAAAAATACCTGACGGCCATCGCTGATGATTTGCTGCTCGTAAGGCTTTTGATAATCCCAGCGGAATTTGTTGGGCCGCTGCAATAGCATGGTGCCGTTGACCTCTTGCAGCTTGCGGCCTTTCTGGTCAAATACGGTCTGCTTGAAGTTGGCGCGCATGGCGTGCGTGCTCTGATAGAACTGCTTTAAATCATCGATGCCATCGGCAAATGCTGTTGAAATGAGACATACGCTGCATAACGCCAGCAGCACTCGGGTAAATACTTTATTCATGGTCTCCTCCGGCTTTCACTAATACCTCACGGTTGCCATTGCTTTGCATGGCAGAGACCAGTCCGGCACGTTCCATATCTTCGATCAGGCGGGCAGCGCGGTTGTAGCCTATGCGCAATTGACGCTGCACCGATGAGATAGAGGCGCGGCGTGTTTTGAGGACAATCGCCACTGCTTCATCATACAGCGGGTCTTTTTCGCCACCCGCACTGGCCTCGCCACCTCCCAGGCTATCCAGGTCGCCGCCTTCGGTCTCATTGGTGAGAATGCCTTCAATGTAGTTTGGTTCGCCTTGCGCCTTGAGGAAGTTAACCACGTTATGCACTTCGCCATCACTGACGAATGCACCGTGAATCCGTTGCGGGTAGCCGCTACCGGGCGGCAGATACAGCATATCCCCCTGGCCGAGCAAAGTTTCGGCGCCCATTTGGTCGAGAATGGTACGCGAGTCTATCTTGCTCGATACCTGGAATGCCACGCGTGTGGGCACGTTGGCTTTAATCAGGCCGGTAATCACATCTACCGAAGGGCGTTGCGTTGCCAACACCAGATGAATGCCTGAGGCACGGGCTTTTTGCGCCAAGCGTGCAATCAGTTCTTCTACCTTTTTGCCCACCACCATCATCAAGTCAGCCAGCTCATCAATCACAACGACGATCAACGGCATTTCATCGAGTGGCTCCGGCTCGTCCGGTGTCAAACTAAATGGATGCGGGATCGAAGTACCCTGTTTTTTCGCATCGACAATTTTCTGGTTATAGCCAGCCAGGTTACGCACACCCAGCGTAGACATCAGTTTATAGCGACGCTCCATCTCGGCCACACACCAGTTGAGAGCATTGGCGGCCTGGCGCATATCGGTCACCACCGGCGCCAACAAATGCGGAATGCCTTCATATACAGACAATTCCAGCATTTTCGGGTCAATCAGGATCATGCGCACGCGGCTGGCTTCCGCTTTGTACAACAAACTCAAAATCAGCGCATTAATCGCCACCGACTTACCAGAACCGGTGGTCCCCGCTACCAGCACATGGGGCATTTTCGCCAGGTCGGCCACAATCGGCTTGCCGGCAATGTCTTTACCCATGGCAATCGCGAGCGGCGAATTTAAATCGGCATAGGCTTGGCTACCCATAATCTCGGTGAGTGACACGATCTGGCGTTTGGGGTTAGGGATTTCCAGCCCCATATAGCTTTTGCCAGGAATCGTCTCGACCACCCGCACGCTGATCACAGACAAGGCACGCGCCAAATCTTTAGACAGGTTAGTGATCTGGCTGCCTTTGACACCAGGTGCCGGATCCAGCTCATAGCGCGTAATCACCGGCCCGGGTTGCGCAGTGACCACCTTAACCTCGATGCCAAAATCCATCAGCTTGCGCTCAATCAGGCGCGAGGTGAAGTCCAGAGTTTCTGCCGATTGCAACTCCACCGACTGGTTAGGCGCATCCAGCAAATGCAACGGTGGCAGGCCTTCGTGTTCTATGGCCTCAAACAACACCGCCTGTTTCTCTTTGACCACGCGCTCGCTTGGCGCGATGGCAACCTCGGGCACAGTAATCTCCACCGGCTTGCGGTCTTCAATACGCTTGCGTTCCGCTTCGACAAACTCTTCACGCGCCTGCAACACCTGGCGGCCAACTTGACGGTCTTGCCAGTCCTGGTATTTCAATACGCTCCATTGGTAAAACTGAATGACCCACTCACCGAGCCGTTCGCTCATGGTGATCAGCGACCAGCCAGTAAACAGGCTAAAGGCCGTGGCAAATAACACAAGCAACAACATGGTCGATCCGGCAAAACCAAACATATTGCGCAGGAGATGGTCGATGCCGCTACCGATCACCCCACCCTGCTTGAGTGGAAAATCAGCAGGCAAACTCACCAGATGCCCAGACTCCAGGGCTGCAGAGGCAAGCAGCATCAAGGCAAACCCTACTGCATTCAACCACCAATCCTGTTTTTCGGCCGCATTCTGGTGCAGCCGCTGATACATGAGCCACACCACAAAAAAAGCTAACACCACAAACCACCAGGAAGAAAATCCAAAAAGAGACAGAAAAATATCGGCCATCCAGGCGCCTACCGTGCCACCTGCATTGTGAATGCGGTCACTATCGCCCACCGCGTGCGTCCAGCCTGGATCTTCATGCGAGTAAGTCAGTAAAATCACCGCCAAAAAAACACCGAGTGCCGCCAGCGCAATCCAGGCAACCTCACGGATAAGCTTGGCGTCGCGCAGCTGTTTTTCCGTCGAGACTTTTTCCAGACGGACATTAGCGGCTTTTTTCTTATTAAAAAACAATATGTTGTCTCTTTCTCTGCAAGAGTGAACTTAAATGATTATAGCAAAATCAAATTGCAGACAGGGGAACGAGGTTCTAAAATACCCTAATCACTCACAAGGAGAGCTCATGGATATCGGAATTAACAATGAAAACCGCCAGGAAATCGCGCAAGGCTTGTCCAAGCTGCTGGCAGACACTTACACGTTATATCTCAAAACGCACTATTTTCATTGGAACGTCACTGGCCCGATGTTCAATACCTTGCATTTGATGTTTGAAACACAATACACCGAGCTCGCATTGGCCGTAGACCTGGTGGCTGAGCGTATCCGTTCACTGGGCGTGTATGCGCCAGGCACTTACGCACAATTCTCCAAGTTGACTTCCATTGAAGAAACCGTGGACGTGCCTAAAGCCAACGATATGATCAGCGAACTTGTGGCTGGTCACGAAGCGGTTTGCCGCACAGCACGTAGCGTGTTCCCGGCAGCCGACAAAGCCTCCGACGAAGCCACGGCTGACTTGCTAACCCAGCGCCTGCAGGTTCATGAAAAGACAGCTTGGATGCTAAGAAGCTTGTTGGAAAAATAATTCCGAGCAGTCTTTCAGTGTAGGCTAACCTGCTGGTGATATCGGAACTAAAAAACTGAATGGATGTTACGTAGCTTATTAGAAAAATAAGCTACGGATGCAGTCTTTCGTTGTAGGCTCACTCGGCGTAGCCGATGTTAAGCAAAGCGGCCTAAGCCAAAAAACTGCTTGGATGCTAACAAGCTTGCTGAAAAAATCTTTATATATTGATCACTTGACTGGAATATGACCATTTAAAAATCGATGGTCATCCCCATCTGAATAAAAATAACCTTCCTGAATGGAATTTTCACCATGGCAACTAAACACGCCCGTTTAATGATTCTTGGCTCCGGCCCTGCCGGGTATACGGCAGCCGTCTATGCGGCTCGCGCCAACCTTAACCCGGTTTTAATCACTGGTCTCGCCCAAGGCGGCCAGCTCATGACCACCACCGAAGTCGATAACTGGCCTGCAGATGCCAACGGCGTCATGGGTCCGGAACTGATGGCGCGCTTTCAGCAACATGCCGAGCGCTTTAACACCGAGATGATTTTTGACCACATTCATACCACCCATCTCACAGAAAAACCGATTCGTTTGGTGGGCGACAGTGGCGAGTACACCTGCGATGCACTGATTATTGCAACAGGCGCTTCTGCCAAATACCTAGGGCTGCCCAGCGAAGAAGCGTTTGCTGGCAAGGGCGTGTCTGCCTGTGCCACCTGTGACGGTTTTTTCTACCGTAACCAGGAGGTCGCCGTAGTGGGTGGCGGCAACACCGCAGTGGAAGAAACGCTTTATCTGGCAAACATTGCCAGCAAGGTTACCCTGGTTCACCGCCGTGACAAATTCAAGGCCGAAGCCATTCTGGTGGATAAGCTGATGGAGCGCGTGAAAGAAGGCAAAGTGGTGCTGGAAACCTTCCAGACGCTGGATGAAGTGCTCGGTGACAACACGGGCGTGACTGGCATGCGGCTGAAAGACGTCAATTCTGGCACCACCAAGGACATTCCCCTCAAAGGCGTGTTTATTGCGATTGGTCACCAGCCGAATACGCAAATCTTTGAAGGCCAACTGGAGATGGAGGGCGGTTATATTGTCACCCAGGCAGGCCGCCAGGGCAATTTCACGGCCACAAGCATCCCCGGTGTATTTGCTGCGGGCGATGTGCAAGACCATATTTACCGCCAGGCAGTCACCAGCGCCGGCACCGGTTGTATGGCCGCCCTGGATGCCGAGCGCTATCTGACCAGTCTGGAATAAATCCAGCAGCAATCGTGAAGAAGCGCACCCCGGTGCGCTTTTTTATTTTAAAATCGGGTTATGTCACAAGAATATCCGGACAACGATGAAAATGATGTGTCACTGTTTTACGAAGCAGTCAAAGGCGCACGTCCGGTCAAAACCAACCGCGTTTCCCATGCACCAAAAAAACCCAAACCGATTCCGCGCCAACTGATCCGCGATGAAAAACAGGCACTGATCGATTCGCTCAGTGACCACTACATCCCTGCCTTCGAACTCGAAAGCGGAGAAGAATTACTGTATTTGCGCGAAGGCCAATCGCCGATGGTGTTAAGCAAACTGCGCCGCGGCCATTGGGTGGTACAAGCGCATATAGACTTGCACGGCCTGATCAGTGATGAGGCCAGGGTCACAGTCTCCGAATTTATTGCCGGCTGTAAAAAGCGGGGGCTGCGTTGTGTACGCATCGTGCATGGCAAAGGCCTGGGCTCGCGCAATAAAGAGCCTGTGCTTAAACACAAATTACGCAACTGGCTCATGCAAAAGGATGAAGTGATTGCCTATGCCCAGGCACGGGCCAATGATGGCGGCAGCGGGGCCGTGATCGTCTTGCTCAAAGCATAAACGCGCTGCCCTCTCTGGCAACGCGTCATGAGCCTCAATCAGAAACTTACCAATATTGTGGAGATGGATGGTGGCGCGGACCATGTCCTCTCATGGCGGCTGGACGGTAGACTGGTGCTGGCATCGGCTGTACCTGTGCGACATTTGGCCTCACCATCACAGCCACTTCCAGCGTTGGGCCGGGATCGCGGTCCATCATGGTAGCGTATTGGCGGCCCTGATATTCATAATTCACCAGATAGCCCGTGGTCACGGTTTGCCACTGGTCCACCATCACACATTGCTGCACGGGGCGGGTGACAACACGCTCATTGCCATAGGGATTATGGTTGTCCACGCGGTCACCGACAATGGCGCCTACCCCGGCACCAACAGCGGCAGCAGCCACACGGCCACCACCCCGGCCTATGGTGCTACCCAGCAAACCACCTGCTACGCCACCAATAATGGCGCCGGTGTTAGATCGCGCCGGCGCCTGATAAACACTTTCATTAATGTACTCAGTCCGGCACTCCTGACGTGGCTGATTGACTTGTTGCACCTGGGGCGCCACAGACAGCACCCGCGCCCGGTCTATATATTCGGCATCGGCAAATGCAGCCTGGCTGGCCAGCAACATCCAGGCACTGATTGCGATAGTTTTACGCACGTTGTTTCTCCTCTCAACATTCACACTGCATGTGGCAGTTGAGATTGATAACGTGCAGGCTGTGCAGTGCGATGACGCACAGACAGGACGCCGTGAGCAAAATTTTGTATCAGCGTGGATACAAGCAGGTTATTGATTGCTATTGGCCAGCTTGAGTAACTCGCCGCGTTGCTGGATTTCAATCACGCCGCGTCCCATGGTCAACCAGCCTTTTTGTTCCAGGCGCTTAAGCTGGCGGCTGATGACTTCACGCGCGGTGCCCAATTCGTCAGCGATCTGCTGATGGGTGCGCTGTATGGTGTTATTGCCCATGTCCAGCAACCACTTGGCCAGGCGTGCATCCAGCGTCTGAAAAGCGACTTCATCCAGCAACACAATGAGGTCGCTGATCAGTGCGCCGTAGTTCTGCATGACGTACTGCCTGAACACCGGCGAATCAATCATGAGTTTATGAAAAATGGCTTCCGGGATAATCACATCCTGAATGTCATCTTCAACCACGGTAGAGGCCGGATATTGGCTGTTGCCTAACAGGCAAGTTGTCGTGATCACACAGGTTTCACCGGCACCCACGCGATAAAGCACGATTTCACGCCCGCTGGCTGACATTTTATAAACGCGCGAGCGCCCTTTTAAACGCAGCACATAGCCGCCGCAATGGTCACCTTCGCGATAGCCAATCGCACCAACCGGCGCCTCTACAATGCGCGCATACTGCGAAACCAGTTTTTTTGCAGAGTCTTCCAATGCTTCCAGTTCTGGAAACAGACTGATCCATCCTAATGATTGCATCATCCCAATATCCCCATTCGTTCATTTTTTTGCTTGTCATACCTGCATGACAGCCACTTTTTTATGTACTGCACTTTATCACAGTTTGATTTGCATCCCTGTTTCAGATGGATTTGGCATGTGAACGTGCGATGGCAACTTGGTAGAGGTCGAGGGTCATCGTCATATGATTGACCGCAAGCTTGCCCAAAAAATATGCAAATTGGATTAAGTTGATAACGCACCCCGTCAGTCCATCATCCGCAACACACAAAAAGTCATGCCCAGATAAGTGTTAAAGCGTACACAATCTGTGACAACAGGTTTATGATTGAATTTCAACGTACAAAGAAAATAAAAATATAAATGATTATGCAAGGGGTAATATGCAAACTTCAGAAATTGCGGTGGAT
The DNA here is from genome assembly GCF_056314045.1 of Methylophilus sp. DMC16. Lineage (NCBI taxonomy): Bacteria > Pseudomonadati > Pseudomonadota > Betaproteobacteria > Nitrosomonadales > Methylophilaceae > Methylophilus > Methylophilus sp. DMC16. Next base: position 1,349,804 of record NZ_JBQUZC010000001.1, read on the forward strand.
CTGTTTGATCAGCTAAGGGCCTCGGCCGATCAAGCCAGTCAGTTAATGAAGGCCATGGCCAATACAGACCGTTTGATGCTGTTGTGCCAACTGTCACAAGGCGAAAAATCCGTCAGTGAATTAGAAGCCTGCCTGAATCTCAGGCAGCCCAGCTTGTCACAACAGTTAACCGTGTTGCGCGAAGCGCAGCTGGTGACCACCCGCCGCGAAGGTAAAAACGTGTTTTACCGCATAGGCAGCCCCGCCGCGCTTGCGGTGATCCAAGTGTTACACCACGAGTTTTGCAAATAATCCGGCGGGGACCATGCATGATTGCCGAGGACGTCACGATGAATCTCAAACAAATCGACCAACATTACAGTATCAGCGACCAACTCACGCCTGAAGATTTAAATGCGCTGGCTGTGCAAGGCACGACCTTGGTGGTCAACTTCAGGCCTGATGGCGAGGGCGGCGAATCGCAGCCTGTCAGCCAGGCCTTGGCCTCGCAAGCAGCAGCGCTAGGCATAGCCTATGCGTACATCCCGGTAGTCCCCAACCAGATCTCAACCGAGCATGTGGCTCAACTTCAAACCTTGCTGACCATCCACCCGGGACCCGTCGTCGGCTTTTGCCGTACTGGCAACCGGGCCAATCAAGTCTACCAACTGGCCTTGCAGTCGCCCGCTGTGGCTGCCCAAAGCAAACCTGCTTGTTGCGGTGGATCAGCGGAGACCAAAGAGGGCTTACTGGATAAAGTCAAAGGCTGGTTCAAAGAATAAAATCAATAAGAGAAGACGGTTTCACACCATGCAAAAAAATAACTTTGATATTGTGATTGTCGGTGGTGGCGCGGCGGGTTGCGCTATGGCTGCCAGTCTGAAAAAGCGCGATAACACACTTGCGATTGCCATTATTGAGCCGGCTACGCAGCATTATTACCAGCCTGCCTGGACCTTAGTCGGCGCGGGCGAGTTTGACGCAGCGAATACGGTACGCCCCATGGCTGAATGCATCCCGCATGGTGTCACCTGGCTACACGCGGCAGCGACCGGCTTTATGCCTGAAGAGAAACACGTTGTCACTGACCGCCTGGGCAAGATTCAATATCAACAACTGGTGGTTGCCGCAGGCCTTAAACTGCATTGGGAGGGCATTAAAGGTTTGCCAGAAACGCTGGGCAAACATGGGGTGACCTCAAACTACCGCTTTGACCTGGCTCCTTACACCTGGCAACTGGTGCAGCAATTACAGTCGGGCAAAGCCCTGTTCACTCAGCCCCCCATGCCAATCAAATGTGCAGGCGCACCGCAAAAAGCCCTCTATCTTTCTTGTGCAGAATGGTTGGCGCAGGGTCGGCTAGGCCAGATCAAGGCCTCGTTTTACAGTGCCGCACCCGCTTTGTTTGGCGTGAAAGAGTATGTGGAGCCGCTGATGCAGTATATCCGTCGCTATCAGGTGGATTTGCATTTGAATAGCACGCTGGTAGAAGTGGACGGCCCCAACAAAACCGCCTGGTTTAATATCAAGGATGCCGACGGCAACGTGCAGCGCATCAGCGAAACGTTTGACATGCTGCATGTGGTGCCGCCACAAACGGCGCCCGACTTTATCAAGCAAAGCCCGTTAGCGAATGCGGATGGCTGGGTGGAAGTCGATCAGCACAGTTTGCAACATGTGCGCTATCCAGATATTTTCGGCGTGGGTGACTGCACCAACACCCCCAATGCCAAAACCGCAGCGGCTGCCCGCAAACAGGTAGTCATTGCCGCAGAAAACCTGTTGGCGGCGCGGGCGGGCCTGGCACTGCCCTCGCGTTATGACGGTTATGGTTCCTGCCCGCTGACGGTTGAAAAAGGCAAAATCATCCTGGCGGAATTTGGCTATGGTGGCAAAATTGTCCCTACCTTCCCTTGGGATTCAACCAAAGCCCGCCGTTCTGCCTGGTGGCTCAAGAAATACCTGTTACCAAAGGTCTATTGGCACCTGATGCTGAAAGGTCGCGAATGGCTGGCCAGATGCGGGGCGTGTGGCTAGCACGCACGCCCAAATTAACGTTTAGCTTTGCTGGCGAGAAACTGCTTGAGCCATTGCAAGGTGAGGGCCACACCAAAGCCATTCACCTCACTGGCGACCGCACCCAAACCGTCCTTGTGTGTATAAGACGATAAGTCTATGTGGCACCAATCGACCTCATGCTCGATAAACTTGCCTAAAAACCGCGCGGCAAGCATATGGTCCGCATCACTGTCGATTGTGCACTGCTTGATGTCGGCAATCTCGCTGTCCAACTCGCTGTCGTAATCTTCTGCATATGGAAACGCCACCACTCGCTCGCCACTCTCAGTACCGGCCTCGACCATCTGCTGCGCCAGGCTGGGCTGGTTGGCAATAATGCCGCTCATGCGCGACCCCAGCGCGGTTTGCATGCTGCCGGTAAGTGTGGCGTAATCAAGGATGACATCCGGTTTGCTGCGGCTGGCCAGGGTCAGGGTGTCAGCCAGCACCATGCGGCCTTCGGCATCGGTATGCACGATTTCGATAGTCATGCCATTGAGCGCCGTAACCACATCATTTTGTTTGTAAGCATTGGGGCCAATATGGTTTTGCGCCAGCGCCAGCCAGCAGTCCACATTCACAGCCAACTGTTGTGCGCTAATCGCCTGCAATACACCAACCGCCACCGCGCTGCCGTTCATGTCCTGATGCATGCCTTGCATATATTTGGCCGATTTCAAATTATGGCCGCCGGTATCAAAGCAAATGCCCTTGCCCACCAGCGCCAGCGTTTTTTTCGCCTGCGGATGGCGATAGCTCAACCTCACAATCGCGGCATCCTGCGGCTCCGAGCCTTGCGCGACGGCCACAAAAGCACCTGCGCCCAACGCCCTTAGCCTATCAATATCAAACGCCTCATATTGCCACCCTTTTTCGCTGGCCATCGATTGCAAGCACTGTTGATACAGCGTTGGCGTCAACATATTAGGCGGCGTCATGGTCAAGGCGCGGCACACGGTATTGCCAGCGACCAAGGCGGTGACTTCTTCCGTCCAGTCCAGGGCATCGACACCAAACAGGCCGATTTCTCGTAAGGACTGACCCTTGTGCTTTTTCTTGAGCATCGGCAAAGCTTGCGCATTCACCAGCGTGACATACGCCGCCTGCCGGGCCAGCACGGTGGCCTGTTTTTTTGCATACACACCAATAGCGATGCGCGCAGGATGCTCCTCCAGCAACGGCTTTACCGCACTGCGTAACAGGCTATTCAACGCAAAACGAGGACTACTGGCCTCGACCTGTACCAGACTCACCAGGCGGCCATCTGGCCATTCAAGCGTGACCGGCTTTTGTGCTAAATCAGCGGCAGTGAGGCCAGCCCGCGCCAGTTTTGCGGCTAGTGCTTCACCAAATGGCAGGGTAGAAAAGTATTTTTCTTCAAATACCAGCAAAATATGCTGCGCAAATGCGGACAACACGGTTGAATTGACTTCAGAATTTTGGGACCACTCGATGCGCATACAGTCAGAAAACACTCTTATATAAAATATTAAATAAACGTAGCAAAAGCCAGTAGACAAGCGTGTCTAGCTGATGCAAAACTTGACCAAAAGCGTCAAAAAAGAGACACTTACAGCTAATTGATAGCTTGCTGAGACTCATCACTTGAGTGCAGCAACGTGATACCATAAAAGTAGTGTCCAATTTCGGAATCCCTTCTTGGTAATCAACACTTTCTCAGCTCTAGGCATTGCTCGAAGCTAGATTATACGCATAGCGACTTAAAACTCGGAGAATCCTCACGCATGGCAACGCATTCGCAAGCACACCTCAATGAAACAGACGCACAAGAAACCCAGGAGTGGTTAGAAGCCCTCAGCGCAGTCATTGAGAATGAAGGGCCAGAACGTGCCCACTTTCTGTTGGAAGCAATGATTGATCAGGCCCGCCGTTCTGGCGGCCATTTGCCTTACAAAGCGACCACCGCTTATGTGAATACCATCCCCACCCACTTGCAGGCTAAACTGCAAGGCGATCCCGAGATGGAGCGCCGTATCCGCGCCCTGATTCGCTGGAATGCGATCATGACCGTGTTGCGTGCCAATGAAAAATCGCCCGGCATTGGCGGTCACATCGCCAGCTTCCAGTCGGCAGCCACTTTATATGATGTGGGCTTTAACCACTTTTTCCGTGCAGCCAACGAGAATTTTGGCGGCGACTGTGTGTATTTTCAGGGCCACTCCTCGCCAGGTGTGTACGCACGTGCCTTCCTTGAAGGCCGCATCACTGAAGAGCAGATGGATAACTTCCGTCAGGAAACCGGTGGCAATGGCCTGTCCAGCTACCCGCACCCGTGGCTGATGCCTGACTTCTGGCAGTTTCCTACCGTGTCCATGGGTTTAGGCCCATTGGCCGGGATTTACCAGGCACGTTTCCTCAAGTACCTGCATAACCGTGGCATTGCCGATACCTCAGACCGCAAAGTCTGGGTATTCTGTGGCGATGGCGAGATGGATGAGCCAGAATCACAAGGCGCGATCTCGCTGGCGGCGCGTGAAGGCCTGGATAACCTGATTTTTGTCATTAACTGTAACTTGCAGCGCTTGGATGGCCCGGTACGTGGCAACGGCAAGATTATTCAGGAATTGGAATCCAACTTCCGCGGCGCGGGCTGGAACGCGATCAAGGTCATTTGGGGTTCTTACTGGGATCCGCTGCTGGCCATGGATAAAGACGGCCTTCTGCGCAAACGCATGGAAGAGTGCGTGGACGGTGAATACCAGAACTTTAAACAAAAAGGCGGCGCCTATACCCGCGAGCATTTCTTTGGCAAATATCCAGAACTGCGTGAAATGGTGGCTGCGATGTCTGATGCCGATATCTGGCGTCTGAACCGTGGTGGTCACGATCCGCACAAAGTGTTCGCAGCTTACCAGGCCGCAGTGACTCATAAAGGTCAACCTACTGTCATCCTCGCCAAAACTGTTAAGGGTTATGGCATGGGCGAAGCCGGCGAAGGCCAGAATACCACCCACCAGCAAAAGAGCATGGATATTGCCTCACTGAAGGCGTTCCGTGACCGTTTTGACCTGCCATTGACTGACGAGCAGGTAGAAAACCTGTCTTACTACCGTCCGGCTGAAGACAGCCCGGAAATCAAGTACATGATGGAACGCCGCGCAGCTTTAGGTGGCTTTGTACCTAGCCGCCGCCGTAAAGGCAACGAGCTGACTGTGCCTGAACTGTCCGCGTTTGAAAACATGCTGGGCGCCACCGGTGACCGTGAAATCTCCACCACTATGGCCTTTGTGCGTATCCTGTCTACGCTGGTACGTGACAAACAAGTCGGCAAATATGTGGTGCCTATCGTGCCGGATGAAGCGCGTACATTTGGCATGGAAGGCATGTTCCGCCAACTGGGCATTTACTCTTCGGTGGGCCAGTTGTATGAGCCACAAGATTCTGATCAGGTGATGTTCTACAAGGAATCACAAAGCGGCCAGATTTTAGAAGAAGGCATTAACGAAGCTGGCTCTTTTGCCAGCTGGCTAGCCGCGGCGACGTCTTACAGCGTTACCGGCACCCAGATGATTCCGTTCTACATCTATTACTCCATGTTTGGCTTCCAGCGTATTGGCGACTTTGCCTGGGCCGCGGGCGACAGCCGTGCCCGTGGTTTCTTGCTGGGCGCGACTGCTGGCCGTACCACCCTCAACGGTGAAGGCTTGCAACATGAAGACGGCCATAGCCACTTGATGTCCGCGACCATTCCTAACTGTATCTCCTACGATCCTACCTTTGCTTACGAGCTGGCTGTGATCATCCAGGAAGGCATGCGCCGCATGGTACAAAATCAGGAAGATGTGTATTACTACATCACCCTGATGAACGAAAACTATAGCCATCCGGCTATGCCGGAAGGCAGTGCCGAGGGCATCCTCAAAGGCATGTACAGCTTCAGCAAGTCGAAAGCCAAAGGCCCGAAAGTACAATTGATGGGTTCCGGTGTGATTCTGCGTGAAGTGATTGCTGCCGCCGAGTTGCTGGAACAAGACTGGGGCGTGTCTGCGGATGTTTGGAGTGTGACTAGCTTTACCGAGCTGCGTCGCGACGGTATTGACGCCGAGCGTCACAACCTGCTGCATCCAGAAGCGAAACCTAAACTGAGCTATGTTGAAGCCTCGCTGCAAAAAGCCGAAGGCCCTGTGATTGCCTCTACGGATTACATGCGCAGCTTTGCCGACCAGATTCGTCCATTTGTACCCAACAGATTTGTGACCCTGGGTACAGACGGTTACGGCCGCTCTGACTCCCGTGAAGCCCTGCGCAGCTTCTTTGAAGTTGACCGTTACTATGTGACGCTGGCCGCACTGAAAGCCCTGGTGGACGACGGCAAACTGCCAGCCAGCAAGGCCGCCGAAGCCATTAAAAAATACAATATCGACATTAGTCGTGCCAACCCGGCTACGATCTAAGGTCACGACATAAGGAACATACACAATATGTCTATCAAAGAAGTACTGGTGCCGGATATCGGCAACTTTGACAGCGTCGACGTCATTGAAGTCCTGGTCAGCGTCGGTGACACCGTCGCCAAGGAAGATTCATTAATCACCGTAGAGTCTGACAAAGCCTCTATGGATATCCCCTCCTCGCTGTCTGGCGTGGTCAAGGAAATTCACATCAAAGTGGGCGACAAAACAAAGCAAGGCGCCCTGATTCTGACACTGGACACCGCTGGCGAAGCGGCACCGGCAGAAAAAGTGGCCCCGCAGCCGACCGCCACACCCGTGGTGGCTACTGTAACGGTGGATGAAGCCAAGGTTGCGATTCCTGAGCCTACCCGCCCGGTGGCTGAAGTTCCCCAAGTCATCCAGCCGCAAGCCACGCCTAACCCGGTGGCTGCCAGCACCGTAGCCAGCAGCGGCAAACTGGCACATGCCAGCCCGTCTGTCCGCAAGTTTGCGCGTGAACTGGGGGTGAGCCTGTCACTGGTGAAAGCCAGCGGCCCTAAAAACCGTATTTTGCAAAGTGATGTACAAGCCTACGTCAAAGGCGAACTGTCTAAACCACGGTCTGAAAGCATGAGTACTAGCGGTGGTTTAAGCACCTTGCCCATGCCGGTCATTGATTTCAGCCAGTTCGGCAATATCGAGACCAAACCACTTTCCCGCATCAAGAAGCTGTCTGGTGCCAACTTGCACCGCAACTGGGTCACCGCGCCGCATGTCACACAGTTTGATGAAGCTGACATTACCGACCTCGAAGACTTCCGTAAGTCCATGCTGGCCGAAGCCGAGAAGCGTGGCGTGAAATTGACTTTGCTGGCTTTTCTGATGAAAGCAGTGGTCAACGCCCTGCGTACTTACCCTAACTTTAACGCCTCCTTGTCCCCTGAAGGCGATAGCTTGATCCTCAAGCAGTATTACAATATTGGCTTCGCCTGTGATACACCGGACGGCCTGGTCGTGCCTGTGGTACGTGACGTGAATCAGAAAGACGTGATGGACATTGCTCGTGACCTGGCGGACCTGTCTGCCAAGGCCCGTGAGCGCAAGCTGAAAGTTGAGGAAATGCAAGGCGGCTGCTTTACCATTTCAAGCCTCGGTGGCATTGGCGGCACCATGTTTACGCCGATTATCAACTGCCCTGAAGTCGCGATTCTGGGGGTTTCCCGCGCGGCCATGCAGCCGGTGTACAACAAAGACACGGGCGGCTTTGACCCACGCCTGATCATGCCGTTGTCATTGTCATACGATCACCGCGTCATCGACGGCGCGGACGGCGCACGTTTCACCAGCCATCTGCGTGTGATGCTGAGTGATGTAAGACGCTTGTTACTCTAATTTTTAGTCGAGTAAAAAACACAAAGGGCGCTGAAAGCGCCCTTTGTGTTTTAAGCCATCTGTATCGGCTGCATAAAGTCCCCGGTCACTATCCTCGCCTCATCTGCTACAGGCCATTGGTAGAGATAAATCCATACTGGCTCAAGCAGCTGATCATCTATCGTGAGAATCTGTGTTTGAACCCGTTGATATTCCGCGGGTTGTGCATGCCGGGCACTGCATTCTTCATACTCATCCAGCATGGTCAACACACTTTGCGTATCTCGGAGGCGATATACCTCTCCATATACACGATGACAGTGGTCGTTAGAAGCCACAACGCCAGGATAGAAGCTGATCTGATACATCAGCCCCTGAAACCAGCCATAGGCGACAAAATCAGCCTGCTGAGCCAGATACAGCGCCATCGCATTAGTATTGCCCTGACGCAGGGTGCCATAGACAAACAATAAATCATTCATGCTGCGATATTAACTGCGTTTAATGCGCTGATCCATGGTCAGCCTGCATCAGGTCTTGCCTAAATTATTTAAATGCGTAATTTGCAGTCAGTAACAACATTTGCGGGTCACCGGTAAAACAAACGGATTGGCTGGAGCAGCCAGCAATATAGCGTTTATTGGCCAGATTTTTGCCGTTGAGTGCAAAACGCCATGCGTCTAGTGTGTAATAAATGCCCGCATCAAACAAGGTGTAGTCGGGAACATCAAATGTGTTGGTCTCATTGCCCGCTTGTTTACCGATATGACGCACCCCTGCTCCGACGCTTAAGCCAGGCAGAATTGCACTCAGTTTGTAATTAAGCCAGGCATTCGCCATATGATTTGCGACCAGAATGGGCCGCTTGCCCAGATTGGTCGAGTTGCTTTTGGTCACTTCCGCATCAATGTAGGTATAGCTGGCGACCAGGTTGAGATCATCAGTCACTTGTCCCGTCGCCTCCCACTCAAAACCGCGGTGGCGCTGTTCGCCTGTTTGCACACTAAAGCTGGCGCCATTAACCGGATCATTGGTGGTCACATTCTGCCGCTTTAACTCATACACAGAGAAGGTTGTGGAAAAGCGCTGATCAGGAGAGGCGTACTTAAGACCGGCTTCTTTTTGCTGTCCGGTTTCTGGCACAAAAGGTGTTCCCGCAAAGGTACTCCCAACCAAAGGCACAAACGATTCACTGTAACTGACATAAGGCGACCAGCCATTTTCAAACGCATATAGCAGGCCCAGCTTGCCAGTGGTTTTGTGTGCATTGCTTTGGCTATTGTTGCCTGTAATCCGGTTCTGATTAATCTCGGAGCGGTCATGACGCAAACCCAGTTGCAAATTCCAGCCTTCCCCAAATTTAACCAGATCTTGCCAATAAAGGCCCTGCTGAGTCAGCTCATCCGTACCAGTACTATCGGCTTTAGTCACAACATTACCCAGCACTGCTGCAGAATAATTAGGGCTGTAAAGATTTAATGGCGTCACGCTGCGATTGGCATAGTAGCGATTAAGATAGTAACGTATGTTATCAACCCCGAATAACATCTGATGCTTGAACCCAGCCAAATCAAAATTTGCTGCTAATTGGTGATCAATCGTCCACATTTGTGCGGAGAGTTGGCGAATAGAAATTGCTCGTCTGTAATCTTGCTTGTTAGCTGATAAACCCTGATTACTAGGTTCAGTAAATGTGCCATCAAGATTGAGGGTGTTATAGCGTACGTTTTGCCTAAAACTCAAATGCGCATTAAAAGCATGCGAGAACTCATAACCGAGCAAAGTTTGTTCTGTATCGTAATGGTCCAGGCCGGGCACACCGACAAAACGTTTGAAGGAAATATCGCCATTTATGTTAGGCAAGATGGTGCCATCGGCAGGTAATCCGCGTATCGGCACATAACTGCTCTTTTGATAGCTGGTCAATACCGTCAAACTGGTATTGTCACTGATATCCCAAGTCAGTGAAGGGGCCACATACTGGCGTTTTCTATCGACAAAATCGACCTGGTCATCACTGCTGGCAGTCAAGGCCACCAAGCGGTAACGCAGGGTTTTATCCTGATTCAGCGCATCAGAAATATCTGCCGTGTATTGCTGTTGCTGATAATTGCCAAAAGCCATGCCAAAACGGGCCATAGGGGTATCGGTTGGACGCTTGCTGACTAAATTGACAAAGCCGCCCGGACCGGTCTGGCCATAAAGCACAGAAGAAGGCCCTTTAAGCACTTCTACCCGCTCCAGACCGAAAGGCTCAGCTTGTATCCAGGAGAGGTCATACGCCATCCGCATCCCATCTCTGAGCACATAATCACTTTGCACAAAGCCACGAATCGAAAAGTCATCCAGCCCGCGCCGGCCTCGTTGCCCGGCATCCACACCCGCCACAAAACGTAGTGATTCTGCCAGTGTTTGTGTCGCTTGATCTCGCATTTGCTCACTGCTAACCACCGAGATGGATTGGCTGGTTTCGTTAATTGGCAGATCAGTTTTTGTTGCGGTACGTGCCTGACTGGCCCGATATTTTTTAATCGGGGCAGTGGTTGACTCTGCGATTTTGTTTGTTTTGACGGCCACTTCTGGCAAGGTTTGATGGTCGGGCTGCAACGCTTCTGCACTTGCCATGGATGTAGACAAGGTGGCTGCGACCAGGGCCGCGGTCTGGAACTTCATGGATCACTCTCTATATTAAATAATAATCATTATCATTCAATATATTAACATAAATCCAACTAACCACAGCGTAAGCGCTACTTAAATACTTTCCAAGCAATGGTTACAACATCGCCAGTGTCAACCACACGCCCACTATCAAAGAACTCCCCATCAATCCCGCCAATATCAATCTTGACTGACGCATTTTGGTCCAGAGCAATACACCCGTGATAGACAACACAATCAGCCCACCCGCCAACGTATCAGCCATAAGTACCCAACCCATACTTGCGCCCGTCCCTTTGTGCAGGTTGGTCAAAAATCCCCAGGCATTTACCTCTTCCTTGCGTACCAGCGCATATTCATTACCCACCACGTACTCTGCGGTGAGTTTTAGTTGCGGCATACGGAATTCGACTTCCCATTTTTCTGGCTGCGCTAAGGTTTTACCCATAAACCGTGCGGAAGATTGGGTCTTGAATGCAGGCTTGGCCTTCTTTTGAAAAGGCGCGTGGTCAATCTCAAATGTCTGTTGCAGGTATCGAACAAAGTCCTGCTTTGTCGCGGTATAAGCAGCAGGGACTGTCAGCTGAATTTCTTTTTGCTCGATTTGAACTGCAGGGATTTTAAGGGTATTGCGGTGATCCAGCAGAATCCCGGTGACGCCAAACAGCAACCCCAGTAATGCTCCCCATAAACCTAACCACCCATGCACCTGTCGTAACCAGCGAATGGTTTTTGCACGTTGGGCATTGGCTGAGAGTTGGCGTGGATGTTGCACTAAGCGCTTTCTGAGAATGATGAGAAAATCTCAACCAGCGACAATCGTGTCTTTCGATAAAACATTTCGGGTTGCTATTAATTGAGAATAAGACGCAATTATATCTCAATCAACGCATACCGACGATAGTGATCAATATTTTTTAGAACAATGAGAATTGCTGTTGAAGCTTAGTAGCACGCCCCCAGCTAGGATCTGCAGAGAACAAATCCGTGCGCAAATCAAGCCGCTCGCCTGACATGCCCAATTTCTGGCAACTGAGTTTAAAACGATGCGCCAGCAGGTCGGCAAATATGCCCTCACCACGCATGCGCTGACCAAAACCACTTTGATAGGTTTTACCGCCGCGGCTTTGCTTGATTAAGCTCATGACATGGTCGGCCTTGAGTGGAAAATACTGTTGCAACCACGCCTGGAATAAATCACTTAATTCATGCGGCAAGCGCAAAAACACATAGCCCGCCTTGCGTGCGCCTGCCTGATACGCCTGTTCAAGAATCTTTTCCATATCACAGTCTGTTAAGGCCGGAATCACCGGCGCCACCATCACGCCGGTTGGAATACCCGCCGCACTCAGTTTACGCAGCGTTTCAAAACGACGCTCAGGCGCGGCTGCCCGCGGTTCCAGTCGTCTGGCAATCTGACGATCTAACGTGGTAATACTCAGATAAATACTGGCCAACCCCTTGGCAGCCATAGGCGCAATCAGGTCAATATCACGCTCAACCAGTGAGGACTTGGTGACCAGGCTAAACGGATGATTGGCGTCGCTCAGCACCTGAATCACCTGGCGCGTCAGTTGATATTCACGCTCTATGGGCTGGTAGCTGTCCGTATTCATACCGATGGCAATCGGCGCACAGCGGTATTTGGGGTGTGCCAATTCTTTTTTCAGGAGCTCGGCAGCCTCCGCCTTCATAAGCAAGCGTGACTCAAAATCGAGGCCGGGAGAAAGCCCCAGATAGGCATGCGTGGGTCTGGCATAGCAATAAATACAACCATGCTCACAGCCACGGTAATGATTCAGGGTACGATCAAACGGCAGGTCTGGAGATTGAATGTAATTGATGACGCTTTTAGCCGCATCCAGCATGACTTCTGTGCGTAAGGCCGGCGCCTCTTCATCCAGACTGCCCCAGCCGTCATCAATGATTTCGCGGCGATGTGGATCAAAGCGGCTAATCTGATTGCTGCTGGCCGCACGCCCTTTGTAGATGAGGGGCTTTTCCGCCCGCTCGGGTGGAAAAGCATCAAGATGGTCTTGCGTTGCTTGGTCTACTTGCGTTCCGATATCCACTGGCATGCCAATGCACTCCAGTACGGCAGGGATTGCAGCGCCAGCATGGAAACCCACAATTGCGCATCCAGGTTGCTAAAACCGCGCGAATACAGCATGGCTGCTGCGCTGAGCAACAGAGAGATCAGAATCGTCAACTCCTCCTTGATTGGCGCGATCAGCTGCCAATTACTAAGTTTGGCTTTGGTTTTATTCGTCACGACAAAGACGCCTGCCTTGTGTGTCAGGCCACTGATGATACCCCGAGCAATGGCATGTGATAAACCCAAGCTGGCCAGTGAAGCGCCAAAGATATCCATCCAGCTGCAATGCATGGTTTTGCGGTACAAGACTGGTCCCAGAATGGCCTTGATCGCCAGGAAACACAGTATGGGAACAATCATGACCACCACTGGCAAACTGAAGTATTTAGGGAATGCCAACATGGCAATCGTCCAGCCGATAGAACCGATGGTGAATATCAGTTGCAAGGCCTCCCCAAACCAGCCAAACCAGCCAGTCAAAAAGTGGTAGCGCTGACTAAAGTTGAGTGATGATTTACCCAACAACTTTGGCATGTGATGTTTAAGTATTTGCATCGCCCCAAATGCCCAGCGATTACGTTGTGATTTCAAGGCTTTGAAGTTGGCCGGTGTTAAGCCACGCCCAAAGGTTTCATCAATATAACGCAACTCCATGTTTTTCTCGAGCAATCGCAACCCAAGTTCGGTATCCTCACAAATACACCACTCAGACCAGCCGCCCAGCGTTTGCAACGACTCACGGCGGATCAGTGTCATGGTGCCATGCTGGATCAGCGCGTTGCGTTCATGGCGGTGATGCATGCCAATGCGGAAAAAACCTTCAAACTCCCAGTTACACATGCGGTGGAAGAAATGATTTTCCCATTCGCGGTGGGCTTGTGGTGCTTGTACGACCGCCACTTGCGATTCCTGAAAATGAGGGACGAGGTCGGACAACCAGTCTGGTGTCACCACATAGTCAGCATCGACTACCCCCACCACTTGCGCATCCGGGTGGGTTTTATCCAGCGCAAAATTCAGCGCACCCGCTTTAAAGCCTGGCCAGGAAGGCAAGTGATAAAAATGGAAGTTATCCGGCATATTTGCCATATAAGCCTCAAGCGGCTTCCATTTCGCCTCATCCTTGGTGTTGTTATCCACCACGATCACCTCATAATGCGTGTAGTTCAGATTGCGCAGGCTATCAATCGTGGCAATGACCATTTCTGGCGGCTCGTTGTAACAGGCCAGGTGAATAGAGACAAATAACTCCTGATCGGCAGGTAATGGCTGGGCGCGTTTAAAGAACCGCCGCCAGTAAGGTTTAAACATGACCTCACTAAACTCGGCGGCGTAGATCATCAACACCATCGAGGTCAGTGCAATACCCAATATCAGCCCGATCAGAACCACAAAATCGCGCAAGGTGTAGTAGTAGTCACCTGGCAGATTCCAGGCAATGGTCAAGGTCGTGATACAGGCCTGAAACAACACCGCCATCGACAATACGCCCCCTATGCCCCAGTGTTTAAAGCGCCAGGCAATAAACATCATCGGGATAAATGCCAGCACCGTAGACCAAGTGGCTTTGGCAATCCAGCGCGTATTCGGTGGTACCGCGTCTTGCAGAGAGTATTTCTGGTGACGATCAGCGTTATACATGCCCCAATAGGCACCCGCCCAGCCTTCCAGCGCAACTTTCCAGGGCTGGTCAAACGCTTCCATCAGGTAAAAATCCAGATCCTCAATGGAGTTACGGGCCAGGAACTCGCGGATAAAACGCGCCTGGTTGACTTCGCTGGCGACAGAAGCGCCAATCGCTGGACCACGACTGGGCCAGCCTACCTCGGTGATCACGATTTTTTTACGGGGGTAAGCTTCCATGAGCTGGTTATAGCGTTCAATGGTGTATTGCACAGCTTTTTCAACCGGCACGCCTTCATGGTAAGGCAGCAGGTGTACCGCAATATAATCCACATGCTTCACCAACTCCGGGTGTTTGAGCCAAACATGCCAAGGCTCGGCGGTAGACACCGGCACATTGCTATGTTCGCGGACAAAATCCAGGTATTCAATCAAGGACGGAACCGGCAAATCGTTACGCAACAGCGATTCGTTGCCAACAATCACACGGTCAATATTGCTGTAGTTTTCCAGCTTTTCGAGCAAGGCAGACACTTCCCGCGTATTTTTCTGCTTGTCTGCATCTATCCAGGCCCCCGCAATCACATTCATATTGCGCTTGGCGGCCAGCGGGATCACCTCGTTCAAATCCAGTGATGAATACATACGAATGTGGCGCGTATGTTTATGCATGAGGTCGAGATCTTGCGCCAGTTCGGCGGTGTTCGGATGCTGCCCTTCGAGCGGGCTTTGGTTGGCCCGGTAACCGGTATAGGCAAATCCATTGACTTCCGGCTTGACACTGATCAGTGGCAGCGCCCGGTTGGCCAGCGTCCAGAGGCCAAAATGCAACGCTGAAAAGACTATCGCAAACGCCAGACTTGGCAGCAATTTTTTAAACCATGAAACGATCACTTCTCACACTTCCCGTTATTGATGAGTTATTGTTTTAAACTGAATGATACGCTGAATCAGCAGCGTTGGCTGTCAGCGGAATACCTACTTGTAGGCTTCTGAGAGGTAATATCAGCAAGGCAACACCGCAGACAGCAGTCCACCACCAGGCCATGGTATTCCCTGGCTCCATGATCGCCACGGCCACGGCGCAATTGGCAGCCATGACCAGCAGTGCAGCCACCAGCCAGAATCCAGCATTGACGGCCCCTGTTTGACCAGTCTGAGCGCGTGGCATCAATAAAGAAATCGTGATCGCGACCAATGGCAGGCAGACCAAGATGATAGGGAAATCCAGATAGCGCCCATTGACGGCAAGCGCGCCACTGGTCAGCAAGAATCCGACCGCCAGCAGTCGGAGCGCGGCTTGTTCCAGGCAAGCTTTTGCGTTCAACCCCAGCCATTGCCTGAGTTGCAAGCCAAGCAGGCCCCACCCCAGCACGGCAAGCCCAGCCAGCATGCTCAGCTCTAGAGAATTACGGGCCGCCAAGTGTACATATTCCAGTTGCAGATAGGCATGCAAGCCCAGCAGCATGCCGCTTAATGCGAGTACAGCCAATTGATTCGCTGGGCGATGGCGATAAAATCCATAGGCAACGAATAGCAGCCCCAGCCCGAGCGCGGGCAGATAGGGTTGCAAGCCATCTGCACGCTCAGCCATCGCTCCCTGCAAGCTGAATTTGGGTTTTAGGTCCGTATCAAGCACGCCCCAATACCCCCCGACCGTGCCCTCCAGCTCACGCTTCCAAGGCTGATCCACGGCTTCAATCACGTTATATTGCCATTGACTCTGCTTGGCGGCCTGCAAAAAACCACGCATATATTTGGCTTGATTGATCGCGCTCGGCTTGGCCCAGAAACGTTGACGACCTTGCGATGGCCAGCCGGTTTCACCAATCAAAATAGGTTTTTTAAAGACTGTGCCCAAATGTCCCATCACCGAGGCGGTATGGGCAACCGCCTGATCAATGGCAACCGGCTTATCTTCCCAATAGGGCAGAATATGCACGGTGACGAAGTCCACGTCCTGCTCTAAAGTAGGATGCTTGAGCCAAAACTCCCACACATCGGCATACGTGACTGGCACCTTGGTATTGGCTTTCACCCATTGCAGGTAGCCATGCATCTTGGGCTCGGACTGCTCGCCGCGCAACAAGACCTCGTTCCCTACCACAATGCCACGCACGGTCTCCGGATACTGGTTCGCTTGCTGCACCGCTAGCTTGAGCTCTGCCTGGTTGAGATCTTCCAGCCAACCGATCCAGACGCCAAGAATGACTTTCATGCCCAGTTTTTGCGCAGCCTTGGGCACATAATCCATCCCCTGGCCGACGGAATAAGTGCGCACACAGCGCGTGACTTTGGACAAGGCTTGTAAATCCTGCTCAATCTGCAGCGGATCGACATGCATATCCTTGACCAGCGGACTCATGCCAGGCTTGTAATAAGGCGAATAAGAGATGCATTGCAGGGGCAACGCATCCGCATCCACCTCAAGCAACACTTGTGGTTGCTGCAATCGCCAGACGTAGTAAACGGAGCCAAGTAAAAACAAGGTCAGCCAGACGATGGGTGAAATTCTTGATAACAAACGCTGCAATATGGTCACCTTGTCACGAGGTTGCTAAAAATAGCGGCTATTCTCTCATAAATCACCTAGGCTTGCGCCCTGCTTTTACAAGCTGCAAGCGACAAAAACACTAAAAGAGACTTGGTAAATTATGTAATTGCAATTATGATGAAATGTATTCAAAAGTCTCGCAAAAAACTCAGGCTTTTAAACTTTCTCACGCCAAAAATTTATTTCAGAAGTCATATGAACGTTAAATCCTGTTTAATCACCTTTAGTCTGTTCGCAATCTTTTCATCCACTGCGTTTTCAGCCCCTGCCGCGTCACCGGATTACAGTGGTGAATATTTGTGCAAAGGCAACAATATTGCTGTCGGCGATTATGAAGTGACCATTTATCTCAAAAAGAACCGCCGCAACAGCACAGCACAAGTTTCCGTCTACGAGCTGGCAACACACACGGAAAACAAGCAAAGCTACACTGGCCAGGCCATTACCCGTGGCAAACAGTTGGCAATGACCTTTAAACTGTCTGATGCCAAATATGCAGAATTCTCCACCGGCATGGGTCAATTCAGCAAAGTGGGCAAGGCCGGCTGGACCTTTAAAAACGATTATTACGAACCAGATGATACGGGCGGCAATTACGGCCATGAAACCTGCACCATGAAGCCAGCCACAGCGGTTAAACCGGTCACAACCGCCCCCGCCAAACGCTGATGCACGATGTGATTGAAACATCTATCGGGACAATCAAGCAGTGACAAGCCAAAAGTGCGGTTGTTCTTTTGGTGATAAAATAGCAAAACTAACGCATACATAAGGTTTTCATGAGTCAAATGGTTGAAATAGTGGTGCCGGATATCGGCAATTTTGACAGTGTCGATGTGATTGAAGTGCTGGTCGCCGTCGGCGATACCGTGGCCAAAGAAGATTCCCTCATTACCGTGGAGTCTGACAAAGCTTCCATGGACATTCCCTCCTCACATGCTGGCGTGGTCAAGGAGTTAAAAATCAAGGTGGGTGACAAAGTCGCCAAAGGCAGCCTGATCTTGCTGCTGGAAAGTGCTGAATCAACCACGACCGCAGCACAACCTGCCGTAGCACCTGCTGCTACACCCGCCACACAAACCACCGCCACGGCGGCGCCCGCTGCCCCAGTTGCGGCAGCCCCTGCCCCAGCGGTACCGACAGGTAATCATGATGTCACCTGTCAGGTCATGGTATTGGGCTCCGGGCCTGGCGGCTACACTGCCGCCTTCCGTGCAGCCGACCTGGGCCTGAAAGTGGTTCTGGTAGAACGCTATCCAACACTTGGTGGTGTTTGCCTCAATGTAGGCTGCATCCCTTCCAAAGCCTTGTTACACACGGCTAAAGTCATCACTGAAGCGCAAGAAACCGAACACCATGGCTTGCGCTTTGGCAAACCGGACATTGATCTCGACAAACTGCGCAACTGGAAAGCTAACGATGTCGTCGGCAAGCTGACTGGTGGTTTGGCCCAGATGGCTAAGGCGCGTGGGGTCACGGTGGTCAATGGCGTCGGTAAATTCACCAGCCCACACCAGATTGCCGTCACCGGCGCCGATGGCAAAGTCACCCTGGTCGGTTTTGAGAATGCGATTATTGCCGCAGGTTCACAAGCCACCAAATTTCCGGGGGCGCCTGAAGATGAACGCATCATGGACTCCACTGGCGCACTCGCTTTGGCCGATATCCCAGGCCGTATGCTGGTGATTGGCGGCGGCATTATCGGCCTCGAAATGGGGACGGTCTACGACGCGCTGGGCTCTAAAGTGAGCGTGGTGGAATTTATGGACGGCCTGATTACCGGTTGTGACCGCGACCTGGTGCGTCCACTGCAAAAACGCATGGAAAAACGTTTTGAAAGCATTATGTTGTCAACCAAAGTCACCAAGATCGAAGCCAAGGCGGATGGGATTTATGTAGACTTTGAAGGTGCTAATGCGCCGCAAGAGACGCAAAAATATGACCGCGTGCTCGTTTCTATTGGTCGCCGCCCGAATGGTAAAAATATTGGTGCCGAAAATGCTGGTGTGGCCGTCGATGACCGCGGCTTTATTAGCGTGGACAAACAAATGCGTACCAATGTCCCACACATTTTTGCGATTGGTGATATTGTTGGCCAACCCATGCTGGCCCATAAAGCCACGCATGAAGCGAAAGTAGCCGCAGAAGTGATTGCCGGTCACAAGGTCGAATTTGTCGCCAGTGTTATCCCTTCCGTCGCCTATACGGATCCCGAAGTCGCCTGGGTAGGCCTCACTGAAACCGAAGCCAAAGCCAAAGGCATTGAGATCGAAAAAGCCAGCTTCCCGTGGGCTGCCAGTGGCCGCGCCTTGTCTATCGCGCGTACCGAAGGCGCAACCAAACTGATTTTCGACAAAGACACTCACCGTGTGATTGGTGCCGGAATCGTTGGCGTCAATGCTGGCGAATTGCTGGCAGAAGCCGTGCTGGCGATTGAAATGGGCGCCGATGCGCATGACCTGGGTCTGACCATTCATGCTCACCCCACCTTGTCTGAAACAGTGTGCTTTGCCGCTGAACTCAAGGAAGGCACCATTACGGATATGCTGCCACCGAAAAAGCGATGAACATACCAGTACTTATTAATTATTAGCAGTCATCACCATCAAAAAACCCGCGAATGCGGGTTTTTTGATGTCTATCGTTTTAACGCCTTGTGAATTTTAATTACAAGGTATTTCTTTAAGCACGGCATCTGGAAACTGCGAACGCGCTTTTTGTAAACCGGCAAGTTGTTGTGGCGAGACCTGTTGCATTTTGATGACCGCCTGACCGCCATTACGGGTCGCTTTAATCAACAATTTTACCCCCTTATTTTTGAGGTCTAGCATGAGCTTATCGGCCAGTTTTTCATCACGAAAAACTCCGAACGAGATTGCGTGGCGCCATTTGGGGTCGTCTTGCACAACAAAGAAATCCTCCACACCGAGTTTACGCAATTCATCGGCTTTGATTTGCGCAGCCTCGGCAGTAGGTAGCGGCGGTTTATAAATCCAGTAACGCACATTATCCTGCGGACTGCCGATCAGATTGGTATGAGTCTTGATATTGAGTTGCTGTGCCAGGCTCAAGGCTTCATTCAAGCGCGCCGTGTTGAAGCTGCTCCACTCATAGCATGCGCCAGCCGTCGCGGTATGTTGTTCTGCGGGCTTAGCCGACGGGGCTTTTTCTGCCTGCTTTGCTTCAGCGGGTCTCGCTTCCACCAGGTTGGAGCTCACGGGCTTGTTAGGCTCAGGAGATTTTTGCTCAGATGGCTTGGTTTCAGGCAATTTAGCTTCAGCACCTTGGGCATCTGGTTTTGACACTGGCTCACTGGCAGGCACATGGCTATCAGCAGGCTGCACTGCCGAATCGGAAGGCTCGTTTACCGCCGCCTCTGGAGCGCGTGTGGGGTAAGCCAGCAATGACTGCTCGGTGAGGATTTTAATTTGCTGTGGCTGGAGCTCTGGTTTAAGGCTACTGACGGCAGGTGACAGGGCATCGCGCTCAAAATAAGCAAACACCACCACATTCAGCAATACCAATATCCAGAATATTTTTTTCATTCTCTTATACTTTTCATTCGTCTGAACACTCAGCCAGGCAGGCCAATCCCTTTAATACCAGATTATCCACAATAATCGCCTGTGCTGACAATGCGTGCGGCAGATATCTGGCGATTAAATCTGCATCACCGCCACTCATGAACAATAAAGGCACATGATCCAGCTGCTGGCACAAGCGCGCATATTGGGCAGCCACCGAAGCAGCCAGCGCCTGCACGCAGCCCACCCACATGGCATGCTGGCTATTTTGCGCAAAGCCATCGGTACCAGTTTCAAGGTCGGGATAGACATAATCGAGTTGCGCCGCCCCTTGTTGCAAACTTTGCCACATTAGTCGCAACCCCGGCTGGATACTGCCGCCAGCAAACATCGCCTGTGCTTGTTTGATTACTAGCGCATCCATCGTCATTGCGGTACCCGCGCTGACGACCAATGCTGATTTGCCCTCGCTACGCCATACCGCTAACAGGCTGCACCAGCGGTCACTACCCAGTTGCGAAGGTTGACTGTAGCTGTTTTGCAAGCCCAAGGCTAAAGAGGTGGCGACAATAGCTTGCAAACGTTGATCCCGCTCGGGCAAGGCTTGCAGCCAGCGCTCGCCCGCCACATTGCTTAAATAGATCCGGCTCGCCTTAGCAATTGCGGCGTGCAAGGCTTGCGCCTGTGCGGCGCCCTCAAACCAGTCTTGATTATCCAGGGTATTGATCTGCAGCGCTGTCGGCTGGCTCGATTGCTCAGGACACCAGGCCCATTTGGTGCGGCTATTGCCAGCGTCAATCAGCAGTTTCATGCCGCACTCCGCACGCTGATTTCGCCTGCGTTAAAGCGCTGAATACCGGCAGCGGTTTCTACCAGCAAACTGCCCTCTTCAGCTACGCCAACCACACGACCGGGAACCGACTGGCCATTGGCTAACAGCAGATTCACAGCTTGCTGCTCAAAAGCATGGTACGCCGTCCACTCGGGCTGAAAATAGGCAAAACCATGCTCGGCAAACAGGCTTAAGTGTTGCGCCAACTGGTTCAAGCAGTGGCCGAGCAACTGGTTAGGGTCTACAGGCGCACCCGCCAACTGATTTAGGCCCATCGCCGCCTGGTCAATCTGCTGTTGTAAGTCAGCCTCCAATTCCAAATTGAGGCCTATGCCGATCACCGCTGCACTCGGGCCTTCCATATCCCCTTGCAGCTCAATCAGAATCCCGCCCAACTTGTGCCAACTGCCCGCTTGCAACACCAGCAAGTCATTCGGCCATTTTAAGCGCACGCTGGTTAAGCCCATCGCGTGCAACGCCCGTACTAAAGCCAAACCGACCACTAGGCTCAAGCCAGACAAGCCAGCCGCGCCACATTGAAAGCGCCAGAGCAATGAAAAAGTCAGGCTACCCCCCAATTGAGAATGCCAGGAACGGCCGCGTCGACCGCGCCCGGCTGTCTGCATATGCGCCGCCACACAGGTCGCATGGGCAATACCGCGCGCACTCTCCTGCATTAAATAGCGGTTAGTTGAATCCACCTGCGCCAGCACTTGCACATGAAACCAGGGCGCATAGTCACCACAGGCCTGGGTAATTTGATCCGCATCGAGCAAGGTCAGCGGCTTGGGCAAGCGATATCCGCGTCCACGGACTGAAAACACCTTGATGCCTAGCTGCTCAGCAGATTGAATCGCGTTATATACCGTGGCGCGCGTGACGCCAAAACGCTGGGCCAAGTCTTCACCAGAGTGAAATTTGCCATCCGCCAGCACGGCCAGAATAGGAAATGCCAGCTTGTTCATAACAACAGGTGAGTGGCGATAATCATGCGTATATTCATAGCCCGCAGTGTAGCATACCCGCCCTGTCAGGCCGGGCGATAAAAGCCCGAAACGCCCTGTATTAAGCGTTTTGGGTCAGGTCGCTAACCGTGTAAAATAAGCACACTTTAGCAACTTCAAGAACCGCCATGTCTACACAAAAAGAACCGATCCCCGCCGCCTCCAATTTTATCCGCGCTATTGTTGATAGAGACCTTACCGAAGAAAAATATGCCGAAAAGAAATGGGCTGGTACGCCAGGCGATGCCGCGCATCACGCCACCGGACAAACCGATTTTGCTAAAATTCGCACCCGTTTTCCGCCCGAGCCGAATGGTTATTTGCACATCGGCCATGCCAAATCGGTGTTTCTCAACTTTGGGTTAGCGCGTGATTATGGCGGCATCTGTCATATGCGTTTTGACGACACCAACCCAGAAAAAGAAAGCCAGGAATATGTAGATAGCATCACTGAGATGGTGCGGTGGCTGGGCTTTGACTGGGACAATACGCGCCCGGATGGCAGCAAAGAAGACAATCTCTACTTTGCCAGCGATTATTTTGACTTTATGTATGCCGCTGCCGAGGCCTTGATTCAACGCGGACAAGCCTATGTCGATGCGCAAAGCGCCGATGAAATGCGTATCAACCGCGGCACGCTGACCGAGCCAGGTAAAAACTCGCCATTCCGCGACCGCAGTGCAGAAGAAAATCTGCGCATCTTCAGAGAAATGCGCGATGGTAAGCACGCCGATGGCAGCATGGTGTTACGCGCGAAAATTGATATGGCCTCGCCCAACATCAATATGCGTGACCCCGCGATTTACCGTATCCGCCGCGCCCACCACCACAACACCGGTGACAAATGGTGCATCTACCCTATGTACACCTTCGCGCATCCGATTGAGGATGCCCTGGAAACCATAACCCACTCCATCTGCACGCTAGAATTTGAAGACCAGCGCCCTTTCTACGATTGGCTGATGGACAATCTGGCTGATGCCGGAATGATTAACAAACCGGTGCCTTACCAGTATGAGTTTGCACGCCTGAACCTGACCTATGTCGTGCTCTCCAAGCGCAAGCTGATTCAGTTAGTCGAAGAAAAACATGTGACTGGCTGGGATGACCCACGCCTGCCGACGCTGGCCGGTGCTCGCCGTCGCGGTTACACGCCAGAAGGCTTTAAGATGTTTACAGACCGTATCGGCGTCTCCAAGGCAGACTCCTGGATTGATTACAGCATCCTCGAAGACTGCATGCGCGAAGTCCTCAACGAATCCGCACCGCGCAAAATCGGCGTACTCGACCCGATCAAACTGGTGATTGATAACTACCCAGAAGGCCAAGACGAAGATTGCTACGCCCCTAACCACCCGCAAAACCCTGAACTCGGCAAACGCGTGGTCAAACTCTCCAAAGAGCTATGGATTGAGCGCGAAGACTTTATGGAAGAACCTTCCAAAGGCTACTTCCGCCTGTTCCCAGGCAATATGGTGCGTTTGCGCTATGGTTATGTGGTCAAATGCCTCAGCTGTGAAAAAGACGCTGCCGGCAACGTGACTACCGTGCATTGTGAATACCTGCCAGACACCAAGTCCGGCACGCCGGGGGCTGATAGCGTCAAAGTCAAAGGCAATATCCACTGGGTCAGCGCTAAGCACGCTTACACTGCCGAAATCCGCCTGTACGACCGCCTGTTTAAAGACCCACACCCAGGCAGCGGCGACAAAGACTTTTTAGAAGACATTAACCCGGACTCAGTCAAAGTCATCACTGCCCAGCTGGAACAAAGCGCCCAGGAAGCCAACCCAGGCGACAGTTACCAGTTTGAGCGTCACGGCTATTTTGTCGCCGACCGCAAAGATAGTGTGGCTGGCAAGCCTGTGTTTAACAGGACGGTGACGTTAAAGGATACTTGGCAAAAGTAAAATGACATTCCGTCACTATTACAAAAGACTTAAAGGATTTTTCGTATTAAGCAAAAATCTAATTATTAAAACGATTGAAATAGTTTTGAGTATTATTTCTAAAGCTCTTAGAGACACAGCAACTTATGGTATTCCAGCTGCAATAATCTATGTCACAACGGAATCATTAATATTAAATTCTAAAGTTGAGTCTACGGGAATTTATATTTTAGGGCCCTTAGCTACGCTTATTGCATTAACCAGTTTGCTTTATAGTAGAGCTCGTGCTGTCCCAACTGAAAATCATGCAGCTAGTTTGTTAGCAGCTGATCGAGCCTTTAAAGCAACGATTTATTATGGAGTTGCAGTTTTATGGGGCGCATTACTTACTGCTTTTAAAATGATATTAACTAATGATGGAGTAAATGTATCCATTTACAACCAAATATTATTCTTAGCATATTTGCCTTCAATATGGTTTTTAATGATTAGCTATCTTGATATCTTCAAAACAGTTAAAGACGTCTTTAAAGAATTAAGAAATTAATTGTGAGTAGACTCTCATTATCACTAGCCACTAAGTTAATAAACCACGGTCCCACAACCATCATCACAGCTGCCCATGCCGGCCAACGTAACATCATGGCCGCCGCATGGGTCTGCGCGTTAGACTTCAATCCACCCAAAGTCACTGTCGTGATTGACAGCAAAACTTACACTCGCGAACTGATGGAAGCAGAAGGGACTTTTGCGATTAACCTGCCCTGCGTAAAACAAATCGAGATGGTGAAAAAGGTAGGGAGTATCAGCGGCCGCGATTTGGCAGGCACCGACAAGTTTGCAGAATATGGCATTGAGACCTTTGCCGCACAAGAGATCAGCGCGCCACTGGTGAAGGATTGCGTGGCGTGGCTGGAGTGCAAGATTATCCCCGAGCCGCATAACCAGAACACTTACGATTTATTTATTGCGGAAGTGGTGGCGGCACATGCCGATGCGCGTGTATTTAGTGATGGCCAATGGCATTTTGAGGGGCATGACGAGTTACGCACCATCCACCATATTGCGGGTGGCGTATTCTTTGCCACAGGCCAAGCCTACTAGCCTCTAACTCATGCAAAAAATCAGCCCTGCCCTGTTAGTCGGGGCTTTTTTATTGCCTGCGATCTTGTTAAAAATTGAAACTTTTCACCTTACATTGATGTCAATTTAATAGCCTGTAGTTGAAATAGGGGTATTACAGGCCTGATATCCCGCTTATTTCCCTTGCGGAAAACATGGATGCAAGCAGCATCTTTCAATCTAATGGACGTGAAGTCCTGCAGCATTTTTCATCATAAACAGTGGCAGTTGCCAGGCCTGAGATGCAGTTGCCTTGCTTTGTGGTGAGCCAGTGGAGGTAGCCATGCGTGTGAATAAAAAAGAACCCTCAGAATCCTTGTACGTGTTGCTAATCAGCGTACATGGTTTGATTCGTGGCCAGCAACTTGAGCTGGGCGTGGATGCCGATACCGGTGGACAATGCACTTATGTACTGGATTTGGCAAATGCGTTGGCGGAGCATCCGCAAGTCGGCAAGGTCGACCTGATGACGCGGTTGATCGACGACCAGCAAGTGGCGAGCGATTATGCGCAGCCTGAAGAGAAACTTAGCGATAAGGCGCGTATTATCCGCTTTCCATGCGGGCCCAAGCGCTATATCCGCAAAGAGTTGTTATGGCCACATCTGGATCAGATGGTGGACCGTTGCCTACACTATTTACGTCAACAAGGCCGCTTGCCAGATGTGATCCATTCCCACTATGCCGACGCCGGCTATGTGGGCCGTCAGCTATCCATGTTACTGGGCATCCCACTCATTCATACCGGCCATTCGCTGGGCAAACCCAAGCAGGCGCGGCTGCTTTCCAGTGGCCGCAAGGCAGACAAGATTGAAAAGCAGTTTAATTTTGAGCGCCGCATTGCCGAGGAGGATGCGCTGATTCAGCATGCCTCGATGATCGTGACCAGCACACGCCAGGAGGTTGAGCTGCAATATGGCATGTATGCGCAAGCCGATCATCAGCGCTTCCGCGTCATCCCGCCCGGCACAGATACATCGCGCTTTTCGCCGCCAGGCCGCCGGACAATACCGGCAACGCTGGAGCAGAGTATTCATCGCTTTTTGCAGGACCCGAAAAAACCGATGATTTTGTGTATTTGCCGGCCCGAGGTGCGCAAAAACATCAAGGGTTTGCTAGCCGCCTATGGCAGCCACCCGGCGCTGCAAAAGAAGGCTAACCTGGTGCTGGTCGCCGGTAGCCGAGAGCGCATCCGTGATCTGGAAAAATCGCAGGCACAGGTGTTGAATGAATTGCTGCTGGATATTGATGCCTATGACTTATGGGGCAAAGTAGCAATTCCCAAAAGTCATGCGCAAGAAGATATCCCAGAGCTGTACCGCATGGCGGCCAAAAGCCGTGGCGTATTTATCAACGCCGCCTTTACCGAGCCGTTTGGGCTGACCTTGCTCGAAGCCGCGGCTTGCGGCCTGCCGGTGATTGCGCCAGATGATGGCGGCCCGCGCGATATTCTGGCCAATTGTCATCATGGCCTGCTTGTAGACACACTCAATAGCGATGCGATTGCAGACGCACTGCTCTCAGCCCTCACGGATAAAGCACGCTGGCACAAATGGGCCAAGAGCGGCGTCTTGAACGTCAAACGCCATTACACCTGGGCGGGTCATGTGAACAAATATGTCAGAGAGGTACACCAACTGCTAAGAAAACAACGCAAAAATCTGCGCAAGCAGCAAGTCGCGCTGCATCAAGGCAAGTCACCGATCCCGCTGGCAAAATATGCATTTATCACAGACATAGACAACACCTTGCTTGGCAACCAACAGGGGCAGCTTGACCTGGTGGAATGGCTGGTGGCCAATGTCGGCTATAACATTTTTGGCATCGCCACCGGCCGCCCACTGGAGAGTGCGATTGAGATATTGCGTAAAAACAATATTCCTATCCCGGATGTGCTCATTACCTCCGTCGGCTCGGAAATTCACTATGGGCTCAACCGCACGCCAGATATCGGCTGGGCTAACCATATCCGCCATTTATGGCGACGTGATGACTTGCTAAAAGCGTTAGCGGAGTTGCCTGGGCTACGTCTGCAATCTGCTGAAAACCAGCGTGAATTCAAAATTTCTTATGTGGTGGATGCCAGCAAGATGCCGCCTGTGAAAAAAATCCGCCAGCATCTGCGCAAGCAGGGGCTGCACGCGCAAATCATTTATTCACACGGTGAGTTTCTGGATATCTTGCCGGTTCGCGCTTCCAAAGGCCATGCCATTCGCTATTTGTCTTACAAATGGGATTTGCCACTGGCCAACTTCTTGGTGGCAGGCGACTCTGGCAATGATATTGAGATGCTGATGGGCGACACCATGGCCGTCGTAGTGGGTAACCATAGCGAAGAACTGGCACATTTAAAAGGCATGCCACGGATCTTTTTTGCCGAGGCCACGCATGCGCACGGCATTCTGGAGGGCATGCGCCATTATAAATTCGGCAGCGCAACAGCCTGAAATAATCAGATCAACAAGGACCTTGATACATGTACGAACAAATTTCCCACGCGGTGTTGAACGAGATTCTGTCTTCGTTCAAACAACCGGCTGGCAAAGACTGGCACTATTTTTATACCCGGCTGGGCGCTAACTTTTACGCCATTTATTCGCTGTTTCAGCATCTGTATGGTCAGCGCGAAGACTTTAAGCCACAACTGGGGCGGCTGGTGGAAGTGCTGGCGACACAATATGCACAGCGCGCGCCACATTTGCGTGCAAAAGACCTGGAGCGCGAAAAAAACCATGACTGGTTTATGCAGCAAAAGTGGGTGGGTATGGCGCTCTACAGCCAGGGCTTTGCGGGCAGCCTGGCAAATATGCGTGACAAGCTGCCCTATATGCAAGATCTCGGCATCAACCTCGTCCATATCATGCCGATTTGTGACTGCCCCCCACATGAGAATGATGGCGGCTATGCAGTACGCGACTTCAGGAAAGTGGATGCGCGCCATGGCACGATGGAGGATTTGGAACAGTTGATTGCCGCCATGCAGCAGTGCGGAATCCTGCTAACGCTGGATGTGGTGGTCAACCATACCTCAGATGAGCATGCCTGGGCGCAACAAGCCAAACAAGGCAACCAGACCTATCAGGATTATTACTTCATGTATCCTGACCGCACGATGCCTGACTTATTTGAAAGCGCCATGCCGGAAGTGTTTCCTGAACAGGCCCCAGGCAGTTTTACCTTTAACGCAGACACCGGCAAATGGGTGATGACGGTCTTTAATCATTACCAGTGGGACCTCAACTATACCAACCCTGCCGTATTCATTGAGATGGTGGACATCATCCTGTTTTGGGCAAACAAGGGCGTAGATATTCTACGGCTGGATGCCGTAGCGTTTTTGTGGAAAAAAATCGGTAGCAGCTGCCAGAACGAGCGCGAAGCCCACCTGATTTTGCAATTGCTCAAGGATTGTTGCCAGATTGCAGCCCCCGGTGTGATCTTTATTGCCGAAGCGATAGTTTCGCCAACAGAAATTATCAAATACTTTGGTGAAGATGCCATTAACGCCAAGGAATGTGAAATTGCCTATAACGCCACGTTTATGGCACTGCTTTGGGATGCAGTCGCCACCAAACGGACCGTATTACTGACCAAGGGCGTGGAGGACTTGCCGGAAAAACTGGACCGCGCAACCTGGCTCAATTATGTGCGCTGCCATGATGATATTGGTCTTGGCTTTAGTGATAAAGCCATTATCGAAGCCGGATTTGAACCGGTGTCACATCGCCGCTTTTTGGTCGATTATTACACCGGACATTACCCTGAATCGAATGCACGCGGCTTTGCCTTTGGCGTCAACAAAAAAACCGGCGATGCCCGTATTTCTGGCGCACTGGCCTCACTCGCCGGGCTGGAAATGGCCCTGCAAACACAGGATCCGCTGGCGATTGAAAATGCGATCAAAACCATCGTCTTGTTGCATAACCTGATTTTGTCGTTTGGCGGAATCCCGCTGATTTACTATGGCGATGCGGTTGGTACGCTTAATAACGACAGTTATCTGCAAGATGAAAACAAAATGCACGACAACCGCTGGGTACACAGACCGACACTGGACTGGGAGGTGATGGCACGCCGTCATCAGCCAGGCACCGTCGAACAACGGATTTTCAGCCAGATTAAGCAACTGATTGCGATCCGCAAGGAGACTTCAGCCTTTGCCGATTTAAACAACCGCGCGCTGATTACACAAGACAATCCGCACCTGTTCGCCTTCCACCGCTATGTGCCATCGGGCATGCATGCCAACGTGGTGGTAATTGCCAACTTTGCCACACAAGCGCAACAGGTCAACCTGCAGCCATTTAAGCAACGCGGCCTGTTTAAAGCCAGGATGATGACGGATTTATGCAGTGGCTCAACGATCTCCACCGAGCAGGAGACTCTAGAAATCCCGACCCTGACCGCTTACTGGCTCTCCAGTTAGTGCATTTACTTTATTGATCGAAAGGAGTGTTTGACACCATGTCTTGGTTTACATACTTAGGAATAGAGCAACCTGCGGAAATACTGGCGCTGGTAAAAACCCTGCTGCGTATTTTTTTCATTATTGGCGTGGCTTATTTTCTCAACCGGCTGAGCAAAAGCCTGATTGTGAAACTCAGGGATAAGCTCAACTCCAGGCAAGTAGATAATCTGGAAGAGATCAAGCGTCTCAACACGCTCAGCATGGTGCTGCGGTATATCGTCACCACCGTGATTCTGGCGATTACCGTGGTTGAAATCCTGCATGAGCTTGGGATTTCGATTGCGCCGGTACTGGCGGCAGCCGGGGTCGTTGGTTTGGCAGTGGGTTTTGGCGCACAGAGCTTGGTCAAGGATTATTTTAATGGTTTTTTTCTGCTACTCGAAAACCAGATTCGCAAAGATGATGTCGTGGAAATTGCCGACAAAGCTGGCTTGGTGGAAGAAATTACGCTGCGTTATGTGAAGATGCGCGATTACGAAGGCAATGTGCATTATGTGCCCAATGGCCAGATCAGCACGGTAACCAATCGCTCGCGGGATTTTGCTTATGCGGTAATGGATATTGGTGTAGCTTACAAAGAGAATGTGGCACGCGTCATACAAGTCATGCTTCAAGTTGGAGCAGACTTATGTATGGACGACGAATTTAAACCTATTATTTTGGATAATCTGGAGATGGCTGGAGTCGATAATCTTGCAGACTCTGCTGTTGTCATTCGCTGTCGTTTAAAGGTACTTCCTTTACAGCAGTGGACCATCAAACGTGAGTACCTGAAACGGATCAAGAATGCCTTTGATGCAGAAGGTATTGAGATTCCCTTTCCACACCTTACGGTTTATCAAGGCAAACAGGCCGCATGATAAAAAGTGGAAAATCTTCCGCTTTCTTGTGGCTACCAAAGTGATATTTGGACAACGCAGGTAAGACAACCTCAAGAGAATACCTGATACACTCGACCACAAAATATGCAAGCCGAAAGGCTGAAGGTAGCTGATAAATTCAGATATCACAGACCCATCCAGCAAACTGAGGCATTTGTGAAAATAGAAAATTCGTCTATATGTTGTTTGCTCAATTAGTCAGTTGACGGATCACTTGTGCTAAATGCTCGGCCTGGGCTTGCACCAAACTCTGGTTCAACCCTTCGACCATCACGCGGATTTTGGGCTCAGTGCCAGAAGCGCGTAACAAGACCCTGCCCTCACCTTTGAGCGCAGCCTCAGCTTGTTGCACAGCAGTTTGCACGGCCGCCTGGTTCAAGTCCAGCTTTTGTTTGGTAGTTACATTAATCAACACCTGCGGATATAGCGTCAGGTCAGCACCTAGCTGTTGCAAGGACTTGCCGCTTTCACGCAAGGACTGCAACACCTGCAGGGCCGCAATAATCGCATCACCACTCGAGTGTTTATCCAGCGTGAGGATATGGCCAGAATTCTCCCCGCCCAGTTTCCAGTTTTTTTCCTGCAACAGCTCCAACACATAGCGGTCGCCGACATTGGCACGGCCAAACGGAATCTGATGCTTTTGCAAGGCGTGTTCCAGGGCCAGATTCGTCATGAGGGTACCGGCCACGCCGCCCTTGAGTTTGCCTTTGGCATACAGGCCCATGGCAATAATATAAAGTAACTGGTCACCATCCAGCAGCTTACCTGCACCATCGACCATCATGACACGGTCGCCATCACCATCAAAGGCAATGCCTAAATCTGCCTGATGTTCCACCACGGCTTTTTGCAGGGCTTGCGGGTGAGTGGAACCCACCTGCTCGTTAATATTGAGGCCATCAGGATGATTGCCTATAGCGATGACGTCTGCCCCCAACTCATGGAACACCGGCGGCGCGACATGGTAGGTGGCGCCATGCGCACAATCGAGCACAATTTTGAGGCCACGCAGATCAAGGTGATTGGGAAACGTGCTTTTACAGAATTCGACATAGCGGCCCGCTGCGTCATCGACACGCTTGGCTTTGCCCAGTTGCGCTGAATCCATGACCTGCATGGGCTGGGCCAGCGCAGCCTCAATCGCATACTCAATCTCGTCCGGCAACTTGGTGCCCTGCGCAGAGAAAAACTTGATCCCGTTATCATAGTAAGGGTTGTGTGAAGCAGAAATCACAATACCGGCCTGCGCACGCAAGGCGCGGGTGAGATAAGCCACGGCAGGCGTCGGCATGGGGCCAGTCAGCAGCACATCCACCCCAGCGGCTGACAAACCGGCCTCCAGAGACGCTTCCAGCATATAGCCAGAAATCCGCGTATCTTTGCCTATTAATACCGTGGGGCGTTTACCCGCAGGCAAGTGTTCATGGCTGGCCAGTACACGTCCGGCTGCATAGCCCAAGCGCATGACAAACTCTGGCGTAATCACCGACTCTCCGACGCGTCCGCGAATGCCATCTGTACCGAAATATTGCTTACCCATGTGTGTATCCTTTAATCGTTATGCTTGTATATGGTCATGCTGAGCTGGCTATTTAAGTGCAGCAACCACCTTGAGGGCTTCAACCGTTGCCTTGACATCGTGCACGCGTAACAGATGTGCCCCTTGCATGGCACTAATTACGGCAGCAGCTACACTGGCGTGCAATCTGGCTTCGACATCGTTGCCCGTCATTTGTCCCAATACCGATTTACGCGACAGGCCAACCAGCAATGGGCAGCCCAGTTCGCTAAATTCAGGCAAAGCCTTGGCAAGGGCAATATTGTGCGCGCGCGTTTTACCAAAGCCAAAGCCTGGATCCAGCATAATCCGGTCTTGGGCGATGCCTTCCGCCAGACACATATCACGCTGGGTCTGCAAAAACAGTTTGACCTCCGCCACCACATCCTCATAGTGAGGATCCAGCTGCATGGTTTGCGGCATCCCTTGCATATGCATGATGCAAACACCAGCATCGCTCTTTGCAACCACCTCAAGCGCGCCAGGTTCCTGCAAGCCTCTTACATCATTGACGATGCTGGCGCCAGCCTCAATCGCGGCCTGCATCACGGCAGGCTTATAAGTATCAATGGAGATCGGAACGGGAATATCGCGTGCGACCAGGGCTTCTATTACCGGCACCACGCGTTGTAATTCTTCGGTCAGGGAGACAGGTGTCGCATTAGGCCGCGTAGACTCACCACCGATATCGAGCACCGCGGCGCCTTGTTCGATCAATGTCAACGCATGATGCACCGCGGCATCCACCTGCTGGAATTGACCGCCATCGGAAAAGGAGTCCGGGGTGACATTGACGATACCCATGACTTGGGGCTGGTCAAAATTGAGACGAAAACGTCCACAATGAAAGAGCATAGGTCATTGATTTCCAAAAAAACAAAGGCTGGCAAAAGCCAGCCTTGTTATTTTAACTGAAAGCAAGGTTGTCACAAACCTGTGGCCAACCTGAACCTCAATCTTGGTTAGGCTTTAGGTCTCAGTATCATCGCCTTTTGCCGTTGGTTGCGGTGCCGGGTTTACCATGGTGCCTGAACCACTGCCACCAGAACTAATGGTAGGTCCATTTTTCTGCTTGGGTGGACGCACTGGCAAACCAGCCATAATGTCATTGACCTGATCAGCATCAATGGTTTCGAACTCCATCAAGGCTTTAGTCATCGCCTCCACTTTGTCGCGGTTATCTTCAAGCAATTTGCGCGCAATCGCATATTGCTCATCCAGGATACGGCGAATTTCAGCATCGACTTTTTGCTGCGTGGCTTCTGAGACGGTCCGTGAAGACATACTGCCCATCCAGGAATCCTGCTCGCTACCTGCATAGACCATGGTCCCCAGCGAATCGGACATCCCGAACTTGGTCACCATGTCACGCGCCATTTTTGTCGCACGCTCAAAGTCATTCGAAGCGCCGGTAGACATCTGATGCATGAAAATTTCTTCAGCAATCCGACCACCAAACAGAATCGAGATATCTTCCAGCATTTTGTCCTTGTAATTGCTGATACGGTCATGCTCAGGCAACTGCCAGGTCAAGCCCAGCGCCCAGCCACGCGGCATAATGGTGACCTTGTGCACAGGATCCGCTTTCGGTAGCAACTTGGCGACCACCGCATGCCCGGACTCATGATAGGCCGTATTCAAACGCTCCTCTTCACGCATCACCATAGACTTGCGCTCTGGCCCCATGAAGATTTTGTCTTTGGCATCCTCAAAATCTTGCATATCTACCGTGCGTTTATTACGACGTGCAGCGAACAATGCCGCTTCGTTGACCAGGTTAGCAAGATCAGCACCACTAAAGCCTGGTGTACCACGGGCAAGAATATCCGCTCTCACATCTGGATCAATCGGCACTTTACGCATATGCACATTGAGGATTTGCTCACGACCTTTGATGTCTGGCAAGCCGACCATGACCTGACGGTCAAAACGGCCAGGACGCAATAATGCTTTATCCAGGACATCGGCACGGTTAGTTGCCGCAATCACGATCACACCGGAATTGGCCTCAAAACCATCCATCTCAACCAACATCTGGTTCAACGTTTGCTCGCGCTCATCGTTACCGCCACCCGTACCGGCACCGCGGTGACGACCGACCGCATCAATCTCATCGATAAATACGATACAAGGGGAGTTCTTTTTGGCGGTTTCAAACATGTCACGCACACGCGCAGCACCCACACCAACAAACATTTCCACAAAGTCAGAGCCAGAGATACTGAAGAACGGGACTTTGGCTTCACCGGCAATCGCACGGGCCAGCAAGGTCTTACCGGTCCCAGGCGGGCCTACCATCAATACGCCACGCGGGATGCGGCCACCCAGTTTCTGAAACTTGCTTGGGTCCTTCAAGAACTCAACCAACTCAGCCACTTCTTCTTTGGCTTCATCGCAACCGGCAACATCAGCAAATGTGGTGCTGTTGTTGGATTCATCCAGTTGACGTGCCTTGCTCTTGCCGAACGAGAATGGGCCACCACCCTTGCCTCCACCTTGCATCTGGCGCATGAAGAAAATCCATACACCGATTAATAAGATCATGGGGAACCAGGAGACAAAAATGCTCATAAGCATGGACTCATGCTCTTCTGGCTTAGCTTCTACGATAACGTTATTTTTAAGCAGGTCTGATACCAACCATGGATCGGAAGGCGAGAATGTCTCATAGTTTTTGCCCTCGTTGGTAGTCACATGCAAGGAGCGACCATCAATCTGCACCTTGGCTACGCGGCCATCCTTGACCTCTTGCATGAACTGAGAGTAAACCACCTGGCCACTGCTTCTGCCCGTGCCGCTAAATTGATTAAATACCGTCATCAGCAACAAGGCAATTGCTACCCAAATCGCGATATTCTTCAGTAGATTATTCAAAGTGGTTCCTTAACTTTAAAAACGAAAGGCAGGGAGAATCCCTAAGAAAACAATGGAGGCAAAGCCCATAATTTCAAGCCTTCAATGGCATTGTATACCCATTTTTTTGCTTGTGCGATCAAACTAAACGCAAAAAAGCATTGCAATTCAAGCTTTTCGCTGCAAGCCCAGCAGATACACTTCACTGCTACGATCACGCGAGGCTTTAGGTTTACGTGTGACGACTTTGGCAAACTGGCCTCGCATTTGTTTCACAATTTCCTCAAAGCCACTGCCGATAAAGACTTTGACCAGAAAGTTGCCGCCCGGTTTCAACCAATACTGACAAAAATCCAGGGCGAGTTCCGTCAAATAAGTCGCCCCTGCCTGATCAACATCTTTGAGTCCGCTCATGTTAGGCGCCATGTCGGCAATCACCAGATCGACCAGCTTGCCATTCAGCGAGGCCTCCAATTGCTGCAGCACCGTTTCTTCGCGAAAATCACCGCAAATAAATTCCACACCGGGAATCGGATGCATCTCCAGAATATCCAGTGCAATCACGCGGCCCTGGCCTTTGATGCGCTGGACCGCGACCTGTGACCAGCTGCCAGGTGTAGACCCCAGATCCACTACGGTCATGCCAGGCTTGATCAATTTATCTTTATCGTCAATTTCGAGCAGCTTATAAGCAGCGCGGGCACGGTAGCCGTCTTTTTGCGCACGCTTGACGAATTCGTCATTGAGATGCTCTTGCATCCAGGCTTTACTGGTTTTGGAGGGTTTCATAGGGGGAATTCCTGCTTCATGCTAAAATGCGGTCTGTTTTCAAGGAATATTTTGCATGCAATTAAACAGCAAACAAATCGCTTATTTACGTGGTCTGGCACACAATTTAAATCCGGTAGTCATGATAGGCAACAATGGCCTGACAGACGCGGTACTCAAGGAAATCGAGGTTAGCCTCAATGCCCACGAGCTTATCAAAGTGCAAGTGGCGGGCGATGACCGCGATTTGCGTAAATCATTATTCGAAGAGATCGCCGATAAAGCCGGCGCCATCGCCGTGCACCATATCGGCAAACAACTGGTGTTTTATCGCGCCAGCGAGACCGTGAAAGCCTCAGCGAAGATCGTGATCCCCAAGCTGTAATCAAGCTCACAAACACGCCTGATACAAAAAACGCGCATTCCTTTGCGCGTTTTTTTATTGGCCTCAGTTCGACTTGACCACCAACCAGACGCCTAACAAACACTCAATCATGTAAGCAATACTCGCAACACCATGCCAGGTTTTAAAGCGGCTGGCGAACACACTTTGCATCACATCGTTTGGCAGAGCACTGGCTTTGAGCTGAGCCAATAATGGCTGGATGCCAAACTCGCCAATCAGGACCAGTATCCACATGATGAGGATCACCCAGAACAGGCCTTGCTTGAATGCGGAAAAACCGTCACTCGCCAGGCGCTGGATCAACAACCACAAGCCGCTGACAAGCCCAATGTAGCTGACAATGGTAAACAACTTTCCTGCGACGTTTCCGGCCAGCATATGGTCAGGAATGGTTTTGAACAGCACACTGGCGGTGATGGCGGTCATCCACAAAGCCCCCACCCACAGCGTAAGTAAGACCGGGTTTAACCATCCGGTGAGTCCTGATTGCTTGGCCATCGCTGCTACGCTCCTATTTTCTGCTATTCACGCATCCCAGATGATTCAATCGCAAGGACTAAACGTAGAGTACCTCAATGATTTCGTACTCTTTCACGCCGCCTGGAGACTGGATTTCAACGACTTCACCCTCAGACTTGCCAATCAGGCCACGTGCAATTGGCGAACTGACCGAGATTTTGCCATTTTTGATATCGGCTTCGTCCTCACCCACGATCTGGTAGGTTTTGGCATCGCCAGAATCCAGGTCTTCAAATCTCACGGTCGCGCCAAACACCACACGACCCTCTGCATTGAGCATGGTTGGATCAATAATCTGCAGGTTGGACAATTTCGCCTCAAGCTCGGCAATCCGGCCTTCGATAAAGCTCTGCCGCTCTTTGGCTGACTCATACTCTGCGTTCTCAGACAAGTCGCCTTGTGCCCGCGCTTCAGCGATCGCCTGGATAATATTGGGTCTATCCACCGCGCGCAAACGTTGTAATTCTTCTTTGAGCAATTCTGCACCTTTCACGGTGACAGGAATCTGATTGACTGCCATGATGAAAATACCTTCAAAAAATGAGTATAAAAAAAATAAACCACACCCGAATGAGCGTGGCTTATTTAAATATCAACTAAGCCTAGTGTATGTTAACCAAGGCGTTTGTGCAAGTCCTGCACCGAGTAGACATCCATATCCTTGCTTTGTGCCATGCCGATACAAGCGGCACGCGCACCCGCCAGGGTTGTGTAATAAGTCACCTTGTTCTGAAGCGCGCTGCGGCGAATCTCATACGAGTCAGTAATCGCCTTTTTGTCTTCTGTGACATTGACAATCAAACTGATCTCATCGTTCTTGATCATGTCGACAATATGCGGACGACCTTCAGCGACCTTGTTCACCGGTGTCACCTCCAGACCTTGCTCGGCCAGTGCACGCGCTGTGCCTTTGGTCGCCACTAGCGTGAAACCGAGTTTAACCAAGTCCTGTGCAATGTCGATCACTTTTTTGTGATCTTCGTTACGTACGCTGATAAAAGCTCTACCACCAGTAGGCATCTTCACAGAGGCCCCCAATTGTGACTTCACAAAAGCCTCGGCAAAGGTGTTCCCTACGCCCATCACTTCACCGGTCGATTTCATTTCTGGGCCAAGGATGGTATCCACGCCCGGAAACTTGATGAAGGGGAACACAGCTTCTTTCACCGAGTAATAAGGCGGAATCACTTCTTTGGTCACGCCTTGAGATTTCAGCGTCTGACCTGCCATGCAACGTGCCGCAATTTTGGCTAGCTGCAAGCCACAGGCTTTGGACACAAACGGCACGGTACGGGATGCGCGCGGGTTAACTTCGAGCACATATACCACATCGCCCTGCCCACTGTTCTGCACGGCAAACTGTACGTTCATCAGGCCTTTCACGCCCAGCGCTTTGGCCATTTGCACGGTTTGTCTGCGCAACTCATCTTGCAGGTCGTCGCTCAGGCTGTAAGGCGGCAGTGAGCAGGCAGAGTCACCAGAGTGCACACCGGCTTGTTCCACGTGCTGCATGATGCCGCCGATCAACACATCTTCACCGTCGCTCAAAGCATCCACGTCTACTTCAATCGCATCGTTCAGGAAGCGGTCCAGCAGAACTGGGGACTCATTAGATACCTTAACCGCTTCACGCATGTAGCGCTCCAACTGGCTTTGCT
Source organism: Methylophilus sp. DMC16 (assembly GCF_056314045.1). Lineage (NCBI taxonomy): Bacteria > Pseudomonadati > Pseudomonadota > Betaproteobacteria > Nitrosomonadales > Methylophilaceae > Methylophilus > Methylophilus sp. DMC16. Next base: position 1,388,023 of record NZ_JBQUZC010000001.1, read on the forward strand.
CATGCACGATTTCCATCGCGCGGCCACCCAGCACATAAGAAGGTCGCACCACTAACGGGTAGCCGATTTCAGTCGCCAGGCGAATCGCCTCTTCTGGCGCACGCGCTGTGCGGTTTGGCGGCTGCTTCAGGTTCAGGCTATGCAGCATTTGCTGGAAGCGTTCACGGTCTTCTGCACGGTCAATCGCATCTGGCGTGGTCCCAATGATAGGCACGCCAGCTTTTTCGAGGTCACGCGCCAGCTTGAGCGGGGTTTGGCCGCCATACTGCACAATCACGCCCACCGGTTTTTCGATGTTGACGATTTCGAGTACGTCTTCCAGTGTCACCGGCTCAAAGTAGAGACGGTCAGAGGTGTCGTAATCGGTAGAGACGGTTTCGGGGTTACAGTTGACCATAATGGTTTCGTAACCATCTTCACGCATGGCAAACGCCGCGTGCACACAGCAATAGTCAAACTCGATGCCCTGACCAATGCGGTTAGGACCACCGCCCAACACCATGATTTTTTTCTTGTCCGACGGATTGGACTCGCACTCTTCCTCATAGGTCGAGTACATATAAGCCGTGTTGGTGGCAAACTCAGCCGCACAGGTATCTACGCGCTTATAGACCGGACGCACATTAAGCGCCTGACGGAAAGCACGCACTGCATGCTGGTCTGTGCTCAACAGCTTGGCCAGTCTACGGTCAGAGAAGCCTTTACGCTTGAGGCGGAACAGCGTCTCTTTGGTCAAATCCCCCAGCGACTTGCCTGACAATGACAATTCGAGTTTGATGATTTCTTCAATCTGCACCAGGAACCAGCGGTCGATTTTGGTGATATCAAACACTTCATCCACACTCATGCCCAAACGGAAGGCGTCCGCCACGTACCAGATACGCTCAGGACCGGGCTCACCCATTTCCTTGACAATACGGTCTTTGTCATCGGTGACCGAATCCAGACCATCCACACCGACTTCCAGACCGCGTAACGCTTTCTGGAAAGACTCCTGGAAGCTACGACCCATGGCCATGACTTCACCCACAGATTTCATCTGTGTCGTCAAGCGGCTATCCGCCTGCGGAAATTTCTCAAATGCAAAACGTGGCACTTTAGTGACCACGTAGTCAATCGATGGCTCAAATGAAGCCGGAGTCTGACCGCCGGTAATTTCATTACGCAACTCATCCAGCGTAAAACCCACCGCCAGTTTGGCCGCGACTTTGGCAATCGGAAAGCCTGTTGCTTTGGAGGCCAGCGCAGATGAGCGTGACACCCGCGGGTTCATCTCAATCACAATCATGCGGCCATCGTTCGGGTTGATGGCAAACTGCACGTTAGAACCACCGGTATCGACCCCGATCTCACGCAATACGGCCAATGAGGCATTACGCATGATCTGGTATTCTTTGTCGGTCAGGGTTTGTGCTGGCGCAACAGTAATACTGTCACCGGTATGCACGCCCATAGGATCCAGGTTTTCAATCGAACAGATAATGATGCAGTTGTCCGCTTTGTCGCGTACCACTTCCATCTCGTATTCTTTCCAGCCCAGCAGCGACTCTTCGATCAGCAACTCGTTGGTTGGGGAGGCATCCAGGCCGCGCTCGCAAATGGCGATAAATTCTTCACGATTGTAGGCGATGCCACCACCACTGCCGCCCATGGTGAACGAAGGGCGAATAATCGCTGGATAACCAATCGTGGCCTGCACTTGCAAAGCTTCTTCGAGGCTGTGTGCAATGGCTGAACGTGCAGAACCCAGGCCAATTTTGGTCATGGCTTCTTTAAACTTCTGACGGTCTTCGGCTTTATCAATGGCCTCTTTAGTCGCGCCGATCAGTTCCACATTGTATTTCTGCAAGACGCCGTGCTTGTCCAGATCGAGGGCACAGTTCAATGCCGTTTGCCCACCCATGGTTGGCAGCAAGGCATCAGGACGTTCTTTTTCAATAATTTTTTCGACGATTTGCCAGGTAATGGGCTCGATGTAAGTCGCATCTGCCATTTCCGGGTCAGTCATGATGGTGGCTGGATTGGAGTTGACCAAAATGACCCGATAACCCTCTTCACGCAAGGCTTTACAGGCTTGTGCGCCAGAGTAATCAAACTCACAGGCTTGACCAATGACAATCGGACCTGCACCGATAATCAGAATACTTTTAATGTCGGTTCTTTTTGCCATTAGATGGACTTTCTTTCTTGCATTAACTGGATAAAGCGGTCAAACAACACGCTCATTTCTTGCGGGCCAGGGCTGGCTTCCGGGTGTCCCTGGAAGCTGAAGGCGGGCTTGTCTGTACGCGCGATCCCTTGCAGGCTGCCATCAAATAATGACACATGCGTCACCTTGACATTGGCAGGCAGCGTCGCCGGGTCAGCCGCAAAACCATGGTTCTGGCTGGTGATATACACACGCTTGCTTTCCACATCCTGTACCGGATGGTTGGCACCGTGATGACCAAATTTCATTTTCAGGGTTTTTGCACCACTGGCCAATGCCAGCAACTGGTGGCCCAGACAAATCCCAAAAGTGGGGATGCCTGAATCCACCAAGGTTTTGATCGCTTTAATTGCGTAATCACAAGGCTCAGGATCACCAGGGCCGTTAGACAGGAAAATGCCATCTGGCTGATAGGCCAAGGCTTGTTCGGCGGTTGCCTGGGCCGGCAAAACGGTGACTTTACAGCCACGTGAAACCAGCATGCGCAGAATGTTGCGTTTCACACCATAGTCAAATGCCACTACATGAAACTGTTGCTCTGCCGCTTTGCTAAAGCCCGCGCCTAGTTGCCATTCCTGCTCGGTAAACTCATAGGCTTGTGTACAGCTCACCACTTTAGCCAAGTCCATCCCGGCAAGCCCAGGGAAGCCCTGTGCATGGGCCAATGCCTGTGCCTCATCCACATGCTCACCCGCCATAATACAGCCGGCTTGCGCACCCTTCTCACGCAAAATACGGGTCAACTTGCGCGTATCGATATCAGCAATCGCCACTACATTGTTGGTCTTGAGATAATCGGAAAGATTTTGTTCACTGCGGAAATTGCTTTCCAATAAGGGCAGGTCACGAATAATCAGACCCGCAGCATAGACTTTGCCAGATTCCACATCTTCGCTATTGGTACCATAGTTACCAATATGCGGATAAGTCAATGTGACAATTTGTTCGGTATAGGAAGGATCGGTAAGAATTTCCTGATAACCGGTGATGGAAGTATTGAACACCACCTCACCGACTGTATGACCGGAAGCGCCAATGCTCATGCCCTTAAAAACAGTTCCATCTGCTAACACTAAAATCGCTGGAATTGTTTTTGACACCTTTAGCTCCTTAAGTTTGAATCGAAACACATCTTTTGAAGGTCGCAACATGCCTGCGAGGGCCCTATGCAGCGGTGAGTAGATGTGCAAAACGGGAAAAGTTTTTTGGACTCTTCCCGTTCAGAATTGCGGCATTATAGCCTAGATTAAAGCCTCACTCAAGGGCGAGGTATTGTCAGAGGATGTTAAAGCATGATGATTGCCCGCGTGAAATCAGCGGCTTAACCATCAATTCTTGTCAAAGCCAAGCACATCTCGCATATCAAACAAACCGGCCTGTTGGGTTGCCAGAAACTTGGCAGCGCGCAACGCGCCCTGAGCAAAGGTCGCCCGGCTGGAGGCCTTGTGCGTTAACTCTACACGCTCACCCACTCCAGCCAGAACCACCGTATGATCGCCCACCACATCGCCACCGCGCAGGGTTGCGAAGCCTATGGTGCCCGCTTCACGCTCACCAGTGACACCTTCACGCGCATACACGGCACAATCCTTCAGCGCCTTGTCTATGCCTTTGGCTGCGGCTTCACCCAAGCGCAGTGCCGTGCCGGACGGCGCATCGACTTTATGGCGATGGTGCATTTCGACGACTTCGATATCGTAGCCTTGGTTCAATACACGCGCGGCTTGTTCAACCAAGTTAATCAGCAAGGTTACACCCACGCTCATATTGGGCGCAAACACAATCCCGATATTTTTGGCAGCCGCTTCGATGCTAGCTTTCTCAGTTTCGCTAAACCCTGTGGTGCCAATCACCAGCTTCACCTGCGCCTGCTGACACGCTTGCAAATATTGCATACTGGCTTCAGGACGGGTAAAGTCCACCAGCACATCAGCCCCCTTCAATGCAGATTCAACATCAGAAGTAATCTTGACGCCACTCAACTTGCCAAACTGCTCACCAGCATCTCGACCAATCATGGCACTTTCAGCACGATCCAAGGCCGCATGCAGTTGCAAGCCAGGATCAGAAAAAACGCCTTCAAGCAGGGCATGCCCCATACGGCCAGACACGCCTGCAATCACTACTTTCAACATAACTCGCTCAACTTACTGTTTTATATACTATTTTAGACAAATGGATTAAAAACCGATTTGCTCCAACACGCCATCCAGATGCTCTGCGCTACCTTCTGGCGCCGTCACCTGTTGCTTGGTGGCTGGCAGTTCTGCACCATTGCCAGCACTTTCACGCACGATCAACCAGCGCTTGCTAGCGTTATCCAGCTTGAGTTGCAGACGTTTGACCATTTCGTCGCGATAGGCTTTAGAAGCATACTTCTGATTGAAGGTGACCACTGCACTATCCCCTTCCCGTGCCACGCTCACATCACTGATTTCGAGCGTGATTTTACCTTGCTGTGGAGACAGGCGTTTTTTACGTTGCGCCTCCCAAGCTCCGCGACTAGGCAACCCGTCTGGCACAAACTCAGGCGAGTAAGCAGCAAAATAAGCATTCACATTTTTGTTTCGCCAAGCCTGCGCCCAGGCATCCACCGCCGCCTCTACACTGACTTCAGGGGTAGCGGCTGGAGGTTGTGTTGCCACTTCAGCCTGGTCCATGGCAGGGGCAACCGTCGGCGTTTCGGCCAACATCACCTTGGGCGTTGCTGCTACTGCAGCCACGGCTGGAATCGTTGCCGTACGCTCACGCGTAATTAACCAGCGTTTTTGGCTAGGCTCATAACGCATTTCAAGCGTCTTATTCAACACATCCTTGTAAGCCTTGGCCGCATATTTTTGTTCAAACTGCACCACCGCAGAGGCACCATCGCGCTGCACCACAATATTATTCAAGACCAGTGTGATTGGGCCCTGGCTAGGAGAAAGGCGCTGCTTGCGTTGTGCCTCCCATGCCGCTTTACTGGGCAAGTTTTCTGGCACAAAGTCAGGTGCGTAGGCGGCCAGATAGGTTTTAATATTCTTACTACGCCAGGCCTGCGCCCAATTGGCCACTGCCTGATTAATCTCGGCATCACCAACAGCGGCAGAAGGCTCAGCAGCATTTTCTGCCACGGTCGCTACAGTAGGCTCGGCTGGCTTGGCAAGCACAGCTTCTGGTGGTAATACAGGCGTGACAGGTGCAGCCGCCAGACTTTCAGACTGAGGAGAGGCAGCGGGCTCAGCAACAACAGGCGCCACTGCAAGCGCGGCGGCAGGGCTGCTTGGCGTCACAGACTCTTTAGCTGTAGGCACTTGCGCAACCGCTTCTTTGACAGCTGGTTTTGAAACTGACGGTGGAGGTGGAGGCGGCAGCTCCGGTTCGGGTTCAGGTTCTGGCAACTGCTCCGCAATAAATGTAGGTGCTGGCTCGCTGGCTGCTTCTGCTTTTGGGGCAACGCCTTTTTCAGTCACTTGATGCGCTTGTGCATCCGTCGCAGGCTGATTGGCTTCAGCCATATTGCCCTTGATCATTTCCTGTTCGGTTGGGATGACAGGCGCGACATATTCACCCTCAGGAATATAAGGGATCACCTCGTCATCTTCAGTCATGTTGACTGTAGCCGATGGTGAAGCTGGCTTAGCCACCGGCGCAACAGGCAAGGGCTTGGTCTGCGGTTTAGGTGCGATTGATTTTTTGCTGTTTTTTGACTTAGGGGCAGCCTCAGCAACAGCAACGGTAGCGGCCGTCGCGGCGACCGCGGCCGATGGACTTACGCCAGATGCATTTGCAGCTGAGGCAGCACTCGCGGTGGAAGCCGCGCTTGCTGCAGTATTTGATTCAGCCGCAGGTGCTACCACAACAGGCGGCGCAGCATCCTGTTCAAAGACAGGCGGCGGCTCAACGGTGTCTGCAATTTGGGCAGCCATGGTTTTTTCATTCATGGCCTGTGTGCTGGCAGCCAAAGCCGGAGTACTCGCCTCTGCCGGATTCGCTTTCACCATTTCTTGCGGCGCAGGGGCTGCCTTATATTCCCCCTCAGGGATATGCGGCACAATTTCTTCATCGGCCATCTGCTGCGCAGTGACAGCTGGTTGAGCTGGTGCAGGAGGGGTTGCAGTGACCGCTTTATTGACTGAGTCCGCTTTGGCTGGCTTAGCGTCCTTCGCTTGAGCATCACCCTCCCAGAATTTCAGCTTGTCCGCCCAGGACTCCTCTTTCGGCGCTTCAGCTTTTTTAACCGGAGCTTCTACAATGGTTTTGATGTCCGGGTTCTCTGCCGAAGGAATCACATCGCCACGCACAGCCACCAGGCTGTCCTTATCAAAATCCAGAATGACCCGACGTTTTTCAACAATTTGGCCTTGCTGGCGTAACTCGTAAAAATAGTCCCAGCGATTATCACTGAAACTATCTACGATGAGCGGTGTCCCCATAATGTAGCGGACTTGCGAACGGTTCATACCCGGCCGCAGTTGCATTAACATTTTTGAAGTCACCACATTGCCCTGCTGGATGTCCATCTTGAATGGTTTCATTGATGGAAGCTTGGCGCCGCACCCACTCTCCAGAGATGCGACAACCAACACAAATAAGATAGAATTACGCATTGGATTCACTTTATAATCGGTATATTCATTACATACATTAATATACCACGTAGTTTCGCGAATCAAGTACGCCATACTACTTAACCCTCGGACAAAAATTATGCATGATCCTAAAGACCTCAAAAATGCAGGCCTGAAAGCAACACTGCCCCGTTTAAAAATTCTGGAGCTATTTGAAAACAGCGAGCAGCGCCACCTGTCCGCGGAGGATATCTACAAGATCATGATCACCAACGGCGAAGACGTGGGCTTGGCAACGGTCTACCGCGTCTTAACGCAATTTGAGCAGGCGGGCTTGCTGGTACGGCATCACTTTGAGAGTGGCAAAGCAGTGTTTGAAATGAATGAAGGCACTCACCATGATCATATTGTCTGCATCAAATGTGGCCGGGTAGAAGAGTTTTATGATGAAGAGATCGAAAAGAGACAGAAAGCTGCCGCCGAAAAATATGGCTTTAGCATGCAAGACCACTCTTTAACTATTTATGGGACATGTACAAAAACATCTTGTAACGAATCCTGATATTCAACCATCAACTATTCAGGTCTTAACACCGACCTGGATACGCTTGATTGTCAGCCTCGATCAGAGGCATGTTAAGTCCACAGATTCACATGCATAGTGCTGCTGGTTTTCCACCTATCGCCAGCGCCGGCGCCCGCATCCTGATTCTGGGTTCTCTGCCTGGAGTGACCTCCCTGCGGCAACATCAATATTATGCGCACCCGCAAAACGCGTTCTGGCACATCATGGAAACATTATTCGGGATTCCAAAACAAACGGCTTATGCGCAACGCTGTGACCAGTTGCAATCAATTAAATTGGCGGTATGGGATGTGTGTCACTCGGCCAGCCGACCTGGCAGCCTCGATAGTGCGATTGTCGCGAAGTCTGTGATTGCAAATGATATTCCAGGCTTACTCAAACACATTCCAACCATAGAATGTATTGCCTTTAATGGTCAAGCAGCGGCAAAGCTCTTTAAAAAGCATGTTGTTTTAGAGACCACGATCCCGCAGATCACCCTGCCGTCAACAAGCCCGGCCCACGCCAGCCTGAGTGTTGCGCAAAAGCTTGCACAATGGCAAACGCTACAAGTCAGGCTGTCACACCCAGCATTTCTTTCGCATGCTGGCGAGTCGCCTCTGTAATCTGCAAACCGCCCAGCATACGCGCGATTTCTTCAATCCGTTCATGCGCATTGAGTGCATGAATCCGGCTCAAGGTCACGCCTTGCTGTTCAGACTTGCTGACTTGCAAATGTTGTTGCGCCTGCGAGGCCACTTGCGCCAAGTGGGTGATGACCAGCACCTGTCTGTGTTGACCCAGTTCACGCAACAAACGGCCCACCACTTCGGCCACTCCGCCACCAATGCCCACATCCACTTCATCAAAAATCATGCAGGGTACGGTGCCTAATGATGCGGTGGTCACTTGCAAGGCCAGGCTGATCCGCGACAACTCGCCGCCTGACGCGACTTTATTGAGCGGCCGCGGCTCGACCCCGGCATGACCGGCCACCATAAACTCCACTTGTTCAAGGCCATAGGCAGCCGGTTCGCCCGGCGTCAGACTCACCGCAAAACGCCCCCCTTTGAGTGACAGTGCCTGCATTTGTCCGGTGATGGTCTCGGATAAGGCTTGCGCCGCCTGGTGTCTGATAGCAGACAGTGCGGCGGCTTGTTGCTGATAAGTCTGCCAAGCTGCCTTTACCTGTTTTGCCAAGGCTCCGTCATCGGCAAACGTTTCCAGCTCAGCCATCCGGCTTTGCTGCTGTTGCAACAGTGCTGGCAACTCATCTGGCTTGACCCGATACTTGCGGGCCGCGGTGTGGATCGTCTGAATACGTGACTCCACCTCAGCCAAACGCTCAGGATCAAGTTCACTTTTTTGCAAATGCCGATTGAGTGCACGACTCGCTTCTTCGAGCTGAATCACCGCCGAATCGACCGTTTCTGCAATCGGTTGCAATCCGGCATCGATGACTTGCAATTCAGCGAGCTTGCTTTGCACTTGCGACAACAAATCCAGCGCATTGACCTCCTCGCCTTCACTCATCATCTGCAAGCTCGCCTCCATGCCAGTCAGCAGACTGGCACCATGACTGAGCCTGACATGCTCTTGCTGCAAGGCGAGCCATTCTTCTGCTATAAAGCCGAGTTGTGATAACTCGCGGGTGCTGTCACGCAACAGCGCCAATTCCTCTGCATACTCACTGGCATTTTTCTCGAATGCCGACTGTTGCTGATGCAACTGAAACCAGGCTTTATAACTTTTAGCCACGTCTTTAGCCAAAGGCACCGCCTGCGCATAAGCATCCAGAATTTCACGCTGGGTGGCAATCTTTAACAAGGAGTGATGTGCATTCTGGCTGTAGATATCAATCAGCGTCTCCCCGATTTCACGCAACTGCCCGACGGTTGCAGAAACACCGTTAATAAAGGCACGGCTGCGGCCGTCGGCATAAATCACGCGCCGCAGAATCAGGCTGTCATCAACGGCCATTTCTTGTGCACGCAACCAGTCTGCAGCCGCCTGGTTACCCGAAATATCAAACGTGGTGGCAATCTCGGCTTTGTCACAGCCCTTGCGCGTCACATCGCCTTCGTTCCTGGCGCCCAGACTCAGCGACAGCGCATCAATCAAAATCGATTTGCCTGCACCGGTCTCGCCGGTGAGTGCCGTGTAGCCTGCCGAGAACTCCAGTTCCAGCACATCAACAATGACAAAATCTCGAATAGATAGGGCTTGTAACATAGATGGTTAAACGGGCGCGTTAGCCCCAGTTGAGTTTGTTGCGTAACATATCAAAATAGCAGTAGTCTTGAGGGTGCACGAGCCGAATCGACTGCTCAGCACGCGCAATACGCACATGGTCTCCGGCGGCCAAAGGGAATTGGCCTTGGCCATCATAACTTATCTGAGCGTCGGCCGCGCTGACCACAATCACCTCAATCACACTGTCCGCAGGCACGGTGATCGGCCGATAACTGAGGGTGTGCGGACTGATAGGCACGATCGAAATCGCCTCCAGATCGGGATGCATAATCGGCCCCCCGGCGGATAAACCATATGCGGTTGTCCCGGTCGGCGTGGTCAAAATCAGGCCATCCGAACGCTGTCGAGACACAAACTGACCATCCACATGCACCTCAAGCTCAATCAGGCGAAAGGCGCTTTTAATCACCACATCGTTTAAGGCAACCACAGGCAAAATCTGGCTGCCCGATCTGGTCACCACTGAATGCAGTAACATGCGTGACTCAAGCTGAAAATGACCCTGTAAAATCTCGTCAATCTCATCCAGCATCTGGTCCGTTTGCAAGTCAGTCAAAAAGCCGAGTCGCCCGCGATTAATGCCAATCAAGGGCACGCCGGTTTCACGCAAAGCACGGCCGACGCTCAGCATGGTTCCATCGCCGCCCATGACAATCACCAGATCGGCTTTGCTACCTATCTGTTCCAGCGAGGCCTGCTCAAAACCTTCTTGTTCCACATAGGCTGCGGTATTGGCTTCCACACAGACATGCAGCCCCTTGGCTAACAAGTGATGTGCCAAGCGGGTCAAATCACTTTGCATTTGCTGCAAGGCAGCAGTGTCCATATACTTGCCGACAATGGCAACTGAGCGGAATGTAGATTGCATGCCGCATTAAAGCATAGAAGCCCTGAACTGAAAAGCTAAAGGGGCTGTTATCCCAGGCGCAAATGATGCAAAATCTAACTCATTCTAATGAGATCGTCTAAAGTGGATAAACGCGCGCAAATTTTGCTTAAAACCTTGGTAGAGCATTACATCAGTGAAGGGCAACCCATAGGCTCCCGCACCCTGCTCCAGCATTCTGGTCTGGATGTCAGCCCTGCGACAATACGTAACGTCATGAGTGACCTCGAACAATTGGGGTTTATTGCCAGTCCACATACCTCTGCGGGCAGGGTGCCCACCAAAAAAGGCTACCGCCTGTTTGTGGACTCGCTGATGACGGTACAGCCGCTTGATCAACGCGCCCTCGCCCAGCTTAAAACCGGACTATCCTCGCCCGACCCGCAAGCACTCATTAACAATGCGGCCGATATGCTCTCGCAACTGACCCAGTTTGCAGGCCTGGTGATGACGCCCAAGCGTAGCCGCAACGTGCTTAAACACCTTGAGTTTTTACATATCAATGACAAAAAAATACTCGTGATTCTGGTGACCGATGACGGCCAGGTACAAAACCGGATTGTCCTGACCGACCGCGCATTTAGTGCCAGTGAGCTCACCACCGCCAGCAATTATGTCAACAGCCACTGTCAGGGGCTCACCCTGGAAGAAGTACAGATCAAGCTCAAGCAGGAGCTGCAACAAATGCAGGCAGACATCAATCACCTCATGTCTGCTGCGCTGGATGCTGCCAGCCAACCCGAGCCTTCAGAAAAAGAGGCGGTGGTGATTGCGGGCGAACGCAAACTGCTAGAAGTGAATGAGCTCTCAACCAACGTCGGCAGCTTACGCAAACTGTTTGAGATTTTTGAACGCCGCACGGCGCTCATGCAACTGCTTGATCAAAGTCAACGCGCCGATGGCGTGCAAATCTTTATCGGTGGCGAAAGTGGCTATCTGGCACTGGATGAATGCAGCCTGGTCACTGCGCCCTATGAAGTCGATGGTCAGGTCGTGGGGACGCTGGGCGTGATCGGCCCGACCCGAATGGCCTATGAGCGGATTATCCCGATTGTCGATATCACGGCCAAGCTGTTATCTAGCGCGCTCTCAAACTAAATACTGCCTGACCATATCAGGCTAATAATTCCGACACCGAGATCAGCCACGGGCGGATAAATCTTTTACTGCTGTTTTTTCACAATCCTGATCTACATGCTTGTCTATGTTGCGCAAAGCGCTCGACACAAGCTCTTTTTTTATCACTCAGGAGTTTGTTATGAAAAAATCCGCTTTAACAGTTGCACTGTGCCTAAGTACTTTAATCATTAATCCCACGTATGCTGCAACCTACGATGCGACCCGAGCTGGTGGCGGTTATGTTTTCAGCAATGTTTTTAGTGGCAATACAAGTTTCAATGACTACATTTCGTTTAGCACTGATGGCTTACAACAAGTCCTCACCAGTATTTCTGGTACAGGAACCACCTTTCAGTTCAAGGAATTTAACTTACTGGATGAAAACAAAAATCTGGTCATGAATGGTACGGTATTCAATTCCGGCCCCAATCTTTCTTTTGGATTTACAAATAGCATTCAACAAGGTAGCTACTATCTGCAAGTCGTTGGAGAAAGTACAGGTACAAATGCCAGCTACGCAGGGACCATTACCTTAGCGAACGCAGTCCCAGAACCTGAGTCCGCAGCGCTGATATTGGCGGGATTAGGCCTCTTAGGATTGAAACGCAGAAGACAAGCTTAAACATGATTCAGCCTCCCTTGTTAGAGCAACGTTATGCTCTGGCAAGGGCTATTTTGTCTACGCAACAATTTGATTTTCTTTTATAAGAAATATTCACCCGTCAGATTCCTCTGACACACTAATCAGCTTGGATTGACTGCCTGCGCTCTGCTCACTTACTTAAAATACCCACATGTTTAATCCCTTTGGAGAGGAAATCATGAAAAAACCATCCCCTGTCTCACTTCAGAAATCCCTGGTTTGGACTGCCCTGCTGGTCCTGACCCTGAGCACTTCTGCCTGTGGCTCTATGAGCACGCGTGGTAAAAACACTGCCATTGGCGCGGGTGTAGGCGCAGTCGCAGGCGCAGTCTTAACTGGTGGCAGCTCCATCGGAACGGTCGGTGGTGCGGCGGTTGGTGGCGTGATTGGTAACCAGATTCATAAGAAATAACCTAGATCTAACCAAAGATTCTGGTCGCAAATCCGCCGCATGATTTGCGCCCAGATTAACTATCGCAACAACAAACATCGGCACTTTTCAAAACAAGGTGAGTCATAAGGGCACTTTTCACTTAAAATGCGCTCATGACTTACTACCAGCCAGAACCTGCTTACACCCACGGCAGTCAACCAAAAGTGGGTATCCTGTTAGCTAACCTGGGCACGCCTGACGCCCCCACGGCGAAAGCCTTGCGGCCTTACCTGCAGCAGTTTTTGATGGATAGACGCGTGGTCGAAATCCCGCGCTTTATGTGGTGCTGGATTCTGCATTGCATCATCCTGGTGATTCGCCCGAAAAAATCGGCAGAAAAATATGCCAGCGTGTGGACAGACCAAGGTTCACCGCTCATGGTCTATGCCCAGCAACAGAAAACCTTATTGCAACAGAGTCTGGCTAAACACATTAACAGCCCGTTTGCCGTCGAACTCGGCATGACCTATGGTAACCCCAGTATGAAAAGCGCCATTGAATCTCTCAAGGCACAAGGCTGCGACCGCATTCTGGTATTCCCGCTCTACCCCCAATATGCCGCCAGCAGCACTGCTGCCGCGCTGGATGCCGTGTGGCGCGTACTACTTAAAATGCGCAATGTGCCCGCCATCCGCACCATCAAGCACTACCATGATCATCCGCTGTATATTCAAGCACTCGCCAGCCACATCAAAACCTACTGGCAACAACATGGCCAGCCAGAAAAACTCGTGATGAGCTTTCACGGCGTGCCTAAATTCCACCTGATGAAAGGCGACCCCTACCATTGCGAATGCCACAAAACCGGACGCTTGCTAGCTGAGGCCTTAGGCTTAAGCAAAGACCAATACCAAATCGCCTTCCAGTCCCGTTTCGGTCGTCAGGAATGGTTGCAACCTTACCTCGCCAACACGCTAGACGCCTTGGGTAAACAACAAATCAAACGCATAGATGTCGTTTGTCCCGGCTTTAGCAGCGACTGCCTGGAAACCCTGGAAGAAATTGCTATGGAAGGTAAACACTTGTTCCAGTCAGTGGGCGGTGGGGATTATCACTATATCCCTGCACTCAATAGCGAAGCCGTCTGGATTGAAGCGATGCGCGATATTGCGCTGGAGCATTTGCAGGGTTGGGTGAGTAATGAGTTTGACTCAGCAAAAGCAGCAGCTGAAGCACAAGCGAGTAAACAACACGCTTTGGCAATGGGCGCTGAAAAATAACGCTGCGGCTCGAACATCACATTTTTTAAACATTTAAAAGCCCTCATGACTGACATGTCATTTTCCAGCATCTAACTTGGCTGCACGTCAAAAGGATGAAAACACTGGCCAAAGCTTCGCTATCTAGATAGCCAGTGTTGGTGGAGAGAGCGCCGTGATGTTGAGTCAAAAAATTAGTATCAGCACTTATCTGCTTGAGAACCGTGCACAAAGATAGCAAATCTATCTCCTGCATTTTGCATCAAGCATAAAAACTCATTTCAGCGTCCATTCGCATTGGTCTTGCTTGCAGCGCTCGCCTATTCCACTGCCAGCCCTCCCCAATTACGCGTTATAATCGCGTTTTAACGTTTTTATCGTTCCCCTATGATCATTATCACCGGTGGTGCAGGCATGATTGGTTCTATCATGGCCTGGCATTTAAACAACAAACTGGGTCGGCAAGACCTGGTGATTGTTGACCGTATCACGCATGAAAACCAGTGGCAAAACCTGGTACACAGACACTATGCCGAATACCTGGATAAAGACCAGCTGTTTGAGTTTCTCGAAGAGAATGATGAGATCACAGCAGTGATTCATATGGGGGCGATCAGCGCGACCACCGAGCGTGACTTTAACAAGCTGGTGGCGGATAACATGCATTATTCGCAGGACTTGTGGTCCTGGTGTGCCGAGTATGAGGTGCCGTTTTTCTACGCCAGCTCTGCGGCCACGTATGGCGGTGGTGAGCAAGGCTATGACGATGCCAGCATTGAGAACTTGCGGCCATTAAACGGCTATGGCTACTCCAAACACTTTTTTGACCAGTGGGTGTTGCAGCAAGTCGCACAAAAGCAACCTACCCCGCCTGCATGGGCTGGATTCAAGTTTTTTAACGTCTACGGGCCGAATGAATATCACAAAGAGCGCATGGCCAGTGTGGCGTATCACACGTTTAACCAGTTTAGCGAAACAGGGACCATGCGCCTGTTTAAAGGCACGAAAGAAGGCATAGAAGATGGCATGCAGTTGCGTGACTTTGTCTATGTCAAAGACGTGGCGAATGTGATGGGATTCTTCCTCGAAGCGGCATTAAAAAACAAACCGGTTACTAGCGCGATTTACAACATAGGCACCGGTCAGGCGCGCAGCTTTAAAGACCTGGCAACCAATGTGATGACCAGCATGGGCCGTGAACCCAACATCACGTATATTGATATGCCGCAAGACCTGCAGGGCAAATATCAGTACTTTACCCAGGCGGAGATGAAGAAGCTGCGCGATGCGGGATATAAAAAGCCGTTTACCTCGCTGGAGGAAGGCGTCAAAGACTATGTGCAAAACTATTTGATGCAAGACGACCCTTACGCATAAGTCATCAAACAATTGAGCGATAGATTGTGAGCGATATGAACCATATTGAATACCTCAAAGGTGAACACGCCGCCCATATGGCGATGTTTCAGGCGCTGGAGCCCTTATTTCCACTCATCAGCGATGTCGGCAACTTGCTGCGTGACTGTATTGCGCGCGGGGGCAAGATTCTGCTGTGCGGTAATGGCGGCAGTGCGGCAGATAGCCAGCATATTGCAGCAGAGATTGTCGGCCGCTTTAAAAAAGAGCGCAAAGGTCTGCCCTCGATTGCACTGACAACAGACACCTCCATCCTGACCTCAGTAGGCAACGATTATGGCTATGACTATATATTCGCACGTCAGGTAGAAGCCCTTTGCCGCCCGGAGGATGTGCTGATCGGCCTCACCACCAGTGGCAATAGCGCCAATGTGGTCCGCGCCATTCAAACCGCCAATGAAATTGGGGCCACCACCATAGGCATGACTGGCGGCACAGGTGGCAAGTTAAATGCCCTGTGCAAGCACAACATTGTGGTGCCATCCAGCGTGACTGCACGCATCCAGGAGGCGCACATCTTTATCGGCCACAGTTTGTGCGAGATTCTGGAGTCTTAATTCTGATGAATCCTGCATTCAGTAAAGTTGTGCAGCAGTTTGGTGAACAGGGTGCCCATGCCCTGGTGATTGGGGACGTGATGCTAGACCGCTACCTGCTCGGCGAGGTCAACCGCATTTCACCTGAAGCACCGGTCCCGGTTGTGCTGATCAAATCCGAACAACAGCGCGTAGGCGGTGCCGCCAATGTAGCAGCCAACCTGGCATTATTGGGTATCTCAACCAAGATGATTGGCTTGATGGGCAATGATAGTGAAGGCCAGACCTTACTCAAAGCCATGCAGTCACATGGGATTACGACCGAGGCCATGCTCACCAGCCAGCATCGTCCAACCATTGCCAAAACCCGTATTCTGGGCGGACACCAGCAAATGCTCCGTCTGGATCAGGAAGATACCCAGAGTTTGAACGAGCGAGAACAAGCTGAAATCCTCGCCAATATTGACACTGCACTGGCAGCGCAGCCTGCCCTGGTGATTTTGTCAGACTACGCCAAAGGCTTGCTCACCGAAACCGTCTGTCAGCAGGTGATCCAGCGTTGCCGCGCACGGCAGATACCGGTATTGGTAGATCCTAAAGGCCGCGATTACAGCAAATATCGTGGGGCAACTGCACTCACGCCGAATAAAAAAGAAACCGCCGAAGCCTGCGACAGCAGCCAGCAAGATCCGGCGCTAATCGCCAAAGCAACGGCGCTCAAGCAACGCTTGCAACTGGATTTTCTAGCCGTCACCAGAGGCGAAGAAGGCATTACGCTGATTGATGACAGCATCCACCATCTGAACGCCACCGCCAAGCAAGTATTTGATGTCTCAGGCGCAGGGGATACCGTGATTGCCACCCTGGCTGCCGGGCTGATGCACGGGCTGTCGGCACTGGATAGCTTGTCATTGGCCAATATTGCCGCTGGCGTGGTGGTCGGCAAAGTCGGCACCGTGCCAATTACCAAGGCAGAATTACTTGATGCGCTGATGACGGCACAAGGCAATGAACAGGCGCACAAAATCTGCGCACTGGAAGAGCTCAAGCAAAAGGTCAGCCGATGGAAACAGCAAGGCCAAAAAATCGTTTTTACCAATGGCTGCTTTGATTTATTGCATGCAGGCCATGTCACTTACCTTGAAGCGGCCAAAAAGCGGGGCGACAAACTGGTGCTGGGACTCAACACCGATCGTTCAGTATCTGCGCTCAAAGGCCCGACCCGACCCGTGGTGAATGAAAATGATCGTGCGCGCGTGCTGGCCGCCCTGGAGTCTGTGGACGCGGTCATTTTGTTTGATGAAGACACGCCTTTGAACCTGATCATGGCAGTTCAACCTGATGTCATTGCCAAGGGCAGCGACTACACCGCAGCCCAAGTGGTCGGCGGCAAAGAGGTGCTCTCTTGGGGCGGTGAAATTGCATTGATTGACTTGGTGGAAGGCCGAAGTACCACCAACCTGATTAAAAAAATGCATGCATGAGTAGTGCTGACAAGATTCTGGTCATCGGCCCGTCGTGGGTAGGCGACATGGTTCTCGCGCAAAGCTTGTTCAAGCAACTCAAGTCGGACCGTCCCGCTTGCCAGATTGATGTCGCCGCACCTTTGTGGACACTGCCATTGCTGGCGCGTATGCCAGAAATCACCCAAGCCATCGCCCTGCCCTTCAAACACGGGCAATTATCTTTAGGCGCGCGCTGGTGCTTTGGCCGTGGCCTGAGGGTTCAGGGTTACAGACAAGCCATCTTACTCACCAACAGTCTGAAATCAGCCATCTTGCCCTGGGCTGCCGGCATTCCATTACGGACCGGTTTTAAAGGAGAGATGCGTTACGGCTTGGTCAATGACATGCGCCCGCTGGATAAAACCCGTCTCAAAAAAACCGTCGAGCGCTTTGTGACGCTGGGTTTAAGCCCGCAAACTGTGCTCCCTAGCGCCTTGCCACAACCTGCATTGGTCGCGGATGCAGCCAATGCTGACCGATTACTGCACGCTTTCAAGCTCGATGCCTCCAAACCGATGCTGGGTCTCTGCCCAGGGGCCGAATATGGCGAAGCGAAACGCTGGCCAGCCGAGTATTACGCGCAAGTCGCCAATCATGCGCTAGATGCAGGCTGGCAAGTGATGCTGTTTGGTTCCGATAAAGATGCCCCGGTGACGGCCTCGATCCAACAGCTCACGCAGCAGCGATGCCTGGACCTGGCGGGAAAAACCAGCCTGGGCGATGCAATTGACCTGATGTCGTTGTGCCAACGCGTGGTCAGTAACGACTCGGGGCTGATGCATGTGGCTGCCGCACTGGATAAGCCATTGGTAGCGATTTATGGCTCTTCTGACCCGAAACATACGCCACCGATGCACCCGGATGCAGTGATCCAATATCTGGGGCTGGCATGTAGCCCGTGTTTCAAGCGTGTATGCCCGCTCGGTCATTTGAATTGTTTGCGACAATTGTCCCCTGAACAAGTCTTACCCACACTCGCACTCACGCGCGTGGAGTTTGCGTCATGAAACGCTTTTCTTACCTGCAAAAAATCACGCAAGCCCAGTGGTTAACCCTGTATTTGCTGGCCGCCTTTTTGATCGGCGGCAAAATTATGTATAACCAGCATGGCTGGGTAAACAACGACTCACTGTTGTATTTTGAGCAGGCCAGACTCCTGGCTGCCGGACAATGGCAGCAGGCGTATCGCCTGTTCTCGTGGCCGTTCTACCCAAGCCTGCTCGCACTGATACACCGCAGTACCGGTCTGGAGATACACAGCGCGGCCATCGGCCTGAATCTAGTGTGCTTTGTGCTGTTTGTCGCAGGCTTTCAACAATTGCTGCTAGAAGCGGGCGCCAAGTTGCGCACGCTGCACTGGGGGCATGGCCTGCTGTTCTCCACGCAATATATAGTCGGCAGTGTATTAGGCATGTTGCTGCGCGACGAGGGCTTTTGGGCAGCCTATACCTGGGGCCTGGTATATTGGCTACGCAGCCTTAAAACGCAACGCTGGCAGGACCTGCTGGCTTTTCAGGCCGCCATGGTCATCGCCACCTTATTCCGGATTGAAGCGGCGGTTTATTTG
This sequence comes from Methylophilus sp. DMC16, assembly GCF_056314045.1. Taxonomy (NCBI): domain Bacteria; kingdom Pseudomonadati; phylum Pseudomonadota; class Betaproteobacteria; order Nitrosomonadales; family Methylophilaceae; genus Methylophilus; species Methylophilus sp. DMC16. Next base: position 1,406,904 of record NZ_JBQUZC010000001.1, read on the forward strand.
CTCGCCCTGCCCTTCTGCGCGCTTGCCTATACCGGCTTAAGCGCCTCAGCGCGACTCAAGCTTTGGCTGCGCGCCAATAGCCTCAGCCTACTCACGGTATTGATGTTAGGTATCGCCTTATTCGCTGGCGTATTGCGACTGGATCAATTAGGCAGGTTGCAAGAAATCGTCACTCAGGTCACGCGCCTGTTTGGGGAACGCATCGATTTTATTCAACAAAAAGCCGCCATTATCAACCAGCAGGTATTAGGTGAAGATCTGGATGAATACGGCCTGTTCAGCCTCTGGGTGACCTTGATCCTGATTGCCATCAGCAAAACATTAAAAACGGCCGGCCTGCCAGCATTAATTGCCATCTGCTGGCCCAAACAGAGCTGGTGGTCGCGCTTACCGGCACCCGCCCGGCATCTGGCGCTGGCAACACTCAGCGTCAGCTTTGTCGTCAGCCTGGTGATCTTGTTGAATGTGTTTGTCCTCTCCAGCCGCTATGTCATTGCCAGTGGCATCCTATTTATTTTCCTTGCCGCGTTTGCCATGACTGAATGGCAAAGCCGCTGGCCCAAGCTCAGTAGCAGAGGGGTTGCCTGCTTGCTGGTTGCCATGCTCGCCTACTCTTTATGGGATAGAAATCCGATTGATCTTGATCGGCAGGCGGTGGATTACATCCAGACCATCAATCCACAACAGCAACCGGTGTTTTATGACACCGAAAATGCGCGGTTTTATGCCCACCAACCATATCAGGATAGAGTACTGGGTCATACACTGTTTCCCGAACTGGTCAAGCAACAGGCGATCTCGAAGTATGACTACTATATGATCACTATCAGCAAGGATGCAGTGGATGTGGCTTATGAACAGCTCGCTGTGCAAACCTTGCAAAAAGCCAATTTCAAGCTGGTCAAAACCTTTTACGGTTGGCGCGGTAAATCTAAAGTCATGATTTTTAGCAAACAGGCCGTGATACCCTGATGCAATACGTTAAAATTCATAAAAATAATTCACTATTCGTTCAGGCCTCCTAATGATTCATTCGCTGACCCAAAAATTTCCCATTCTTAACCTCTGGCAACCACCGTTCAAACATTTACTGCGCTTAAGCATTCTTTGGGTGATTCTGGTGGCGTGTACCGCAAACGTCTGCAACAGCTTTTTCATTAAATGGGGTTTCCGCGACGACTCCCGCTATGCGTCGCTAGTAGGGGTGATTGATGGCACGGCTTACCAGCCCTATGTTTACCGCTCAACGGTCCCGCGTCTGGCTGACCTGGCCGTGCAGCAGATTCCGGAAAAGAAACAAGAAAAGCTGTTTGAGCGCATCATCTCGTCCGACAAACTGAAAAACCATTTCTTTCACGATGTACCTGCCGAGGAATGGACGCCTCGCGTGGCGCTGGACTACCACCTGATGTATGGCCTGACTTTGCTCAGTTTTCTGCTGACGCTGATTTACCTGCGCAAGATTTTTCTGCACTTTTCTGACAACTACTCGGCCTCTATCCTTGCCGTGGTGCTGTTTAGCCTGATCTATCCGCTGACCTTCAAGCGTGGCGGCTATTTTTATGATTTCTTTGAACTGCTTGGTATCACGGTCAGCACTTATTACTTTCTGACTGACCGCAAGTTTCTGGCGTCCATCTTGCTCATGCTCACGGCATTTAACAAAGAAACCGCCTTCGTTGCCGCATTCGGTTTTTTCTTCTTACATGCCAAAGACTATCCCATGCAAAAGCGCGTGGCTTATTTTGCACTACAATTCATTGCCTGCTTCCTGATCCGGCAATGGATCATCGCACCCTATACCGGGAACACGGATTCTGCGCTGCATTTTCACTTGCTTGATAACGCAAAATTCTGGCTCAATCCGGTCAATTACTTCAAATTGAGTGATTTTTATACACTGGGATTATTCTCGCCCACGTTGCAGCACGTCTTGCTGTTTCCATGGCTGGCCTACTGGATACGCGCTGGCTGGCAACAAATGGATGACATGCTCAAACGGTATACATTGGGGATTTTTATTCCTAACCTGCTGCTGTTCCTGAACTTCACCACCAAGGATGAGTTCAGAAACTTCTCGCTGAGCATGATCGCCTTGTACATCATCCTGATTCATGGGTTTTCAAACTTCAGGCAGTGGCTGGACCAGAAGTGATTACGCACGCATGAGATTCGTAGATAAATTGCGCATGGGTTACCGGCGCTGGCAATTGGGTGACGCCTTCAAGCATCAATACAACTGCCACCCGGACTTTGACCTGCAGCGCGGGGAACACAGCTGCACCGTCCTCTGGAAAAAGCAGCCAATAGCCACCATCCCTTTTGCACATACGCTGAGCCAACAAAAACGGGGACCATGCTGGATCGTCGCTTCCGGCCCTTCGCTGGCCGAGATTGATCTGCAGCAAATCGCCGCGTATCCGACTATCAGCCTCAATTGCGCTATTAAAAAATTTAGCGCGGCCAAGCTCCATCCGACCGACTGCGTGATTGTGGATCACCGCGTATTTGAGCGCCAGTGGGATTGTGTCGTCGAATCTGTGCATTCGGGCGCGCGCTGTTTCTTCAACTTTGAAGGGCTGAGTATTATTGCTGAACGTGCGCCGGAACTGCTGAAGCAAGGCAATCTCTACCTGATTGAGTCGGTGAGTCGCAAATATGGGGTGGCCAGAGGCAGCGCCGAGCAATACTTGCAGGCTTTTACGCAATCGCCTGAGATTCTGCTGGCCCCGGATTTATTGCCCTTCTGCCGCTCAATTGGCTTTAGCCACAATTTAAAACAAGGCGTGTTTGCCGGGAAAACGGTGGCCACCTGGGCAGTTCAACTGGCGTTTGCCCTGGGCTATGAGGCGATTTATATTCTGGGCATGGATTTGGGCGGCACCGGTAAAGCCCATTTTTATGCCGACCAGCACAATCCTTCACCAGATTTTCTGCGCTATTACGAACCGCATATTCGCGGCTGCTTTGAGCTGGCGCGTCTGGCCAGTGAAAAAACAGGGGTTAAGCTATATAATCTGTCGCTACAGAGCGCCTTGCCTGCCGAGATTATTCCAAAAATGTCGTTTGCCGAGGCTTTGCAACAAATTACCGAGACGGCATCCGTCAAGAAATGATTTAAGTTATGAAAATTATTATCCCGCTGCAAACCTGCTCCACGCGTATTCCGCATAAAAACATTCGCCCTTTTTATCAGGACGATTCGCTGTTCGACATCAAGGCCAAGCAAATCCTGACCTTTGAAGCGCCAGAAAATGTCTATGTGTCATCGGAAAGCGTGGAACTGGTCAAACCGTTATGTGACAAGTATGGCTTTCACTTTATGCAGCGCGATGCCTCCCTGACCGGCAACAAGATTTATCAGCCTGACCTGGTCAAAGCGCTAACCGACCCGCTGCCTGGTGGCGATGACATTATGTGGATTCAGGTCACCTCGCCCTTATTTAATCAGTTCAAGGAAGCTTTGGCGGTCTGGAAAGACGTCCGCAACGATTATGATTCGCTGGTTGCCGTCAAACCGTTCAAAGGGCATTTGCTGGATGGCAAAGGCAATCCGGTCAACTATGGGTTTGGTTACTGGCACAAGGTCTCACAAGACTTGCCCAAGTTATATTCGGTGTTGTGGAGCCTGTTTATTCTCAAACGCGAGACGGTCAACCGCTTTCACTACCATATCGGCGTCAATCCCTACCTGTTTGAAACCAACCATATGGTGGTCGATATTGACTACCATGAGGACTTCGAGCTGGCAGGCATGATTTACACCAAGCTACACGGTACGATTTAATTCACCGCCAAATCATTCACGCCGCGCTTACATGGCTACGCCAGCGCGGCGTTTACGCTGGTACTTGGCGTAAAGCTTGTCCGCACGCTGCGCAATGGCACGGTAAAATGCCGAATCCCCACGCAGTAACTGACGGTCGTCACCAACATAATGCCGTAGAAATGTGAGCAGATCTCCGCGGGTCAATTGAACATCCATGGCTGAAAAATACAGCGCAGCCAGATCTTTCATTTGCATACGTTGCGAAGGCTGTGCGCGGATTTCTGCTCTATGCAAATCCAGCACATGCAATCGTGGCGGCAGCAGCGTCAATTCAGCCGCTTTAAAGCAGAAATGGCAGATATAAAAGTCACGATGGTAGAGCGGATACGCATGCATCTGACGTGCAATCTCCGCCACCCGGCGGATCAGCGCACGCTTGAACCGCAGTGTGGGCGGTGTGATTTTCCACTGTAGCGCCAAATCCTCCAGCGTGACAATCTCGGCCAAATCCTCGGTGATCACAAATGAGCGCTGAGTGGCGGGCAGCCAGCCCTGGATGCCATGCCCCACATAAGGCGTGGTGGGAATATGCAAGCGGTGCAAGGCGGCGATGGCCGCCACCTCATTCTGCGCATTCACCACCGGGCGTTTAAAGCTGAGCCAGTTTTTGAACAACTCGCCCCACCCCACACCAAAATGCCGTTTAATAAAAAAATGCTGGCCGGCCAGCGCAATCCGCAAGGTCTCGCGTTCGGCAACCTTGCGGAAACTTTTGCCTGGCAACTGCATAAAAAAATCAAACACATCCGGTCGTTGCCGAATCTCTGCAGGCAGCGGATTTTCTGCTTTAAATTGCACCGTGGTACTCATGACGCCTTGTCTTTGTGCAAGGCCAAAAAGCGGCTGCAATTCTGGATCGCCTGCAATAACAATGGTTGATATTTGGCCATGAGGCTGTCTTGCGCGCTGGCAGATAACGATTCATCGTGCGGCCCGGTCGGCACAAAATGATCCACGCCATGATGCAAATATGGAATACGGTACTTCATATCCGTTGTTTGCACGCCAATAGAGTGCCAGTCACTGACCACAACAAATGGGCGTGACTGCGTGGTCAGCAACGACAGGCCCAGCGAATAGCTGCTACTATCTTCAGGCGCACCCAGGGCCTGTAATAACGTTGGTGAAATATCCAGATGGCTGGTCATGCGCTCAATCTCGGCATGCGCGTGCTGCGGCATCCACACCACCATAGGCGTATGTGTCTGCTCCTCAACAAAACTCGAGTTATGTCCCCAGAAGCCCTTTTCCAGAAACTCTTCTCCATGATCGCCAGTGATGATGACAATGGTATTGTCTAATGCGCCCTGCGCACGCAGTTCATCAAGCACCCGCCCCATTTGTTGATCGACCCAATGGGCAGCATTGGTATAGCGGTTTTTGAACTCGCCGATCTTGGGCTTGAGCGACTCGCGGCTCATGCCCCAGTAATTCACATCCTTTAAATATGGGGAGGCAATCACGGCTTGCTCTGGGAAGTCATAACGCGCATGCGTAGACTCAAAGAAGAAAAAGCTCATGAATGGCCGCTGCTTGTCCCGTGTACGCAAAAAGGCGATTTGCTCAGAGGCATTTTGTTGGTCACGCTGCCAGGGGGTTAACTTCTCCTCCGCCTCGTGCAGCTGTGCAAGCGGTACGCTGGCGAATAAGGTTTTATTAAATTCGGGATAAGAAAACAGTGCGCTGGTACGCAGGTCGAGTTGGTAGTTCAAGGCCTGCACCCGCTGCATGAGCAAAGGCGGTTGTTGTGCATGTAAAAAGCTGGACCAGTAAGAGCCATATAGTCCATAAAACATGCCGAACAGGCCTTCACGCGTACCGTTGCCACTGGAATAGTGGTTTTTAAAATACAATCCTTGCTGCGCAAATTGCCAGACATGAGGCATGATCTCAGGCGTTAAACGATCCCAGCGCAGAGACTCTGCCACCAGAATGACAATATTGGGCGGCTGTTGGACGGCGCTAAACGTCACCGGCGATAAAGGATACTGAATTCTGGAAGTATCCACATTGAGATGGTTACTGCTATGACGCACCGTTTGCACGCCCATTTTTTCTGCCCAGCTGCGGAAGGTAATCCGTTTATAGAAGGGATAGACGGTCGCCGAATCAAGAATCGCCCCGTTATTTTTGACATCACTGATGCCATACAGGACGGCTTGCGCGACAAAGGCCAGCAGCACAATCAGGTACAAAGGCCGTGTCAGCAATAACGCGGGCTTGAATGACTGCATGCGCGTACTCAACCACCAGGCGAACAGCTGAATCAGGATGACAATTGCGACCGATATGCCGATCGCCACATAGGTCTCGTCGCTAGTACCCAGCGAGGCCAGGCCGCCTTTGGTGGTAACCAGATTCCAGATAAAGCCGTTGAAATGAAAGTTATACAGGTCATAAATCATTAAATCCGATCTGACCAGTAAAATGCCTATCACAGAAAACGTGAGTGCCAATAGCGCGGTGTAACGGTTGATGGTGCGTGCCAGCAGTGATTGCAGCCAGGCCGGGATCAGGGTCACGACGGCATAGGCAAAACTGTAAAACAGCCAGGCACAGACATGAAACCAGAAGGCCGCGCCCGTGGTGGCTTGCGCACCAATGCTGAAAAATCCCCAGCAGGTGGCTAGCATGTGAAGTGTAGTCAGGCCTAAAAACAGTTTGAGTGGTGAAATTTTCTTCATGGCGGCATTCATCTTTAAGCAGTCAGGCGACGGTTAGGGCGCACAGAAAGCCGTTACAGGCGACAATTCAAGCTGATGACAAACGGTCACCCCATGCGTCTGGCAGTAGGCTTGCCAGTCCGGCATATCGGTCCAGTCTGCGACAAAAATGAAATCCAGCCCGGCGCCAGTCGAAGCCTGATGATCAAAGCGGCTATCGCCAATAAACAAGGCCGGGAACTGGATGGTCCCATCGGCAATCATGCTGGCCAGGTGCTCATTCTTTTTAGTCGGTCCACCATAAATGCCCAGTTCAAACAGCGTATCCAGGCCACGGCGAGGGAAAATTTGCCGCAATTCTGTTTGATCTCCGCCAGACAGCAGCATCCACTTGGCGTTTGCGGTTTCTTTTTTCAAATCCATCAGTGCAGGCGCAACCTCACACTGCATCAGGGTTTCATCCAGAATCTCGGTAAACGTATCCATAAAGGCCTGAAAACGCTCAGGCGTTAAAGGCTGTTTGATAATCTCGGTGATGTAATAACGGATTTTGTCATTGCGCGGGATGCTGCCCAACTGGATATGATAGTCCACAAAGGCCTGCGCCTGCGCCTCCGTCCCCCCCATACGCTTGGCGGTGTTGTAATAGGCATCCACCTTGGTCTGGTTGCTATTGAGGACAACGCCATCGCAATCGAGCACAATGGTTTTATACAGGGAGAGGTCTGGTCTTTGGGACATAACGGAGTGGGCTTGGCAAATAAAAAAGGCTTGTATCACTACAAGCCTTCATTATAGACGATTTGTCTAACGCTATACTTATTTGGCCGCCACGATCGCAGAAGCCTCTTTCGCCAGCTTGGTGATCTGTGCCCAGTCCTTATTGGCTACGGCATCGGCAGGTGTCAACCAAGTACCACCGCACACAACCACGTTAGGCAATGCCAGGAATTGTGGGGCGCTTTCAACGCTGACACCACCGGTCGGGCAGAATTTCACGTCTGCAAATGGGCCGGCAAAGCCTTTGAGCAGGTTAATGCCCCCCACCGCCACCGCTGGGAACAATTTCAGGAAGTAGTAATCATCGGCATTCGCCATCATGATTTCTGAGCCGGTAGACACGCCTGGCAACAGTGGCAAGCCGATTTCACGGGCATATTTGCCTAACTCGCTGGTGTAGCCTGGGCTGACCGCAAACTGGCAACCTACATCCTTGGAGTTTTTCGCATCTTTCAGGTTACGCACGGTCCCGGAACCCAAGATCGCGTCAGGCACATGCTTGGCAATTTCTTCCATGGCTTGCAGTGCAACCGGGGAACGCAATGTGACTTCCAGCACCTTAATGCCGCCTTCCAGCAACGCTTCGGCCATCGGCACCGCATCTTCCACTTTGTTAATGACAATCACCGGAATCACCGGGCCATGATTTGCTAACTCTAATGTGCTCATGTTTTGAATATTGACCTAATAAATAAAAAAATTGTTTTTTTAATCGTTTGCTTTATGTAAATGAAGATTGCTAAGCAAGACTAGGCGCAGGCGCGTAGACAGTACGAATAGTACGGCAAGCAAACTGCAACGACGTATTGCGACGCAATGTGCATTTACAACCAGGTAACGGCGCCTTCTTCTGCAGACAGCACATTCCTGCGCATGCCACCAAACAACTCACGGCCCAAGCCATGGGCGTTGTAATGCCGTTTGGCATCGCTCAGCTCTTCAGCCTCGCGCTCAGCCCAGGTGTCTTCATCCACCAGCACATTCAACTGACCGACGGTCCCATTGAGGCGGATGATGTCACCATTGCGGATTTTGGCAATCGGACCACCCGCGCTGGCTTCGGGACTCAAGTGAATTGCAGCAGGAATCTTGCCTGAAGCACCACTCATGCGGCCGTCAGTCACAATCGCCACCCGGAAGCCCTTGTTTTGCAATACAGCAAGTGGTGGTGTCAGTTTATGCAACTCTGGCATGCCATTGGCTTTAGGGCCCTGGAAGCGCACGACAGCAATGAAGTCACGCTCCAGTTCGCCGCGGTCAAACGCGGCCAGCAATTCTTCTTGCGCATCAAACACAATGGCTGGTGCTTCGATAATGTGGCGGTCTTCAGGGACGGCAGAAATCTTGATCACGCTGCGGCCAAGGTTACCCTTGAGCAGACGCAGGCCGCCAGACTCGTTAAACGGATGCGAGGCTGTGCGCACGATGGTTTCATCGCCGCTTTCGGCCGGGTAGTCTTTCCACACCAGCTTGTCCGCTTCTTTTTCCGGCTTTTTACCGTAATCGCGCATGCCGCCACCACTCACGGTGTAGACATCCGGATACATATAACCGCCTTCGATCAGTTCGCGGATCACAAAACCTGGCCCACCAGCTGCTTGGAATTCGTTGACGTCGGCCTTACCGTTTGGATAAACACTGGCCAGCAGTGGCGTCCCTTTAGCCAGATAATGGAAGTCGGTCCAGTCAATAATAATGCCTGCGGCACGCGCAACCGCTACCCAGTGAATCAAATGGTTGGTGGAACCGCCAGTAGCCAGCAAAGCCACCATCGCGTTCACGATCACATGCTCATCGACTAAACGGCCAATCGGCACAAATTTATCTTTTTTAGCGTTTTGCACTACCAGACGCACCGCTTCACGCGTCAAGTCTTCACGCATGCCATCATGCGGGTGGATAAAAGCCGCCCCTGGCACGTGCAAGCCCATGGCTTCCAGCAACATCTGGTTACTGTTAGCCGTACCGTAGAAGGTACAGGTGCCGGCACCGTGGTAGGCCGCAGATTCGCTGGCCAGCAGCTCATCACGGTCACACAGGCCTTGTGCATATTTTTCACGCACTTTGGATTTCGAGGTGTTATCAATGCCGGTGCTCATCGGGCCCGCTGGCACAAATACACAGGGCAAATGCCCAAAATGCAGGGCGCCGATCAACAGGCCGGGCACGATCTTGTCACAGACACCCAGCAGTAATGCTGCATCAAACACGTCATGAGACAAGGCAATGGCCGTACTCATGGCAATGGTATCGCGGCTGAACAGGCTCAGCTCCATGCCAGGCTCGCCTTGGGTAATCCCATCACACATGGCAGGCACGCCACCGGCCACCTGCACGGTTGCGCCATGCTTGCGTGCTTCATCACGAATAATATCCGGATAGTTCACATACGGCTGATGCGCGGATAACATTTCGTTGTAAGCAGTGACGATGCCGACGTGTGTCGGCTTCTCGGCGTAAATCTTGAATTTGTCGTTTTGTGGCATGGCCGCAAACGCGTGTGCCACGTTGGCACAGCCCAAGCGGTCCGGGCCTTTTTCACGGTTCAGGTAATCATCAATGCGCTGCAAATACGCCTTGCGGGTCGGACGGCTACGCTCGATGATGCGTTCTGTTACTTCAATGTGAGATTGTTTCATTGACTATCGCTCAACTGTGTTTTAACTACCTGATGAACTATCCTGGTGAACTGCTTTGAACTTGCTATTGCGTCACAGTATAGGGTGAAGATATATGAATCCAAACAGGCTCCCTACCCCCGATTATCTCCAAACTGCTGCACTACGTCAAATTGAATTACCCGAATCCAACATTTTTTCAGAGGATTCAATGACTTAAAACAATATGCCTCTTTTTCGCGTAGTGCATTGACACTCATGGAATGTAGCCAGACATCAAGCAGATTTGGTCACCAGAATATCTTCCAGCATCAGATATTCCAGATCACAGCCATAAAACATATTCAGGGCATCAGTCGGGCTACAAATCATCGGTTCGCCGCGTCTGTTGAGCGAGGTATTGAGCACTACGCCATTGCCGCGCAACTGCTCCAAATGCTCAATCAATGCGTAATAACGTGGATTGGTTTCCTTGGTGACGATCTGCGCACGCGCCGTCCCGTCTTCATGTACCACTTCTGGAATACGTGCTTTCCAGGCCGGGTTTACATCAAAGGTGAAAGTCATGTAAGGCGCAGGATGGTCGGTTTGCAAAATATCTTCTGCCACGCGGTCCAGCATGCTGGGGCAGAATGGCCGCCAGCGTTCACGGTATTTGATCTGCGCATTGATACGGTCAGCCACCCCAGGGAAACTGGGGTCGCCAAGGATACTACGGCAACCCAGCGCACGCGGGCCAAACTCCATGCGCCCCTGGAACCAGGCGAGTGGATTCCCCGCGGCCAGTAATTCTGCCGCTTTACGTGGGCCATCTTCTACACGGGTAAAAACAGGCTTGGACGGATGCGCTTCACAGGCGGCAATACATTCTTCATTGGTGTAAGAAGGCCCGAGGTAAGCGTGTTCCATTTTATGGATACTTTCGCCCGCCAGATGTGCAGCGTAAGTGGCCGCGCCCAGACTGGTACCGTTATCGCCAGAAGCAGGCTGTACAAATAATTCTTTCACGTGTGGCAAGGCGATAATGCGCTGATTCAGCTTGACGTTGAGCGCAACGCCGCCTGCCATCACAATCTTGCCGGTCTCGCGCAGAATATCACCCAGATAATATTCAATCATCTGCAAAGCCAGGTCTTCCAGCAGCTTCTGTACACTGGCAGCGTAATGAATATACGGGTCGTCAATCTCGTCGCCCTCACGCTTGGGGCCTAGCCATTCAATCAGTTTGGGCGTGAAGTAGTAGCCTTTGCCATTTTCTTTGTAACGGCGCAAACCGACCACGTTGACGTATTCGGTGTTGATGATGAGCTCACCGTTTTCAAACTTGGCCAGGCGGCTCAAATCATATTTGTTCGGGTCGCCATACGGCGCCATACCCATGACTTTAAATTCACCATCAAGCATCTCAAATCCAAGAAACTCGGTGATCGCGCCATACAGGCCACCCAGTGAATCCGGGTCATAGAATTCCTTGATTTTGTGAATCTTGCCATGTTCCCCATAGCCAAAAAACGTGGTGGCATATTCCCCTTTGCCGTCAATGCCGACAATGGCGGTTTTTTCCTTGAAGCCACTCAGATGATAAGCACTGGAAGCATGCGCCAGATGGTGTTCAACCGGCACATATTTGGCTTTGCTCAACCCAAGCTCTTCCATCAATTTGAGTGATTTGTCGCGGTTGCGACGGAAACGGCGGTTGCCATTAAAAATGGCGTCCAGTGCACGGTCTGGTGCGTACCAGTAGCGCCTAGCGTAATGCCAGCGCGCAGCCGAAGTCAGCGGAATTTCACCATAAGGGAAAGCCACGATATCGACTTGTTCAGGGGAAATGCCCGCCTGTTTCAGGCAAAACTTGGCCGCTTCGTAAGGCCAGTGATTTTTGGCGTGCTTGTCGCGGATAAAGCGCTCTTCTTCTGCCGCAGCGACAATTTTGCCATCTACCAGAATGGCAGCCGAAGCATCATGCCCCAAGGCACCGGATAAACCTAACACAATCATGCAGAAACTCGCGTAACGATCAAATCAATCGAATGGATTAAATGGAAATGCCCGCCAGGGTGAGTGGCGTATGGTCTGGATAAACCGTTTTAAATCTATCCACCAGCGCATTATACAGTGAACTATCCGGTTTCCAATTTTGCAGCAGCCGCCGCAGGTCGCGTGCATGTGCGCGCAAGGCCATTTGCGCACAGTGATGCTGGCGCATGCTGTCGAGATCAATCACCACGATCTGGCCTTGATCGGTGACCTGCAAATTGCTGCCTTTGAGGTCGCCATGCGATATTTTGAGCAGATACCACTGATAACAAAGCATGACCAATTGCTCCACCACCTGCGCCTCAAGCGCAGGATCGCGAGACTGCTGAAAAAAGGTCAGCACATCGGGCCAAGGGCTAAATGCAGAGACAAAATACGCGCGGCCACGCAGCCCGCAGTAACGGCGTTCGTACATCAACATGGGTTGCGGGGTCAGCATGCCGTAGTATTGCAGGCGGTGTGCATTTTGCCACGAGGCGGCCGCCCGGCTGGGCCGCCAGGCCCGGCTCACGGCATGCAGCCAGTGCTTGATGTTATAGCGCTTGATCACGACAGGCTGATCTTGCAACTGGGTATGTCCTACGGTGCAGGTGTTGCCCGCCTTCAGGGTTTGTCCCACATGCATGGCCACTTCCAGCGCAGGCAAGTCCGTGGGATGCAATCCGCCAGCGGTACTGACCGCCTGCACACTTTGAGCCGTCTGTTGCCAGGTCACATCGCTACAGGTGCGGAAAATTTTACGCGTGACATAGTGTTCCACCTCACGCGTCTTCATCTGTTGCCCCCAGGCCAATACTTGTGCAGCGGTGAGGCTGCGCGGCCAGCCGCGTGCATGCAAATAGACATCCAGTAGCCGTTGCGTCCACTGCATCTGATCCAGTACCTGCAACTTCGAAATCAACTCAGCGAGTTGCAGGTGCGCCTGTTTGCGGCTCAGTGTTCGCTGACGGATCCCATCACCATCAATGGCCCAGACCACGCCTTCTGCCAATAAAAAATTCTTTAAATGCAAATCGGTTTGGCACAATCCTGCGACATGCTGTGCTGCCAAAGCCTCTACCAGCAGCGCCAACAAAGCATATCTGCCCTCTGCAGGGCCTGCGGAATAAGCTTCTGCGGCATTGACCGCATTGGGAACAGCGGCATAAATCAATGCGGCTAGCGGCTGGGTGCCGTCATGCAGCGTGCCTTGCCATAACAAGGCTGGCGTACGGATGCCCGCAGCCAGCATGCGGCGCGCGCCGTCCGCATCCCGCCCGGCGTAACGTGCCGCTTCTTTGCCCGCAAATAGCTTGGCATAGATCGCCTGGCCATCCCAAGTCCCCCGCAACACCCAGCGCCGCTCCTTGAGCACGCGAACCAGCGTGTCCAATTGCAAGGGCGGCTGGGCATCCATGGCAAACCCAAGGCGGATGGGCCCCGGCGAAGTGAACTGGTGCAGGGTCATGCTTGCGCAGGTCGTCCTAACAGCAAGAGCGCCTGCTGCAATACTTCTTGCGGACGAATGTCCGCCATGCTGTCTTTTTTAATCAATTGCCGGTTGGCGCGGTTCGGATAAGGTCCGGTCAACAAGTGATTGGTCGGGCCAAACAGCCCCAGCATCGGCACTTGGGCGGCAGCCGCGACGTGAAATACACCACAATCATGTGAGATAAACAAATTGGAGCGCTCCATCAGCTGGCGCAAGTCTGCCACCGTGGTTTTGCCTGCAAGGTTAATACTGTTAGGCACCGCCTTGACGAATTTCTTTGCCAGAAAGGCTTCATTGCTGGTGCCGGTAATCACCAGCCGTACGCCCGGGATGGCTTGGACCAGCAATTGTCCCAATTCAATATAGGCATCAATCGACCACAGTTTTTTATCATCGGCACGCCTGGCGTAAAAAAACTTCCAGCCATGCAATAGCGTGGTGCCACAGCCCAGGTGAATATTGATCACGGTGTCTGCAGGCTGCACCTCAAAGCGTGACAACAAGCTCACCTGACCGGGCGCGCTGTAGATTGCATAGCAACGGTCTTCATCGGTGATTTCAATCTGGCGCTGTAGCTGCTGACTCAACCATTGCTGACAAAAGCCTAGCAGCTGTTCGGCATAATGCACATCGGTTTTATCGATGGTCGCCAGTTGCAGGCGCGGATCATTAAAAGGCAGCTTTTTGAGCGCATTTTTATTAAACGCCAGTACCGCGTCATAGTCTTGCGCGAGCTTATTGACGCGGCGGAGACTACTGGTCACCCACAGATTGTTGATGGCCGGGTTGTGTTCAAACACCTGTGCGCTCAGGGCATTCAGCGCGACTACATCAATGCGTGCCTGTGGCAGATGCTTGCGCAAAAACCGGATAGCCGGCGTACAGAAGATATTGTTGCCCGTGCTACTCGATGTCAGTATTAACAGTGAATTAACCATGTTTCATTATCTCTTGTTTAAACGCTTCAATCCCCAGCGCAGCCACCACCAGCCGCAGCGTTGGTAACACTGGCCATACTCGCTTGCATAGGCTTGATACAGCTGATACAACAGGCTGTCCGGCCAATCCTGCAAACGGCTCATGAATTGCCGCAAATCCCGCAAGCGTTGCCAGGCTGGCAGCCACATATGCTTGGCTTTTTCGAGATCAATAAATGCAATCTCATAAGCGCCAGACGTTTTGTGCTCAGGCAGCGCGCGGACAAACAGGTGCTTGGGGTATAGCGCCCGATGCTGTATGCCCGCAGCGTGCAATGTTTTTAACGCCTGTGCGACAGCGATCAGCAACGGCGGATTGGCAGTCATATTGGCCGCCGTACAATACGGAGTGAGCTCCTCATAGCCTTGCAGTGCCTGCGTAGCCAGGATGGCCTGACGGCCCGCTGGCACATCGCGCACGCCCGCGTAAACCACCTCGGGCACCCTCACCCCCTGCGCCCGTAAATACTTGAGCATGTCATATTCAACCATAAAGGTCGGCAAGCCACGCCAGGGATAGCGCCAGCTAAAGCGGGTATGGTTCTGCTGGCGTTTCACATAGAGTTCAACCAGTTGATGATCAGCACATGGCAATTGCCAGCGCCCGACCCCACTCCAACCGCCTCTTTCCAGATTGGGTGGCTCCAGCCAGGCAATCGCCAGTTGCCACCAGGCATCAAAGTGGTCCATGCGCTGCGCAATCAGGGCATCGCGGACACGGCCCTCTTCGGTTTGAATCTCACTTATTTTCAAAATTAATCAGCGAATAGACGGGTTAGCAAACGACGATTTGTTAATATGGCAGGATTAGGGGGTGGATTTTAACAGAATGCACCCTGAGTGCGATTTTCCACGAGGCAGATTTTTTGATGTTGGTGTTTTTTTGCAAATGGCTTTCAAAGTTACCCTTAAGCTGCGTCCACCGTCTGGGCGCGGTGATTGGTCGATTAAGCTGGCATCTTGATCAAAAAAGTACCGGCATCGCTATCGAGAATATTCACCAAAGTCGTCTATGCAAAGACAAGGCAGCTGTTCAGCAACTGGCCAAAGATAGCCGGATAGAAGCAGGTAAATCCCTGATGGAATCCCTGTTTATCTGGGGCGCCCCACAATCCGGCTTGCTGCCACTGGTAAAAGCGACGACTGGCTGGCACTTGGTTGAAGCAGCACAACGTGCGGGCAAAGGCCTGATTTTTCTCACACCACATCTGGGTTGCTTTGAGATCACCTCTATTTATTATGGTAGCCAGCACCCGATCACCGTGCTCTACCGCCCCCCAAAACTGACCTGGCTGGAAGGCCTGCTACAAGAAGGCAGGCAAAAAGGCCAGGTTGCGCTGGCGCCCGCCAACGCCGCCGGGGTCAAAAAACTGCTGCAAGCGCTCAAACGTGGGGAAGCCATTGGCATTTTACCTGACCAGATTCCGCGAAATGGTGAAGGCGAATGGGCCGATTTTTTTGGCAAACCGGCTTATACCATGGGGCTAGCCAGCAAACTGGCCGTGAAATCAGGCGCAACGGTCATTATGGCGTTTGGTGAACGCCTGCCCGCTGGCGAAGGCTTTCATATCCATCTGTCCAAGGTCGAAGACATACAGACGCCCGCACTGCTGAACCAGGCGATTGAGCGGCAGGTATCCCAATGCCCGGTGCAATACCTGTGGCAATACAACCGTTACAAACAAAGGCGTTATGCCATGCAAAAACTGCAG
Source organism: Methylophilus sp. DMC16 (assembly GCF_056314045.1). NCBI lineage: Bacteria > Pseudomonadati > Pseudomonadota > Betaproteobacteria > Nitrosomonadales > Methylophilaceae > Methylophilus > Methylophilus sp. DMC16. The sequence continues at coordinate 1,422,991 of NZ_JBQUZC010000001.1, forward strand.
CCTAAACAGAGCGGAATGGAGGACGAGCACTAACTCGCCCATGCGAAGATGGCGCTAGACCAGGCCCTGAATCCAGCGGCTATACACCTTGTCGGCGACAGCGTGCAAGACGTCGCAATCCTCGCTCACTTTTGCCAGCATGGTCTCTGCAGACTGGACCGCTGGGCTGGCGGCCGACGTGGCAATATCGTTTTTCCATTGCTCCGTCCACATTTTGACCATGTCGGGTGTCATTTCAATATGGCATTGCAAACCGATATGTTTGCCCATGACATAAGCCTGGTTGACGCAATACGGGCTGGATAACACATGCGTTGCCCCTTGCGGCACCGAAAACGTTTCGCCATGCCAGTGAAAGCTGTTAAACACTTGCAAGTCACCAAACCAGTCTCGTGCGGCAGGATCGTCTGCCACCTGCACTTGTCCCCAGCCTATTTCTTTGACCGGGTTTTTACTCACCACACCGCCCAACGCCTTGCTGATTAACTGCCCTCCCAGGCAGTGCCCAAGCAAAGGGACATCTTTTTCTACTGCCTGGCGAATCAATTGGAGTAAAGGCGGAATCCAGGGCAGGTCATCGTTGACACTCATGGGGCCGCCCATCAACACAATGCCACTATATGCCTCGACTGAGTTAGGCACTGGCTCGCCTTTATCAATGCGCACCTCGCACCAAGGAATGGCATGCTGCGCTAAAAAAGTGCCCAAATAACCAGCACCCTCGCAGCAAGCGTGCCTGAATACCACCACCTGTTTCATGACATTACCTTCTTATAACTGACTTCCTGATATTGCCCAAGCAAGATTCCGTCCAATGTGTAAGGCCCAATCGCATAACGGATCAGGCGCAGGGTCGGAAAGCCGACGTGCGCGGTCATGCGGCGTACCTGGCGGTTTTTGCCCTCACTGATTTTAATCTCCAGCCAGGTGGTCGGGATCTGTTTGCGCGCCCGAATAGGCGGGTCACGCTGCCATAAATGGTCAGGTTCATCGATGATTCTGACCTGCGCCGGCTGCGTGACAAAATCGCCCAAATCGACGCCGCGCAGCAATGGCATCAAATCTGCTTGTGTAGGAGCGCCTTCCACTTGCGCCCAATAGGTTTTGACCTGTTTGTGCTTGGGATGGCTCAAACGATGTTGTAATGCGCCGTCATCGGTTAGAATAAGCAATCCCTCAGAATCGGTATCTAACCGCCCGGCGGCATAAACGTTGGGAATCGGAATATAGTCCTTGAGCGTCGGGTGTTTTTCATGCGCAGTAAACTGGCATACGACGTTAAAGGGTTTGTTAAACAGTAATAACATGGAAAGTGCTATGTCTAAAATCAAGGTGCCCGCCACTGGCAGCAAAATCACCGTCAATGCTGATAATACCCTAAATGTTCCTGACCAACCTATTATCCCGTTTATCGAGGGCGATGGCATCGGCGTTGACATCACGCCCCCCATGATCAAAGTTGTGGATACTGCGGTTGAAAAAGCCTATGGCGGCAAACGCAGGATTTCATGGATGGAAGTCTATGCCGGTGAAAAATCCACCACGCTGTATGACAAAGACACCTGGTTGTCTGACGAAACCATGGCCGCACTCAAAGACTATGTGATTTCAATCAAAGGGCCGCTGACGACTCCGGTTGGTGGCGGCATCCGTTCACTCAATGTGACTTTGCGCCAAGAGCTAGACTTGTACGTGTGTCTGCGCCCTATCCAGTATTTCACAGGCGTGCCTAGTCCGGTCAAACACCCTGAAAAAACCGACATGGTGATTTTCCGTGAAAATACCGAAGACATTTATGCCGGCATCGAATGGGCGGCTGGTACCGAAGAAGTGAAAAAAGTCATCAATTTCTTGAGCGACATGGGCGTACGCAAGAAAATCCGTTTCCCGGAGGCGTCTTCCATCGGCATCAAGCCAGTCTCTATCGACGGCAGCAAACGCCTGATCCGCAAAGCCATTCAATACGCGATTGATAACAACCGCAAATCAGTCACGATCACCCACAAGGGCAACATCATGAAGTTCACCGAAGGTGGCTTCCGTGACTGGGGCTACCAGCTGGCCAAAGAAGAGTTTGGCGCAGAACTGATTGATGGTGGCCCATGGTGCAAACTGCCGAACGGCATCGTCATCAAAGACTGTATCGCCGACGCCTTCCTGCAAGAGATTCTGTTGCATCCTGAAGATTACGATGTTGTCGCTGCACTGAACCTGAACGGTGACTACATGAGTGATGCGCTGGCAGCCCAAGTCGGCGGCATTGGCATTGCCCCAGGCGCGAACTTGAGCGACACCGTTGCCATGTTTGAAGCTACACATGGTACCGCGCCTAAAATCGCCGGTAAAAACCTGGCCAACCCGAGCTCCCTGATCTTGTCAGCCGAAATGATGCTGCGCCACATGGGCTGGGTGGAAGCTGCGGACCTGGTGTTAAACGGTGTGGCCAAGGCCATTGGCAGCAAACGCGTGACCGGCGACTTCAGCAGCCAGATGGAAGGCGCGACGCAAGTGGGCACCGCTGAGTTTGGTGACGAGATTATCAAACAGATGGCGTAAGCAGACACGCAAGGCCCAGCATAAAAAAACGGCTCGCTATGGCGAGCCGTTTTGTATTTTTTACCCCTAAAACAAAAATTATGCTTTTTGTATATTGGAGGCCTGCTTCCCTTTTGGACCTTCAGTCACATCAAAGGATACGCGCTGACCTTCTTTCAAGCTTTTGTAACCAGATTCAACGATTGCGGAGAAGTGCGCGAACAAATCGTCACCACCATCATCCGGAGTAATGAATCCAAAGCCCTTAGAGTCGTTAAACCACTTTACGGTACCTGTTGCCATTTTACTTCCTTACTTTTTTACTTAACAGGGAGGCGCCCCCAAAAGTTTGTCTCAAGTACTCCAGTCGCAATAAACAAGCTTTGCTTTACTTAAAGACGGCCACAAAAAACCTGAACCCAAACGCCTTAAGGATTTATAAGTGAGCATAATTTAAAAGTCAAGCCTATTTTTGTATCTTTTGAGTTAAGTCAAGAAAACTCCCTAAAATTTGCACAAAAGCTGCATCAGAACGCGTCTTTTCTGCGATTTGAATCCCGCCTGGACCCCATATACTGAGGTAGAAAGTATTGTTATATCAGTCGATTAAACGGCGTATTTAAGGATTCGGAAAACAGACTCAGAACGCTATGGCCACACTGGAAAGCACAAAAAAACTGGGCGGCATGGCCCGCATGCTGGTGCAATCTTCTCTGATGAGTGAAGAAGAAGCGGCCACCCTGCAAGAAAAATGTCAGAGCCAAAAAGCCAGCTTCCTCGCCGCGACGCTGGCACAAAAGAAAATCTCGCCCAAAGAAATCGCGCTCTCTGCCTCACAAGCGTTTGGTTTTCCTTTTTTTGACCTGGATGCGCTTGAACAGAATCTGCTGCCTGACAAAGGCATTGATATCAAACTGATGCAGTCGCATCGTGTGCTGCTGCTGCAACAAAAGGGCAATGTAGCCTATATTGCCCTGTCTGACCCGACCAATCTGCATGCGCTGGACACCATCCAGTTTCAAATGGGTGCGACCTTGTTCCCGATTGTGGTGGAAGATGACAAATTGGGCAAATGGATAGACAAAATTGTCGAATCCAAAGACACCAGCATGTCTGCACTCAATGCCGGCGGGGATGATTTTGATCTTGGCCTGGAGGAAAGCAGCGAAGAGCCAGAAGCGGATATCATGCAGGAAGTCGATGATGCCCCTGTGGTCAAGTTCCTGCAAAAAATCTTGATGGACGCCATTAATATGGGCGCGTCTGACTTGCACTTTGAGCCTTATGAAAAATTTTACCGTATCCGCTTTCGCGTCGATGGCGTGTTAAGGGATATGTCGCAGCCCCCGCTGGCCATCAAGGAAAAGCTGGCTTCACGCATCAAAGTGATTTCTAACCTGGACATCTCGGAAAAAAGAATTCCGCAAGATGGCCGCATGAAGCTGATCCTGTCGAAAACACGCGCAATTGATTTCCGTGTCAGCACCTTGCCACTGATCCATGGCGAAAAAATTGTCATGCGGATTCTGGATCCCTCCAGTGCCACGCTGGGCATTGAGGCACTGGGCTACGAGGCACCACAACAGGAGGCGCTACTCAAGGCCATTCACCGCCCATACGGTCTGGTACTGGTCACCGGGCCCACCGGTTCGGGTAAAACCGTCTCGCTGTACACCTGCCTGAATTTGCTCAATGACCCAGGCGTCAATATCTCTACCGCAGAAGATCCGGCCGAAATTCCGCTGGCGGGCATTAATCAGGTCAACGTCAATGACAAACAGGGGCTGACCTTCGCTGCAGCCCTTAAATCCTTTTTGCGTCAGGACCCGGACATCATCATGATTGGTGAGATCCGCGACCTGGAAACTGCAGATATGGCCATCAAGGCCGCATCGACCGGGCATATGGTGCTGTCCACCCTGCATACCAACGATGCGCCTACTACCCTCTCCCGTTTGTTAAATATGGGAGTCGCCCCCTTCAATATTGCCTCTGCCGTGACGTTAATTACTGCACAGCGCCTTGCAAGACGGTTGTGCAAGCATTGCAAAGTGCCGCTGAATGTCCCCAAGGAAGCACTATTGAAAGTGGGCTTTACTGAAGCTGATCTGGATGGCAGCTGGCAGTTATACGGTGCCAAACCAGGGGGCTGCGAACATTGTAACAATGGCTACAAGGGACGGGTGGGGATTTATCAGGTGATGCCGATCACCGAGGAAATCGCGCGCATCATCATGTCTCATGGCAACGCCATGGACATTGCCGCGCAGGCCAAACGCGAAGGTGTGAAAGATCTGCGCGAGTCTGGCTTGCTCAAGGTTAAACAGGGACTCACCTCGATTGAGGAAGTCGAAGCAGTCACCAACGAGTAACACGGGTAGGCATTCACTTTTTAAGAAGACATTATGGCGACTGGCAACATCAAACAATCTGTATATTTGTGGGAAGGTAAAGACCGCAAAGGCAAGCTGATCAAGGGCGAGATGCGCGCCAACGGCGAGGCCGTCGTCAATGCGACCTTACGCCGCCAGGGCATCAGTGTCAGCAAAGTGAAAAAGCAGAGCTCGCTGGCGACCAAAGGCAAGGTGTCAGAAAAAGATGTCACGCTGTTCACCCGCCAGTTGGCGACCATGATGAAAGCCGGCGTGCCTTTGCTGCAGGCGTTTGACATTGTCGGCAAGGGCCACCACAACCCTGCGGTCTCCAAACTGCTGGGCGACATCAAGGCCGATGTTGAAACAGGCAGCAGCCTGAGCGCGGCCTTCCGAAAATACCCGCTGCATTTTGACCAGTTATTTTGCAATCTGGTGGGCGCTGGCGAGCAGGCCGGGATTCTGGATGCCTTATTGGAACGCCTGGCAACCTACAAGGAAAAAATCCTCGCCATCAAAAGCAAGATCAAATCAGCGCTGGTATACCCGACTTCGATTATCGTGGTGGCGTTTGTCATTACCGCCGTCATCATGATTTTTGTGGTGCCCTCGTTCAAAGAGCTGTTCAGCAGCTTTGGCGCAGACTTGCCTGGCCCGACAGTGGTGGTGATTAACCTGTCAGACTTTTTTGTAAAATGGTGGTGGGCCATTTTTGGTAGTCTGGGTGGCGGCCTGTGGTTCTTTTTCTATACCTGGAAACGCTCGGCAAAACTACAGGCGACCATGGATCGGCTAATGCTACGCCTGCCTATTTTTGGTGAACTCATCCGCAAAGCTACCATTGCCCGCTTTGCGCGTACGCTCTCAACCATGTTCGCCGCTGGCGTGCCGCTGGTAGAAGCGCTGGACTCTGTGGCAGGGGCCTCTGGCAATCAAGTGTATTTTGATGCCACCAAAAAAATTCAAAGCGAGGTCAGTACCGGGACCAGTCTCACCGTAGCCATGCAAAACACCAATGTCTTCCCGAATATGGTGATCCAGATGACCGCGATTGGTGAAGAGTCTGGCTCATTGGACAGCATGCTGACCAAAGTGGCCGACTTTTATGAGGGCGAAGTCGATGATGCGGTCGCAGCGATTTCCAGCCTGATGGAACCGGTGATCATGGTGGTGCTCGGCGTGCTGATTGGCGGGCTGGTGGTGGCCATGTACATGCCCATCTTCAAAATGGGTAAAGTGGTCAGTGGTGGCGGCTAGGCAAATACACGCGCCTGCGTGATAAAACAACCGGGTAAAAAACAAGGGGCTTTACGCCCCTTGTTTGTTTTTAACGCAAATGAATATACACCGTGCTTACATGGCTTTTTTGCTAGCAGCCTGCAAGGACTTTTCAATCTCATCATAAGGCTGCGCACCCAGCATGCGTTTACCGTTTTCAAAGAACATGGTCGGCGTGCTGTTGACCCCGACTTTATGCGCCAGTTCGCCGACTTTTTCCAGCGGCACATCGCACTTGGCAGTAGTGGTCGGCAGCTTGTTGTTCATGATCCAGTCTTGCCAGGCTTTTACACGGTTGCTGGCACACCAGATGCTACGCGATTTGTTGGCCGCATCCGGGTGCAGCTGTTCAATCGGATACAAAAAGGTGTAAATGGTGACATCGTTAATGTTGGTGAGCTCTTTTTGCTCAAGACGCTTGCAGAATGGGCAATCCACATCCGAGAACACCACCAGCTTGCGACTGCCATTGCCTTTGACCACCTTGATGGCCTGATCCAGAGGCAGCGTATTAAAATCAATTTTAGTGAGCTCATCCATACGCTCACCGGTCAGGTCTTTTTTGGTTTTCGGATCTACCAGGCGGCCTTCAGCTATCAAAAAACTGAATTTATCATCGGTATAGATGATCTGGCCACCCATGTACACTTCGTACAATCCGGCGTAAGGGGTTTTGGTCACGCTATCCACCTTGAATTTTGGATAGGCACTCTCTATCTGTTTCTTCAGACTGGCTTCATCTGCCACGCTGCCCATAGACCACAGCAGACAGAGGGCCCCCAAGGCCTTGATGACAGCCGTTGCGTTGTATTTTTTCATACCAACTCTTTCTCGAACGTGCACCGGGCGCTACGCTTGCGTCGCGGTGCGAATTAAAAAACGTTTCAGCATAGCACTGTTTTCAACGCCGCGTAAGCCAAGCAAGGCGGCATGCGTCCACAGTGCCTGTGGACGCGCAAACAGAAAATCCAGTCCTCGCGTCAGGGCATGCATGCTTCGGATATCGCGTTGACGGCCACGCATGACATGCCGCAGCACGTTAACATCCCCCAAGGGCTTAATGCCCGGCAAGCGTGCGACTTCCGCACATAAGGCTTGCACATCTTCGAAGCCCAAATTGACCCCCTGCCCGGCCATAGGATGCACCTGGTGTGCGGCATCACCGAGCAACAGGATATTGGGCAACGCCATGGTTTCAGCTGTATTCTGCCTGAGGGGAAACGCCACCACAGCACCATTAGGCGTCAGTGGGCCCAAGACCTGACCACAGCGGTGTTCAACTGCGACTGCCAGCTCACCGGCAGACAGCGCCTGCATGCGGGCGGCCTCGGCGTGGGGTAAGGCCCAGACCAATGACACCTGCTGCTCAGGCATCGGCAGCAAGGCCAGCGTTTCATGGGCACCAAACCACTGCCTTGCCACGTGTTGATGCGCTTGTGTGGCAACATAATTGGTGACCAGCGCCGTCTGCGCAAAGTCCACTTGCTCCACGCCGATGCCACACTGCGAGCGCACCCATGAACTCGCGCCGTCTGCGCCTATCAATAATTGTGCTTCTATCGTTTGCTGCGGCAATGCTACACGGATTTGATGACCAAATTGTTGCAAGGATTGCGCCGGTGCGTCGGTGATCACCGTTACGTCGGCGTCTGCCAACACAGTCCAGCACGCCTGCATCAAGGCCTGACTCTCGACAATGCAGCCCATTTGGGCCAGATGCGCTTCCTTGGCTGTCAGGCTCAGGCTGGGCTGGACATGATGCTGCGTCGGTGACCATAAATGCATGGCGTTGACCGGGTTCACGCGCTGCGCAGGCACATGCTGCCAGACGCCAATCTCAGCTAACCAGTCCATGGTTTGATTGGTCAGCGCATAGATCCGGCTGTCCCAGTCTAACTGATCGTCGGCCCAGCCTGCTGGCAGCTCAAACGGTGGCTTGGCATCCGTCAGGACCACCTGCTTGCCCAGACGGGACAAGGCGATGGCAGCGGTCAGCCCCACCAACCCAGCACCGACAATCACTACATCTGTCTGCATCAAGTGCTTTTCAGCGTCCATAACTCATTTTTTCCACCAGAAAACGCCGGGCCATCGGTAACATGCTGAGCATCCCCAGCCCCGCGCCACGCAACACGCCCACGCCGATCAAATCATTTGAAAATACATTGACCAGAAAATCGGTAAACTGCAAGCCACGCCCGGTATCACGCTGTCTGGACGCCTGGTAGGCGAGCAAGCGGTGGTCCGCACCCCACTCATGCGATGCCGTAGACGCCACATTCTCGGCCAGCGCCACCGCATCGCGGATGCCGACATTAAAGCCCTGGCCGGCGACCGGATGCATGGTTTGCGCCGCATTGCCGATGACCACGCAATGCGCCGCAAACGTCTGTTCCAGCTTGCTTAATTTAAGCGGGAACCTGAAGCGTTTTCCGGCATGCAGAAAGCGGCCGACGCGGTCACCAAAGGCGGCATGCAGGGCGTGCAAAAAGGCGGCATCATCAAGCGCAGCAATCTCGTCGATATACGCCTGCTCGCCCGTCCACACCAGTGAAAACTGGTCACCATTCGGTAGCAGCGCCATCGGGCCGCGTGGCGTAAAGCGCTCGTAGGCAATCTGCCGGTGCGGCAGTTCAGTTTGCACCAGGCCTACCAGTGCATCATGCCCATAATGCTTGGTGTCGCGCTGCAAGCCCGGAATAGCCTCCAGACTCCGGCCGCCATCGGCCACCACCGCTAACGGCGTAGACAGTGAGTACCGTTGCCCATCGGCTGCCGTATATACAATATCGGCGGCACTGGCATGCACCTGTAAGTCCGTCACCGGAGCTTCGTAATACAGCTTAATGCCAGTGGTCAATTGCGCCAGGCGCGCATCCAGCGCCCGCATCAACACGCCATAAGACACCACATAGCCCAGCGCCGGTAGCTGATGCTCTTGTGCTTTGAGCACGGTGCGGCCCAAACCTTTTTGCTGTGACACATGAATGGTTTCAATGGCAGTGACCGCATCGGCCAACATGGACCATACTTGCAATTGCTCCAACACCTGGCGCGTGCCAAAAGACAAGGCCAGGGCACGGCCATCGCCATACATGGCGCCTGGCGCCTGCGCTTCAAGCACGGTGACCGGCACACCAGCCTGCTGCAAAGACAAGGCCAGCACCAACCCGACCGGGCCACCGCCAATCACGACAGGATGTTCAATCAATTGCATGCTGCATCCATTTGTATGACAAAAATACACTCAAAAAATACATTTTTTAAAAGAGTCTTTTAGACCTAGCCGAAATCCGTTGCAAAAGATCAGCGTTGCGCCATCAGCGCTTCGATATCCGCGACGGTTTTGACCGCAGCGGCCGTCAACACTTCATGGCCGCGCTCGGTGACCAGCACATCATCCTCGATACGGATACCGATATTCCAGAAATGCGGCGGCACATTGTCTGCAGGACGCACATAGCACCCTGGCTCTACGGTCAACACATGACCAGGCTGTAACATAACCCATGCACCGTCGGCTGTTTTGTACTCGCCGGCATCGTGCACATCCAGGCCCAGCCAGTGCCCGGTGCGGTGCATGTAAAACTGGCGGTAGCTACCAGTTTCGAGCACCGCGTCGCGGCTGCCCTGACACAAGCCATAGTGAATGAAGCCATCCACCAACACTTCGAGCGCAGCTTCATGCGGCGCATTCCAGTGCTGCTGCGTATTCACTTTACCCAAGGCGGCTGCCTGGGCTGCCAGCACTAATTCATACAAGTCCTTTTGTGGGCCACTGAAGCGGCCATTGACCGGGAAGGTACGCGTGATGTCCGAGGCGTAACCATCCAGTTCACAGCCAGCATCAATCAACAGCAAATCCCCGTCTTTGAGCTGGGCATTGTTAAAGTTGTAATGCAGGGTGCAGGCATTGGCGCCACCAGCCACAATGCTGGTATAAGCAGGCGCTTGCGCACCATGGCGATAAAACGTGTGTAAAAACTCCGCTTCGACCTCATACTCCCATTGCCCGGGACGGGTGTGCTGCATGGCACGGTTATGCGCGGTGGCAGCAATCTGTGCTGACTGGCGCATTAGGTCCATCTCCTCGGGCGATTTAAGCAGACGCATGACATCCAGCGCTTGACGCACATCAAGCAGTTGGGCGGGTGCTTGCATGCCAGAGCGGGTTTGTGCTTTGACCGCATTCAACCAAGCAGTGACTTTGCTGTCCCAGGCGCTGTCTGCGCCCAGGCTGAAATGTAAGGCAGGCTGATTCGCCATCAGTTTGGGTAGTTCGGTGTCCAGCTGCGTGATCGAGTAAGCCTCATCAAAGCCAAACACTGTTTTGGCAGCTTCAGGGCCATAGCGAAAACCATCCCAGATTTCGCGATCCAGGTCTTTGTCACGGCAAAACAAAATACTTTTGGGCTGGGGTCCGGCCATCAGCACCAACACCGCTTCCGGCTCTTTAAAGCCGGTCAGGTAATAAAAATAGCTGTCAAAGCGATAGGGATAGTGACTGTCGCGGTTGCGTGTCACTTCGGGCGCGGTAGGAATGATCGCAATACCGGCCTGCATGTGGTTGATCAACTGCTGGCGGCGGCGAGAAAACTCTTGCATGGAAACACTCAAAGCAAATCCTGGATGGTTGGGCATTGTAGCGTATTTGGTCGGCGATTGCTGGATTGGTTCCCCCCTGCCTGCCAGGCACCCACAATCAAAATCCCATCATCTCATACAGTGGTGATCGCCTGACCGATTGCTCAGCTTGTTCTATGGTGCCATCTTGTTGCCATTGTTGCAGTTGACGTGCCAGGATGGGTCGCACCTGGGCGGCATGCATGCCGGGCTTGATGGCGGGTAAATACAGCATTTTGAGCAACAAGGCATCTAGACCCGTCAGCAAGGCCTCGGGCGTTTTATCGTTAAAAACCGAAGGAAACACGCGCTCGGAATCATTGGGCAAGCCCATGGCCTGGGTGATTTCTTCGACGATGCAGGAGACCAGTGACCGATGCGCTTGCGCATGATCTACCGGAATCACCACCCAAGCCCGCTTGAGCGCCTGCCCGGCATCAGCGGTAGACCCAAACATACAGACCGCATCGTCTGGCGGCTGCATGTTTGGATTGCCACTCACCGTTCTCAAATCCTGCTGCCATTGTGCCGCCTCGCTAAAAATCACGATCATATTGGCGTCAGCCGCACTGCTGGCAAAACCCACAGCATGCCCGGTAATTTGCGCCAGATGCTGAAGGTGGTAGCGCGTCAGTGTAGTATGCTTTTCCTGTTCGTCGGCATGGTGAACCAGCCATACCTTGACCGGCTTTAACCACTTGCGCACCCCAAACTCCCCCGGCCGGTATTCGTTGTGTAACGCGACCTCTACAAAGGCAAGCTGCAGGTACTCCGGCGACTGCCAAGCCTCTTCGGCTTTGCTGGCCTGCACAGACAATAGCGCAATCAGCAAAACAATCCCTTTAAACATCGTCATGCCTGTGCGTTTCGCGTAAGGGGTTGAGTAATGGCGACAAACCATTGTGGTCGATCTCTTGCATCAATTGCAGCAACCGCCCCAACTCACCGCGTGGAAAGCCTTCACGGGCAAACCAGTTTAAATAGTGGCCGGGCAAATCGGCAATCAAGCGTCCCTGATACTTGCCATAAGGCATTTTGACGCTGACCAGTTGTAATAAATCTTCGTTTTTCATGGGCTACTTGATGCGGGATCAACTTGGAATCATCGTGGCTATTCTACTAAAAAAACTGTCGGCCCTCGCAGGCAAAGGGCCTGGCCTCAAGAATTCTGTGCAGCTGCCGATATGTTATCCAGTATGCCCTAATCACAAATAAAGAATACCTAGTGTTGAACTGAACATCGCGGAAAACCATGATGCAATACGAAGTCACCAAAGAAAAAAGTGCAGAGCACCTGCGGCAAGCCATCCACCATATGTCGATGCAGGATGCCGCCTTTCATCCAGTCAGCTATGCGGTCTGGTATGAATACTCGTCCGGCGAACACGCGCGCCTGATTGATGAGGTCAACGCACTGATTGAAAAAGAAAAAAAACTGAATGAAAAAAGCACGGCCCATGTCTTTAACAAGCATATTGCCGGCATTGATACCGATCATGCAAAAAAACTGGTAGAACGTTTCAGCCAAGTCGTCACCGAAATGCGCAGCTCGACCGAAAAAACCGGGCTGCAAACAAGCGAATACACTAAAACCCTGGATGCCTGGTCTAACGAGATCCAGCAACAGGAACCGCAACTGGCTTTGCAACTGGACTCATTGCTGTCAGAAACGCTGATGATGACCAATAGCCTCAACCATTTGCAAGGCAAATTGAGCTCAAGCCTGGAAGAGGTGGACGCGCTCAAAAACGAAATGATCAAGGCCAGACAAGAAGCCTTGCAAGACGGGCTGACTGGCCTCATGAACCGCAAAAGCTTTGACGTGGCGCTGCACGATTGCCTGCAACAGCACATCGTCGATACCAGCCTGATTATTGCGGATATTGATTACTTCAAAAAGGTGAATGACAGCTATGGCCACTTGTTTGGCGACAAGGTGATCCAGGCAGTTGCCAGCATTTTTAAAACCGTTGCCGGCAACAGCTACACGGCGGCGCGCTATGGCGGTGAAGAGTTTGTGTTGCTGCTACCGAATACGCAGCTGGAAACCGCGCGTGAAATCGCCGAGCAAATCCGGCATAAAGTTGCAGCGATCAATATCAAAAACACCATCACGCAGCATATGATTTCCAACATCACCATCTCATTGGGCGTGGCCGCCTACCAGCCTGGCGAACAGCCAGAGGACCTGTTCAGCCGTGCCGATCAGGCCCTGTATACGGCAAAAGCCAATGGCCGCAACCGGGTCACCCTGTCCAGCGAAGCCCTTGTTGCTGCCTGAGCCGTGCCGCTGAGGACCTCAGCGGCCAATTACAACAAATCCCGTTTTTGCTGGGGAATATCCTCATAAGGATAGCGGGCATGGCCAAAACGCATCACCAAGACCGAAACGGCCAGAATCAGAATCGCGGCAGACACTGCCAGCATATGCGTCTCTGTCATTTCTTTCATATCCAGCAACAAATACCGCGCCAGGGCCACCATGGCAATATAAATCGGGTAGCGCATCGGCAATTTGCCAGAGCCAAAATAACTGTTGATCATGGAAAAGACTTCCAGATACAGGAACAGCTGCAACAAATCGCCCAGGCCGACCATGCCGGCGTTCCACATACGCGACAGTTCATGCGCCAGTGAAAAGAAGGTGGCCAGTGTCACCAGCCCCAACCCTAAACGCTCTATCCACATCAAGGCCTGATGCGCCAGCTTGTCTGTTTTATGCTCGTACGGTGGTTTCATGATGCTCCCTTTTTGCTGCTTGTTATGATCTGCTTAACCATTCATCCAGTTGTTTTAATCGTTCTGGCGTCCCAATGTCATGCCAGACCCCCGCATGGTGCTGCCCGCTGACTTGTTGCTGCCGCATGGCGGCTTTTAATAACGGCGCCAGTTTGGCTGGCTGCCCGCGCGTCACCGTTACAAACAAGTCTGGATGATAAACCCCCACACCTGAGAACGTCAGTTTATGGCTGGCGTCTTCTTGCAGCAGGCCATTGACCAGGCCAAAATCTCCGGCCGGATGTTGTGGCGGATTATCCACCATGACCAGATGCGCCAGTTTACCGGCGGGGAGCGCCAGGCGTGCATAGTCAATATCGGTATAGACATCGCCATTCACCACCAGAAATGGTTGCGTCCCTAATAGCGGCAAGGCATAGGCAATCCCCCCCGCAGTTTCCAGCGCCGTACTTTCTGCACTGTAACGGATATTCACCTGCCAGCGGTCACCATCGCCCAGCGCGGCTTCAATCTGCGCCCCCAGATGCGCATGATTAATGACAATCTCAGTGATTCCTGCTTGCGCCAAGCGCTCAATATGCCAGACGATCAAGGGCTTGCCGCCCACTGCCAGCAAGGGTTTGGGCGTGTGGTCGGTCAGCGGCCGCATGCGCTCACCGCGACCAGCGGCCAGAATCATGGCGCGCATCTTCATGCCGCCTCTAGCGTCTTCAGCAACTTAAAGAAAGGACGCAACTCGACATAGCGCTCGCAAGCGGCTTGCAGATATTGCATCACCAGCGGCATATCCTTGAGGTAGCCCGCCTTGCCATCCCGATGATACAGCCGCGCAAAAATCCCCAGCACCTTGATATGCCGCTGAACGCCCATCCATTCAAAATCACGATAAAACTCACCAAAATCAGTATTCACGGGCAATCCCGCCTGCTTGGCAGACTGCCAATAACGGACCACCCAATCCATCATGATTTCTTCATCCCAGTGGATATAGGCATCCTTGAACAGCGAAACCAGGTCATAAGTAATCGCCCCGATCACGGCATCCTGAAAATCAAGTACGCCGGGATTATGCTCGGCGGTAACCATCAAGTTGCGCGCGTGATAGTCTCTATGCACGGTCACTTGTGGCTGCTGCAAAATATTGTCGACCAGCAAGGCAAATGTCTTGTCCATCACCGCTTGCTGCTCCGGGGTCAGCGTTTTGCCCAAATGCTTGCCCACATACCATTCGGGGAACAACTGTAACTCACGCATGAGCAACGCACTGTCATAAGGCGGCAAAGCGGCGGGCTGGGTCGCCAGTTGCATCTTGATCAAGGCCTGGCATGCATCACCATAAAAGGCTTTGGCATTACCGGCATTGAGCTGCGACAAATAGGTGTCATTGCCCAGATCACTGAGCAGCAAAAACCCTTGTTCCAGGTCTTGCGCGAGAATCTTGGGCACATTCAACCCCGCGGCCAGTAACTGCTCGGCCACGCGGACAAAAGGACGGCAATCCTCCTGGGGCGGTGGCGCATCCATGGCAATCAGGGTTTCTGCGGCCAGATGTACGCGGAAATAGCGACGGAAACTGGCATCGGCGGAAGCCGTGCTGAGCGTAAAGGGTTGCTGAAGTACGTCTGTCAGCCATTGCTGAAGGTGCTGTGTTCTATCCACAAAATATCCCGAATCTTGAATAGGCCTGTCTGGTGGCCGCTGCGATGAAAATGCGGCAGCCATTTTAAGGGAAAAATGACTTTTTAAGCGTTTTCATGAATAATATAGCGCAATTGAAACAAGGCATCGGGCTAACATCCCAAAATTCGCCGTAATAATTACGCTGCCAACGGCAGGCCTGACCGAAACGATCACTCTTTGAATAACTTGCACGTTCACTCATCTACTTTTCAGGAGCGCGGGATCCGCCTGATTCTGGCATTGCTGGCCATAGGCACACTCTCGCCTGAGCACTTGCGCGCTGAGGAAGAGGCTGCCCCTGAAAAAATTCAGCTGGCAGAGGCGGTCACCTTGCCAGGTGCGATTGAGATTGAAGGCGACACCCTGCAACTGCGCATGGACCGTCAAATGCGTGCGACGGGCAACGCTGTGATGCGCAAAGACGGGCAACAGGTCACGGGCGATGATATCCGCTACGATATCCAGAACGATGAATTGCAAGTCGAAGGCAATGCGGTGATTACCGCCGGTCAAACCAAAATCACCGGCCCGATGTTGCGCATGCGCCTGAGCGAAAACATCGGTGAAATGCGTGATGTATCCATTGAATTCAAAAGTAGCCCGCCACCGCCCAACGATGAGGACGGTAGTCCCTTGCTGAATGATCAGGCAATTTTACTCAGTGACCCGAAAAGATATCTGGAAGACAATCAGTCTTACAGCACCCAGGCCAGTACCAAAAGCAATGCATTTGACAACATTCGCGCCACCGCCAAACAGGTGCTCTTTGAAGGCCAGAACATCAAACGCCTGAAAGGCGCCAGCTATACCTCTTGTGCAGCGGATGTGGATGACTGGTATATCAAAACTAATAGCCTGGAACTGAACGATTACTCTAGAACCGGCGTGGCAACCAATGCCTATGTCGAATTCAAAGGGGTGCCTATCCTCTACACGCCCTGGATGAGCTTTTCGTATAACAACCAACGTAAAAGCGGCTTTCTTGCGCCCTTGTGGGGCACGACCTCGCGGAGCGGTTTTCAGCTTTTAACGCCTTACTATATCAATATCAGCCCGGATATGGATGCCACGGTATCCACCAACTACTTCAGCAAGCGCGGCCTACAACTGCAAGGAGAGTTCCGCTATCTGGGCGAAACCTATTCCGGCATCAACAACCTGGAGTATCTGGATAAAGACAACATGACGGGGCAAACCCGTTACTACGCCAAGCTCACGCATTTACAAAGCTTTGGCAGTAACTGGTCTGGCGGCTACAGCTTTGAAAAGGTCTCTGATGATACTTACTTTTCAGACCTGGCGACACGGATTCAGGTCACTTCACGTGTGAACTTGCAACAGGCCGTGTTTGCCAATTACAACAGCGAGCACGTCACCTTTAACGGCATCCTTCAGCGCTACCAAAACCTGGATAACGTGTCCTTTGTCTATCAGCGATTACCCCAACTGACCTTTACCTACAACGACGAGTGGAAAGGGTTCAAGCCGCAAATTGGGGCGCAATACGTTAATTTTCAAACCATGGATGGCATGGTAGACAAGCCTAGCGGCAGTCGCATGAGTGTCTACCCTTCGATTTCATACCCGATGAAAAACTCTTACGCTTATGTGACGCCAAAAATTGGTGTGCAAAGTACGCAATACAGTTTGAGCAACAATATACCCGTAGGATATTCTCAGGAATACAATCAGTTGAATCGTACGCTGCCTATCGCGAGCGTGGATTCCGGTCTGTATTTTGACCGTCAGACCAGCTTGTTTGATACCACGTATACGCATACGCTGGAACCACGGGCATACTATGTGTATATCCCTTATAAAGACCAGAGCAAGCTTCCGATTTTTGACACCTCGCTCAACACCTTGAACCAGAACTCGATTTTTTATGAAAATCAGTTCAGTGGCGATGACCGTGTCAATAATGCCAACCAGATGACACTGGCCCTCACCAGCCGTCTGATTGACAGTGAAACCGGCATTGAGCGCCTGAGTGGCACGCTGGCGCAGCGCTATTATTTTGAAGACCAGAAAGTCACACTACCCAATACCACCACCAGTATCAGTAAATCCTCGGACATTCTGGCTGGCTTCACGGCAAGGCTCTCCAGTCGCTTGAATCTGGATACTTTCTGGCAATACGATACAGAAAGAAGCAATATGCAGCGCAACAATTACTTGCTGCGCTATAACCCTGAACCAGGCAAATCGTTTACCTTCGGCTACCGTTACACGGCTAACACGCTGGAGCAAATCGATACTTCAGCGCAATGGCCACTAGGCTCCGGTTGGTACGGCATCAGCCGATTGAACTACTCTATCCGTGACGCCAATGCAGTACAGTTTTTGGGCGGACTTGAGTATGATGCGGGCTGCTGGCAGGCACGTGCTGTCATGCAACGTGTGCAAACAGCGACGGCCAATGCGAACTACGGCATGTTTTTTCAACTCGAACTCGGTGGGCTGACCTCTATTGGTGCCAACCCGCTGAATGTGATCAAGCGCAATATCCCAACTTATATGCGCACTTATGATATCCCGGCAATTTACAGAGACCAGAACGCGCAATGATGAAACATATACTGAATTTAATCCTCACGTTGAGTACCGCTTTGCTCATCACAGCACAGTCTGCAACCTTATTCGCGGCAGAAAAAAAACCGATTGAAAAAATGGACCGCATTATTGCCGTGGTCGATCAATCCGTAATTACCGAGCGTGAAATGCTGAACCGTATGGAATATGTGAAAGCACAAATGCTCAAAAAAGGCGCTGACCTGCCGCCCGATGAAGCGTTGCAGAAACAGATTTTGGAGCGGCTGATTGTCGATAGCCTGCAATTGCAGCTCGCAGCGCAAACCGGCATCAAGGTGGATGATGCGCAGTTGGACAAAACCATAGACCGCATTGCCGAACAAAACAACCTGACTTTGCCCGCGTTTAAAAAAGCACTCGAAGAAGATGGCACCAGCTTTTACAAATTCCGTGAAGATATCCGCAATGACATCATCATCGCCCGCCTGCGCGAGCGCGATGTTGATAACAAAGTAAATATTTCTGAAGCGGAAATTGATAACTACCTGACAACACAGGAAAAAGAAGGCGAACTGGATGAATTTAACATCTCGCAGATTTTGATTCGCCTGCCCGAAGACAGCGGCCCAGACGACATTCAAAAAGCCAAAGCACGTACCGAACAAATCATGAAAGCGCTGGCGGACGGCATGAGTTTTGAAAAAGCCTCGGCCAACTTTTCGGATGCACCGAATGCGCTGGACGGCGGCGGCCTGGGCTGGCGCAGTGGTCAGCAGATGCCTGCCCAGTTTCTTGAACTGGTTAAAACCATGCAGCCCGGCGGTATCTCTCGCCCAATCCGCAGTGCAAGCGGTGTGCATATTCTAAAGCTCAATGAAAGACGTGCGGGCGCCAGCACGCTGATTGTTGACCAGACCCATGTCCGCCATATTCTGCTCAAACCGAACGAGGTGTTATCGGACAAAGAAGCCAGACAGAAAATTGAAGGCATTAAAGAGCGTATAGACCACGGCACGCCATTCCAGGACATGGCGCGTCAGTATTCGGACGATGGCAGCGCCTCCAACGGCGGTGACTTAGGCTGGATCAGCCCGGGTGACACCGTGCCGGTGTTTGAAAAAACCATGGCAGAGTTGGTAATCAACGAAGTCAGTGCCCCTATCCGCAGCCAGTTTGGCTGGCATTTGATCCAGGTGTTGGAGCGACGTAAACAGGACATGTCCAAAGAATCCAAACGCTTGAAAGCGCGTCAGGAAATCCGTGCGCGCAAGGCGGAGGAAGCGTACAACGATTGGATCCATGAGTTGCGCGACAAGGCGTTTGTCGAAATGCGGCTGGAAGACAAGTTTTAAGTGCAGCGCACTGAAACCGGTGCATCTGCACCATCCATGAACGCTTTGCCCAAAATTGCCATTACGTCTGGCGAGCCTGCAGGCATCGGCCTGGATGTTTGCGTCAAGCTGGCGCATACCGCCCTGCCAGCAGAGATTGTGGTACTGGCCGACCCGCAAGCTTTACAGGCACGCGCTGCGCAACTGGGCATGCCACTCACCATACACACGGACGCCCGGCCACTTCACTCCCACGCAGGCGATGGTACGCTGACCGTGCTGCCCATCCCAACGGCCGCCCCCGTCGTGGCAGGCAAACTAGATCCCCGGAATGGCCGCACCGTACTAGAGATGCTGGACCGCGCGCTGGCAGGTTGCCAGGCCGGGGAATTTGATGCCATGGTGACCGCCCCCGTGCACAAAGGCATCATTAACGAAGCCGGCATTGCATTTACCGGCCACACCGAATATCTGGCAGAAAAAACAGGCACTGCACAAGTAGTCATGATGCTGGTGGGGGGAGGCATGCGCGTGGCTCTGGCGACCACCCATTTGCCACTCACCCAAGTGAGCGCCGCCATTACGCAAGCCTCGCTCACCACCACCCTGCGTATTTTGCACCATGATCTGGTACACACCTTCGGCATCCCGCAACCACGCATCTATGTCGCCGGACTGAACCCGCATGCAGGGGAAGATGGCTATCTGGGCATGGAAGAAATCGACACGATTAACCCGGTGCTGACACAGTTGCGCGCAGAGGGCATGCAACTGGTAGGCGCCCTGCCCGCAGATACCATGTTTTCGCAGAAAAACCTGGCCCATGCCGATGCGTTTCTGGCCATGTACCATGATCAGGGCCTGACCGTGCTCAAACATGCCAGTTTTGGCCAAGGCGTCAATGTGACGCTGGGCTTGCCCATTATCCGCACCTCGGTCGATCACGGCACGGCGCTGGATATTGCGGGCAGCGGTCAAGCCGATATCGGCAGCATGCTGAGCGCCATCCAGCTCGCCATTGCACTTTCGCATACACGCAAGACTCGTCACAAATGAAACATATCGCCAAGAAAAAGTTTGGTCAGAACTTCCTGATCGACCAGAGCATCATCCAGAGCCTGATCAACGCCATTCATCCGCAAGCCGAGGATCTGATGGTGGAAATCGGCCCTGGGCTGGGCGCCATGACACAGCCTTTGCTCAAACAGCTGAACCACTTGCACGTCGTCGAAATCGACCGTGACATCATTCAATGGATGCAAGGCTTTTATCCGGCGAAAAAAATGACCATCCATAATTCGGATGTGCTCAAGTTCGACTTCGGCACCCTGGGTGAACGCATCCGCGTCGTCGGCAACCTGCCCTATAACATCTCCAGCCCCATCCTGTTCAAGCTGCTCGAGAACACGGCGCAGATTATAGACATGCACTTTATGCTGCAAAAAGAGGTGGTCGAGCGTATGGTCGCTGCCCCCTCCAACGCTGAATATGGCCGTCTCTCGGTCATGCTGCAATACCGTTTGCAGATGGAGTATCTGGTCACCGTGCCGCCCGAAGCCTTTGATCCAGCGCCGAAAGTCGAGTCTGCTTTTGTCCGTTGCGTGCCTTACGCCAGCCTGCCTTTCCCGGCGACGGACGAAGCCCTGTTTGCCAAAGTGGTCACCGCCGCGTTTGGCCAGCGCCGCAAAACCTTGCGCAACACACTGAAAGGACTGCTGGATGATGCAGGCTTCAGCGCGTTGAATATCGATTCGCAGTTACGCGCCGAAAATCTCAGCGTGGCCGAGTTTGTCGCGATCAGCAATTATCTGGCAAGCCAAAATCAATCATAAAACCATTCATATCAACAAGTTAATAACAAAATAGTCACTTAGCAGCGGCCAGCCAATTTGCGATTGTGTGCAGCCTTAAGCTGATTTTAAATCTGCTTTAAAACAGAGCCTGATATAATTCTGTTTTTTTATTCTTACCCATTTTTGGAGCATGTTATGCGTTTGATTCTGCTGGGCGCCCCTGGTGCCGGTAAAGGGACACAAGCCACCTTTATCAAAGAAAAATTCAATATTCCGCAAATTTCCACCGGCGATATGTTGCGCGCAGCAGTCAAGGCAGGCACCCAATTAGGTCTTGAAGCCAAAAAATTCATGGATGCCGGCGGCCTGGTACCAGACGAAGTCATTATCGGCCTGGTCAAAGAACGCATTAAAGATGCCGACTGCGCCAATGGTTTCCTGTTTGACGGCTTTCCGCGCACCATTCCGCAAGCCGAAGCCATGAAACAGGCCGGCGTAGGCATTGACTACGTGGTTGAGATTGATGTGCCGGACGCTGCCATCGTTGAGCGCATGAGTGGCCGCCGCAGCCACCCAGCTTCAGGTCGTACCTACCATGTCAAATTCAACCCGCCAAAAGTGGAAGGCAAAGATGATGTCACCGGCGAAGACCTGGTACAACGCGATGATGACAAGGAAGAAGTGGTATTGAAGCGTCTGGAGGTTTACCACAACCAGACCGAGCAACTGATCGGCTACTATTCTGATTGGGCTAAATCCGGCGTCAGCGGTGCGCCGCAATACGTCAAGGTCAATGGCCTGGGTGAATTGAATACCATTAAAGAAGAAATCTTTGTAGCATTGAAATAATTTCTTCAAATCAAAAAGCCCGCAAGTTGCGGGCTTTTTTTATGGACGTTACGATTAGAAATCGTAACGTATGCCACCAAACACCTGGCGCTGGCGTCCTGCCACCATACCATCGACACGGCTAGCAAGATATTCGCGATCACCCAGATTATAAGCGCTGGCAAAATAAGTCATGCGACTCCCAACCGGTCTGTAATTCACAGTCGCGTTAATGAGCGCGTAAGATGGAATATCACCTGTCACCCCTCGCAATACGTTCGCACTATTACGGCCGGCTCTGAAGGACACATCCTCTTCCTGACTGCTCACATAATCAACCCCGATACGTGCATCAAGACCAACCGGATGCTCGTAACCAAAGCTTAAAGAAGCAAGATGCCGAGGGGCATATGGTAAGCGATCACCGTCTACAATATTAGCTGCTGCATTGGTTTTTTTAAATTTAGCAGTGAACAAGTTAGTGTAAGAGCCTGCGATGTAGAAGTTGTGCGAAGTGTTGTAAATCTGCCCAAAATTAATTCGACCACCAAACTCGATACCATTTTGTTCAGACTGACCACCATTAATGAATGTGCCCTGTACAGGGCCAGCGACGACAATATCATCAAAGACCGTGTGGAATAAGGTACTCTCAAATGTAACGCCTTTAAAGAAACTCGATCTTAAACCTAACTCCCAATTAATACTCTCCTCTGGCTTGGTTTTACTCACAACGGCTGTATTCGCACCATTTTCAGCAAAAAGGTCACGGTCAGGACGTGGTGGTGCAAAACCTTTGTGCACACCCGCAAATAAAGTTGTTTTCTCAAAGCCATTCCAGGTCAAACCCAATCCTGGCAATAACTTAGTTTGATTATTCGTTAACTTGGACTCAGGGTTATTTTGGGGGTTACCATCTGCACGCATCACATCCGTTTTAATCCGGATATCCTCTAGTCTCAAACCGGGCGTAAATGTCCAGTCTCCAACATAGAAGGTATTCTGTGCGTAATAGGACTTTGCTTCTACTTCAATTTTAATATCTTCTCGTGGCAAGGTCGTTTGGGCAAAACCCAGATGTTGGAAACGGGCGTCATCACCACGATATTGTTTACGATCGATGTCTTCCTTATGATATCTGAAGCCCAATACTGCATTACTTTCGATCCCGAATAGGCTGTGTTGAATATCCAGACGTGGCTCAATCCCCCAATATTCAAACTCACGTGGCCGCCAACGCCCGCCGCATTGATCAGCTAACGCCAGATTAGGGTTACCATTACCGCCAATGCCTGCTGGACATCTTTCCAGTTGGGATCGACCCGCATTTTCACCTGGGTTGTTGATTTGCCTGAATGATGCCCGTTCAGATTTTGCATAATACGCTTGCGTACTCAATTTCACCTGCTCATTGACCTGAAACAGGTGCTGCAATTGAAAGGTAGTCCGCTCATGCTGAAACACATCATTCTTGCCAGTAGGTGCCTGATACTTATCTTCGTGATACTCCACAAGGCCCAAACCGGTTTCTGATACATGCGAGTCCTCGCGGAAATAACTGGCTTTAGCAATCAACGTATGTCGGTCCGACAAGTTTAACTGTCCTTTCGCCGTATACTCCTGAATCTCAAAGTCATGATGCTTGCGGATGCCATCGCCTTTTTTATGTAGGGCATCTATCATCAGTCCTCCACGCTCATCACCAGCGCCTATCGTGCCGTAAAGACTGCTAAAGTCATGGTTACCCAACGTCGCCTGTACATTTCCATGCACTTGTCCATCCGTTGGCACAGGCCGAGTCACGAAGTTGATCATGCCGCCCACGGTCTGTGGTCCATAAAGAATCTGGCCGGACCCCTTTACAACTTCAATACGCTGTACACGCTCAAGCGGTGTGGTGTAATGCGCTGCCGGATCTCCATAAGGCGCCAGAAAGATAGGCATCCCATCTTCCATTAACAAGGTACGTGAAGTCCGGCGAGGGTTTAATCCCCGAATCCCGATATTCACGCCCAAACCAAATGTATTCTCCCCAACGACATTCACACCAGGCACATTGTTCAACGCTTCCTGAATTGAGAATGGGCGGCGCTCCATCAGTGCTTTTTCATCAATTAAATCGTATGACCCCGGCACGGAGTCCAGGCGGTCGGGCAAAATGCCACGGACTTCGAGTTTATCCAGCGCCACCGACTTGCTCGCTTGAGACTGTTCTTCTGCCAGCCCCTGTAGCGCATAGGCATGTAATGAAAATGCCGTCGCAACGACAATCAGTTTTTTTCTTGGTTTTTGCATGTGTGTAACCCCAAAAATGACAACAGAGTGTGTCAAGGCTGCAAACAACATGCCAACATATCGCGATAATTATTAACTATATGATTGTTATAAAAATAATCTATTTTATGACTATATATTAATGATAAATCAATTTAATCACTGGTCCAAAAAAACCAATCCGATTCAGAATTGGTTAATATCAACCACCACTTACGTGGATATGCAGGCGTTAAAAATTCCGCTTCAGGAAAATCATCCCCACCATCCAGCAGAACCTTAGTCAGGTATAATCTTGTTTTTTATTTCAAACCCATTTCAGCATGCAACAGCAGTATCCATTTAAAGAAGTCGAGCAACAGGCCCAACAGCACTGGGACAGCAAGCTGAGTTTTCAGGCCAAGGCAGACAGTCACAAGCCCAAATACTATTGCTTGTCGATGTTCCCCTACCCAAGTGGCAAGTTGCATATGGGGCATGTGCGTAACTACACCATCGGCGACGTATTAAGCCGCTATCACCATATGAAAGGCTTTAACGTGTTGCAACCCATGGGTTGGGATGCGTTTGGCTTGCCTGCCGAGAACGCAGCGATTCAGAATAGCGTGCCACCAGCGCAATGGACATATGACAACATTGCCTACATGCGCAAGCAGTTGAAGTCACTGGGCTTTGCCATTGACTGGAGCCGCGAGCTGGCCACCTGCCAGCCTGACTATTACAAATGGAACCAGTGGCTGTTTTTGCGCATGCTGGAAAAAGGCATCGCCTACAAAAAAACCCAGGTGGTGAACTGGGACCCAGTCGACCAGACCGTGCTCGCCAATGAGCAGGTAATTGATGGCCGCGGCTGGCGCACGGGGGCGATCGTAGAAAAACGTGAAATCCCTGGCTATTACCTCAACATCACCGGCTACGCACAGCAATTGCTGGATGATCTGGACAAACTGCCAGGCTGGCCTGAGCGTGTCAAAACCATGCAGGCTAACTGGATAGGCAAGAGCGTGGGCGTGCGTTTTGCGTTTACGCACGACATCAAAAACAATGACGGCCAATTGATTGATGACGGCAAACTGTGGGTATTCACCACCCGTGCCGACACCATCATGGGCGTGACCTTCTGTGCCGTGGCAGCCGAGCATCCGCTGGCGACACAAGCTGCGCAACAAAACCCGGCGCTGCAAGCATTTATCGACAAATGCAAGCAAGGCTCCGTCATGGAAGCCGACATGGCCACCATGGAAAAAGAAGGCATGGACACCGGCCTGACCGTCACCCACCCGATGACCGGCGAGCAAGTGCCGGTGTGGATAGGCAACTATGTGCTCATGACCTATGGCGAAGGCGCCGTCATGGCCGTGCCTGCGCACGACGAACGTGATTTCGGCTTTGCCAAAAAATACAACCTGCCGATCAAACAAGTGATCAGCGTGCTCGGTCAGGAATTTGACCTGGCAGCCTGGCAAGAGTGGTATGGCGATAAAACCAAAAGCGTGTGCATCCACTCTGGCAAATATAACGATCTGGGCTACGCAGAAGCAGTTGAGGCTGTGGCAGCTGATCTGGCAGAAAAAAATCTGGGCGGCAAGCAGACCAACTGGCGCCTGCGCGACTGGGGCGTTTCCCGTCAGCGCTACTGGGGTTGCCCGATTCCGATCATTCATTGCGACAGCTGTGGCGATGTGCCTGTGCCCGACGACCAGCTGCCGGTGAAATTACCGGAAGATTGTGTCCCGGATGGTTCAGGCAATCCGCTCAACAAGCGCGAAGACTTTTTAAACTGCACCTGCCCCAAATGTGGCCAGCCCGCCAAGCGCGAAACTGACACCATGGACACCTTTGTCGATTCCAGCTGGTACTACGCACGCTATGCCTCAGGCTTTAGCAATGAAGCCATGGTGGATGCACAGACCAATCACTGGATGCCGGTAGACCAGTATATTGGCGGCATTGAACACGCAATTCTGCACTTGCTCTACTCCCGCTTCTGGAGCAAGGTCATGCGCGACCTCGGCCTGGTCAATTATGATGAGCCATTTGCCAACCTGCTGACACAAGGCATGGTGCTGAATCATATCTTCTCGCGCCGCACGGCTAAAGGCGGTATTGAATATTTTGCGCCAGAAGAAGTCGAGCTGGTACACGATAACAACGGCAAGGTGACTGGTGCCAAGCTGCTCAAAGATGGCTCGGCTATTGACTACCAGGGCATAGGCACCATGTCCAAGTCCAAGCGTAATGGCGTCGACCCGCAATCGCTGATTGAACAATATGGCGCGGATACTGCCCGCTTCTTTATGATGTTTGCGGCGCCGCCAGAACAAACGCTGGAGTGGTCAGACAGTGGCGTGGAAGGCTCACACCGTTTCTTGAAACGGGTATGGAATTTTGGCCATGTCTTGTCCCAACAGACACCGGCTGACCTGCCAAACAAACTGACCGGCGAGCTGGCCAACCACAGACGTGAAGTGCACAGCGTGCTCAAACAGGCCAATGTCGATCTGGGCAAGCTACAGTTCAACACGGTGGCCTCTGCCTGCATGAAAATCCTCAACACGCTGGAGAAAGTGCAAAAAGAGGCAGAAAAAGACTGGATCGCCGTGGCGTTTGAAGGCTACAGCATCCTGTTGCGCCTGTTATCACCGATTGCACCGCACATCACGCAAGTCATGTGGCAATCGCTCAAACTTGGCGAAGACATTCTGTCTGCCAAATGGCCAGAACCAGCCAACTCAGCCCTGGTACAGGACGAGGTGGAATACGTGGTGCAGGTCAATGGCAAGCTGCGTGGCAGCATCAGCATCCCCAAGAGCATGGCCAAAGAGCAGATTGAAGCGACTGCCGTTAATCAGGACTTCGTCCAAAAATTCCTGAATGAAGGCAGCGTGAAAAAAATCATCGTCGTGCCCAACAAACTGATTAATATTGTGGTGGCTTAGCCCTTTCTTTCGAGGAGCGCATTGTGCAGCAGACAACCCCTACCCGCTGGATTCACGCGATCACCCTGTGGTGCAGCATCGCCGTGCTGACGGCGCTCTTGTCTGCTTGCGGGTTTCACCTGCGCCAACCGTCACCGATTGCCTTTAAAACCATTTTCATCAAGGGCTCTACGCAAATCAACATTGCGCTCAAAAAGGCCTTGGTAGAACAGGGTGTCAAGGTTGTGACCGACGCAGAAGAAGCTGAACTACAGCTGGAACTGCTCAAAGAAGAAAACGAACAACGTATTCTGTCTCTGAGCGGGACCGGGGTGGTGCGAGAATACGAGCTGTACTACCGCGTGCAATACCGTACCAAAGTCACCGGTGAGCCAACTTGGGCACTGCCGTTGATCATGGAAGGCCGTCGTGACTATACCTATAACGACGCCAACTTGCTGGCCAAGCAGGCCGAGCAAAAAATGCTCAGTGACAGCATGCAGTTAGACGTGCTCAACGGCATCATGCGACGACTGTCTGCCCTTAAAAAAGCCGAATAGCCATGCGCATTCAGGCGGCGCAACTTACGCAATATTTGCCTCCCAAACAGCATTTGTTCGTGCTGGCGGGCGATGAGCCCCTCTCCATCACCGAGGCCATAGACCAGATCCGCGCCGCCGCACGCCAACATGGCGCGCAAGAGCGTGCCAGTTTTACAGTGGAGCGCTACTTCAACTGGGCACAAGTCAGCCAGTTTCTGCAGAGCTTTTCGCTGTTTGCCGAGCAACGGATTCTTGAAATCAACCTCCCCACCGGCAAGCCCGGCGTGGAAGGCGCCAAAGCCTTGCAGCAACTGGCAGAACAGCCTGCGGCTGATACCACCATCATCCTCACCCTGCCCGCCCCAGACCGTGACATGACCAGCAGCGCCTGGTATGAAGCCCTGTCGCAACATGGGGTGCTGCTGGTACTGAATCAGGTGCCACTGGCACAACTACCGGAGTGGATTGCGCAGCGACTGGCCATGCAACAGCAAACTGCAGATGAAGCCTCGCGCCGCTTTATTGCCGAGCAGGTCGAAGGCAATCTACTGGCCGCCCATCAGGAAATCCAAAAACTGGGCTTGCTCTACCCACCCGGCCCGCTCAGTGAAGACGCCATCCGCCAATGCGTGCTTAATGTGGCCCGCTTTGACGTCTCGCAACTGGGGGAAGCCATGTTGCAAGGCGACCCGCAACGCGTCATGCGCATGCTCGAAGGCCTGCGCGAAGAAGGCGAAACCGCGGTGGCGGTCATGAATCCGCTGATTTGGCTGTTCCGCCCATTGTTGCAAGTCAGGCTGGCCATGCAACAAGGCATCGCCATGCAAGCCGCGCTGAGTCAAGCCAGGCTATTTGGTGACCGCCAGCAATTAGTCAGGCGCGCGCTGGAATTTTTACCGCAAAAACATATCGAAGCTGCTTTGCAAAAACTGTCTGACATAGACCGCATGGCAAAAGGCGTGGGCGATGGCGATGCCTGGCTGGAGCTGTCAAGGCTATGTACAGGCATTGCGCGCATGGCAGCCAACAAGACGGCCAGAGCTGCGGCAGGCAGGTCTCGTTAAGGTTTTCAGTTAGAATAGCGATTATGGACATTCAACACTATATGAAACAACTGGGGGAGCAGGCACGCGCCGCCTCCCGCTTGATGGCAAAAGCTGACACCAACACCAAGAACCAGGCGCTGCGCAATATTGCTGCCCTGATCCGTCAGCACGAAAAAGCCCTGCTCGCCGCCAACCAGCAAGACCTGCAAGCCGCCCAAGCCAATGGCATGGAAGCCGCCATGCTGGACCGCCTGACATTGAGCGAGAAATCGGTGGCAACCATGGCAGAAGGCCTGGAGCAAATTGCCAGCTTGCCAGACCCGATTGGCGAAATGAGCAATTTCAAATACCGTCCTTCCGGCATCCAGATCGGCCAGATGCGCGTACCGCTGGGCGTGATCGGCATTATTTACGAGGCCCGTCCTAACGTGACGGTCGATGCGGCGGGTTTGTGTATCAAATCCGGCAACGCCTGCATTCTGCGCGGCGGCTCCGAGGCCATTCATTGCAACCAGGCGCTGGCCAAACTCGTGCATCAGGGTCTGCAACAAGCGGGCTTGCCACAAGCGGCCGTGCTCGTGGTCGAGACCACTGACCGCGCTGCCGTCGGTGAACTCATCACCATGAAACAATATGTGGATGTGATCGTGCCGCGCGGTGGCAAAGGCCTGATCGAGCGCATCAGCAACGATGCCCGCATCCCTGTGATCAAACACCTGGATGGCAACTGCCATGTCTATGTCGATGACGAAGCTGACCTGGCCAAAGCCGTGCGTATTCTCGAAAACGCCAAAACCCAGCGACTGGGCACCTGCAACACGGCAGAGTCACTGCTGGTCGCACGCAGCATCGCCAACACTGCCTTGCCTCAACTGGCCGAGATGCTGCTAGGCAAAGGTGTGGAAATTCGTGGTTGCGACGAAACGCGTGCCATCGTGCCACAGGCAAAGGCGGCGACTGAAGAAGACTATTACACCGAATATCTGGCCGCGATTATCTCTTGCAAGGTGGTCAGTGGCGTGGATGAAGCGATTGCGCATATCAACAAGTATTCCAGCCAGCACACTGAGGCGATTGTGACCGAAAACTACACCAAGGCACGCCAGTTTTTGCGTGAAGTGGACTCCAGCAGTGTGATGGTCAATGCCTCTACCCGCTTTGCCGATGGCTTTGAATATGGCTTTGGTGCAGAAATCGGTATTTCTACCGACAAACTGCATGCGCGTGGCCCGGTCGGTCTGGAAGGCTTAACCTCCCTCAAGTATGTCGTTCTGGGTGACGGCCACGTCCGCGCTTAATCACGCTGGCAGGCGTTTGGCTTGTGCAATCCTAGATGCGCAACGCCATAATCTACCCAAAGAGTCATGAAGATGGAATGCATAGGCATTTTCGGCGGCACCTTTAACCCCATCCACAACGGGCATCTGGCGCTCGCACAGACCGTGCTGGACACGCTGCACTGTACGCAAATCCGCTTTGTGCCTGCCGCCTTGCCTCCGCACAAGACTGCCCCGGCGGTTACGGCGCAACACCGTGCTGCCATGGTCAAGCTTGCCATTCAGGCGCATCCGCAATACGTGCTCGACAGCTGTGAACTGGATCGTCAGGGCCCCTCTTACACCGTAGAGACGTTACACCTGCTCCGCCAGCGTTTCCCCGAGCAATCCCTCTGCCTGCTCATTGGCCAGGATAGCTACCAGCAATTGCCGACCTGGCACCGCTGGCAGGAGCTGCTGGAGTATTGCCATCTGTTGGTTGTGCACCGTGCAGACTTGAGAACCGAGCTGGTTTTGCATGCAGAACACACACAAAGATTCCTCGCTGGCGCAGCGTTTAGCAGCCAATGCTCTTCAGCCACGCATGGCTTCATCGGTTATTTGCCCGAGAGCCCACCAGCGATTTCCTCGACCGGCATCCGTACAGCACTGGCGCATCCAGGCCAGAATTTGACAGACCAGTTGCCTGCGTCTGTGCTCCAGTATATCCAGCAGCACCATCTATATCAGTCGGCTTAAGCCTCTTGCAGTCCCCATCGGGTGGCATGCTGTCGCATTTTGCCCTAAACGCAGGATGCATCATGGCTATTTTTAGCCCAGACACGGCAGTATGCTCAACAGCAGACATAAAATCGCTATACTGCGATTAAAACAACTCTAAATTACTTATCAAGAGGATACGTCTGCGATGAAATTGTTAACCTGGTCTCTCACTGCCCTGCTCGTGGCGTCCCCGTCCGCATTTGCCAATATTGATATCCAATTTGACTTTAGTTACGATACCAGCGGCTTCTTTAACAGCACCAACATTCAAACCCTCAATGCGGCTGCCTCGGTGTTTGAAACCCGTATTACCGACTCACTAAGCGCCATTAATTCAGGCGGCCTCAACAACTTCCAGGGTCTGATTCTTGACCCCTCGGATATTAATCAGACGCAAACGCTCTCCAATCTGAGTGTGGCGGCAAATGTGATCAAAATATATGTGGGTAGCGATAACCTTGGTGGCTTCACCATTGGTGCAGGCGGCTCCGGCGGCTATTCATGCAGTGGGCTAGGCAGCTTTTGCGCCAACGCCGTCGACCGTGGCCAGACTAACACCACGGGTAACAGTGCCACCGACTTTGCCACCTGGGGTGGCATGATCAGCTTCAACAGTTCAACCTCATGGTATTTTGGCCAGGATCAGGCAGGGTTGACCAATACCCAATTTGATTTTTACACGGTGGCCGTACACGAAATTGCCCACGTGCTTGGCTTTGGCCTGGCCCCCTCGTTTGAAGCACAGGTGAACGGCAGCAATTTTAACAGTAGCGAAACCGGGACCGTCGCCCTCAGCAATGACCTGGCGCACTGGGCGCCAGGCACCATGAGCACGGTTGGCGGAACACTGCAGGAGACGATGATGGACCCAGACATTACCCCTGGCACACGCAAATATTTTACCGATCTGGATTATGCAGGCATGGCGGCCATCGGTTGGTCGGTCGTAACACCGGTGCCTGAATCCAGCATCAGCCTGAATCTGTTGGCGGGCGGCCTGTTGCTTGGCCTGCTATACAGACGTAACCTTGGCAGCAGACGTCAAACGGTAATCAACGCATACGCTTAGCAAGGCTAGCCTAGTCCATGCGTTTGCGCGCCAAAAACTGATCCAGTTGCCGCGCGAACGCGTGGCGGTCAGACGCCTGCATAGCATTGGGGCCCTGCGTTTCCACCCCGCTGGCGCGCAGTGATTCCATAAAGTCGCGCATAGCCAGTCGCTCGCGGATATTCTCTGCCGAATAAAACTCCCCGCGTGGATTCAACGCATGCGCTTGCTTTTCAATCACCTGCGCGGCAAGCGGAATATCTGCCGTAATCACCAAATCGCCCGCTTCCAGCATCGCCACGATCTCGTTATCTGCCACATCAAAGCCCTTGGCGACTTGCAAGGCGCGCAAATAGGCTGAGGGCGGCACATAGAGAACTTTGTTGGCGACAAAGGTAGTCATGACCTGACTACGCTCCGCCGCCCGAAACAGGATGTCCTTGATCACGCCCGGGCAGGCATCGGCATCCACCCAAATCCGCATTAACCGGCTTTCGGCACCGGTCTGGCGCTAAATAACGCGCCGCCTTGTGGTTTGTGGCCCCCAGGCTGACGCGCGGATTTTTGCTGACCAGCAGGATGTCCAGATGCATTCGCCGGTTTTTTCTGGCCAGCGTGTTGTCCAGCGTTGCGCGGGTTGCTTGGGGCAGCGTTGGGTTGGCCTGGTTTAGGCTGATGTTGCCTGGGTTGGCCTGGTTTCTGACTACGCGATGCGTCACGGGGCGCCTGGCCCGATTTAGGCGCTGGCCGTTGACCGCGAGGCTGAGTCCGTGATGGCCGATCCGGCTCTTCACTGCTTTTTTCGGGGGCGACAAAGCCCTCTACCTGCAGCTTGGGGATCTCACGCTTGATCAGCTTCTCAATGTCTTTCAACAATTTGAGTTCTTCCCTATCCACCAGCGACACCGCCGCCCCAGTGGCGCCAGCACGGCCAGTCCGGCCGATGCGGTGCACATAGTCTTCGGGCACGTTAGGCAGCTCAAAATTCACTACCTGTGGCAGCTGGTCAATATCCAGGCCACGTGCAGCAATATCGGTCGCCACCAGTGCCGTGATCCCCCCCGCTTTAAACTCAGCCAGCGCCGCCGTGCGGGCATTCTGACTCTTGTTGCCATGAATCGCCATGGCCGGGATGCCGTCTTTTACCAGCTTCTCCGCCAGCCGGTTCGCGCCATGTTTGGTGCGTGTAAACACCAGCACTTGCTCCCACTGATGTTGCTTGATCAAAAAGCTCACCATCTCACGCTTGTGCGACTGCGGCACCATATGCACGCTTTGCTCAATCAGCGCGTTTGAGGTGTTACGACGCGCCACTTCCACCAGGTCCGGGTTATTCAGCAGATTATCTGCCAGCTGTTTGATTTCATCGGAAAACGTCGCCGAGAACAGCAGGTTTTGCCGCTGCTTGGGCAGCAAGGCCAGCACTTTTTTAATGTCGTGAATAAAGCCCATATCCAGCATGCGGTCGGCTTCATCCAGCACCAGAATTTCAATGCCAGACAAATCCAGCGCCTTCTGGTTGGTGAGGTCGAGCAAGCGGCCCGGCGTCGCTACCATGATATCGAGTGGTTTTTTCAAGCGGCTGATTTGCGGGTTAATCCCTACCCCGCCAAACACCACCATGCTTTTCAGCGGCAGATATTTACCATAAGTGGTCACTGACTCGCCGATCTGCGCCGCCAGCTCGCGCGTTGGCGACAGAATCAGACAACGCGGCTTGCCTGCGGCGGTTTGTTTTAACGGGCTTTCAGACAAGCGATGCAAAATCGGCAAGGTAAAGCCAGCGGTTTTGCCTGTCCCGGTTTGCGCTCCGGCCAGTAAATCGCCACCGCGCAATACATAAGGAATCGCCTGCGCCTGAATCGGCGTCGGTGAGGTATAGCCGGCATCGGCAATCGCGCGCAACACAGGCGCGCACAAATTCAAATCAGCAAACGTCGTGTTTGCAGGGGTATTTTCTTGTGACAAGGTTATTCAACTTTAATAGTGTGCATCGCCCATCACAAACGACAAGCATGCAACAAATTATTGGGCGTTGGTCTGTTGCCGCAGCAACACCAATCTGGACAAACGAGGATTATATCGATGATTTATGACAAGGCCGCTGTGAGGATTGGTAGTTCACAGGGTAGCTACATTATACCCGCTATTTACGCAAACACTGTATTTAAAAAATGTCTGCATCCAATCAAGCCACGGATGACGGACTTTTTTGCGTGGTGATCGTCTGAAACGTCCACGCCACAAAGCGGCTTTGCTTCTGGCCTTGCGCCATCTCCACCGTTTTTACCGTCAGTGCCCGCGCTTTCTTGAGTTCACGCATCACCAACGGCAGGTTGCTGGCTTTGGAGACCAGCGTGGTAAACCATACGCACTGTTGGGCAAAATGCCTGCTCTCATGAATCATGGTGGTTAAAAACGCTGCCTCACCGCCCTCATACACCAGCTCATTGGCTTGCCCACCAAAATTCAGCGCCTGCGGTGGCCGCTTGCCCAGCCCGCGCCATTTACGCTGAGTGCCCGCCTGTGCCTCAGCCGCCGAGGCATGAAAAGGCGGGTTACACATGGTCAGCGTCCATTGTTCGCCCGGCAAGATCACGCCTTTAAAAATCGCCGCCATATTTGGCTGCTGGCGCACAGAAATCAGTGGCTGCAAGCCATTGGCTTCGATCAGCTGCTGTGCATTGCGCAAGGCCTTGGCGTCAATATCCACGCCCAAGCACTGCCAGCCATAAGCCTGGGCCGCAATCAGCGGATAGACCAGATTGGCGCCGGTGCCGATATCGAGCAAACGCGCAGATTGCGTATGACCAGACTCTGTCAACAAATCCGCCAGGTAATGCACATAATCGGCCCGGCCAGGAATAGGCGGACATAAGTAATGCTTGGGAATATCCCACACCGCCACGCCATAATACTGCTTGAGCAAGGCCTGGTTTAAGGTTTTTACCGCTTGCGGATGAGCAAAGTCTATCGAGTCATCGCCATAGGCATTCGGGCGCACATAGGGCGCCAGGGCCGGATGCGCCTGCACCAGCAGCGCAAAGTCATAGCCCTCGCGGTGCAGATTGCGTGGATGCAATGCAGATGAAGAACTGACGGGCTTCATGCCTAAGTCATCGCCAATGGCACTTGGGCAGCGCGCCTAAGCGGCCGCAGCCTTGGCGCGTGCGGCATGCAATTTTCGGTAGCTGTCCAGCAGTCTATGGTGTCTGTCCAACCCATCCAGCTGCAGATTGGTCGGCGTCAGGCCATAAAAGCGCACGCTGCCATCGACAGCGCCTAGCACCGCATCCATGCGCGCGTCACCAAACATGCGGCGGAAATTTAGCTCGTAATCGGCCAGGTGCAGCTCCTCGTCTAGCTCCACCTCAAGCACTGCATTCAGGGCCTGGTAAAACAAACCGCGTTCCAGGGTGTTGTCGTTGTACTGCAAAAACGCCCCCACCAGATCTTGCGCCTCTTCAAACTGCTGCAACGCCAGGTTGATGAGTAGCTTAAGCTCCAGCACCGTGAGCTGGCCCCATACCGTGTTCTCGTCAAACTGGATGCCAATCAAGGTTGCAATATCGCTGTAGTCATCCAGCTCGTTATTCTCCAGCCGCTCCAGCAAGGCCTGCAGGCGGTCATCGTCCAACTGATGCAGGTTCAGGATATCTTCGCGGAACAACAACGCTTTATTGGTGTTATCCCACACCAGGTCTTCCACCTGATACACCTCAGAATAATCAGGCACCAAGATGCGGCATGCCGTCGCGCCCAGCTGGTCATACACCGCCACATACGCCTCTTTACCCATCTCAGCCAAAATGCCGAATAAGGTCGCGGCTTCTTCAGCGTTGGCATTGTCGCCATCACCTGAAAAGTCCCACTCGACAAATTCGTAGTCCGATTTGGCACTGAAAAAGCGCCACGACACCACACCGCTAGAGTCAATAAAATGCTCAACAAAGTTATTCGGCTCGGTCACCGCCTCGCTGACAAAGGTCGGCTGCGGCAAGTCGTTGAGGCCTTCAAAACTGCGGCCTTGCAGCAACTCGGTCAGGCTGCGCTCTAGCGCGACTTCCAGTTTTGGGTGCGCGCCAAACGAGGCGAACACGCCACCGGTGCGCGGGTTCATCAGCGTCACGCACATGACCGGATATTGCCCGCCCAACGACGCATCTTTCACCAGCACCGGAAAGCCCTGCGCCTCCAGCCCCTCAATGCCCGCCACAATGCCGGGATACTTGGCCAGCACCGCTGGCGGCACATCCGGCAACGCCATTTCACTTTCAATAATCTCGCGCTTGACGGCCCGCTCAAAAATCTCGGACAAGCATTGCACCTGCGCCTCGGCCAGCGTATTGCCTGCGCTCATGCCATTGCTGGCGTACAGGTTTTCAATCAGGTTAGACGGGAAATACACCACCTCGCCATCTGACTGCCGCACAAACGGCAGCGCGCAAATGCCGCGCTCACGATTGCCAGAGTTGGTATCAATTAAATGTGAGCCACGCAACTCGCCATCGGGGTTGTAAATGGCCCGCGTGTAGTCATCCAGAATCTCTTTCGGCAACGCATCCTTGCGCCCCGGCTTAAACCAGCGCTCGTTCGGATAATGCACAAAGTCGGCATTGGCAATGTCTTCGCCCCAGTAAGACCCGGCATAAAAATGGTTGTTACTCAGCCGCTCAATATACTCACCCAGCGCCGAGGCCAGCGCACTTTCCTTGGTCGCGCCTTTGCCGTTGGTAAAGCACATGGGCGAATGCGCATCGCGGATATGCAGCGACCACACGTTAGGCACAATATTGCGCCAAGAAGCGATCTCGATCTTGATGCCCAGGCTCGCCAGCAAGCCCGTCATATTGGCAATGGTTTGCTCCAGCGGCAAATCCTTGCCGGTGATATACGTCTGCGTCTCCGCCGCCGGGTTCACCGTCAGCAAGGCCTGCGCATCGGCATCCAGGCTTGCCACTTCTTCAATCACAAACTCAGGGCCGGTCTGCACCACTTTTTTCACCGTGCAGCGGTCAATCGAGCGCAAAATGCCAATGCGGTCCTTTTCAGAGATATCCGCAGGCAACTCAATCTGAATCTTGAAAATCTGCTTGTAGCGGTCTTCCGGGGCCACAATATTGTTGTGCGACAAGCGGATGTTTTCGGTTGGAATATTGCGGGTGCTGCAATACAGCTTCACAAAATACGCCGCACACAGCGCAGACGAAGCCAAAAAGTAATCAAACGGCCCCGGCGCCGAGCCATCGCCCTTGTAGCGGATAGGCTGATCGGCAATCACCGTGAAGTCATCAAACTTGGCTTCAAGGCGGAGCTTATCGAGAAAATTGACTTTAACTTCCATGGGGGATTCCGAAAATGACGTTTGAGCGAAAACCGCTATTATCCCTCACAACATTCAGGCGACCTAATTTAGCAGCAACGCTGATTGCTTACTTGGCTACAAACTCAAGTCGAATAGAGAGTGAAACTTTGCTAGCCCCGCCGTTGAAACACTGAGTCCAGATGCTTGAAGCAAGTGTGCAGGCCTGTAAAACGGTCAGCACTCGCGTCTCGTAAAGTGAAGTCAAAACAATTAAGTTTGTGTGCTATTCTTTAACGAATAAAACTACATTTTTCAGGGGTTACAACCATGGCTGCTGATGACAGAAAATTCATCATGCTGACTGATTATTTGCATGAACCTGTCATCCATTATGATCGTGATTGCAAACGCACTTATCTCAATCCAGCCGCAATAAAACTGATTGGTGAACCTGCTAAAGATCTTCAAGGCAAAACACCCAGCTCGCTCAGACCCTCCTCCGTCGCTTTACAACACTACCAAGAAAAAATCCGCGGCGTCATAGAAACAGGCACGGATATCGAGTTTGATTTTTTTCTAGACCGGCTGCCTGATGGTCCGAATGTCCACACCAAGGTGCTCAGAATTCATGCCGTCCCCGAGCTGGATAGTGATAACAACGTGGTGGGCGCCCTTGCGATTGCGCATGACATCACGGCACTCAAGTTAAGTGAAAAACGTTTACGCGCACTGATTGAAAACCATCCCGACCATATTACCCGCTTTGACCAGCATGCCAGATACAGCTACGTCAGCCCCTCTCTCACAGCATTGTTTGGCATAGAGGAATCCACGCTGCTGGGTAAGACCCTGCTTGAATCTGACCAGATTGCCACGCCAGCAGAACGCAAAAAAATTCACCACGCGATTTTGCAAACCCTAGAGCAAGAAACCGCCTGCACCATTGAGAGCCACTGGCCGCATGACCGCGTCATAGAGCTTCGTCTTGTTCAGGAAAAAGATGCCATCGGCGAGGTATCGGGGGTGCTTTGCATCTTGCGTGATATCACCCAACAAAAGCAGTCCGAAAAAGCAATGCTGACACTCAATCGTTCACTGCGTTTGTTGAGTAGCTGTAACCAGATGCTCATTCATGCAGAAAACGAACAGCACCTGCTCAACGACATTTGCCAGTTGGTGATCGAATCCGGAGGCTATCCGCTGGCCTGGGTGGGTTATCCCAACTATGGCACCTACCAACCGCTGCGTATTGCCGCAATGGCCGGTCAAAAGCTGACGAAGACGATTGCGCTTGAGCAGCAAACACCGGAAATCAGCCTGGCCGTGAAAGCCTTTCAATCCGAGCGTGTAGAGATTATCCAGGACTACCCCAATGCAGCCCGCTTGAATAATTTGGGCGACCTCGCCAGCCAGGAAGGCCTGCTTTCATGCATCGCCTTGCCACTCAAAGTAGCAAAACAGACCATAGGCGTGATCACGATCTACGCCTCCCGCACCTATGCGTTTTCTGCTGAAGAGGTCACCCTGCTCGATGAACTCGCCAATGACCTGGCGTTTGGCATTCAGTCCCTGCGTATCCGTGCCGAACATCGGGACGCAGAAACAAAACTGGAATATCTTGCGCACCATGACCCACTGACCGGCCTCCCTAACCGCCTGTTATTGCGCAAGCGTTTTGAACAGTTTATCCATCAAGCCAACAAGCGCGAATACGGCCTCGCCATGCTGTTTCTTGATATGGACAACTTCAAAGAGATCAATGACAGCTTTGGTCATGCCATAGGCGATGCGCTGCTAAAAGAGGTGGTCAGGCGCCTCGAACGTATGCTGCCAGAGGCTTGCATGCTCAGCCGCGAGGGCGGTGACGAATTTGTGCTGCTGATCAATAACGCCCACGCGTCCGATATCGTGACTCAAACCGCACAGCAAATTCTTAACGCCATGCAAGAGCCGTTTGAGGTCAGCGGTAACACACTGCATGCGTCTTTCAGTATCGGCATCAGCCTCTATCCAAACGATGGCAAAGACTTTGAAACCCTACGCAAAAACGCCGATGCCGCCTTGTACCTGGCAAAAGATTGCGGCCGTAATACCTACCGCTTTTTTGTCACGCAGATGAATGCCGACGCGCAAAAGCGCATGCGTATTCAAACAGACCTGCACACAGCACTTAAAAATAATGAGTTTTTACTGCACTACCAGCCGCAAATACGCCTATCTGATGGCCGCATCAGTGGCATTGAAGCCTTAATCCGCTGGCAAAACGCCGATGGACAGATGCTCCCGCCAAGCGAGTTCATTCCCATCGCAGAACAAAGCGGGCTGATTATCCAGATGGGTCAGTGGGTGCTGCGGGAAGCCTGCCGGCAACTGGCCGCATGGCACAAGCAAGGGCAAACCCAGCTGGTGGTGGCGATCAACTTATCCTCACACCAGTTTCGGCATGGCAATATTGTAGAAACCATCAGTTCTGCGCTAAATGATTTCGGCCTGCCCCCGCAATGCCTGGAGCTCGAACTGACAGAATCTATCCTGATTCAGGACACAGAATCCGTCATCAGCACCCTGCACACGCTAAAACACATAGGTGTCAAACTAGCCATTGATGACTTTGGCACCGGCTACTCCAGCCTGTCTTATCTTAAACGCCTGTCCGTCGACAAACTCAAAATTGATAAATCCTTCATCCGCGACCTTCATAAAGACCAGGACAGTGCAGAAATTGTCAGGGCAATCATCCAACTTGGGCACATTTTGCAACTCACGGTGATTGCAGAAGGGGTAGAGACTGAGCAGCAACTGGCTTTTCTCACCGACAGTCATTGCGACGAAATACAGGGATATCTCTTTAGCCGCCCGGTCGCCGCAGAAAACATACCAGAGATACTTGCTCGAATAGGAATGACGGCCTAAGCCAGAGTCTTAATAGCGCAGCGTTGCGTTGACCAAGCTAAGGAGCGCAATTCCTAACAACGACTTTCCCGCGTTAGGATAAATGGCACGCTGCTGATTACTTGAGCTTTTATAACACTCATCTTAAAACGCCACACTTTCAAAGCAACATCGCCGGTGATATCATAAAAAAATGAAAATTGTGCTAGACACTGATGTCATTATTGCAGGCATGCGCAGCCCATCTGGAGCCTCTGCCGAAATCATTCGTAGAGCAAGGCTTGGCGAACTGACACTGATGGCTAGCGTCTCACTGTTTATGGAATACGAGGCCAAATGCACGCTGCCCATACATTACCAAGCGGCTGGTTTATCTGCACAAGAAGCTGAGATTTTCATCAACACCTTGGCAAGTATTATCAGCCCGGTAAAAACACATTATTTATGGCGCCCACAATTACGTGATCCTGCAGACGAAATGGTGCTAGAAGCAGCAGTCAATGGTGGCGCAAAAGCATTGATCAGTTTTAATCAAAAGCACTTTGGCTTAACACCACAAAGATTTGGCATACAGCTACTATTGCCATCAGAGTTTTTAAGGAGTTTTAAATGAGCAAGGCATCCACATACCCCTTACGTTTACCACAATCACTCAAAGATGCGGTAGACGCAGCTAGCAAACGTGATGGCACCAGTATTAACCAGTTTGTCGCCATGGCAGTGGCAGAAAAAATCAGCGCATTAGAAACCGCCGAGTTTTTTAGCGTGCGGCAACAACAGGCAGACTATGAAAAATTTGATGCCATTATGAATAGATCAGGTGGTCAAGCGCCGATTAAAGGCGATGTGATTGGTGAAGAATGAATTTACTTAAGGTTTTGGCAAAAGACCAGATTACTCATGAATTTGCTAAGCCGCCTAGTTTGCCCCGACATCACACACAAAGCCCCAGCGCCCTTCTTTTATATTCACGTATGGCCCAGTAACTGTTGCAAGAAAATACACAGCACTCTTTGGTTGATATTTAAAAGTGAAACTAAAGTCAGTAGCATTTTCTTCGTTTACCCCATACGTTCCAATCAAACTCGTAGAGTCCGCCCCTTTAAACTCTTTCCTAACGAGTAACTTTTTATTCTTATCGCCAAAAGGTGAGAAATAATTATGCGCATTTTTGAGTGATGCATCATCAAGCGACCAAGACTCGATGACAACTTTATTCACCTCAAATGGAAGGGTACCAATGTTCCTTATCGTTACTCCTAAGCTTGCTAAGCAGATCTCTTTTGTTGGTAACTTGCTCCAATTAAGAAAACCCGTTGAAGCAGTTCTAATTTCTAAAGGCTTTTCTATTTTTACATATTTAGAATAAGCCCAAGCCCCCGCAATAAGTATTGCAAGTATCTCAACGATATATTTAATAATTTCTAAAAAGCTTTTAGCTTTAGAAAAGGTAGATTCATGAGACTTGCTACGAAAGCGCCTCATAAAGGCTTGATGTGATCACTATATCGATGAAGCAAACTAGATGAGAAAAACCCTCCACACTCGTGTGCTCTTTTACATCCTTCACACTCAGGTGCAAATTCATTCTTCCAGTCAGAAATTGATTTACGATAAAAAGGCAAAACATCCTCGTTTATAGTACAAAGCTGGTGGTTATAAACAGAGGTTGTTAATCCATAGCTAGCCAAGACATTCACGGCATCACTCAAGATATTTTTATACTCAAACGGGTCAATCCATAGACTATCCAAGTTTGCACGAGTAAACCCCATCATTTCAAGCCCCATCAAAGCTACATGATCAACAAACAATAAATTCCGGCCAATGAATTCACAGAGATCCAATAAGCCATCAATAGATTGTTTATGAATAACAACTCTAATTTCGACTTTTTGATTGAGCTTCTTAAGATTTAAAACACCTGCCAGGGTCTCATCAAGCGCACCCGAACTTTGAACTATATAGTCGTGCATTGATGGATTTGCTGAATAAATTGGGATACCTACCATCATGTCAAAATGATTGATGTCGGCATATCTTTTAGCAAAATCCATGTTTTTAAAAGATCGACCATTGGAAAGAATATGAATACCAGTTTGAGGTAAATGGCTTTTAGTAAACTCTAATAACTCTAAAAACCTCTCTCCAAATAACGTGGGCTCCCCGCCAGAAAAACCGATTTCCTTGGTGTTCTTGGGTATTAACTTGATGAGATTGAAAGCTTCACTTAATAAATAGGAATCATCGTGATTTTTAGGAGGTTGTGAGCACATTAAACAATAATGATTACATTGCTCTGTAATCATAATCGTATTATTTGTTGCCCTTTTACGGTATAGAACCCGTATGTGTTCTTTATTTGGTGTGATACGAACAATATCTTCATCGTTCAAGTAACTAAACTCATCTGGCAAAACAGTAAAATTCTCCCCCTGAGAGAACTCAATATCTTCGGCTAGAGACTCAAACGTAATGTAATGAGAAAATCCCTTCGGTGCATTCTTGGCCCTAGTAATGAATGCTTTATAGCTTCTTAAAACCTGAGGTAGGTTTGGATTAGAGCTTAACGAAAATAACTTTGCTTTTTCAGAAGTAAGTTCATGAACTTGGATTACTTTACCCCCAAGTTTGATCATCGGTTAGCCCATCCGAGGAATAATTTTTTTGTATCAGAATCATTTTCCATGAGGGTAATTAAGTGTTTAAAAATACTCATGTTCTTTTTACAAAACTCTGACTCAGGCTTCCGCCCCAAAAAATCCTTATGTATTGCATGGTGATAAACTGGCTCGGAGCCACAGTATGGCTCAAATGCACATTCAGAACACATTGGAGCACTTAGCGTAAAAGACTCTTCAATTGCATCAAGTAACTTATCTGAGAGAATGATATCTTCGTAGGAATCAGACAAAATATTACCTAACTCAAAAGTCTTATCCCCCATTTCAGCAAGCATTCTGCTTTCATCAGAAGCGTAAACTTTGCCGTCATAATTAAAAACAATTGCTGCAATTCCAATACCAGCAGGGTTCATTAAATCAACATACCCAGACTCTTGGGCAGTAAGAATTTTCTTCAAAATTAAACTAGAGTAATACTCTGAGAACTCAACTCCATTTCGATTCAGCTCAATGATGTAATCAAGGCCAGCTTTATAAAACTGTAACCATCGCTCGGTGTTGTATGCCATAAATTTTTTTGTTTTTATCGCAAAACCGTAAGGTGACAGTGGCCTTAAAAAAATACCCTTAAATCCTAGCTTTAAATATTCGTCGATAATGTCTTTAACTTTATCTAGACTCGACTCTGTTGTTGTCATCAAAGCTGAGACTTGATCATAGCCAAGCCTGTTTCTTGCTTGCTCTAATCCGGAAAGGAATCTTTGGTAGCTATCTTTGTTTGGTCTTGGTCTATTTGAGTTATGCAGAACCTCAGGACCATCTAGTGAAGTTGAAAGCTGAATCTTATGCAACTTGCAAAAGTCTAGCATTTCATCAGTTATTAACGAAAGAGTTGTGGCAATTACAAAAGCAAGATCTCTATTTGCAATCTGATTTCTAACCTCAGCAGATTCAACAATATATTTGATAAGTTCAAAATTCAGTAATGGTTCACCGCCTTGAAACTCAATCTTTATAGCTGGAGATGGGGACTTGAATACAAAATCAAGAGATCTGTCAGCCATTTCCTTAGTCATATCAAATGAAGATTTATCTTCTGATTGCCTAGAAACTTGGCAATATGGGCAACTATGATCGCAGCGAAGTGTGACGACAAAGATATGTAAATTAGTAAATTGAGAAAGCCTAGATAACTTCGTTCTCAGTTTCAATGCCAATAATTCAATTGGTGACTTTTCTTTCGGCAATCTTATGAAATGCTTGGATCTTAATTGAGAATATAGGCTACTAGTAACATCTAGTTTCCGATGAACCAAATCTTCTAAATCATCATGTTCGATGAGCAGATACTCGCCAACAAGATTAGTTATGATGTAACGCTCATCATTAAATCTATCAAATTTAAAGGGTAGCAACTCATAAGACGAGTCTTTTGCGGAATAGCTTTCAATCCCTTTAAATTTACTCAATTTGTTGCAAATCCGTATTCAAGAAAGTCGCACTCAGTATTAAATTTCTAACCGTCTCGGTTTCTTTAGAAATCAATTGACGTAAGTGCTGATCAAGAACTTCCTTCTTAAAATCCGCCTCTACTTTTTTGAGGTGTAGTTCTGTGTGATCCCCATCAAAGGTAATACGGCAAAGTATCGATTTATCCTTTAACTCAAAATCAACCGAAAGTTTATTGATAAATCGATATGCCGCTTTCTGTATTGTTTCAACAGAATAAACACGCTCATCAAATGTGAGCGTTGTTGTAGTCTTACTCACTTAATAACCAGATGAGTGTGAACGATGCGAGGAATGTGAGCTATGCGACGAATGAGAGTAGTGATCAGCGTAAAAAATACCGTCACTATTAGGTTTAAGAATAAATTTCAATGCGCTCTTATCACTAAAGTCGAACTTATTGATTTCTGCGGTCTCAATTTCAAGTAACTTAGACTTTTCCTGATTATCAATTGAAACGCTATCGATGGAGTTCGCGTGCGATTGAGTTGCGGTTAATGCGTTCGCCAATACAGCCAAAGGCAAAAGATATTTTCTTTTATTCATATTAGCCTCCCACGTTAATTAATAATATTTTTAAAAAATTTAGCATGTACACCACACAAACGTCCACAGAGACGAACTCAACAATAATTAAAATATTGTAAATTTAAGAATTTAAAAATTAATGTGAAAAACAACTATCAACATTCTTGACCAACAGATTACTTAAACTAATCAATGACGCTTTTGATCAATAAATCGGAAGTTTGGGTAGCGCTGGCTATCAATACTCAACAAAACTACCGCTTTTCATAAACCGGCCCCACACCCAACTTTTTAATTTTTTTCTTAAATGGCTTAAACGCGCCAGAC
The DNA here is from genome assembly GCF_056314045.1 of Methylophilus sp. DMC16. Lineage (NCBI taxonomy): Bacteria > Pseudomonadati > Pseudomonadota > Betaproteobacteria > Nitrosomonadales > Methylophilaceae > Methylophilus > Methylophilus sp. DMC16. Next base: position 1,467,754 of record NZ_JBQUZC010000001.1, read on the forward strand.
TTGAGCGAGACAATAAACAAATGGATGGGAAATTCTTTGCTGACCAAGCGCTCGATGACTTTTTTCGAGGGGTCGGTGAGTGAAAAGGTGGGCATTTCAAAGGCGAGTAGATAGTCGCCCTTGGTGTTGTCGGCATCTAATACGCGCTTGAGTAAATAGACCCTTTTAATATCTTTGGCGTCACTGGCGATGACGGCCCTGATTTGTTGCACGGTGGCGTCGTCGAGGTCGTGTTGTGCCAGCGTGGCGGCTGGGGTTAAGGTGGAGAGCTCCTGGTGGATGGCTTGCAACTTGTTGGCGCGGGCTTGGTAGCGTTGCAGGTATTCATCGGCGCGCGCCTGGTTCTTGGCGGCGTAGTAATGGTAGGCTTGCTCGCAGGCGGCGAGGATGGCGGATTCGTCTTGCGTCATCACGTACTCTAAATCGTCAATGCCGGTTTCATCGTCGTCGAGGAGTTTGTACACCCCTACTCTATAGCGGCCTTGCAAATGCTCAGGGTGTTGCTGCACAAAGGCTTCAATGGCAGATCGTTGCGGTTCGTCTGGCGTCAGGTCTTCTCTTATGGCGATGACTTGCCATTGCTCGTCGGCACTCAGCGTTTCTTTGGCGAGCAGTTCATTTAAGGTGGCGGTTTGTGCCTGAATATCCTGATGGCGTGCGCTCCAGTTTTGCTCGATGTTGGACTGCCATTCTTGATCGAGCTTGTGGGTGAAGTGTGGCAGCTCGGCCCCTAGCCAGGCATCGGCGGCGGAGGTGCTGTTGTCTGCGCGTGGCAGGGTTTTCAGGGTTTCAAGCTCAACGCCTATGGCTTTCAGGCGATCTTTGATGGCGGGATGCGTGTCGAGATGGTTGGTCTCGTAGGTGTAAGCGAGGTCTATGTAACGATGCAGGGTGTCTGGTTCTAGCGTTTGGTTGACGATAGATTGCCAGACGGCGCTTTTATCTTGCATGGGTGTGGGCTCAGTGGCAACGCGTTGCTGGATGTGCGCATGCAGGCATTCTTTTTCGAGCTGGTAGAGCACGTGCACGCGTAACAAGGCGCTGGCGGTGTTTTCTACCCCGGCGATTTTGACCGAGACATGGTCGGCCTGATATTCGTTTTTGCGCGCCAATACAAAGCTGTAGGCGTTGAAATAAGGCGCGTACCAGCCAAACATTTTGGCTACATAGCGCGAGCCCCAGTCACGCCAGCCACTGGCCATGTCGTGCAGGCGCGCCCAGGTGGAGCGCAAACGGTAAATAAAACCGGACCAACGGCTATGGTCGCCAGACAGGTGCCCATACTCATGCGCGATCACTGCCATCGCCTCGCCTTCGGTCAGGCCTTGCAACAGCGGCAGGCCCAGCATCAGGTAATTGGTTTCCCAGCCAAACAGGCCAAAACGCGGATATTGAATAATCGCCGCATTGATATCGTGAGTGAGCAACACATGGCTGATTTTGGGGCCTGCGAGCACGGTTTCGAGTGACTTGATTTTTTGCCACAGCGCAGGCGCTTGGTCGGACGTGAGCTCGGTGCCCACTGGCTTGTCAAAACGGCTGAACAACACCTTGAAGGAGGCTTTGAGCATCAAGAAGGCAGGCAAGATCATCAAAATCAGCAATTTGCCCAGCTTAAGCAAGATGAGTAGCACTGCACCACCAGCAACAAAGGTCAGCGCGACCAAGCCGATGAGTAAGGCCAACGGGATCAAGGCCATCAAGATGGCAAATCCCAGAATCAAAAAGCCTAGCAGGCTCACGAGAATGACGCGGACAAAATAGGTGCTGTAATTTTGCTCGGCCAGCCTTTCGGACCGCGTAATCAGGTTCTCTAAAGATGTTTCACGCATGCGCTACCTACCCCTTTACACCAAAGCCAAAACCATTCCAGTCATGGTCGAATCAAGATGAGGAAATCGTTGCACGCCTAGTTTTGTTGTATGTGTTTAATCACGGGGATCAAACAGTCTGGCGCGCTATTTTTTTAATGATTGTAAATGATGAGCTATTTTTTAAAAGGATTTTTTAATGCAGGTCATAACAGCATCAGCCTTGCACTCAGCAGATGGATATCACGCTGCTGAGTGCAGCCTAACAATATGTCGCTACACCATGATTAAAGCAACCGGGTAGCCGCCGAGCTGGCGATCTGCCGTCATTAACGTCACCCCTTCGACCTGCGTCTGCGCAAGCAACATGCGATCAAAGGGGTCTTTATGCACCTCTGGCAAGGTGGCGACGCTCATGGCATGGCTGCTATTGATCTCGATCTCCTCAAAACCGTTCTCCAGCAAGTTACGCCGCAATACGGCCAAGTCCACTTTAAAATCCGCCCGGCCCAGGGTGTTTTTGATGGCAATTTCCCACAGACTGGCGCTGCTGAAGAAGAGTTGATTGCCTGTATCTTCAATGAGGGCTTTTGCTTTGCTTGGCAACTGCTCAGCCCCCGCCGCTGCCCAAAGCAAAATATGGGTATCGAGTAACAGCTTCATCTTACTCGAGGCCAAACAGGGTTGAAATTTCGGCTTTGCCCATCTCGTCAAAGTCTGCAGGCACCTGAATTTGACCTTGCATAAAGCCAATACGCTTGATTGCGGGCGGCTCAGTCGCCTCTAGCCGGGTGACTTTTACCAGCGGCTTACCCGCTTTGGCAATAATGAAAGATTCCCCATTGACAGCCTGATCCACCAGTTTAGAGAGTTGTGTTTTTGCCTCGTGAATATTGATAATTTGCATGATGTCCAAATTAAACTAAGTTTAGTTAGTTTAGTTTAAACAGAAGGGAGATTGGAGTAAAGACTTTCGGACTCAAGCACAGCTTTTTATGAGCTGTTATGGAGCGTCATGTGGCTAAGCATACAATACGTGAACAGATACTCACTGAACTTCTTTATAGTGAGCAACTTGAGTTTGCGCAAATAGTTGAGACGAACTCAACGCACCTCTAACAGCACTTCTGGATGTTTATGCGCAATGCGCATCAAGGTTTGCGCCGCACCTGAAGGTTTAATCCGCCCCTGCTCCCAGGCTTGCAAAGTGCGCACGGATACCCCCAACAATTCTGCAAACTCGCTTTGCGACAACCCCACCTGGTTGCGTGCTGAAACCACAAAGGAAACATCTACCTGCGTGCTACGCGCGACCTTGCCAGCTTTAAGCTCTTTGACTGATGCCAGCAAGTCTGCCTTGAATTGCGCCATCTCTTGATCAACTTTAGTCATTGATGAACTCCTGTTTTAAAACACTCAAGAAGTCACTGGAGAGATTGTCAAATTTGGCTTTTGCATACACGATCAGCAAGCCAATTTCTCCCTTCTCGAGCTGGTTAACGTAAATCACCCGTACGCCACTGCGCTTACCCATGCCATCGCGCGCCCAACGCACTTTGCGACAACCACCACTGTTTGGAATCACATCGCCAGCAAGTGGGTTTGCGGCAATCCAGTTGATAAATTCAACGCGCTCTTCATCACTCCATACCATCTTGGCGTACTTGATAAAGATGCTGGTCTCAACAATGGTGAGCATAAACTATACCCTTTAATAGTACAAATGCAAGCAATCGCCAAACGTGTGATGCACGATTGTTAATTAATGTAAATATAGCATTATCTATTGGGATAGGCGCTCAATCTTCGAGCGATAAAGTTCAACTTAGGCACTAAATTTTAGGTGTTTTATGCAAATACCCCCTTAAAGTATTGAATTGAATCACTTATCTACCGCTTAGCGGTGTATACATCAGTAAAAAACTCTGATATGGTGTTTATAACTAAAAGAATTACGATGTTTTACAACGCATTGTTCCCGGGGTGGGTAAATTCGATTATGGCTAAAAGATCTGGAAAATATTTGTACTCCATACGTAGCGCCAATGGGGTCTTGGTAGAGAATCTGCAGGTGTACGGTAAATCCCGTGCCGAAGCGGATGAGAAAATTCGCCAGATGTATTGGCGCTGCGAGATTTTGAGCTGCAAGCTGGTCGCGGATTTGGATACACGTGCGCCCAACCTCAAAATGCAATGGGTGCGACCGGCACCGCGTGCCGCGGGCTAGTCACAGCAGCATACGAAACAGGCACATAAAAAAGGCGCGAATGGTTTCGCGCCTTTTTTATTGTGTGCTAATGGCTAAAGCCCGCGCTTAAAACGCCGGATTAAAACAAGGATAAATTACTGGCCGTGCTCCGTACTCTGGGGATGCGCCGTCTGACCAGTTTTTTAACGCGGCTGTCATCGGTGCTGGGGAACGGGTCATCAAACAGTGACCCTTGTGCCGGGAACAACTCTTCTTGCGCCTGAAACACCTGCAACTCGGGGCGCAGTTCGCAATCGAGCCGGATATCCGACTTGGGGACGCAGCAGCATGGCAGGATTTCGTCACTGGCAATAAATGCCAGCGGTTGCTCCAGGTATTCAACTTCACCATCGAGCAGGCGCACGCGGCAGGCGCCACAATAGCCGCCACGGCATTGGTACTCGACCTCATGCCCGGTGCGCTCCAGGCCTTCCAGCAAGGTTTCATGCGGGATCAAGCTGAAGCGGGTATGCTGGCTGCGTATGGTGATCATTTTAAAAATGACTTGTTAAAATCAATAGCGAAACAATCAATTAATGCGCGCGCGGGATAAAGTGCACGGCGTACGGAGCACAGAAACCGCAATGTACGCGAGAGTACATAAGGGTTTCGCGCACCGCACAACGCCGCAATTTGCCCGCGCAGCCAATTACAACTCAAAGTCGTTGAGATCGTCAGCCGATACTTCTGAATCAATCTGCCCGATCAAGTAAGAACTTAATTCTACCTCTTGAGGGGCCACTTGTACGGTGTCTGAAGACAGCCAGGTGTTGATCCATGGAATCGGGTTGTTTTTGGCATTGGGGAATGCCGGAGGCAAGCCGACTGAAGCCATGCGAGTGTTGGTGATGTATTCCACGTACTGGCAAAGAATGTCTTTATTGAGGCCAATCATGGAGCCATCTTTAAACAGGTACTCGGCCCACAGTTTTTCCTGCTCGGCGGCGGATTTAAACATCTCGAAGCACTCGGTGTGCAGTTCTGCGGCAATCTCGGCAAACTCGGCGTCATCCTGGCCAGAACGCATGATGTTGAGCATGTGCTGTGTGCCGGTGAGGTGCAAGGCCTCATCACGCGCAATCAGGCGGATGATCTTGGCGTTGCCTTCCATCACCTTGCGCTCGGCAAAGGCAAACGAGCAGGCAAAGCTGACGTAAAAGCGGATGGCTTCGAGGATATTCACGTTCATCAGGCAACGGTAAAGCAGCTTTTTGAGCGCGCGCTTGTTGACCACTTTGGTATCGCCATTGATGACATGATTGCCCTCGCCCAGCTGCGAGTACAGCATGGTTTGCTGGATCAGCTCATCGTAATAATGTGCGATATCCGAAGCGCGTGCCGTGATGTTTTCATTGCGCACGATGTCGTCGAACATCACCGACGGATCATTGACGATATTGCGGATGATGTGGGTGTAGGAACGCGAGTGTATGGTCTCGGAAAACGCCCAGGTTTCAATCCAGGTTTCCAGCTCAGGCAGGGACACCAGTGGCAGCAAGGCCACGTTGGGGCTACGGCCCTGAATCGAATCCAGCAAGGTCTGATACTTGAGGTTGCTGATAAAAATATGCTTTTCGTGCTCGGGCAGATTCTGGTAATCGGAACGGTCTTGCGACACGTCAACCTCTTCCGGGCGCCAGAAGAAGGAGAGTTGCTTCTCGATCAGCTTCTCGAATACCGGATATTTCTGCTGGTCGTAACGCGCCACATTGACGGGCTGCCCAAAGAACATGGGTTCTTTGAGTTGATCGTTATCGGTTTTGGTGAAGATGCTGTAGGCCATCTGTGTTCCTAATGTTTAAGTTTAATGCTCAAACTGTTTTTAAATTGTACTTATTACCCCACTGCAATAAGCGTTGAATCAGTGAGCGAGCGGGATAAAGTGCAAGGCGTACGGAGCACAGAAACCGGAATGTACACGAGAGTACATGAGGATTTCGCGCACCGCACAACGCAGCAATTTGCCCGCGCAGCCACTGAGTCAATGCTTATTTAAATTTTGCAGGCTCCGCTGGCACACCCATCGTCCTCGGCTTCCGTACCGCCCTCGCTCGCACCATCGCGGGTGTTGTGGTAGTACAGTGTTTTAACGCCGAGTTTGTAAGCTTGCAGCAGGTCTTTCAGCAGTTGCTTCATCGGCACGCGGCCGCCTTCAAAACGGGTTGGGTCGTAGTTGGTGTTGGCTGAAATCGATTGATCGACAAACTTCTGCATCACGCCCACCAGCTTGAGGTAGCCGTCATTGCTGGGGATGCGCCACAACAACTGGTACTGGTTACGCAGGCGGTCAATCTCAGGCACCACTTGGCGCAAGATGCCGTCTTTGGATTGCTTGACCGAGACCAGGCCACGCGGTGGCTCAATGCCGTTGGTGGCATTGGCAATCTGGCTGGAAGTCTCGGAAGGCATCAGCGCGGTCAATGTAGAGTTACGCAGGCCATCTTTTTGAATCTCTTGACGCAGGCTTTCCCAATCCAGATGCAGCGGCTCGCTGCACACGGCGTCGAGATCTTTTTTGTAGGTATCAATCGGTAAAATGCCTTTGGCATAAGTGGTTTCGTTAAACGCACCACAGGCACCAAACTCGCGTGACAGCTGCACCGAAGCTTTGAGTAAATAGTATTGAATCGCTTCAAACGTGCGGTGGGTCAGGCCCAGCGCAGCATCGTCAGTGTAGCTGGTGCCGTTTTTGGCCAGATAATAAGCATAGTTGATCACGCCCACGCCCAGTGAACGGCGCTTATTGGTGGCGTTGAGCGCGGCTTTGACTGGGTAATCCTGGTATTCGAGCAAGGCATCTAATGCACGAACCACGAGGTCGGCCAGACCTTCGAGCTCGTCCAGGGATTCCAGCGCGCCCAGGTTAAAGGCTGACAGGGTACACAGCGCAATTTCGCCTTCGGTGTCGTTGATGTCATTGAGTGGCTTGGTCGGCAGTGCGATTTCCATACACAGGTTGGACTGGCGCACTGGCGCAACAGCCGGGTCAAACGGGCTATGCGTGTTGCAATGGTCCACGTTCTGGATGTAGATACGGCCGGTACCGGCGCGCTCTTGCATCATGAGCGAGAACAAGTCTACGGCAGGCAAGCTGCGCTTGCGGATGCTGTCATCGGCTTCGTATTGGGTATACAGGCGCTCAAAGGTATCCTGATCGGCAAAAAACGCGTCATACAGGCCGGGCACATCATGCGGCGAAAACAAGGTGATCTGTTCACCTTTGATCAGGCGCTGGTACATGAGGCGGTTGATCTGCACGCCGTAGTCGAGGTGGCGCACGCGGTTTTCTTCCACACCACGGTTGTTTTTGAGGACCAGCAGGGATTCAACCTCAAGGTGCCACAATGGGTAGAACAACGTCGCCGCCCCGCCGCGTACCCCGCCCTGTGAGCAGGATTTGACCGCAGACTGGAACAGCTTATAGAACGGCAGGCAGCCGGTGTGCTGTGCTTCACCGCCACGAATTTCACTGCCCAGCGCACGGATACGGCCTGCGTTGACGCCGATACCGGCGCGCTGCGACACGTATTTCACAATCGCGCTGGAAGTGGCGTTGATGCTATCGAGACTGTCGTCACACTCAATCAGCACGCAAGAGCTGAACTGGCGTGTCGGCGTCCGCACGCCAGACATAATTGGCGTCGGCAGTGAGATCTTGAAGGTAGACACCGCATCATAAAAACGCTTGATGTAATCGAGACGCGCCTGGCCCTTGTAGTTGGCAAACAGGCTCATCGCCACCAGAATGTACAGGAACTGCGGGCTCTCGTAGATCTTTTTGGTGACGCGGTTTTGTACCAGGTATTTGCCCTCAAGCTGCTTGACGGCGGCATAAGAGAAATTCATGTCGCGCCAGTGGTCCAAGTAGCCATTCAGCGTATCGAACTCTTCGCGGCTGTAATCCTTGAGCAGGTGCGGATCGTATTTGCCCAGCGCTGTCAGGTTGGTCACATGGTCAAACAAATGCGGTGGCTCAAACTGGCCGTAAGCAATTTTGCGCAGGTGAAAAATATTCAGGCGTGCAGCCAGGTACTGGTAATCCGGGGTTTCTTCCGAAATCAGGTCGGCAGCAGATTTGATGATGGTTTCATGGATATCGTCGGTGCGGATACCATCATAAAACTGGATATGCGAACGGAGCTCCACCTGTGACACCGACACATTGTTAAGGCCTTGCGCGGCCCAGTCAATGACGCGATGAATCTTGTCGAGGTTAATCGGTTCCTTGCGGCCATCACGTTTCGTGGCTTGCATGGATTCGTATTGTGTCATGGTGGCTCCCAGTGCTGGCGGCGGAAGAGACACGGCACTGGCTGCGGGGCGCATTTTTTCTGGCAATAGCCTACCCGTTGTCGAGCAATCAAAGAAAAAACCTGCACCCGTTTAAAGACCAGACTTGCAATCAGTACAGGACTCACTGCATCTGCCGAGGACACCCCGCCTCAAACGTTAACAAGAAAAAATCACGGCAGGTCTCCTGGCTCTCAGGTCATGATTGTTTGCCTTGGCCTTCCCGAATCGCTTCAGTGGCGAGCAAAGCAGCAAACAACTCGCTGATTACAGTTGCGGGGGCAGCTCTGGCTTGACAATGGCCATCGCCATCGCGCACCAGATTCCCTTTTAAAGACAGGCACTGATCAGTGCCCGTATACCGTATGGACGTGACTATAAATCAATATATATGCATTTTCAACACACAAAAACACAATATGTTGTTATGAGACACTAAGTGATTGTTTTGCCTGAATATATTTTTTTAGGAAAGCGAACGGTGCCATTTTTTGCGTTGCAGTGTTTCAATCACTCGACTCGATTGGCGCTTTCTACTCCAGATCAGCACGCCCGTGACTGAAATCATCACCAGCGAGAGTCCAGTAACACAGACAAAAATACGGTATGGCAGGCCAAACACCTGCCCCATATGCAAAGCACCCAGCCAGTTGCTAAAAGTGTTCCCGGACTGGTCTTGCGTCGGCAGCCAGTGGCCTTTGATTTCACCGGTATAGGCATCTATCGCAATGGCCGTATTGCCCCGGTCTTGCCGCAAATCGGCCGAGCTATGCACAAAATACTGGTACACGCCGCGCTCGCGATCCAGACGCAAACGGTCTTCGTAATCAATCTGCAGCTGATGATTTTTTGCAAAGCCTTGCATGGCTTGCTGCGCCAACTGGTGAGCCTGCGGCCAGGGCATGGGCAGGCTGGTCAGCGGTTGCGGCAATTTGGGGATGCTGCGCCAGGACAAATCAAACGGCATCAGCTTGGTCATGATGGGCAGATAGACCTGCTCGCGCAGGTTGAACATGACGCTGGACCAGGCAAAGACCAGCAACACGCTGCACAGCCAGAGCCCGACTGCACGGTGCAGGTCAAAGTTGATACGCGTGGTCGAAGCTTGCCATTTGACCAGCCAGGCCGGTTTCCAGCGTTGCCAGTAACTGCTTTTGGATTGTGGCTGCCGCCGGGGCAAGGTGAGGAAAAACGCCACAAAGGTATCCAGCGTCCACAGCACGGCAACGATGCCCATGATGAGGCGGCCGCTGACACCGGGCAAAGCCAGCGAATAATGCAACTTATACAAAAACGGTAATAGCGTCTCGCGCTGGAAAGGACCCGCCGTGGATAAGCGTGACCCCAGCACCTTACCTGATTGCGGGTTGATAAACAGTTGATCTGCCGGGATGCTGGCCTGCGGATCCACAGGCGTGAGGCGGAAGATCACGGCTTCTGCGTGGTGATCTTCCAGCGCGATTTGTGGCAGTTTGAATTGCAATTCATCGACCCGGGTATTGGCGGGCGCCTGCTGTTGCGCCTGCGCTTGCAGCTGGTACACGTCCAGCATGGGTTGGCCTGGTTGCGATAACGCTTGATACAGGTGTGGATTGAGCCATGCATCGAGCTCATCCTGAAAAGCGATGATGGCGCCGGTAAAGCCGGCAATGACCAAAAAAGCGGCCATCGCCAGGCCTACCCAGCGATGCCAAACCACAAGTGCGTGTCTCGTTACCATTGAAAATTTAAATTGGCCATCACATTACGACGGTAGCCCCATTTGCAACCGTCGCCACTGTATGCACAATTGGCCACATACTCCTTATCAAACAAATTACTGGCATTGAGTGCAAACTGCCAGCCTTTCCAGCTTGTGCCCAGCTGGGACAAATCATAACGGACCGCCAAGTCTACCAGTGTATAAGACGGCAGCTTGAAGGTGTTTGCATCGTTACCAAAACGGCTACCGGTGTAACGCACGCCGCCGCCGACGACCATGCCCGGCACCCAGCCGCCAGGCAAGCGGTAGTCGGTCCATAATGCGGCGGTATGGTGAGGCACATGGTTAGGATCTTTGCCCTGGAACGGCACCCCCTGCAAGCTATTATTACTGCGCGTGATTTCAGGCAGCATATAAGTATAACTACCAATCAGCGACCAGGCGTCCCACTGAGTCTTGGCTTCAAGCTCCAGCCCGCGGGTACGCACCTCCCCATTCTGCAGATTAAACAAAGGATGCTGCAGGTCAGTCGTGGTCACGTTCTGGCGGCGCAAATCAAAGACGGCCGCGCTCAACAGTGTCTGGCTGTCTTTAGGCTGGTAGCGGATGCCCAGTTCATATTGTTTGCCGGTTTCAGGGGCGAAGGCCTTGCCATCAAACATGGTGCCGATCACCGGTAAAAACGACTCCGTGTAACTGGCATACGGCGCCAGGCCATTCTCCGCCAGGTAAACCAGGCCGCTGCGCCAGGTTTCGGCCTGATCGCGTTGCGAGGACGAGGCGGCAGGGCTCAGCACATTATCTGTTTGCATGCGGGTATGGTCCTGACGAACCCCGAGGGTCGCCACCCACTGGCGGTCAATTTTTACTTGGTCCTGCAAGTAAATCCCGGTTTGGCGTTGCTGTTGCTTCAAATTGGCTGACAGCACCAGATTCACCGGCGTCGCTCCATACACCGGCGTATACAGATCCAGCGGACTCGCCGTCCCTGATGTACGCAGCACATGGTTATCCAGGCGCTGGCTGTCTATCCCCGCCAGCACCGTATGCTCAAACATGCCATGTGACCAGTGCCCTTGCAGATGCGTATCCACCACCACATTGTCGACATTTTCATCGGTGCCCATCGCTGCCCGGTTAATGCTGCGCTGGTCTGCGCGTAAGCTCACCAAATAGGTTGAAATGGCATCGGTGCGCAGTTGCTGGTAGCGCAGGTTTTGGCGCAGGGTCAAGTGCTCATTAAACGCATGTTCAAACTGGTAGCCCACCGAATACCGTTCCTGCACGTATTTATCCAGGCCAGGCTCCCCCACATATCGGCTGGTGGAAATTTTGCCAAAGGGGCTGCTCACAAGCGTGCCGACCCGCGGCAATGCCTGGTAGCCCTGGCCACGGTCATTTTTCTGGTAGTCGGTCAGCAAGGTCAGCTGGGTCGCGTCCGAAGGTCGCCAAGTCAATGAAGGCGCCAGATAGACGCGGTCGTCAGTGACACGGTCGATCTGCGTATCGCTTTTTTGCACCAAGCCCACCAGGCGGTAAGACCACACGCCCTCATCATCCAGCCATTGGCTGACATCGCCACGCACCTGTTGCCGGTCATACTGTCCCAAGGTCAACCCCAGCTCATGCAGCGGTTTATCCGTGGGCCGTTTGCTGACCAGGTTAACCAGCCCCCCCGGCGCGCCCTGGCCATACACAATGGAGGAAGGGCCGCGCAATAAATCAATGCGCTCAAGGCCGTAAGCTTCAACCACCGTACCGCCCTGATTATTAAATGCGTAATTACGCAAGCCATCGCGGAACTGGTCCCGGCCCAGGCTAAAGCCACGGATGCCGATATTGTCAGCGCGCGGGTCTGGCCCGTTTGCTTCGGACTGCACACCCGCGGTATAGCGCAAGGCATCGCCTACCGATTGCACGCCCTGTGCGTTCATCTGGTCACGTGTCACAACCGACAACGATTGCGGCGTTTCGATCAGGGCGGTATCGGTTTTGGTCGCCGTCACGCTACGCTTGGCAACATAGCCTTTGACTGGCCCATTGGCGGGTTCTTGTACAGTTTGCCCAGACACGCTGACCTCTGGCAGGTCTTGTGGCTCACTATGTGTATGTGGCGGGGGAGCGGCTTTGGTCAGCGTATAGCCGGCGGCAGTAGTTTTTAACACCAGCCCGCTGCCTGCCAGCAGCTTTTCCAGCGCCTGCCGCACACTCAAGTCACCCTTGAGCGCAGGCGCCTGTTTGTGCTCGGTGAGTTCCGTTGAAAAAATAATGCTTTCCCCGGTCTGGTGGGCCAGGGCCTTCAACGCCTTGTCTAGCGGTTGTGCGGGCATATCAAGCTCGACGGCATGCACAGACAGGCTGGACAGCAAAGCGGCGAACAAGGCAGAGTTGCGAGTAAATGACATCTTCTTCCCATTGAATAAATAATGAATGACATGGGTATGTCGTGTCAGCCTTCGCCAATGTTGATGTCCTTTAGAAATTTTTTTTAAGGATGATCCTGACTCAGCGTGATCGAACCGGCGAATCCGGCTTAACCGCACGGATTAACGCTGCCGGATCACCACGTCAGCCTCTGCCTGTTTTTCGACACGCACGGGCAAAATCTCGGGCAACACGGCCAGCAAGGATGCGATGCCATTGATATCGTATTCGCCTGATAGGCGGTATTGCCCCACCCGGGCATCCGCCAGTGTGATCTGGCCAGCGTGATAGCGCTGCAATTCGGCCACCACGTCACGCAGTGGCAGCCCATCAAAAATCAATCGCCCGTGCTGCCAGGCGGTAGCCGCCTCGGCACTGGTACACCGGTTTTCAGAAATGGCAGCGCCGCGGGTGGTCACCGAGAGATTTTTAGTCAGCCGACGCTGTGCCTGCGCAGTGATCACGTCTACACTGCCCTCCACCACCGTGACCATGGCCCCTTGCGCGGTATTGCGGACGTTAAACACGGTACCAATATCGCGAATCTTCACCTGGTTGGCATCCACGGTAAACGGTTGCCAGGCGTGTGTCACCTTAAACAGTGCTTCGCCTTGTACCAGCGTTAATTGCCGCGAACGCAGATGTTGCTCGGCCACCAGAACGGTATTGGTATTGAGACTGACAGCAGAGCCATCCGGTAACTGGAAGTGGGCAGACTGACCAATTGCCGTCTGCAGGTGCTGGCTGGACAATACCGGGTCATAGCAGACCACGGCCGCCAACAGGCCACAAGCGGTGGTTGCCAACGCCTGTTTTATTCGACGCCGTTGCCGGGTTTGCTGCATGGCTTCCTGCAGCAAGGCCTCCCTGGAGGGAAAGTGCGCGCGCAAGGCGTCAGCGTATGGCGCCAGCGGATCTTGATGGTCAGCAGGCTGGTTGGGCGCACGCAATGTGTGTTCCGATGCTTTCATAGCCCCGCCCACTGCCGCTGGATGCTGCCCATGGCCTTGTTAAAATGTTGCGTCACCATATTGCGTGAAATACCCAGCGCATCGGCAATCTCCTGCTGCGGCATATCGTGCAGGCGATGCAGCAAAAACACTTGCCGTTGCCGGGCTGGCAGCGCTTCTATGATGCGCTTCAAAGCCTCAAGACGTTGTACAAAATGCATGACGCGTTCGCCATCAATCTGGTGCGCGTGCTCTGCTGTCTGCTGCAAGTGATTGAGGTGGGATTGTTGCGTCTGGTACTGCCGGTAGCGGTCAATCGCGCGGTGACGCGACAGCTTGCGCAAAAACGCCATCGGCGTTTGCACCGCCAGTTGCGGCGGCCGCTCCATGATCTCCAGGCAGACATCATGCACCACATCCCTGGCGAAATGCTGGTCGCCAAAACGGCGTCTGACATAGCTCACCAATTCGTCGTAGTGATAGACCAAGGCAACCACGAGTTTGGAATGTTCAGGATGAAGATGCACTGCGCAAAAGACAATCAATAAAAACCATATCTTAGCGGCAGGCAAGAAAAAACACAAATGAAAATCATTATCAATAAAAAATAATTGTTTACCGCCTCCTCGCGTGGTAAAAAAGGGCCCTCTATGCGGGCACTGTAAGTGAATGTGTAAGTGATTTTAATACACTGGCTTAAAGTGCGGCCTGTGCACGCAACTGCTGGGCCGCAGACACCATATTGCGCAAGGCCGGGATCACTTCTGCCCATTGGCGGGTTTTCAAGCCACAATCCGGGTTCACCCACAAACGTTCGGCCGGGATGCGCGCCGCCGCTTTTTGCATCAAGGCGACCATCCGCTCAGGTTCTGGAATATTCGGCGAGTGAATATCGTAAACACCGGGCCCGATTTCATTCGGGTAGTTAAAGTCATCAAACGCATCCAGCAGCTCCATGTCCGAGCGCGAGGTTTCTATGGTGATGACGTCGGCATCCATGTCGGCAATCTCGGCAATAATGTCATTGAATTCCGAGTAACACATATGGGTATGGATCTGCGTTTCATCGGCCACCCCATTTGCGGTGATACGGAACGACGCCACCGCCCATTGCAGATATTTTTTCCAGTCTGATTTACGCAGGGGCAAGCCCTCACGCAAGGCCGCCTCGTCAATCTGGATGATGCGGATACCGGCTTTTTCCAGATCTAGCACCTCCTGGCGTATGGCCAGCGCTAACTGGTAGCAAGACACTTCACGTGGCTGATCATCGCGCACAAACGACCAGTTCAACATGGTCACCGGGCCAGTCAGCATGCCTTTCATCGGCTTGCTGGTCAGTGATTGCGCGTATTCAATCCATTGCACTGTCATGGCTTTTGGGCGGCTGATATCGCCGAACAGGATAGGCGGCTTGACGCAACGTGAGCCGTAGGACTGCACCCAACCAAACTGGCTGAAGGCATAGCCCTCCAGTTGCTCGCCAAAATACTCCACCATGTCGTTGCGCTCCGCCTCGCCATGCACCAGCACATCCAGCCCCAGCGCTTCCTGCTCACGCACACTACGCGCAATTTCGGCTTTCATCACGGCCTGATAATCTGCCTGATCCAACTCACCTGCCTTGAACTGGCGACGCGCCTGACGGATTTCTGCCGTCTGCGGGAACGAACCGATGGTCGTGGTGGGGAATTTGGGCAGGTTGAACAAAGCGGCCTGTTTGGCAGCGCGCTGCGTATAAACGTTCTGGCGCTGCCCCAGTTGCGGCGTCAATGTTTGCAGCACGGCCTTCACAGCCGGATTGTGCACACGCTTGGATAGCCGACGCGCCTCTATCGCCACCTGATTGACGGCCAAAGCCACTTTCACCGCCTCGCGGCCATGATTTAAGGCCGTGGCCAGCACCTGCAGCTCTTCGAGCTTTTGCTTGGCAAATGCCAGCCATGACTTGATTTCGCTATCCAGTTTAAGCTCGCTGTCGAGGTCCACCGGCACATGCAACAGCGAACAAGAAGGCGCCAGCCACAAACGCTCCCCCAGCCGCTCGGCAATCGGCGCCAGCCAGTCCAGTGTCGCATTCAAATCAGTTTTCCAGATATTGCGGCCATTGATCACGCCCAGAGACAGCACCTTGTGTGCAGGCAACATTGCCAGCAACGGCACAATTTCATGGCGGGCATTGATGGCGTCTATATGCAAACCGGCGACCGGCAGGTTGGCTGCCAGGTATTGGTTATCCGCCAGCGGGCCAAAATAGGTCGCCAGCAGCAGCTTGACGCGGCTACTCTTGAGTTGGTGATAGGCTAGGTTAAACGCATGCTGCCATTCCGGTGTCAGCTCGGCCACCAGCACAGGTTCGTCCACCTGCACCCACGCCACGCCCTGCTGCGCCAGCGTTTCCAGCAATTCGGCATACACATTGAGCAATTGCGGTAACAGCGCCAGCCGGTCTGAATCATCCTTGGCCTTGCCAATCGCCAGATAAGTCACTGGTCCAATGATCACCGGCTTGGCTTGCACGCCCAGTGCCCTCGCTTCGGCCAATTGCGCAAGCAGACGCGACGCATCCAGCTTGAAATGGGTGTTGGCCGTAAACTCGGGCACGATATAGTGATAATTGGTATCAAACCATTTGGTCATCTCGCCTGCCGCCACGCCACCGCAACACTGCGCATGCGCTTCCGCAGACTCAGCCGAGCGTCCACGCGCCACACGAAAATAGTTATCCAGTGGGTCACCATGAAAATCCTGGACCCGCGCAGGCAAATTGCCCAGCGTAAAACTCATGTCCAGCACCTGGTCATAAAACGCAAAGTCGCCCACAGGTGCAAAATCCAGCACCGATTGCAATTGCCAGTGCTGTTGCCGCAGGTCTTTGCCTATCTGCTTGAGGGTGTCTAACGAAGACTGGCCTTTCCAATAAGCCTCCAGCGCAAACTTGAGCTCGCGCTGTGCGCCTATGCGTGGAAAACCGAGGTTGTGGGTCGTGATCATGATGGGTTCCTTAACAAATCAGAACCGGCATTCTAGAAAGCACAACCCATGAAGTAAAATGGTATTATTTCAACCATCTATTAATTTAATTCATATATAACACATGATAGAACGCATCCATCTGGCGATTATCCGTGAGGTCGAGCAACAAGGCTCACTCACCGCTGCCGCTGAAAAACTGTTTCTCACGCAGTCGGCGCTCAGTCATTCGATTAAAAAGCTCGAACAGCAACTGGGGACGGATATCTGGCTACGCGAAGGGCGCAGCCTGCGCCTGACCCAGGCCGGGCAATACCTGCTCGCCGTCGCCAACCGCCTGCTGCCGCAGTTATCACTGGCTGAAGAGCGGCTGCGCCAATTTGCGCAAGGCGAACGCGGCACCCTGCGCATCGGCATGGAATGCCACCCGTGTTACCAATGGCTGCTCAAAGTGGTCTCGCCCTACCTGGCCGACTGGCCGGATGTGGATGTGGACGTCAAACAGAAGTTCCAGTTTGGCGGCATCGGTGCGCTGTTTGGCTACGAGATCGACATGCTGGTCACGCCCGACCCACTGTATAAACCAGGCCTGCTGTTTCAGCCAGTGTTTGATTACGAACAAGTGCTCGTCGTGCATCGTCAACATGCACTCGCGCAAGCAGACTACGTGCGACCCGAGCAACTCAGCAGCGAAACGCTGATCACCTACCCGGTAGACATAGACCGTCTCGATATTTACAACCAGTTTCTACAACCCGCCGGTATTAGTCCGCACGTGCATAAGCCGATAGAAACCACAGACATCATGCTGCAAATGGTCGCCAGCGGCCGCGGAGTGGCAGCTTTACCGCGTTGGTTAGTGGAGGAATATCAAGCCCGGTTTGACGTGGTGCCGGTCAAGCTAGGTAAGCAAGGTATTGCCAAGCAGATTTACTTAGGGATTCGAGAAGCAGATATACAGATTGATTACGTACAGGCCTTTATTAGCTTGGCACAGGCTTAATGCACCCGTGCGGTTAGCCGTTTTGATTGGTGGCTAACCCACACGAATCAGATGGCTCGCCCAAGATGGTACGGTAGTGTACAAAGCATGGAAGCCGCTATTAAAGCTTCCAAAGTTAAATTGCTTGCTCTGGGCTAGCAGGGTGAGCGCGTTTCTTGAAAACAGGCTGATATGGCCATTACGCGGGGATGCATACCACCAGCTCAGCCGCTGGTTTGGATGGATATTACCGTCAGAGAGCAAGGTAGAAAACAACACCAATCCGTCTTGAGCCAGCAACGATGACAAGTCTGACATCAGCGCCCATACATCAGGCACATGCTCGAATACCTCAAAGGCGGTGATGAGCTCAAATTGTCCGAGCGATGCAATGTCTGTGTGCTTGTCTACAAAGGGATCATACGACCTAGAATGCCAACCTACCGCTGACAATTGCCGTGAGAGCAACCCGTTGCCGCCACCATAATCCAGATGCCGCAACGTAGGCGGAAAAACAGGGAAGATCGAACGCAAGACCTCTGCATTTGAGGTTGGCCTGATCTGAAGATAGTCAGGATCGACCACCCCATAGTCCGCGTTGTAGATATCTTCCTCAAACTTGCTTAAAGGCCATTGGTGCAGCTCAGGCGCCCAGCAAAAACCGCAGTGATTGCACAGGCCGTAATAGACGGCAACGCCTGCGAGAGGCAGATACTTTCCACGCTGTTCCTCGCAAGATTTGTTTAAATCCACCACATCCAGCAGTGATCCCGCGGTTTTACAAACGGGGCAGACCAGGCGTTCTTTCATGATAGGCAAAGCGCTAACAAGGCTCTTTAAAAGAATGATTCCTGCATGTTGCCAGTGCCGTGTATGGAGGTCAACAGGTGGGCATTCGAGGCTGGCGATTTATTGTAGCTGCAAAACTTGCTCGCGCAATTGCGCGAAGGTATTGGGCTCACCGCGCAAGGTGAAGAAGGTGCCCTCCTCCTCAGAGCGCTCGCTCAACACCTGGCAACTGCTATAAATTTTGCCGCGCACTTGTTGTGCCGACCATGGCAGGAAAAGCTCGGTTTCTTCCAGGTCTTGCTGAAAAAAGTCGACGATCTTCTGCCGCAGACTAGCCACTTCATCAGGGCGGCGTGCACTCATCACGATGCAATCTGGATATTTCAGGCGCAGTGCAGCTTCACACTCGGCTTGCGCGGCGGCATCACCCACATAATCTATCTTGTTAAACACGCGAATCCGCGGCACGGTGTCAGCTTCAATTTCCTCCAGCACGGTGTCTGTGACTTCCAACTGACGCTCAAACCCGGGGTCACTGGCATCAATTACATGCAGCAACAACGCCGCATCCAGTGCCTCATCCAGCGTGGATTTAAAAGACGCCACCAGGCCATGCGGCAGGTTTTTGATAAAGCCGACGGTATCACTGACCAGCACGCGCGGCACGCTCTCGGGGTACAAGGCGCGCACCGTGGTATCCAGCGTGGCAAACAGCTTGTTCGCCACCAGCACTTCGCTGCCAGTCAGTGCACGCATCAGGGTAGACTTCCCGGCATTGGTATAGCCTACCAGCGCCACACTCGCCATCGTCTGCCGCTCCTGTCGCCGTGCACGCTGCGTGCGGCGCTCGCCATCCATGATCACAATCTCTTGTTGCAGCTCGGCAATGCGGTCGCGAATCTTGCGTCTATCCAGCTCGGTGTGCGACTCACCGGCACCACGCCCACCCGCCCCGCTACGCTGCCGCCCCTGCGGGCCCGCCAGCTTGGCCGCCTCGCGCAAACGTGGCGCCATATAACCCAGCCGCGCAATCTCCACCTGCGCACGCGCTGCGCGTGAGCGAGCGTTGCGGTGAAAAATTTCGAGAATGACCATGGTACGGTCCATCACCTCGCAGCCCACTTCAATTTCGAGGTTACGCGCCTGCGACGGCGAGATTTCATGGTCAACAAGCACCGCCTCGATATTCAGCGCATCTGGATTAAACGCCAACGCCTCAGGGTCTCCAGCCATACTGCGCACATAATCACGAATCTCTTCGCGCTTACCCACGCCCAGATAGCCCGTGATATCAAAGCCTGCGCGCTTCTGCACAAAGGTGTGGACAATCTTGTAGCCCAGCGTTTTTGCCAGTTCACGCAGCTCATTCAGCGAAGCTTCAAACTCCATATCACTGACATTGGGCAGTTGCACGGCCGCCACAACGGCATGGCTGACGGGCTCTTTGACTTCACTTTGCATGAGGAAACGACACTTCTTGAATGGTAGAGGGCAGATAGTACCTGCAAATGCGGGAATCACCACTATGGGTGGCGAGATAAAGTGTTAATGGGGATTATTTTGGATATGTCCGGGGACTAAATGGATATAGTCGCAATTAATGAGTTGGTATCACTGCACACATTTAAATGAATCGTGGGCAATTAATTGCACACCCTACTCGGCTGGTCGTAACCAAGTGCGCGCGAGTGCCCCACCATTTCGAAAGTACCAGACCGCGAACTTTGGTGCACGACCTTTTTCGTCGCGCACTTGCGTTTGCGTCGTTGATACGTATTGGCAGAATCCATTTCAGTTGTCGAACCTTATTGGCGGTTTCTCTGTTGGTGACGATGCCGCAAGAGCAATCCGCAACTTCCAATCGCCATGAGTAACATCGATCCCGGTTCAGGAACTGCCGTGATAAATGTGGATACACCGGAGGACGTTGCAATGGTTGGAGAGAAATCAAAGTCACCCGATGTTGTGAGCGAGTAAACACCACCCATCGCAGAAGCGGGTATAGCCGCGTCGTACTGGCCCGCAAGCAGACGGTTCCAGATTATGTCAAATGTGCCCACAACTCCACCTGTCGCATCAATCGTACTAAACTTACCCGGTTCTGAATTGAATGCATCGAAACCTACTCTGCTATTAGAAGCAGCTATAATGGCACCACGTGTGCCGAAATTTGGATTCGCCCAGGGGCCGGTAAGTGCGATGGTTGGATTAAAGACCGAGGCTATATTGCCTGCGGTGGGCAGACTCATAGGCGCGATTCGGAAGATAAATTCACCTACATTCTGCCCTCCAGGACTGCTAGCCCTACCGGTCAACGTATAGGTGATCTTTACTTGCGTCTCAAAGTCGATCCTGGCGGTAGGTGTGAGCGCCAGGATCACATCGGCTGAAGAAGGCGCCGCTAGCGATAACAGTCCTACGGCGAATAAAAATCTAATCGGCCACATCAAGTTCTCCCATTAGTATCAGAGCAGCGGGCGCTCAAGCAACCAGAACCTCTACAAGCCCGTCAAAAGCAAAAAATGAAATGCTATTTCTACAGGATTATAGCAAAGTTACTGCAAAGTGTATTTCAAGTATCTTTTTCACCGTAGCCAAATGGCAAAATACGCGGCCAGGTCTTGAGACCTGACCTCGTATTTCATGCTCGCTATGTTGAAGAAATCGCGTTGCGGTGTCGCTCAGTCTGTAGGGTGGGCAACTCGTTGCCCACGCGTAAGTTCGTTACCCGTCACCAAACGCTCCTTCCACAAAATCTAGCCCCACACCCCAATCCTCATCATAAACGCCCGCTTTAACATATCGGTGAAATGTTGAATAAGGCCAATCTTTCACGTTGCTCACTAAGCCATGCTTATGTGGGTTGAAATGCAAATAATCCATATGCTTTGAATAATCGTTATCATCGCAAATTTGATGCTCCCAATAACGGCGTTGCCAAATGGTCGATTTACGGTATTTTGTTTTGGATGCTGTCATCCATTCAGCACGGTTTAAGCGCGCACCACAAGCATGGCTTACATAGCGTTTGATGAGTTGCCAACGAAGCGCAAAGTTTGCGTCATTAGGTGATAGCGTCCATATGGAATGAATATGGTCAGGCAACAAAACCCATGCGTCGATTGTAAAAGGATGGTCAGCACGGACTTTTTGGATGGCATGTTTTAACGCATCACGCACATCCTCATCACAGAGAAATCTTTGCCTACGGTAAGTCACAACTGTGAAAAAGTAAGTAGCTCCAGAAGTGTTAGAGCGACGATAACGTGACATGGTGGAATTGTGCGTGAGTTTTACCGCGTGGGCAACGAGTTGCCCTACCTGACTAAATGGATATAGTCGCGATTAATGAGTTGGCATCACTGCACACATTTAAATGAATCGTGGGCAATTAATTGCCCACCCTACTCGGCTGGTATTGAATTTGATTCATTGCTTCCTAATGGGGTCCATCGATAGGGGCTAACGACTGATTTTGGCGCATATCGATAGATAGTCAATATAGTCTCATGAGCAATGGTGCGGATACATGCATGAGCTGCGCCTCTAGCCAACTCCATTTTTTCACCAATGGTGACATTGAAATACTCGCCAGTACTAAATGCAGCATACCCATCATCCACATGGCCGTCGACATGTGCCCCACCATCTTGATCCGCCATACTGGTAACAATTTTTTTTCTGCTAATAGGTCCAAATTTAGGATGATTTCCAATCTCTCCGGTCCACCACTCCATAAATGAGGTTTTTCTCAAATGAAAATCTTTTCCAAGAATTTTAGGCTTAAAACCAACACTTTTATCACTCATCTCCATGATTAGCAATTGAGGCCAGCTCATCTCGCTAGATTGGAATGACTGACCGAAAATTCGCGTGGAGTCCAGCCAAAAACCACCCCTAAGACCGAGTTGGGCAAGAAGTGAACCCTGGCCTGCTTGGGGTCGATCTTTATGATGCAACAAAACACGAAGTGAGGTCGACATTGGCTTCGCAGCCAGCCAGTCTCCTTTGTCAAATTGAGTACAATAGCTTTGAAGCAAGTGCAGCTGTTCTTGCAACTGTTGCTGCAGCTCAGGGGTGGAACGAACACGCCTCATATTATCGCCTTAAAGTCTAACTTAATATTTGAAACTTAGCTTTTCGTCATTGATGCTTTTTTCAGTGAATACTTACAGCCTGTGCTGGCGTATCGAACACAGTGAGGTTTAGGGTCAGGTTAAAAACAGTCCATTAGATACCTTGGAGCTAACTGGAACCGACAAGCGTCTAGATTGAGGACGGGGTATGCCAACATCTGCCCACATTTTATACACACGCATTCACACCAAGCGCCTAGCCTTGCTGCTTGAGCATGACATCTATCGCCGCCTGTAGCCTCTTGGCTAAATCTGGATCGTTATTTGAGCGGGCGCCTTCAATGCCCAAGCGGGCTTTCTCAACGAAATTGATAGGCGTGGTATCTGTGGCCATATCGACTGGTTGACCAGTCGCTACCGAGACTTTCATAGTCATCCCCAGGAAAGGTGAACTCTCATCCAGTGACATCTTTCCGCTACGGATTTGCTCGTTCATCCAATCGAACATTTCTTTGCGCGTCATGCTAGTGAAGTCTGATTGTTTGGGGGTGGATGCTTCGGCGGTGGCTGCTGATAGTGCTGATTTAAACGCTGCGGAATTAGTTGCGTCCATCTGTGTCGGTCCGCGCTGGGGGGTGTAAAAGTGGTTTGATTCCGTGTTTACCTTCATATTAAGCCTCCTCTTGTTGACGATGGATAGCGGGCATGACGTAAAGCTATGCGTGATTGATGTTTTTTTGAGTGAAAGTGAATATGTTCGGAGCGTCTTTAAAACCTTCAAACTGTTATTCAGTTTTAGATCATCCTAAAACACACTCAAAAACACGTCAACCACGCCGTTTTAACAGCCTAACTGCCGCCTAGCGCTTTATATAAACTCACCTGATTCTGCAACGCCTGCTGCTGAATCTGCACGGCTTGCGACTGTGCATCCAACACGCTGCGTTGTGCATCAAGCAACTCTAAGTAAGTCACCAGGCCTTGATCCAGTTTACGTTTGACCAGTTGTAAGCGGCTGGTTTCGAGGGCGTTTAAGCGCTCTTTGGCAGCACTTTCTTCGGCGATGGCGGTGCGTGTACTGAGCACGTCCATGACTTCTTTAAACGCAGTCTGGATGGTTTTTTCGTAATTGACGACCTCGATATGCTGGCGGGCTTGGGCCAGGTTGAGGTTGGCTTTGTTGCGGCCGTAGTTAAAGATCGGGAGTATCAGTTGCGGGCTGAAGGCCCAGTAGTTGCTGCCTGTATCCGAGAACAATTTGGAGAAGTCTGAATTGACCAAACCGACATTGGTAGTGAGTTGCAGGCGTGGATAAAACGCGGCTCTGGCAGCACCTATATTGGCGTTGGCGGATTTTAGCTGATGCTCGGCGGCACGAATATCGGCACGTCTGGTGAGCAATGTGGAAGGCAAACCTGGCGTGACGTCGGCCAGTTTCAAGGCGGCGAGCGGCTTGACCGGCAGTGGCGTGCGGTGTGAGGTTTCGCCCAGCAGCAGATACAAGGCATTTTGCGTAGTGGCGAGCTGGCGCTGCCATTGCGCAAGTTGCGCTTGTACTTGCTCAACCTGAATTTGCGCGGCTTTCACGTCCAGCACTTGATCCAGCCCGGCTTCAAAGCGGCGCTGGGTGCGTTGCAGGGTTTGCTTACGGTCATCCAGCGTTTGCTGGGCGAGCTTGAGCTGGTCGTTGATCGCTAAAAAATTGACGTATTGGGTGGCAATCTCGGTGATCAGCGTGGTTTGTACCGCTTGCCGGTTTTCGCTCACGGCAAGGTATTGCTCCAGCGCGGATTGCGTCAGACTTTTCACGCGTCCAAACACATCGATTTCGTAGTCAGAAATACCCACACCAACGCGGTAAAGCTCCGCCTCAAATGCCTGGCTGGAGCTGAACACGGTGCGGCTACGGTCGTAATTGAGGTTGCCCTGTATGGTTGGCAGGCGGTCGGCCTTTTGTACGCCATAGGTGGCTTTGGCCTCATCCATGCGCAACACGGCGGTTTTGAGGTCACGGTTATGCTCCAGCCCGACCTGAATCAGGCGCTGCAAATCAGCATCTGCAAAGTAGCTTTGCCAGCTAAGTGGCGGCGCCTCAGTGACAGGTGTATTGGTCACGGTGTCACTTGCTGGCTGGCCTGGATAAACCTCAGGCACTGGGGCAGCGGGCCTGAAATACTCAGGCACGAGCGAGCAACCACCCATTGCGAAAGCCACGGCAAGGATGATGGAAATACGACTAAACTTCATGAGACACCCTTTGCTGTGAGGCTGGTTGTTTCATCCAGCGGCCCACGACAATAAAAAACAACGGCACGAAAAAGATGGCGAGCAAGGTGGCGGTAATGATGCCGCCGAGCACGCTGGTGCCGATAGCTACTTGTGCACCGGAGGCGGCACCGGTTGAAAATGCTAACGGGATCACGCCGACGCCAAAGGCGAGCGAGGTCATCACAATCGGGCGCAGACGCTCTTTGGCGGCCATCAAGCTCGCTTCCATCAGCGGCATGCCTTGCAACACGTGTTCGCGCGCAAACTCCACAATCAGAATGGCGTTTTTGGCTGACAGACCGATGGTTGCAATCAGGCCGACCTTGAAATAAATATCATTGGGTAATTCACGCAAGGTCACCCCCAGCAAGGCGCCTAGCACGCCCAATGGCACCACCAGCATGACGGCAAACGGAATCGCCCAGCTTTCATACAAGGCGGCCAATACCAGAAACACCACCAGGATGGACAAGCCAAACAGCAGGCTGGCCTGGCTGCCCGACTGTTTTTCTTCCAGCGATTGCCCGGCCCATTCATAGCCGATGCCTTTGCCCAGGCCATTCACCAGGGTTTCCATGGTGCGCATGGCTTCGCCACTGCTAAAGCCAGGCGCGGGGCCGCCATTGATATTAAATGACGGGAAGCCGTTAAACCGCGTACGTTGGGGTGACCCCATGGCCCAATCCAGCGTCATGATCGAAGACAACGGCACCAAACTGCCATCTGCGGCTTTGAGGCGGATCTTCTTGATATCTTCTAGCGTTTGCCGCTGTTTGCCATCGGCCTGCACAATCACGCGGCGCACCTGGTTACCATAGACAAAATCACCCAGGTAATTCGAGCCGAGCAGGGTCGCCAATGAATCATTGATTTCATCGAGTGAGACACCTAAAGCCTTGGCTTTGCTGCGGTCTAGCTGCATGTTGACCACCGGCGTGTCATACAACCCGGCAAACAGCACGTTAGCCAGTTCAGGATGCTGGGCAGACTCAGCCAGTAACTGATCACGTGCTTTCATCAGCGCCTCAACACCCACGCTGGCACGGTCTACCAGCCGCAGGTCAAAGCCGCCAAAACTGCCCAACTCGGGCAAGGGCGGCGCATTCATGGCAAAAATAGTTAAATTGGGGCGACCAAAAAACTTCTGGTTGACGCGGTTTACAATCGCCTGCACCTGTTGATCTGGGTTTGGCCGTTCTGCCCAGTCTTTGAGCGTGATAAACAGCATGCCGCTATTGGTACTGGTGCCATAAAAGCTAAAGCCGCTCACCTCAAAGATAATATCAACGGGCTCATGTGCCTGAATATACTCACTCATATCGCCCAGCACTTTGGCGGTTTCTGCCAGCGTCGCGCCTTGTGGCAGCGACACCATCACCATAAAGTTACCCTGGTCTTCTTCGGGCAAAAACGCATTTGGTAAACGCACCAATATCCAGCCTGCCAGCGCGACAATCAAGGCAAACACGGCCAGCCAGCGCATCGGCTTTTTGAGCAAGCCGCCAGTCAAGTGGGTATAGCGCTCGGTCATGCGCTGAAAGCTGCGGTTAAACCAGACAAAAAAGCGCGCTTTGTTGCCTGTCTCGTGGCGTAGCAACGTCACGCACAAGGCCGGCGTAAGTGAGAGCGCCAAAAAGGCCGAGAAGCTGATAGACACCGACAAAGCCAGTGAAAACTGGCGGTAAATATTGCCCACCGCGCCACTGAAAAAGGCCATGGGGATAAACACCGACACCAACACCGCCGTAATGCCGATCACAGCACCACTGATTTGCGACATGGCTTTGACCGTGGCATCGTAGGCGGACAAGCCCTCTTCCACAATCAGGCGCTCGACGTTTTCGACCACCACAATGGCGTCATCCACCAGAATGCCAATCGCCAGCACCACGCCAAACATGGTCAGCACATTAATCGAGTAGCCCAGCCAGTACATGACAGCAAACGTCCCCATCAGGGCAATCGGCACGACAATGGTCGGGATCAGCGTCGCACGCAGGTTTTGCATGAACAGGTACATGACCAGGAATACCAGCACAATGGCCTCCACCAAGGTCTGGATCACTTTTTTGATCGAAATCGAAACGAATGCAGAAGAGTCATACGAAAGTTGAAAGGCGACATTGGGCGGGAAATATGGCTGCATCTGCTCCATCGCGACCTTGACCCGCTTAATGGTTTCAACTGCATTGGAACCAGGCGCCAGTTTAATCGCCATCCCGGCGGCATTCTTGCCATTGACCCTAGAACTGTAGGTGTAGTCACTGCTGCCCAGCTCGACCTTCGCCACATCTTTAATCAACAGGGCTGAGCCATCTGCCTGCATGCGGATAGGCACATTGGCAAAGTCGTCTACCGTTTTTAACGTAGCCTCGGCTTCGAGTGAGACACTCAGCGGCGCACCGTCCGGCACACCACTGGCCCCCACCTGCCCCAAGGTGAGGCGGGTGTTGTAGCTGCGCAAGGCATTCACGATCTCTGTCACACCCACATTAAGACCAGCCATTTTTTGCGGGTCTGGCCAGATGCGCATGGCGTATTCCGGGCTGAACGATTGTACTTTACCCACGCCTTGCACACGCTTGAGCGTAGGCATCACCGTGGCCGATGACAGCTCGCCAAGATCAATTTCGCTGTAGCGGTTATCTTCCGAAGTCAGCGATACAATCAGCTGAAAGCTGTCAGCAGACTTTTCCACCGTAATGCCACTGCGACGTACGATTTCCGGTAAACGCACTTCGACACTTTTGAGGCGGTTTTGCACATCCACGGCAGCCAGATCAGGATTGGTGCCCTGACGGAAAGTGACACTGATGGAGGCCATGCCCACATTGCTGGTGGCAGAAACATACATCAGGCCCGGCATGCCATTCATCTCGCGCTCGATAATCGAGGTCACGGTTTCTTCCACCACCTTGGCCGAGGCGCCAGGGTAAGTTGCGGCGATATTGACCACGGGCGGGGCAATATCAGGATACTGGGCAATCGGTAATTGTTTGATGGCGATGAGGCCGGCTAACACAATCAGAATGGCAATCACCCAGGCAAAAATGGGGCGATCAATAAAAAAACGGCTCATGGCCTGGTTCCTGTCTTTCTGCGCGCTGCCCGGTTAAGGGGCCACGGCTTTGGTGATATTGTCTTGGGCACTGATCAGTTTAGGCGTCACTTTGCTGCCCGCCGTTTGTGCCGCCACATTGGTGACCACCACTTGCTCACCGGCTTGCAGCCCTTGCTCAATGACCCACTGTTTGTCTATGACACGGCCGGCTTGTACCTCGCGTGACTCCAGTTCGTTTTTGGCATTCACCACCCACACACGCGTCGAAAACTGGTCACGCATCAACGCATCTCTGGGAATCAGAATCGCATTCGGATTGGTGGCCTGACGGATTTTGATTCTGACGTATGCGCCTGGCATCAACACCTGCTGCGGGTTTTCAAAAATGGCGCGCATGACCACAGAGTCGGTCGTTTGGTTGACGGAGACGTCCGAGAATGAAAGTTTTCCTGCTTGGGCGTACATGGAGCCATCCGGCAAGACCAGTTTAATTTTAAAGTCACCATCGTTGCCTTTGAGCTGACCATCGCGCAGCGCTTTGCGCAAGGTAAACACTTCAGAAGACGACTGGGAAAAATTAACATAGACCGGATTAACCTGCTCGACGGTGGTCAGTTGCGTAGCTTCATCTTTGCCGACCAGCGCCCCCTCGGTGACCAGTGCGCGGCGGGCCACGCCATCAATTGGCGCGGTCACATTGGCATACCCCAAATCCAGCCGGGCACGATTGAGTTTGGCCTGGGCAGACGCCACCTCGGCTTTTGCCAGTTGCGCCTCAGCTTGTGCCGCGCGGTAATCACGCTGGCTCACAGACTGGTCGCCAATCAAAGCCTGATAACGCTGCAACTTGTCGTTAGCATTGACCAGGTTGGCCTCGGTCCGCGCCAACTCAGCCTCGGCTTCGAGCTTGCTGGCTTGCAACTGCTCGGGATTGATCTGGAATAACGGCGTGCCGGCTTTCACCACCTGCCCTTCCTGGTACAGACGCTTGGCGACAATGCCGGAGACACGGGCGCGCACCTCGGCAATGCGATAGGCCTCGACCCGGCCAGGGAGTTCGACCTCATCGGGAATATCCGCCACCTGCACCTTGACCACCTCCACCACAGGCGCCGCGCCTGCGGGCTGAGCGGCTTCTTTCGGCTTGCTGCACGCAGCCAATTGCAAGATCAATAGCGCCGAAAGCGCCAGCGTCGAGTGAGAAATACGGGACATGCACTACCCTTAATTGTATGGATGACAATATTCTAGCGGCACTTTTATAATTAATCAATCATGACTGATTAATTATTTTTTGGTATGATAGCGGCCATCATCAACGACTGGACTGTCAGCGAGCCGCCAGGCTAGAACCACCCGACATGGCTAGAAAAACCAAAGAAGACGCGCAAAAAACCCGTGACCAGATTCTGGATGCAGCTGAGCTTGTGTTTTACGGCAAAGGCTTTACGCAGGCGACCATGGCCGATATTGCCGAAGCCGCGCAACTGTCACGCGGCGCTGTATACGGGCATTATAAAGGTAAGCTTGAAGTCGCCACGGCCATGGCCGAGCGTGTCATCCATCAGGCCTCACCGTTTCAGGGGCAACCGGCGCATAGCGCACTAGAAAACCTGAAACACTACTGCTTGCAGGAAGTCCGCAGTTATATCGAACCCAGCTCTATCCAGCGCGTGCTGTTTTTTCTGTATGTGGGCATTGATGATTCGCCCGAGCTGCTGCAACTGCGTTACAACTGGGAGAAAAAACGCATTGCGCAAATCAACAGCCTGCTGACACAGGCCATTGCCCACAAAGAGCTGCCTGCTGACGTCGATTTTAATTTGGTCAGTCTCTACTGCCAATCGGTGATCGAAGGCGTATTCAGCATTGTTTACTTTGGCAGCATGAGCGAAAGTGAACGTTGGCAGCGCGCAGAACAATTGTGTACCTACAGCCTGCAACGCTTGTCCATGCCTTTTTCTCAGCCTTAACCCCGTGCTGCCTGCGATTGGTGATTGACGCGGCATGGCTTCTTGCGGCAAGATAAAAAATAATACATTGATCGCAATTAATTTCAACTTTTTGGCCAGCACACGGTCAGTCTGAACAGGCGGTATGCCTGTGCTTGAAATAGCATCAACGCTTGCGAAACCCATATTGCGTATGCCTACGCAAATAAAATAACTTAAAAGAAACCCTGACGATGGACCATAACCTGAGCCTGATTACCACCATTGCCGTCGCGTTTGCGCTGGCACTGGTGTTTGGACTAATTGCCGAAAAACTCAAATTGCCTGCGCTGATTGGTTATTTACTGGCCGGCATCATGATCGGCCCCGCCACCCCTGGCTTTGTCGCCGATCTTGAAATTGCCTCGCAGCTGTCGGAAATCGGCGTCATGTTATTGATGTTTGGCGTCGGCCTGCATTTTTCGGTACAAGACCTGCTGTCGGTCAAACGCATCGCCCTGCCCGGCGCGCTGGCGCAGATGACGCTGGCGACGCTGCTGGGCATGCTGGTCGCCTGGAGTTGGCACTGGAGCTGGGGCGAAGGCCTGGTATTTGGTTTGTCCCTGTCTTGCGCAAGTACGGTGGTATTGCTTAAGGCGCTAGAGTCACGCCGCATTCTGGAAAGCATGAACGGCAAGATTGCAGTCGGCTGGCTGGTGGTGGAAGACATGGTGACCGTGCTGGTGCTGGTGTTGATGCCAGCCCTGGCGGGCGTGTTGGGCGGTAGCCAGAGTGAAGCAACCAGTGTTGCCGCCATATGGCAAACCATAGGCATGACCTTGCTCGAAGTGGCAGGCTTTATTGCCATCATGCTGGTGGTCGGCAAGCGGGTGTTGCCGTGGTTGCTCTGGTATGTGGCGGGCACCGGCTCGCGCGAGCTGTTCACGCTGACCGTGATCGCGGTGGCGATCGGGGTGGCGTTTTTTGCCTCTACCTTATTTAATGTCTCGTTCGCATTGGGAGCGTTTTTTGCCGGCATGATCATGCGTGAATCAGAATACAGCCACCGTGCCGCTGAAGATTCGCTGCCGTTCCGCGATGCCTTTGCCGTGTTGTTTTTCGTCTCGGTCGGCATGTTGTTTGACCCCAGCATTCTGATCAAACAGCCCTTACAGGTATTGTCTGTAGTGGCGATTATTATTCTGGGTAAATCACTGGCGGCGGTGGCCATTGTGCTGGCCTTGCGTTATCCCTTAAATACCGCGTTAACCGTAGCCGCCAGCCTCGGGCAAATCGGTGAGTTCTCGTTTATTCTGGCCGGGCTGGGGGTCTCACTCAACCTGATGTCCCCCGATGGCATGAGCCTGGTACTGGCAGGCGCGCTCATTTCCATTGCCTTGAACCCGCTGGTGTTTGCCTCGATCAAGCCCCTGGCCAATTGGGTGGTCAGCAAGTCTGATCTGGCCCGGCAGTTCTCGCTACGCATGGACCCCTATGGTGAGTTGCCCATGACCACCGAGCGCAAATTCCTCGAAGGTCAAGTGGTGCTGGTCGGTTATGGCCGGGTGGGCAAACGCATTGCGCAGTCACTGACCGCCGCCGCCATCCCCTATGTGGTGGCCGAACAAAACCGTGAAGTGGTGGAAAAACTGCGCAAACAGGGGCAACCTGCCGTCTCGGGGAACGCGGCGGACCCGATGGTGTTGATCCAGGCCCACATTGCCAATGCCTCCCTGCTGATTATTGCCACGCCGGATGCCATGAATATCCGCAAGATGGTGGAGATCGCCAAGCAGCTCAAACCGGATATCGAAGTCGTGATTCGTACCCATCATGAGGACGAATACCTGCGCCTGCAAAAAGAACTGGGCGAGACCGAAGCGGTGTTTTTTGGCGAGGAAGAACTGGCCAAGGGCATGTCTGCCCATGTGTTGCGGCGCTTTGAACGCCCGCATTAAGCGGTATCATCAATGACCTTGTACGCAAATTAACGTATGGCGTGCGGGCCTGGCTGGCGTTAAATTAGCACCAAGGTTAATACCTGCTACGCCCCACATTTTAATCACACCGTCAACAGCGCCGGTGATGATTCGAGCAAAAAAGCTCACCCGCCATTTGATGGCCGGTGGGCTTTTTTTATGCGTAATCGGTATGTATCGAGTCAATAGCCTTTTTTAAATTTTTCAGGAGAAGCTTCATGATACATGGTGATATTTCCAGCAGCCAGGACACCGTCGGTGTGGCCGTCGTCAATTACAAAATGCCCCGCTTGCATACCAAAGCCGAGATTCTGGCCAACTGTCGCAACATCGCCGACATGGTGGTCAATATGAAAGCCGGTCTGCCCGGCATGGATCTGGTGATTTTCCCGGAATACAGCACGCACGGCATCATGTATGACGGTCAGGAAATGTATGACAATGCCACCACCGTGCCCGGCCCGGAAACCGATATTTTCGCCGAGGCTTGCCGCAAGGCCAAAGTCTGGGGCGTATTCTCGATCACCGGCGAGCAGCACGAAGAGCATCCGAAAAAAGCGCCGTATAACACCTTGATCCTCATGAATGACCAAGGTGAAATCGTGCAGAAATACCGCAAGATCATGCCATGGGTGCCCATCGAGGGCTGGTACCCAGGCAAGGAAACCTTTATCAGCGAAGGCCCCAAAGGCCTCAAGGTCAGCCTGATTATCTGTGACGATGGCAACTACCCTGAAATCTGGCGCGACTGTGCCATGAAAGGCGCCGAACTGATTGTGCGTTGCCAGGGCTATATGTATCCGGCCAAAGAGCAGCAGATCCTGATCAGCAAGGCGATGGCGTTTGCCAATAACACCTACGTGGCCGTGTCCAATGCGGCCGGCTTTGATGGCGTCTATTCCTACTTCGGCCACTCGGCGATTATCGGCTTTGATGGCCGGACGCTGGGCGAATGCGGCGAGGAAGAAAATGGCGTGCAATATGCGGCCTTAAGCAAACACCTGATCCGCGATTTCCGCAAACATGGCCAGTCCGAAAACCACCTGTTCAAGCTGCTGCACCGTGGCTACACCGGCGTGCTCAATTCAGGCGATGGCGATCAAGGCGTGGCACAGTGTCCATATAGTTTCTACAGCAAATGGGTACAGGACCCGGCGGCTGCGCGCGACATGGTAGAATCGTTTACGCGCTCGACGTTGGGCACCAAAGAGGCGCCCATCGCAGGCTTACCTAACGAATAGTCGGATGTCTGACTGGCGATCACACTAGGCTAGATGAAGCTAGGCGAGATCACACTAGAGTTGATCGCCGCAACGCAACACAATGGCTCCGGCCCGGCCGGAGCCCCTGATGAAAGCATCTCATGGCAAACACTGACCCGATCCCGGTCGGCGTGCTGTTTTCCACCAGCGGCGCCACGGCGACCATAGAACGCTCACAGGCATTTGCCACTTTCTTTGCCATCGCAGAAATCAATGCCGCGGGCGGCATCGCTGGTCGTGAACTGCTGCCCGTCCACTATGACCCGCAGGGTCTCCCGCAACAATATCAGATGTTGGCCGAACGCATGATTCGCGAGGATGGCGTCAATGTGATCTTTGGCTGCTATATGTCCAGCACGCGCAAAGCCGTGATTCCGGTGGTGGAAAAATGGCGCAAGCTGCTGTTTTACCCCACGCCTTACGAGGGCTTTGAATTCTCGCCGCATGTGATTTATACAGGTGCGGCGCCCAACCAGAACAGTGCACAACTGGCTGACTATATGACGCGGCATTTTGGCGCGCGCGTCTACATGATAGGCTGCGACTACATTTACCCGTATGAGTCCAACCGCATCATGAGTGACTTTATCCTTGAAGTCCCGGGCGGCAAAAAACTGGCCGAGCGCTACGTGCCGCTGACGGCGACAGAAAAAGATTTTTTAGCGGTGGTGCGTGACATCAAGGCCAAGTCGCCAGACTTTGTGTTTTCTACCGTGGTGGGGCAAGCCACCCGCCTGTTGTACCAGGCTTATGCCGAGATCGGCATGGATGCCCAGCACACCCCGATTGCCAGCCTGACCACCTCTGAAGCAGAGGTGGCAGAAATGGGCGGCGGTGCGGCCCAGGGCCACATCACGTCTGCGCCCTATTTTCAAAGCATTGCCAGTACCGAGAACCAGGCCTGCATCACACGCTTCAGGCAGCAGTATGGCAATGAGATTGCGCCTAATATGGCCTGGGAAGCGGCATATTTTCAAACCCACCTGTTTGCCGAAGCGATGCGCGCGGCAGGGAGCGACCAGTATGATGCCCTGTTGCCACAGCTACTGGGCCGCGCATTTGACGCGCCGCAAGGCCGTATTGCCATTGATGCCGGCAACCACCATACCCGCCTTCACCCGCGCATTGCACGCGTAAATGCGGCTGGCCAGTTCGAAATCATCGCCGGGGGCGGTGCCGCAGCGGTGATCCCCGACCCTTATCTGGTGACGCACCCAGGCGCCAGCTGGAACAACCTGCCTTATGCGGCGGAGTATCGTGTTGGCTGAGTCGCCCACCGCCCCTCACCCTGGTCAGCGCCAGGCCAAGCAGGCGCAGGCGCAGCGCTCCACGCTGGAGCTGTTCCGCCATTTGCGGCATGCCTGCATCACGATTTTTCATCCTGAGGACGAAAACCGCGAGGTATTGACACAGCAACTGCACCGGATTGGCTGCCAGACGGTCGCGCTATGGCCGCCGGTGGCTGAGCTACCCGCGCAAACCGAGCTGGTGATTTTTCTGCTAGATGCCCAAGCCAGCGCGAAAAAGAAACTGCCGTGGCTGACACCAGAGTCGGCGATCCCGCTGATTGGAGTGCTGGATTATGAAAACCCGACCACGCTGGAGACCGCCACTGCGCTGGGTTGCCATGGCATGCTGGTAAGGCCTCTGCAAGCCAAAGGCTTGCTCTCCACCCTCATCCTGACCATGCATCATTGCCAGCAATTAAAAACCTTGCGCAAACGTAACCAGCGCCTGGAAGAAAAACTGCAGGCGGCAGGCGAAATCAGTGCGGCACAAGCCATGTTGGCGCATGCGCGCGGAATCAGTGCAACCGAGGCTTACAAAGTCCTGCGCGAGCAGGCCATGCTCAAACGCGTGACGGTGGAAGACATTGCACGTGCACTGTTGCAAACCGACGGTCTATTGTCCAATCCAGCCAAACCCCGTTAGAATGCTCGCCCTTGCCAAGCGCATCGATTCTCCTGCGCACAGTTTTTGCTTGAACAAGTCCGATGATGACCGACATTTCCCCCGCACAAACCATTACCCTGGCTAAAATCAGACATATCGAGGAGCTGGAGCGCCTGGATAGCTCAATTACTTTTGTCGAAAGAATTGGGCAGCTCATTCATCAAATTCAGGCTGAACGTGGTGCCAGCTGTCTTTATTTAGCGTCTTCCGGCAAACGCTTCTCGCAGGCACGTGCGGATATCGTCGTGCAAAATCAGCAAATTGAAACCGATTTCAGGCAAGCCTTGCAACAATATCTGGACCGCCATGCGCTGACCGATGCCAAACAGTTGACGCTCATCTCTTGGATTTTGCTGGGTTTGGACCAGCTTAAAAACTTACGTCATCAAATTACGCTACTCAAGATCTCATTTGCGGATTGCATAGAGTCTTATAACCGCTTTATACAAAGCTTGATCTCGCTGATTTTCGAGATCACGGACAGCTCGGTCAACAGCAAGGTCTCCACCAGCTTGCTGACGCTCTACAACCTGGTGCAAGCCAAGGAGTTTGCCGGTCAGGAGCGTGCAGTCGGCTCTTATTTATTTGGCTCAGGCAGCATGCAAAGCGAGCATCAGCAAAAACTGCTGGAATTGATCACACAGCAAAATCGCCATTTTGAACTGTTCAGCCAGTTTGGCGCCCAGGAGCTACAGCAGGCATGGGCGGTCCTGCAAAGCTCACGCCTACAACAGCAGCATGAGCACTTGCGTCACCAGCTGACGGTGGCCAAAGATCAGCAAACGCTCAATACCAGCGCCAGTGATACCTGGTTTGCGTTGTGCAGTGAGCGCCTGAGTGAAATCTGGCTAATTCAATGCCAGCTGGTGCAATCCATGCACCGCATGCTGGCAGAACTTTCTGCCCATGCGAAAAAAGACCTGGCACAAACAAAGCAATATTTGGATGCCATGACGCAAAGCGCTGATCCCAATCATCCCCTGGATAGTAGTTTCTTCAACCTGTCGATTCCGGTCGAGAGTGCGCTGCAATTTCAGGCAAATGAAGCTAGGCATACGGCACCCGTGACTTCTATCATGCAGTTGCTGCAACAGCAATCGCAACAGATTGCCGAGATGGAAGTCACCTTGGCCGATACTAAAAAAGCCTTGTCAGAGCGCAAAGTGATCGAACGCGCCAAAGGCCTGCTAATGCGCAAGTTTGATATTGATGAAATGGAAGCCTACAAACAGTTGCGCAGTACGGCCATGACTCAAAACCGCAAAATTGTGGATATCGCGGAAAACATTCTCGCACAGACACATTTTTCCCGCGATTAACCGCTCAGGATCGGGCATGCGCACCATGCCTGTGCATATACGCGGTGTATATCTACACCTATAAAACCGTAAAATATGGACAAAAACAGCATTAAAACAAAGTGTTATTCGCAATATTAATACATGGCATAACAATTGCTATCAATCAATTAACGCGATTCCAATGGCGGAAGCGCGGGTATAAATAGGTGGTCCCCTGGCTTGTGTTTGAATCCTGGTGATTTGAATACAGCGGGTACCAACCAATTCAGCAATCTGGACAAAGGCGTCCTGACAGTAGACTCAAGCGGGTTGACTGTCAGGACGCCTTTTTGTTTTGGACTCATCCAAGAAAGTAAGAGGTATGCAATGTCTTATCTAGCCCCCGCCGAATTTGTCTCTAAGATGGTAGACGCCGGTGAATCAAAAATTTATATGGCCACGCGTGACACCGTGATTCGCGCCTATATGGCGGGTGCCATTCTGGCGCTGGCCGCTGTGTTTGCAGTGAGTATTGCCTTGGCGACAGAATCTCCTCTGGTAGGAGCTGTCATGTTTCCGGTGGGCTTCAGCATGCTCTACCTGATGGGATTTGACTTGCTGACCGGCGTTTTCATGCTGACTCCGCTGGCCTGGCTGGACAAACGCCCCGGCGTGACCTGGCCGCAAATCCTGCGTAACTGGGGTCTGGTATTTATTGGCAATTTTGCTGGCGCGCTCACGGTGGCCGGGATGATGGCTTTTATCTTCACCTATGGCTTTAATACCGATGGCGGCGCCATCGCCACCAAAGTCGCCGGTATAGGCGAGGCCAGAACACTGGGCTACGCCAAATATGGCCTGGATGGCTGGATCACCATTTTTATCCGTGGCATGTTGTGCAACTGGATGGTGTCGCTGGGCGTGGTGGGGGCCATGATTTCAACCAACGTCAGCGGCAAGGTGATCGCCATGTGGATGCCAATCTTTTTGTTCTTTTTCATGGGCTTTGAGCACTCGGTCGTCAATATGTTTCTGTTTCCATTTGCTTTGATCATGGGCGGCAATTTTTCGATTGCAGACTATCTGGTATGGAATGAAATCCCGACTGCGCTTGGCAATCTGGTGGGCGGCCTGGCCTTTACCGGCCTGACGCTGTATACCACCCATGTGCGCACACAACCCAAACGTAAACTGTAAACAATGCTCGCCTGCTCGTCGTGGCAGTGAGCCCGTCCCACACGATATCAATGGAGTTAATCATGACAAGAGATGAAGTCACAGAACTGATAGTGTTACAAAAAAATGCCTTGCAACTGTCCTGGAAAACACTTGCTGAGGCCATTGGTTTGAGCAAGGAATGGACAACGGCCGCCCTACTTGGCCAAATGACCCTCTCTGCCGAACAAGCCAATACCTTGGGAAAACTGCTACAACTGCCTGGAGAAGCCATAAGCCAACTACAAGTGGTACCTTATAAAGGATCGTTACCCACTGCGGTGCCCTCCGATCCATTAATTTATCGCTTTTACGAACTGATCAGCGTCTACGGCACCACATTTAAGGCCTTGATTCACGAAGAGTTTGGCGATGGCATCATGAGCGCCATTGACTTTAATATGGATTTGCAACGCGAAGCCGACCCTAAAGGCGATCGCGTCAAAATCACCATGAGCGGCAAGTTCCTGCCTTACAAGTCTTACTAAACGGCATGCCTGCCTCTTTGCAGATAGAAAGCGGCGCCTGCTCCGAGGCCGGACGCAAACCAGTCAATCAGGATGCGTTCGGCCTCACCACACAAGACAGCCCGCCTGCTACTGGCAAAGGTTGGGTATTTGCCATTGCCGATGGCATCAGTAGCAGCGATGTCAGCGACCAGGCTAGTACGCTGGCCATTCAGCAGTTTATACAAGATTACGCGCTCACCCCTGTAGAATGGTCAGTCAAGTCTGGTGGGTTGCAAGTCTTACGCAGTATTAATGCCACACTCAATGCGCAGACGTTTCGCAGCCCTTATCGTTTTGACAAAAACAGAGGCTACGTCTGTACCTTTAGCGCCCTGATCATTAAATCACGGGCTATCCATGTATTTCATCTGGGCGATACGCGCATTTACCGTCTCCGTGACCAGCAATTGCAATGCCTAACCGAAGACCACCGTTTCTGGGTCGATGATCAACATAGCTATCTGGCACGCGCCCTGGGCATGAGCCCGCAACCAGAAATTGATTATCACAGCGAGGCCGCGGAAGCAGGCGATGTTTATTTATTGATGTCTGATGGCGTATTTGAACACCTGACCTCAGAAGAAATCTTGCAGGATATCCAAACCGCCAGCGACCTCAATCGTCTCTGCCAGCACTGGGTTAAACTCGCGCATGCACGCGGTAGCGAGGATAACCTGACAGCACTGGCGGTGCGCTTGTTACAACTGCCCGACCATGACATGGCCTCGCTGACACAAAGCATGCAGGCACTCCCCTTTGCCCCGGCCATAGAAGAAGGTAAGCCGTTTGATGGTTACCATATTTTGCGTTGCCTGCATCATAGCCACCGCAGCCATGTTTACCTGGCACGTGACCTGCAAACGGGCACCCAGGTTGCCCTCAAAGTCCCATCGGTGGACCTGTCCGCCGATGCACAGGCACTGGAACGTTTTTACCTCGAAGAATGGGTGGCCAGGCGCATCAGCCATCGCCATATATTACGGCCGTATACGTCAGCTTCTCCGCGCAAGTTTTTATATAGTGTGATGCACTATGTGCCGGGGCAAACCTTACAACAATGGCTGCTGGATCACCCGCAACCATCCCTAGAGACCGTCCGCCAACTGGTGGAACAGATCACCAGCGCCCTGGAAGCCTTTCATCGACTGGAGATGGTCTACCGCGACTTGCAGCCGCAAAATATCCTGGTCGATACCGATGGCCAGATCACCTTGATTGATTTTGGGGCCGTGAGCGTGGCTGGTCTCGAAGAAATGAGCGAGCTAGAAAGCACGGTAACCTTGCCTGGCACGCTGCAATACTCGGCGCCAGAACAGTTTCTGGGATGGCCAGCAACGCCGCAATCGGATATTTATGCCTTGGGGGTGATCACTTACCAGTGCCTCACAGGCAAACTGCCCTATGGGACAGAGGTCGCGAAGGTAAAACATCCGCAACACCTGTCACGTTTGTATTACCGGGAGATTCGCTATACACAACCGGCGTTTCCGGCCTGGGTCGACGCCGCCATCGCCCGTGCCGTGCACCCGCAGGCAGAAAAACGTTATGCGCAGGCCTCTGAATTCTTATTTGACCTGCGTAAACCGAATGCAGCCTTTCTGCGTCATGCCCATCCGCCTTTGCTGGAACGTCATCCGCTGGCCTTTTGGCGTGGCTTAAGTCTATTACTGGCGTGTATGGTCATCCTGTTGCTCGGGCTCCTCGCACACCAGCCCAAGTCATGCGCCAATGTTGAGCAGTTCGCACGAAAGCAGTGCAACTATGCCCGGCAATAATATGCCCCTTTACAAAAGAAACTAATATTTTCATTAAAATTCAATCACTTAAAAATAAAATAAAGTTGGCATGCCGTTTGCTAGTGCTTATCTAAGAGCAAGCTGGATCAACGGCGATCCTGTCAAATATGCTCCGTGGCAAATGCCTGATATCAGGTAATTTGCCTAACAACTGAGTTATACCCGTTATTAAATTAATGTAAGTACCGCAGCCTTTTAGCAAAAGGGCTTGCAAGCAAAAGGACAAAGGCGTCCTGAGTGTAGACCACGGTCTGCATTCAGGACGCCTTTTTTGTTTTGTATTTTCCGAACCCCTTTTTCGAATCAAATCTCAAGGAGCCGACATGAGCAGTTCTGACAAAAAAAATGTATCCCCCACCGAGGCAACGCCGGTTGACCAGGTGAACCAGCAACGCCGCCATTTCTTTATGAATACGCTGGCAGGCGCGTTTGGTGCTGCCGCCATGATGAACATGGTGCCTTCCGCCATCCGTAGCCAGGCTTGGGCGGCAGGCTCGGATGCGCCAGAAATCACCGAAGTGAAAGTGGGCTTTATCCCGCTGACGGACTGTGCGCCGATTATTGTCGCCGCGCAAATGGGCTTTGATAAAAAATATGGCATCAAGATTGTGCCGTCTAAAGAAGCTTCGTGGGCAGGCGTACGTGACAAGCTGGTCAATGGTGAATTGCATGCTGCACATGTGTTGTATGGCCTGATCTACGGCGTCCAAATGGGCATCGGCGGCCAGCAAAAAGACATGAACGTGCTGATGACGCTGAACAACAACGGCCAGGGCATCACGCTGGCTAACCAGCTTAAGGAAAAAGGCGTCACCAGTGGCGCGACGCTGAAACGTTTGCTGGATAACGAAAACCGCGACTTTACCTTCGCCCAGACCTTCCCCACCGGCACGCACGCCATGTGGTTGTACTACTGGCTGGCGACTTATGGCATCAACCCGATGCAGGACGTGAAAACCATCGTCGTACCGCCGCCACAAATGGTCGCCAACATGCGGATTGGCAATATGGATGGCTACTGCGTGGGCGAACCCTGGAACGCCCGTGCCATTTACGACAAGATCGGCTACACCGTCGCCACCTCACAAGATATCTGGGTAGACCACCCGGAAAAAGTGTTGGGCACCACCGCTGACTTTATCGCCAAGAACCCGAATACCGCGCTGGCGTTAACCAAAGCCATCCTCGAAGCCTCACGCTACATTGATGCGACCAAAAACCGTGCCGAAGTGGCCAAGTTGATCGCAGGCAAAGCCTATGTCAATGCGCCAGAAGAAGTGATTGAAGGTCGCTTCCTCGGCCACTACGACAATGGTATCGGCAAAAAATGGGAAGACCCCAACTATATGAAGTTCTTCAATGACGGCAAGGTCAGCTTCCCTTACCTGTCAGACGGCATGTGGTTCCTGACCCAACACAAACGCTGGGGCTTGCTCAAGTCTGACCCGGATTACCTCGGCGTGGCGAAAAAGGTGAACCGCATTGATATTTATACCGAAGCCGCCAAATCTCTGGGCATTAGCGTGCCAACAGACGTGATGCGCAGCAGCAAGCTGATTGACGGCGTGGTCTGGGATGGTAAAGATCCCAAAGCCTATGCCAACAGCTTCAAGGTTAAAGCGTAATTCTTTCAAGGAGAGTCACCATGAGTGTCGTCAGCTTTAACAAGGAAAAAATCATGCAAAACAGTGAGCAGGCTGCCAAAGCAATGCCAGCCAAGCAAGCAAAACCGGTTGTCGCGGTGGTGAGCCCTCTCTCGGCCACCGCAACAGCAGCCACCCCGGCAAGCAAAAAAGCCGGGGCATGGGCGGCAATGGCCAAACGTGTCTTTGAAGGACTGTTGCCGCCTGTGATTGGCTTGCTGATCTTTGGCGCCATCTGGTCTACCGTGGCCGCCCTGACTCAGGGTTTGCCAGGACCGGTGCAGACCTGGCATTCGGCGGTGGAGCTGTTTAGCGACCCGTTTTATATCAACAACCCGAATGACATGGGCATCGGCTGGAACATCCTGAACTCGCTCAAACGCGTCGCCACTGGCTTTGCGCTGGCAGCGATTGTCGGCATCCCCATGGGTTTTATCATCGGCCGCTATGCCTTTATGTCAAAAATGGCGGCGCCGATTATCAGCCTGCTCAAGCCGGTATCCCCACTGGCTTGGTTGCCGATCGGCCTGCTGGTATTCAAAGCGGCCAACCCGGCCGCAATCTGGGTGATTTTCATCACCGCGGTCTGGCCCATGATTATCAACACCGCCGTTGGTGTCAGCAAAGTGCCGCAAGACTATATGAACGTGGCAAAGGTACTGAACCTGTCCGAGTGGAAAGTCATCACCAAAATCCTGCTGCCCTATGTCATGCCTTACATGATGACCGGTGTGCGTCTCTCTATCGGTGCCGCCTGGCTGGTGATTGTGGCGGCAGAAATGCTGACCGGCGGCGTGGGCATTGGCTTCTGGGTGTGGGATGAATGGAACAACCTGAACGTTGAGCACATCATCATCGCGATTTTCATTGTGGGCATCGTCGGCCTGTTGCTGGAACAGTGCCTGGTCATGCTGGCCAAACGCTATAGCTACGAATAACCACGACGCCTGATTGACTGGAAAAGGACTCTGATCATGACCACCGCTGTAAAACAAGACCGCTATGTGTTGATTGAAAACGTCAACATGATTTTCAACACCAAAAAAGGCAGTTTCCAGGCCTTGAAAGACATCAACCTGTCTATCCAGGAAGGGGAATTCATCTCCATCATCGGCCACT
The DNA here is from genome assembly GCF_056314045.1 of Methylophilus sp. DMC16. Taxonomy (NCBI): domain Bacteria; kingdom Pseudomonadati; phylum Pseudomonadota; class Betaproteobacteria; order Nitrosomonadales; family Methylophilaceae; genus Methylophilus; species Methylophilus sp. DMC16. Next base: position 1,510,015 of record NZ_JBQUZC010000001.1, read on the forward strand.
CCGGCTGTGGCAAATCTACCGTGCTCAACCTGATTGCCGGCTTGCTGCAACCGACAGACGGCTATTTGTTTTGTGCCGGCCGCGAAATTGCCAAACCTGGCCCTGAACGCGCCGTGGTGTTCCAGAACCACTCCCTGCTGCCATGGCTGACCTGTTTTGAAAACGTCTATCTGGCGGTGGAACGCGTGTTTGCTGCCACCGAGAGTAAGCCGCAACTGGCAGAACGTACGCGCGCGGCACTGGAGCTGGTGGGCTTAAGCCACGCCATGGAAAAACGCCCGAATGAAATCTCTGGCGGCATGAAGCAGCGGGTAGGCATTGCCCGTGCCCTGGCCATGGAGCCCAAAGTGCTACTACTGGACGAGCCGTTTGGCGCACTGGATGCATTGACCCGTGCCGGCCTGCAAGACGAACTGATGGCCATCATGGCACGTTCTGGCTGTACTGCCGTCATGGTGACGCACGATGTGGACGAAGCCGTGTTGCTGTCTGACCGCATCGTCATGATGACCAACGGCCCGGCAGCCACCATCGGTGAAATCCTGACGGTCGATTTACCCCGTCCGCGCAAACGCCTGGAGCTGGTGGAAGACCCGGCGTATACCCATCTGCGCAGCGAAGTTTTGAAGTTTCTGTATGAGCGGCACGCCAAAAAGGCGGCCTAAGTGAAAGGTGCTGGCAGGCGGCCACCTGTCAGCACCACTTGCTTATCAAAAGCAATCCTCATCCAAGCAAGGTTACCCCAATAGAGAAAAGGAGCAACACATGAACGCTAACCTACACCCACGCTTGCGTCAAGTTTCCGCAGCCATCTTGCTGGCGGCACTTGGCTCACCTGCAATGGCAGAAGAAGAAATTCTGCCTGAATACACTTTTATGGACGCGATTAAAACCGGTAAAAACATGAGCAGCTTCAGATTGCGTTATGAAAACGTCGATCAGGATGGCTTGCAGCCTGGGACCTATGCCAATGGCAGCGCTAACCCGACGGCAAACCAGAACCTGAAAGAAGCGCATGCCTACACCTTGCGCAGCCTGATCGGCTGGCAAACCGCGCCTTACCATAACTGGAGTGTGGCCGGACAGTTGATCAATGTGACCCAATTGAACAGCCAGTTTAATGACGGCACCAACAACGTACTGATCAACGGCGCATCCAACCAGAACAGCGGCATTCAATATGCCAAAGTGGTAGACCCGGACTACACCGATATCAACCAGTTGTTTGTCGACTGGACTGGCATCAAAAACACCCGTGTACGCGCGGGCCGCCAGCAAGTGAACCTGGATAATGTGCGTTTTATTGGTGACATTGCCTTCCGCCAGGTGATGCAAGTGTTTGACGGCGTCTCAGTATTTAACAAGACCATCCCGGATACCGAAATTTATGCGGCCCACTTTAGCAAGGTGAACCAGATCACCACGGCAGCGCATCATGGTGCGTTGGAAGTCATCAATGGCCGCTACCGTATTTCCCCGACCGAGTTTCTGGTCGGCTATGGCTATTTCTCAGACTTTGAAAACCTGGGCTTTGGCAATGCCTGGTTTGGCGCCGGCACCTCTAACAACCCCAAAGGCACCAACAACCAGTTTGCCGACCAAAGTAACAAGATTATTGGTATCCGCCTGGACGGCACCCATCCGTTCACGCCCAACTACCGCGCGCACTACACCGCTGAATACGCCAAACAGTCTGACTACAGCGGCGGTGACAGCCGCATTGATGCGCATTACTACAAGTTGGGCGGTGGCTTTGGCATTGATAACTTCAACCTGCGTGTAGACCAGGAATTACTCTCCAGCAACAACGGCAAATATGCCTTTCAGACCCCGTTTGGCACCAACCACTTGTTTCAAGGCTGGGTAGACAAGTTTTTGGTTACCCCACGCGATGGCATCAAAGATAGTTTTGTCACGGCGACTTACCGCTATGGCGATTTTCTGTTTTTTGCCGACTATCACATCATTGACGCGGACAGGGATTTTTATACCGTGGGTAGCGGCACCAACCGCAATGGCAGCCGTTACGGTACCGAGTGGAACGCCGCCGTCACCTGGAATGTAGATAAAAACTGGATGACCAAACTGGAGTACGGCAAATACACCGAAGACGACCATTACGCGACTGGCCCCAATAGCACAAGCAATGCTGGCCGTATCCGTGATACCGAAAAACTGTGGCTGACCGCCATGTATACGTTCTAAGCGGACACCTCGTCTCAAACCTAAGGAGCCCCTCATGTCAGCAAGTAAAGTGTATTTAATCGGTGCCGGTCCTGGCGACCCTGAGCTCATCACGCTCAAGGCGGTCAAGGCCTTGCAGCTGGCAGAGGTGGTGCTGGTCGATGACCTGGTTAACCCGGAACTGCTCAAGCATTGCCCGCAGGCGCGTATTGTGCCGGTGGGCAAGCGCGGCGGTTGCAAGTCTACGCCACAGCATTTTATTCACCGCATGATGATTGCCTTGGCCGAGCAAGGCCAAACCGTGGCTCGCCTGAAAGGCGGTGACCCGTTTGTGTTTGGCCGTGGTGGCGAAGAAATGCTGGCACTGCGTGCCGCCAATATTGATTATGAAATTATTCCGGGCATGACCAGTGGCCTTGCCAGTTGCGCCAGCATGGAGGTACCAGTGACCCACCGTGCCTACAACCATGGCGTGACGCTGGTCACCGGCCATACCAAAGATGGCGGCCCCCTGCCCTGGCAGGCGCTGGTGGCCAGCCATACCACGCTGGTCATTTACATGGGCATGCAGCATCTGGCTGAAATCTGCCGTGAACTGATTGCTGCAGGCATGCCCACAGACATGCCCTGTATGGTGGTGGAGAACGGCACACGCGCCGAACAGCGTGGCCTGACCTCAACGCTGCAAGCCATGCCTTACCTGGCCCATCAGCAAAGTCTTAAAAGTCCGTCCATTATTGTGGTCGGCGAAGTGGTGAAATTAGCCAGAAACAGCCAACAGGAACAAGATTGGCAACAAAACCTGCAACACTGGCTCAGCATCGGCGATGCAGCATAAGCGCTGAAAGGAGTGATTCAATGATAAAACAGAAACTGGTGGTGGTCGGCAACGGCATGGCTGGCATGCGGACGGTGGAAGAGCTGCTCAAGATTGCGCCGGACATGTACGACATTACCGTGTTTGGCGATGAGCCTTATCCCAACTATAACCGCATCATGTTGTCGCCCGTACTGGCCAACGAGCAGACCATCGATGACATTATCCTCAATAGCCGCGAATGGTATGCCGAACACAACATTACCTTGCATACCAGCGCCCGTGTCAACAAGATAGACCGCAAGGCCCGCACCGTGACCGCCGACAACGGCCTCACGGTCGAATATGACCGCCTGTTGCTGGCAACCGGCTCCAAGCCGTTCATCTTGCCGATTGCAGGTGCAGACTTGCAGGGTGTGCTGGGCTACCGCGATATCAAAGACACCAACGACATGATCGCTGCGGCCAAAATCTACAAGCATGCAGTGGTCATTGGCGGCGGCTTGCTGGGCCTTGAGGCCGCCAATGGCCTCAAGGTGCAAGGCATGGACGTCACAGTGGTGCACAAAAACGAATGGCTGCTGGAACGCCAGCTCGACAAGACCGCAGGCAAGATGCTGCAAAAATCCCTAGAAACGCGCGGGCTGCAGTTCTTGCTACAAAAAGACACGGAGCAATTGATCGGAAAAGACGGCCGCGTGGTCGCCGTGCGCTTTAAAGATGGCCAGGAAGTGCCTGCAGACCTGGTGGTGATGGCAGTCGGCATCCGCCCCAACTATGCACTGGCCGAATCGGCAGGCATTTATTGCAACCGCGGCATTGTGGTGAGCGACACCATGCAGACCTATGACCCGCGCATTTATGCCGTAGGCGAATGCGTCAACCACCGTGGCATTGCCTATGGCCTGGTGGCCCCCTTATTTGAAATGGCCAAAGTGTGCGCCACACATTTGGCCAACTTCGGCATCGGATTATACAAAGGCTCGGTCACTTCGACAAAATTGAAGGTGACCGGCATAGATTTGTTTTCTGCCGGTGATTTTATGGGCAGTGACGATGCCGAAGAAATTTTACTGCACGACGCGGTCGGCGGGGTATACAAAAAACTCGTGATCAAAGATGACACCATCATCGGTGCCGTGCTGTATGGCGATACGACGGATGGGGCCTGGTATTTCCAGCTGCTGCGCGACAAAAAGCCGATCCACGAAATCCGGGATCACTTAATGTTCGGGCAGGATAGTCTGGGTAATACCGGCCACCAGGGTCAGGACAAGGTGTCTGCCATGACCGACGAAATGGAAGTCTGTGGCTGTAATGGCGTCTGCAAAGGCACCATTGTCAAAGCGATTCAGGCACAAGGCCTGTTCACACTGGATGACGTCAAAAAACACACCAAAGCTGGCTCCAGTTGTGGCAGTTGCACTGGCCTGGTTGAGCAGATTCTGGCCTCGACGCTGGGTGGCGGTTACGCGCCGCCTTCGAGCAGCAAAGCCGTGTGTGGCTGCACCGACTTTAACCACGAAGAAGTGCGTGACGAAATCCGCAAACACAAATACCTGAGCATTCCGGCCGCCATGAAGGGCATGGGCTGGAAAACGCCGAATGGCTGCGCCACCTGCAGGCCGGCGTTGAATTATTACCTGATTTCCACCTGGCCGCATGAAGCCAAGGATGATCCGCAGTCACGCTTTATCAATGAGCGCGTGCATGCCAATATCCAGAAAGACGGCACTTACTCTGTGGTGCCGCGTATGTACGGCGGCGTCACCTCACCCGAGCAATTGCGCAAAATCGCCGATGTGGCTGAAAAATACCAGGTCCCCATGGTGAAAGTCACTGGCGGTCAGCGCATCGACTTGCTTGGCGTGAAAAAAGAAGACCTGACCGGCATGTGGGCGGACCTCGATATGCCATCCGGGTATGCGTATGGCAAGTCTATACGCACCGTCAAAACCTGTGTTGGCTCGGAGTTCTGCCGTTTTGGTACCCAAAACTCCACCCAACTGGGCATTGATATCGAAAAAGCCTTTGACCATATGTGGGCCCCGCACAAGGTGAAGTTTGCGGTCTCCGGCTGTCCGCGCAACTGTGCCGAATCCGGGATCAAGGACGTCGGCGTGATTGGCGTGGATTCCGGCTGGGAGATTTATGTTGGTGGCAACGGTGGCATCAAAACCGAAGTCGCTCAGTTTTTGTGCAAGGTGAAGACCGCTGAGGAAGTGATTGAATACTCGGGCGCGTTTATCCAGCTCTACCGTGAAGAAGCACGTTATCTGGATCGTACCGTGCACTGGATCGCCCGCGTCGGTCTGGATTACGTGAAAAAACGCATTCTCGACGATGCTGAAGGCCGCAAAGCGGCATATGAGCGTCTGCTGTATGCGCTGCAAGGCGCCGTAGACCCGTGGGCAGAACGCGTCAATCAGCGTGATGCCCACAAAGAGTTCGACACAATTACCGTGTAACGAAAAATACTGTTTAAATGAAAAGTGGCGTGCCATTCTCCTGATTGCACGCCCGGGAGATAGAAGATGCAAAAAAGTTTTTGGGAAGTGGGCCATAAACCCACCCTGTTTTCGGCCTTCTTTTATTTTGACCTGAGCTTTATGGTCTGGGTCATGTTGGGGCCGCTGGCGGTGCAAATCGCCGCCGACCTGCAATTGAATCCGGCACAAAAAGGCCTGATGGTCGCCACCCCGGTACTCACAGGCGCGCTGCTGCGGATAGTCATGGGCGTGCTGGTGGATCAGCTCAAGCCGAAAAAAGCCGGCCTGATTGGTCAGGTGATTGTGATTGGCGCGCTGCTGACAGCCTGGCTGCATGGCATCCATACCTATCAGCAAGCGCTGTTGCTAGGCATGTTTTTGGGCTTCGCCGGTGCTGCATTTGCAGTGGCCTTGCCACTGGCTTCGCGCTGGTATCCACCAGAGCACCAGGGCACCGCGCTGGGCATTGCCGGGGCAGGCAACTCAGGCACGGCCCTGGCGGCCTTGTTCGCCCCTGGGCTGGCCGTGGCCTTTGGCTGGAACAATGTATTTGGCCTGGCACTGATTCCACTGGTGCTGGCGTTGCTGGTCTATGTCACGATGGCCAAAGACGCCCCGGATACGCCTGCGCCAAAATCGCTGTCGCAATACCTGGCCGTGCTCAAGGATAAAGATGCCTGGTGGTTTATGTTTTTCTACAGCGTCACCTTTGGCGGTTTTGTCGGCATGGCGTCTTCATTGACCATTTACTTCCACGACCAGTATGGCCTGGATGCGGTGCACGCGGGTTACTTCACCGCAGCCTGTGTCTTTGCCGGCTCGCTGGTGCGCCCCATAGGCGGTTGGTTGGCCGACCGCATCGGCGGTATCCGTTCACTGAGCACCATGTATGTGCTGGCAGCGGTATTCCTGTTTATCCTAAGTTTTGGCATGGCTAGCCAGTCACTAGGCTTGCTGGTAGTAGTGCTCGCCATGGCAGCACTTGGTATGGGCAACGGCGCGGTCTTCCAGCTGGTGCCACAGCGTTTCCGCAAGGAAATCGGCGTCATGACCGGCTTGGTCGGCATGGCCGGGGGCGTTGGTGGCTTTTACCTGGCGTCCAGTTTAGGCTACTCTAAACAAGTGACGGGCAGTTATCAGGTCGGCCTGACCATTTTTGCCGGCTTGGCAATTCTGGCACTGATCGGTCTCTCCCGCGTAAAAAACCGCTGGCGCACCACCTGGGGCGCAGCCACAGTCACCAGCGCCAAAATTTAATGGCATCGGACAACCGCCCAGCATTGAAATGTTAGCGTCATCACGGACCCCTGCATGAAATTACGGATCAGCGTCGGCGAAAGCAGCCTCACCGGACCGCGGCCTCGTAACGAGGACTACGTGGGCCTGGTGACGCCTGCCGATGCGCAGCTGGAGATCAAGGGCGCCCTGCTGGCGGTGGCTGATGGCATCAGCGGAGGGGCTGGCGGGGCTGAAGCTGCCGAAATGACGATACGCACGGTGTCGGCAGATTATTACGCCACGCCCGATACCTGGACTATCCAGCATGCGCTGGACAAGGTGGTTCAGGCGGCTAACCGCTGGGTGCTGTCGCAGGCACGCAAACACAGCCAGATGGCCGGCATGGCGACCACGCTGTCCATGCTGGTGCTACGCGGTCAGCGCTATGTGCTGGCGCATGTCGGCGACACCCGCATCTATCGCCTGCGCGAGCAGTCGCTGCAATGTCTGACCACCGACCATGTCTGGGACCGGCCAGATATGCGGCATGTACTCAAGCGTGCAGTCGGCCTCGATGACCAGTTGAGCGTGGATTATGCCGAAGGCCTGCTGCAAACCGGCGATGTGTATGCCATTATCAGTGATGGTGTGTGGGCCGCACTGGGCGAGGCCGAGCTGCACAAAATATTGATGCTTTACCATACACCGCAGTTGATGGCCGAACACCTGACCCGGCAAGCGCTGGAACAAGGTGGTCAGGATAATGCCTCTGCCGTGGTGGTGCGGATCGATCAGCTCGGACAAGACCACCTGACCGACATGCTGGCCGATGCCTTGAGCCTGCCGGTGCCGCCCAAGCTGGCGGTGGGCGACACCCTGGATGGCTTCACCGTCACCCGCGTGTTACATGATGCACGCATCAGTTTGTTATATCAGGTAAAAAATGCCGCCGGGCAATTATTTGTGCTGAAAACCCTGCAACCCGCCCGCGCAGAAGATAAGGCCAGTTGCGAAGCCCTGCTTAATGAAGAGTGGCTGGGCAAGCGCGTGGTGTCGCAATGTGTGCCGCAAATTTTGCCGCTCACGCGTGAACAGCGCACGCATTTGTATTATGTGATGACCTGGCATGAAGGGGCCACCTTGCAGCAACGGCTGGATGCCGGCCATCACTTCACCATCAATGGCGTGGCCAATATCGGCCAGGATCTGTTGCGTGGCTTGAGCATGCTGCACCGGCTCAATATTGTGCACCGCGATATCAAACCGGCCAATATTCACCTGGGTAGCGATACACGGTTGCGCATCCTAGACCTTGGCGTCGCGCTTAACACCACGCTGCCCATGCCCGAGCAGATGGAAAATCCCGGCACGCCCAGCTATATGGCGCCGGAATTGTTTGACGGCAAACTGGCCGACCGCCAGGCGGATATTTATGCCGCAGGTGTCACGCTGTATCACCTGCTGACACGCAAGTATCCCTATGGCGAAATCGAGCCGTTCCAGTCACCGCGCTTTGGTGAACCGGTGCGCCCCAGCCGCTACCGCCCCGAGATTCCGGCCTGGCTGGAAAACCTGATTCTGAAAGCGATTGCCCGCAAACCGGAACACCGCTTTGAAACCGCCGAAGAAATGCTGCTGGCGCTAGAGCATGGCGAACTCAGACCCATTGTCATCCCGCGCACGCCGCTGATTGCCCGCGCGCGGCTGGTCAAATGGCAGTGGCTGGCGATTATTTCATTGTGCGTGAATATGTTATTGATTTATTTGTTAATGGTCTCATAAGGCCAGTAACAAATTGGAAAAGAGGAAAAAAATGCGTTGGACTAAAATTTGCCCGCTAAACGACATCCCAGCCCTGGGTGCACGTGTGGTGCGTCATGGCGAGACCGACATTGGTGTATTCCGCACTGAAGATGACCGCGTGTTTGCGCTCAACAACCGTTGCCCGCACAAAGGCGGCCCGCTGTCGCAAGGCCTGGTCTATGGTGACAAAGTCGCCTGCCCATTGCATAGTTGGAAAATCAGCCTGATCGATGGCCAGGCTGAAGCGCCCGATGTCGGCCAGACTGCCTGCTATGCAGCCAAGGTCGAAGATGGCATGGTCTATCTGCAATTAAACCCGTAATTTTCAGGCAACACGGACAGCTCCCTTATGTCGCAACAGCAACAACTCCAGACTGCAAACGATCTGCTCACCGCAGTACCGGTCTCCTTCCATCCGCAACGACGTGAAACCCGCAGCACCTGCTGCTATTGCGGTGTCGGCTGTGGCGTCATTATTACCACCGAGGGCCAGCAGATTGTCGATGTGAAGGGTGACCCTGAGCATCCGGCAAACTATGGCCGTTTGTGCACCAAAGGCTCTACGCTACACCTGACCGCCAAACTGGACGCACGCGCCCTCTACCCGGAACTGCGCCTGTCGCGTGACCTGCCGCGTACGCGCGTCAGCTGGGATACCGCGCTCGATCATGTGGTTGAGCGCTTTGCCGAGATTATCAACACCCATGGCCCGGATGCAGTGGCTTTTTATATCTCCGGCCAGTTGCTGACTGAAGATTATTATGTGTTTAACAAGCTGGCCAAAGGCTTGATTGGCACCAACAACGTCGATACCAATTCACGCCTGTGCATGAGTTCGGCCGTGGCCGGTTACAAGGCCACGCTGGGCGCCGATGCGCCACCGGCCTGTTATGAAGATATCGACCATACGCAATGCCTGTTCATTGCCGGCTCGAATACCGCCTTTGCCCACCCGATTGTGTTCCGCCGCATTGAAGATGCCAAGGCCAAAAATCCGGACATGAAAATTGTGGTGGTAGACCCGCGCCGCACCGACACCTCACAACTGGCAGACTTGCACCTGGCGATCTTGCCCGGCACCGACGTGGCGCTGTTTAACGGCCTGTTGCATGTGATGCTGTGGGAAGGCCTGCTCGATATGGCTTATATCCGCAACCATACCGAAGGCTTTGAAGCGCTCAAGGAAACCGTGCGCGAATACACCCCCAAGATGGTAGCCGATATTTGTGGCGTGCCTGAGGCCGATATCATTCAGGCCGCCAAGTGGTTTGGTGCGGGCCCGACCTTGTCCATGTATTGCATGGGGCTGAACCAGTCCATCCATGGCACTGAAAAAAATGCCGCGCTGATCAACCTGCACCTGGCCACCGGCCAGATCGGCAAGCCCGGCGCAGGCCCGTTCTCGCTGACCGGTCAACCCAACGCTATGGGCGGCCGCGAAGTCGGCGGCATGGCCAACCTGCTGTCGGGCCACCGCGACCTGGCCAATGCCGAACACCGTGCAGAAGTCGCGCGCTTGTGGGGCGTGCCCGACGTCCCGGCCACCCCGGGCAAAACCGCGGTAGAGATGTTTGAGGCGGTTAAAAGCGGCGAGATCAAGGCGATCTGGATTGCCTGCACCAACCCCGCACACTCGATGCCAGACCTCAATAATGTGTTGGCCTCCCTGCAACAGGCTGAGCTGGTCGTGTTGCAAGATGCGTTTAACAATACCGATAGCAATATCTACGCCGATGTGTTTCTGCCTGCCTCGACCTGGGGCGAAAAAGAAGGCACAGTCACCAATTCGGAGCGCCGCATCACGCGCGTGCAGCCAGCCGCCCCCAAGCCGGGTGAAGCCCGTCATGACTGGGAGGCTGTGGTCGACTTTGCCCACCGTTTGGCACAAAAACTGGGTAAACCAGACACCCTGTTTAACTACCCGAATACCGAAACCATTTTTAACGAGCACCGTGAAAGCACGCGTGGCCGCGACCTTGATATCACAGGCTTGAGTTACCAGATTCTGGAAACCCGGGGCCCGCAACAATGGCCGTTTAAATCGGGCGCCAGCCAGGGCGAAGCCCGCTTGTACACCGATGGCGTGTTCCAGAAACCGGGCGGTAAGGCGCATTTTGTCAGCGCGGTGTACAAGCCGACCGCCGACAAGCCGGACGCGCGCCATCCCTTCCGCCTGCTGACCGGCCGCCTGCGCGACCAATGGCATGGCATGAGCCGCACCGGCACGCTGGCGCAGCTCTATAACCATGTCGAAGAGCCAGTGGTCTCCATGCATGCCGATGACATGCAACGACGCCAGATCAGTGAGGGCGACATTGTTAAACTGAGTAACAAGCGCGGTGAGTTAATCATCAAGGTGCAGCAATCAGACGAAGTCAAACCGGCCGAGCTGTTTATCCCCATGCACTGGGGCAGCCAGTTTATGCACGGCTTGGGCGTGAATGTGTTGATGCCACCGGCTTTTGATAAAACCTCCAAGCAACCGGAACTCAAGCACACGGCGGTCAAGATCGAAAAGTTGAGCTTGCCCTGGCAAATGACGGTGATGCGCAGCTGCAACGACCTGCACTTGCTCGCCAACATCCGCACGCTATTGGTGGCCTTTGATTACGCCACCGTGGGACTGTATGGCCGTGGCAACGGCATGCTGATTCTGCGCGCGTCGCACCACGCTGCCCCGGATAGCCAGCTGATCGCCCGGCTGGATCAGTTGCTTGGCATGGTCGAAGATGCGCCCATGCTACGGCTGGATGATGTCAAACGCGGCATCAGTAAACGCATTCTGGTCGAGCAAGGCCAGGTCAGCGCGGTGCGCCTGATTGGTGAAATGCTGGCCGCAGACTGGCTCAAGCAAGTCATGCTCGAAGGCCAGTTCACCGACGAATTGCGCAAATGGGCACTGGCGCCGCTAGCGGCGCCCCCCACTGGACAAAAATCACGCGGCAAGATCGTCTGTAACTGCCTGGATGTCTCAGAAAACGAGATTATCGAAACCTGCCAGCAGGGAGCAGATTTACCGACGCTGCAAGCCAAGCTGAAATGTGGCACCAGTTGCGGCTCCTGCGTGCCGGAACTCAAGCGGCTGGTCAAACTGCATGGCAAAACCCATGCGGGATAAGGACATCACGCGCGCACCTGAATGCATTTGATCGCCTGTCGGCACAGGATTGCGCCAAGGATGGTGCAATCCTGTGCACATGCCTCATTAGCGTGCACCAGACCAATGGCAGATGGATCGCGCGGTGCCCGCAAGCTCAAACATACGCGCAATATCGCAGATAAAACACATCAGGAACAATGACTTAGCATAAATCCTGATTCATCTGCGCCCCCATCCTGGCGGTTGGCATGCCAATTGCTTTTTTTATCACAAAGTGGCGTTTTGTCATGCCATTTTTAAATCAGAGATTTTCCATCGTCGGCAAATCTCATACTGGACAACGGCGTCCATAGCTTGTTTCGCAGTATTGCAATGTGCAATCGCGGCATAGGCTATGGACGCCGTTTTTGTTTTTAGGCTTTGAGTTTGATAACGCAATGCTCGCAACTGACATGAAAAACATCGTGACACTGCCTGCTTGCATCTGATTAGGAATACAAGATGAATCAACACACACGCATCCTCGTCGTCGGCAACGGCATGGTGGGACATTACTTTGTGCAAGAACTGGTGAAACGCCACCCTGACCTGGCCGCGGCTAACCTGCAAGTCACCGTGCTGGGCGAAGAACCACGCCCGGCTTATGACCGCGTGCACCTCTCCAGTTTTTTCTCGGGCAGCACGGCGGAAGACCTGTCGCTAGTCGAGCCTGGGTTTTATGACCGGCCGGGCCTGACGTTGCGCCTGAATGCACGCGTCAGCCAGATTGACCGCCACCAGCATACCGTGACACTGACAGACGACACGATCTTGGCCTACGACAAGCTGGTACTGGCGACAGGCTCTTATCCATTTGTCCCTGCTGTCACCGGGCGTGACCGTGAAAACTGTTTTGTCTACCGAACCATTGAAGATCTCGAAGCCATGACGGCAGCAGGCAAAACCGCCAAGAGCGGTGTCGTCGTTGGCGGTGGCCTACTGGGCCTGGAATGCGCCAAGGCATTGAAAGACATGGGCCTGGAAACCCATGTGGTTGAATTTGCGCCCCGTTTGATGGCGGTGCAAGTAGACGAAGCAGGCGGCAAAGTGCTGCGCAGCAAAATTGAGGAGCTGGGTGTACACGTGCACACCAGCCGCAATACCACGGCGATTGTCGATGGTGCGACAGCACGTCACCGTATGGTGTTCTTTGATGACACCTGGCTGGAAACCGACATGATCGTATTCTCTGCCGGTATCCGTCCACGCGATGAACTGGCACGTGAATCCGGCCTGGCCATCGGTGCCCGTGGCGGTATCGCCATTGATAACTTCTCCCGCTCCAGTGACCACAATATCTACGCCATCGGCGAATGCGCCAGCTGGAACGACGAGATGTTCGGCCTGGTCGCGCCTGGCTATGACATGGCCCGCACTGCCTGCGCGCACCTGCTGGGTGAAACATCGACCACTTTCCAGGGCGCAGACATGAGCACCAAGCTCAAACTGATGGGTGTGGATGTCGCCAGCGTGGGCGATGCCCATGGCAAAAGCCATGGCTGCCGCAGCTACCAGTACACCGATGAAGTACGCAATATCTACAAAAAAATCGTCGTCAGCGAAGATGGCAAAAAACTGCTGGGCGCCGTGCTGATTGGCAATGCCGATGAATACGGCACGCTGCAACAGATGACCATCAACGAAATGCCGCTGCCGGAAAATCCTGAATTCCTGATTCTGCCAGCCAGTGATGGCAAGGAAAAACCTGGCCTGGGCGTGGATGCCCTGCCGGATACCGCGGTACTGTGTTCTTGCAATAATGTCAGCAAAGGCGCGATTGGTGAAGCGGTAGCGGCTGGCAATTGCAGTATAGGCGCCATCAAGTCCTGTACCAAAGCCGGTACCGCCTGTGGTGGCTGCGTGCCGTTGGTGACGCAGGTGATGAAAGCGCAGATGGTGAAGCTGGGCATGACCGTCAACAATCACCTGTGCGAACACTTCCCGTATTCGCGCCAGGAGCTTTACCACCTGGTGCGTGTGGGCCAGATCAAAACCTTTGACGAGTTACTGCATAAACACGGCCAAGGCCTGGGCTGCGATATCTGCAAACCAACCGCCGCCAGCATTCTTGCCTCATGCTGGAACGAATTTATCCTGAAAAAAGACCTGGCGTCCTTGCAGGATTCCAATGACTACTTCTTGGGTAACATCCAGAAAGACGGCAGCTACTCGGTGGTGCCACGCATGCCGGGCGGCGAAGTCACGCCAGATGGCCTGATCGCCATCGGCCAGATTGCGAAAAAATATGGCTTGTATACCAAAGTCACTGGTGGCGCACGCGTGGACATGTTTGGTGCCCGCGTTGAGCAATTACCCAATATCTGGGAAGAGTTGATCGCGGCTGGCTTTGAATCTGGCCATGCCTACGGCAAATCGTTGCGTACGGTCAAAAGCTGCGTCGGCTCCACCTGGTGCCGCTATGGCGTGGATGACAGCGTTGGCCTGGCCGTGCAGCTGGAAAACCGTTACAAAGGCCTGCGTGCGCCGCACAAAATCAAGTTTGGGGTGTCTGGCTGCACGCGTGAATGTGCAGAAGCCCAAGGCAAGGATGTGGGGTTGATTGCGACTGAAAATGGCTGGAACCTGTACGTGTGCGGCAATGGTGGCATGAAGCCACGCCATGCGGAGCTGCTTGCCAGCGACCTCAGCAAAGAAGAAGCCATCCGCATGATAGACCGCTTCCTGATGTTCTACATCCGTACCGCAGACCGCCTGCAACGCACCAGCACCTGGCGCGACAACCTCGAAGGCGGCCTGGATTACCTCAAACAAGTCGTGATTGAAGATTCATTAGGGCTGGGCGCTGAACTGGAAGCCCAAATGCAACACGTGGTAGACAACTATCAGGACGAGTGGAAAACCGCCGTGACTGACCCTGAAGTGCGCAAACGCTTCCGCAGCTTCGTCAACAGCGTGGCGGGCGACGACAATATTGTCTTCGTCAATGAGCGCAACCAGATCCGCCCGGCCACGCCCGCAGAAAAACAACAGACAATACCTGCCGCCAAGGTCATCCCCATCCTGGCGGCAACAGAGTAATCAAGGAAACCGTTTATGAATCAGTTACAAGCAACAACCGCCCAGCCTGCCACGGCAGCGGCATGGCACCCGGTGTGCGCACTCGAGGATATCTGGCCGAATATGGGCGTCTGTGCCCTAATTGAAGGCCAGCAGATCGCCATTTTCCGCCTCAAAGATGACCAGCTGTACGCGCTGGATAATCACGACCCGCATAGCGAGGCCAATGTGCTATCCCGCGGCCTGGTCGGTGATTTGGGCGGCAAGCCTGTAGTCGCCTCGCCGATTTACAAGCATCACTACCAGCTACGCACCGGCCTCTGTGTTGAGGACGCAACCGTGTGTCTGAATGTTTACCCGGTCGAAGTCAGGGATGGCAAGGTATGGGTGCAACGATAACCAGGGTGACTCAGAGGACAGACCGATGCACGCCATGAAAAAGACCGACAAACCCGGCCAGCACACCATCCTGAATAGTGACCGCATGGTGGCGCTGATCAACCTCTCTGGCCGCCAGCGCATGCTATCGCAACGCATTGCGCTCAATATCCTGTTGAGTGCACACCAGCCTGAAGCACTGGCCCAAGCCAAAGAGGCGTTGGCCTTGTTTAGCCAGACACACACGCTTCTGGTCAAAGGCAACCATGAGTATCCCGGCGTTTATTTTGCCGCGCTGGAAAAAGTATTGTTTGGCCCGGAAGATAACGAGGCCAAAATCCGGCAATTTATTCAACATTGCCAACAGGCGATTAGCGCCTGCGAAAGTAATCAGGGTCTGCCTGCAGCCATGATCCCCTTGCTGGGCGAAGAGGCCAGCTTGATCGTGGCCGTCCTCAACCAGATTACGGTCACGTACGAAAATGAATCCAAACACTGCGAACTGCTCAGACGAAAAAAGCAGGAAAACCTGATGAGCAGCATCCAGAAGATCGCCAAAGAAGCCAAGATTGTTTCCTTTAACGCGCAGGTCATCGCCGCACGGTCTGGCGACGCCGGCAAGGAGTTTGCCGTGGTCGCCAGCGTCATGACCGACATCACCAATGAAATTGAACAACTGGTGGCTAAAGCGCTGGTGAGTGATTAACACCCTAAAACACCATCACCATCAGCCCGGATGGATGATGGTGATTTGTTTGCGCACGAACGGCAGTGCCAGTCACTGCCGTCGCGCATTATGTGGGGATGACGCAATCATTCCCCACGGGTTACCCGTGGTGTTCATGCGCAGCAGCCACTTGATGCTGTGACTGCACATTATTTTCCATCACTTGCTCGATAAAGGGATTCTGGCTGAGGCTATCATCAGATGCACTTTGTGCGCTGGCCTGGCTCGATTCAAACTTGGTATGCAGCATCGTTTCAACCGCGTTTAAATCTGTGGCGTTTGAGTTGTCGGCCGCAAAACCAGCGACTGAAAAAGACAAAAGAACAAGGGTAGATAACAGTTTCATTTTTGACTCCTAGTGATAAACAACAGTACGTTGTGAGGTGAAATTTACGCGGAGTCTGGGAGCAAATGAAATTGTTTGTTTGAATGGATTTATTCAAACAAACAATGGAACCTTTGGCGTCTTACGGCGAGCTTACAAAGCCTTAAATAGGGAGGAGATTCCCTTGACGATAGATTGATGCCCATCTAATATCAAACCCCATAGGAGATGACATTCCTCCTTGGGAGTCGCGAGTAAATACTTCCTCAACCGCCCAGTGCTGATGATGTCTACACGAACCCGGGACGGGAGGTGTAGACACGACCATACGCCTTGTCCTGATATTGAAACCAAGCTTGGGACAAGTCTCTTGAAATTGACACCAGTTCACACACCACAGACCTTGTTACGTCAACATTCGGTTCGGATTTCCTGTCCGCCGCAGCCCTATCCGCCTGTCTTGCCCAAGCCGGGGCCTGACCCTGCGCCGCCACCGGAATGATGAGATGCATGCCCCACCATTCGTTTTGACCAATGTGGAAAAGATCGCCTGCCAGCGCCTCTGACCCCACACTCAGCCAAGGACCGATAAGCCATGAACTTACGTGATTTGAAGTATTTATTAGCCGTCTCTGAATATAAAAACTTTAGCAAGGCGGCTGAACATTGTGCAACCACGCAGCCCACTTTGAGCAATCAGATCAGAAAGCTGGAAAACTATCTGGAGGTGGAGATCTTTGAAAGAGGCACGCATTTTGTGCGCGTCACGCCTGTGGGAGAAAAGATTATTGAGGCGGCCACGCAGGTGATCGAGCATGCAAACCAGATTGTTCACATTGCTCGTGAAGCCAGGCAGCATGCCTCTGCCAAGCTCATCTTTGGCAGTTTTCCGTCTCTTGGCCATGCCCTGCCACTGCAATACATCTTCCATCTAAAACAGCAGTTCAAGCCATTTAAAGTGCAACATGTGGAAGAAGATGTGGATGTGCTCATCGATTTATTGGTGAATCAGGAAATTGATTTTGCCTTGCTGCCATTGCCGGTCACGCATGCCAGTCTGACGGGCATCAAACTGCTGGATGACCCGTTGTACGTAGTGGTGCCCAGCCATCATGCCTATGCCTCATGCAAAAGCCTGCAACTCAGTGATTTAAACCAGCAAGCCCTGCTGTTTCTGGTGGAGGATCAGTCGCATTACCGGCAAATTCTGGAGCATTTTGATGCCAATTTTGCCCGGCAGCATTTGGACAAAGATGATGATTTCAAGGCGGTGAGCTTTGAAGCGCTCAGGATGATGGTCAAACATGGTTTGGGGCTGGCCGTGATTCCTGGCACAGCCATCAACCATGAGGATCATGATGTGCACTATATCCCCTTTGCCTTACCGGCGATTGGTCGCTCGATTGGCGTTTACTGGCATAAACATCATGCGAATCCGACCCTATTGCAAGCGATCTGTACCTATTTGCAAACCACGATGTCCGCCGAGAACACGCTGTTTTAACCCGTCATCCAGCCATTGCCATTGACGGATATTGGCATGCAACCGCCTCATCCGGCCTTAAGGCCGCTATCGACATATGCCATCGCATGCAGAGGTCAGCATCCAGAATAAATTAACATAAATAAATATCCCAGATAATTATATTCATAAAAATCAATCATTTAAGCGTATGAATCGGTTTTTATTGGCACATACTCACCAACGACTTAAAGGTTTAATAGCAGACTCATAGCGTGTAACTATTACTAAAGAGGACTTTTTTCATGCAAATTGCACGTCTCAAGCTGTCTACCTTGATAGTCAGCGTTTTGACGACTATCCTGCTGGCTGTTTGCCTGTTCGTGTTTTTGAATATGCAGGCCAATAAAACAGTGGCGATTAATGGGGAGCAATACAACAAGATCATAGACCAGAAGGATCTGGTCGCTGACGTATTACCCCCGCCGGAATACCTGATCGAAACCTGGCAACTGATCCTGCAAAGCGTCGCCATGAATGCATCATCAGCGGGCCCCCTGCAGCAAAAAGTCAGCGTACTCAGGGCCGAGTTTGAAAAACGCCATGCTTACTGGGAGAGGAAACTTAATAACCCCGAGATCAAGCATTTGATGGCTGAACAGCTGTATGCCTCAGGCCAGGCTTTTTTTGCAATATACGATCGCAAATTTATCCCTGCGCTGAATGCGCAGGATAAAAAGCAGATTGAGTCTGCATTGCACGAATTAAGCGCTGCCTACGAGGCCCATCGAACAATTGTTGATCAGGTGGTCATCTACACAAACAAGACAGCGCAAACGCTGGAAGCTGAAACAGCGCAAGTCATTTCCAAGGGTGAGATCGCCAATTATGTGATGGTGTTGCTGCTGATCGCGTTTGCCAGCGGCTTAGGCTATTTCATCGTCAGCACGGTTAAAAAACGTTTGGGTATGGATCCTGTTGAGTTGTCAGAGTTGGCTGGCCGTTTTTCTGATGGTGACTTTTCAGCGCACATTGCATTGCCTGTTGGCGATGAAACCAGTGTCGCGCACTCCATGCAGGTACTCCAACGCACGCTGAGCAAACTCTCAACGGAAACCAACCGGCTGGCCAAAGCAGCGATTGAAGGGCAATTGTCTACGCGTGCAGAGACGGCAGCCTTTAATGGCGAGTTCAAGCGCTTGGTCGAGGGCTTTAACCAGACGCTGGATGGTGTGATTGTGCCGTTAAATGTGGCGGCGAGCTATGTGGCAGATATCTCCAAAGGCAATATCCCTGACAAGATTACTGCAACGTATCATGGCGATTTCAATGCCATTAAAGATAATCTTAATCATTGCATTGATGCCGTGAATGCGCTGATTGCGGACGCCAATATGTTGTCAGAGGCGGCGGTTGCCGGACGCTTGTCTACACGTGCAGACGCCAGCAAACATGAAGGCGATTTCCGCAAAATTGTTGAGGGCGTGAACCATACGCTGGATGCGGTCATTTCTCCACTCAATGTCGCTGCAGAATATGTGGATCATATTGCCAAAGGCCACATTCCACCTAAAATCACGGACACTTACCATGGCGATTTCAACACCATTAAAAATAACCTTAACCAGTGCATTGATGCCGTCAATGCGCTGATTATGGATGCCAATCACCTGTCACAGGCCGCCGTCAAAGGCGAGCTGTCTACACGGGCGGATGCGAGTAAACATAATGGCGATTTTAGAAAAATTATTGAGGGCGTGAATCACACGCTGGATGCGGTGATTGTGCCGCTGAATATGGCGGCCAGCTATGTCGCGCGGATCGCGCATGGCGACATTCCTGCCGAGATTACCGCCCCGTATTACGGCGATTTCAACGAAATAAAAAACAACCTGAATACTTGCATCCAGGCGATTAATCAACTACTCGAGGACTCTGCGCTATTGGCACAAGCGGCCAAGGAAGGACGTATCCAGGTGCGGGCTGACGAAATGAAACATGCTGGTGATTTCCGCAAGGTGATTGCTGGCGTCAACCAGACGCTGGACCTGATTGTTGAACCGATTAAAGCCGTACGACAGGCAGTTGAAGCGATTGATACTGCAGCCAGTGAGATCGCCAGTGGCAATAACCAACTTTCGCGCCGGACGGAAGACCAGGCAGCGAGCCTTGAAGAAACCGCCGCCAGCATGGAGCAATTCGCTTCTATCGTCAAACATAATGCAGAGAATGCTCAAGAAGCCAACCAACTGGCGCTGACAGCATCAAACGTGGCTGAAAACGGCGGCCAGGTTGTACGCGAGGCCATTGCCAGCATGAATGCAATGAATGAAAGTGCACGCCAGATTGAAGACATCATTGCCGTGATTGATGGCATCGCCTTCCAAACAAATATCCTGGCCTTGAACGCAGCCGTAGAAGCGGCGCGCGCCGGCGAACAGGGCCGAGGCTTTGCCGTGGTGGCGAATGAGGTCGGCGCACTGGCACAGCGCTCATCCGTCGCTGCAAAAGAAATCAATGGCTTGATTAGCACCTCGGTCAATAACACCTATGATGCAGTCAAACAGGTAGACCTTGCTGGTAAAACCATGGAAGAGGTAGTCAGTTCAGTGAAAAAAGTCTCTGAAATCATGCGAGACATCAGTGAAGCCTCGTTTGAGCAAAGCAAAGGCATAGAACAAGTGAATCAGGCAATCACCCACATAGACGAAGCCACGCAGCAAAATGCGGCACTGGTCGAAGAAGCCGCCGCGGCAGCAGAATCATTACTGGATCAGGCTAACCAGCTGAGCCAGTCCGTCCAACGCTTCAAACTGGATCAACCCGACCATACACCCCATAGCTGGAAGTCGACCGAGCCTGAAGAAGAGGAAGATACTCTCATGCGCATGACGGGAACGTGAGCGGGCTCACATTGGCCGTGGTGACAAGATCAACCTTAAGTTTGCTGTGAATCTTAACGGGCTTTTGCCCCTGAGAGCGCGCTAAAACTGACGGCGCTGATCACCAGCACGGCACCAAACAATTGCCCCTGCGTAGGTGGAACGTGCTCAAAAGCGGCAATCACCATGGTGGTGACTGGAATCAGGTTCATGAAAATCGCTGCTTTGGCAGGGCCTAAATGTTTAATGCTGGCATTCCAGAACAGGTAAGCCAGGACGCCGCCGCCCAGTGCCATAATCAACAAGGCCAACCCGGCATGTGCCGTTGGCATCACCAACGGGCTACCGTTGCATGCCGCAGCCAGGCTCAATGCCAGCGCCCCCACGGTCATGATGCCGGCAGTGCTGGCAATCCCGCTCACCTGCTTAGGCATCATTTTCTTCACCAACACGTTATAAACCGCCCAGTTGAGCGATGCAATCATGATATACAGGTCGCCCGTCGCAATCGTCCACTCCGCCCCTGCCCCCAGCACCACAATGGCGACGCCAGCAATGCCCACCGGGAAAGCCAGCAGCTGCGCCAGCTTGGGCCGCTCACCGAGGATGAAATAGCTTAAGATCGCGGTCAAAAGCGGGTTTAAGGCCATGATCAACGCGCCATTAATCGCCGAGGAATGTGCCATGCCCAAAAAGAAAAACAAGTTAAAACCAAAGACACCCACAATCCCCAGCGTCAAGTACGCCTTCCACTCACGTAAGGGAATTACCGCCTGTGAAAACCGGGCAATCAGGATCATGACCATCGCCGCAATCGTATAGCGGCTGGCACCGGCCAGATAAGGGCTCATTTCAGCCAGCACAGGTTTTGCCAGGTTGAAATTGGCTCCCCACAGAATCGCTGCCAGGGTAGCCATCACATAGGTTTTAATCAGACTCATCTCATACTCATCGTTTACTTATTCATACCATTTTGTAGAACTTGGCTGTGCTTGCTTATGCCAATTTATCATCCGAGACTCGATACTTTGGATCCTCCAGCAGATTGACTTCTATAATGGCTTTGGCACTTTCCAGCAGTTCCTGACAATCAGGGCTTAAATGCCGTAAATGCAGTGACTTGCCTACCGCACGATATTTTGCAGCCAGGCTATCAATCGCCATCAAGGCAGAATGATCCATCACTTTTGCATGTTTAAAATCAATCACAACCTGCGCGTCATCACTGGCGGGATTAAACAGGGCCTGGAAATTAGCAATCGATGCAAAAAACAAGGTGCCATGTAGTTGATGTACGGTCATGCCGTTCTTATCTTTTTCTGTGTAAACCTTCAGTTGTTTGGCATGCTCCCAGGCAAACACAAGCGCAGAAACAATCACGCCAGCGATCACAGCAATCGCCAGATCAGCGATAATAGTCACGCCACCGACTAACAAGCCGACAAACACATCCTGCTTAGGCACTTTGCCAAACAAATTCAGCGTGCCCCATTCAAATGTTTTCTCGGCCACCACAAACATCACGCCAATCAACGCGGCCAGTGGGATCATTTCGATCCAGCGCGATGCAAATAAAATAAATGACAGTAGAAAAAGTGAGGTCGCAATGCCAGATAGCCTTTTAAGGGCGCCATTGTTGATATTGATCATGCTTTGACCAATCATCGCGCAGCCTCCCATGCCACCAAAAAAAGCGGTCACAACATTTGCCATCCCTTGCGCCATGGCTTCCCGGTTGGGACGCCCTCGTGTTTCAGTCATTTCATCAATCAGATTAAGTGTGAGCAAGGTTTCTATCAGGCCAACGGCAGCCAGAATGAGTGCATAGGGGAAAATGATATAAAGTGTTTCTAACGTCCAGGCCACTTCCGGGAAATGAAACGTTGGTAATCCACCGGCAATCGAGCCCAAATCACCTACCGTCTTGGTATCCAACCCCAAATAAATCACACTCGTAGACACCACAATGATTGCTGCAAGCGTAGAGGGAATCGCTCTCGTCAATCTGGGGAGCAAATAAATAATGGCCATGGTGATCGCAATCAGCCCTAGCATAATATAGAGCGGCGCCCCACTCATCCATCCATATGAGCCATCTGCCTGTATCGTTTTAAAATGATTAAACTGTGCAAGAAATATGACTATCGCCAATCCATTTACAAAACCCAGCATCACTGGATGCGGCACCATACGAATAAACTTGCCCAGTTTGGCCACCGCAAACAGGATTTGTAATAAGCCCATCAGGATAATTGTCGCAAACAGATACTGCACCCCATGCTGAACGACCAGCGCCACCATCACCACCGCCAGGGCCCCTGCAGCACCGGAAATCATGCCTGGTCGACCGCCGAAAACAGAGGTGATCAAAGAAACTAGCACTGCCGCATACAGCCCAGTGAGCGGCGACACATGTGCGATCAAGGCGAAAGCAATGGCTTCTGGCACCATGGCCAGCGCCACCGTGAGCCCACTAAGCACATTGGTCTTGATTTCAGAAAATTTCAGTGAGGATTGATCAGCAAACATATTGATTCCTAGAGTAACTGGTGAGTCCCAATGGTCAGCCACATCAAGCAACCATCATTGGGAGATGAGTCAACGTTCACGCTGAACAAGACTTGTAACGATGACGGAGACTGCATGGAAGCAGTCAGATCCTGCGCTTTTCTCAATGCGTCAGGGCGACTGGCGGAGCGCACTTAACACAGACTGCAATACGCCAGGAAACTTCTGTTCGATCTCTGCCAGCCGCAAGGCATTCATATGCTCGGTGCCTTCGATGATGGTTTCGACCACGCCGGCTGCGCGTAGGATCTTAAAGTGATGCGACAGGCTGGACTTGGGCCGGTTAAGATCAAACTCTCCGCAAGTCATCTTTCGGCCCGCGGCTGCCAGACGCCCGACAATTTCTAGCCGGGTTGGGTCAGACAAGGCATACATGAGGTCGGTGAGTTCGACCTGTTCTATGCTGGGATGTTTAATTTGTCGCATGGTCTGAATTTATCATACCTCTTGATATTATTCTATTGTTCGATTATATTCGAACAATAGAATTTAAACCCATTCTGCAACACACATTTGTTAAAGGACGTTTTATGGCTGATTTGTTTTCTCGTTTCCAGTTAAAAGCAGTGACCTTAAGAAACCGTATTGCGGTGCCGCCCATGTGCCAGTACATGGCCGAAGATGGTGTCGCCAACGACTGGCACCAGGCGCATTACGCGACACTGGCCCGCGGTGGCAGTGGCCTGGTGATTGTGGAGGCGACCGGCGTAGCACCTGAAGGCCGCATTACACCTGGGTGTCTGGGCATCTGGAATGATGCGCAAGCAGAGCAATTGCGCAAGATTGCGGCGGCCATCAAAGCTGCAGGCGCAGTCCCCGGCATCCAGATAGCGCATGCCGGCCGCAAAGCCAGTGCCAACAAACCCTGGGAGGGCGATGACCATATGGCCGAAAGTGATCCGCGTGCCTGGCAACCGATTGCACCTTCTGCCCTGGCCTTTGGTGGTGGCTTGCCGCGTGTCCCCCAAGCCATGACGCTAGCGGATATTGCCCGCGTACAAAATGACTTTGTGGCTGCGGCCAAACGTGCACTGGCCGCTGGCTTTGAATGGCTGGAAATCCACTTTGCACATGGTTATCTGGGCCAAAGCTTTACCTCGGCGCACTCTAACCAGCGGACCGACCAATATGGCGGTAGTTTTGAAAACCGCTCACGATTTACCATTGAGACCCTGGAAGCTATTCGCGCCGTCTGGCCGGAGCATCTGCCACTGACAGCCCGCTTTGGCGTGATTGAGTATGATGGCAAAGATGAAGAAACCATGAATGAGTCTATCCAGCTGGTGAAAGCCTGGCGTGATCGTGGCCTGGATATGCTCAGTGTGAGTGTCGGCTTTACCATCCCTGAAACCAATATTCCCTGGGGACCCGCTTTTCTGGCGCCGATTGCACAGCGCGTGCGTCAAGAAGCCGGGATTCCGGTGTCTTCCGCCTGGGGCTTTGGTGCCCCCACCCTGGCGGATGGCGCCATCCGCAACGAGCAACTGGATCTGGCCATGATCGGCCGCGCGCACCTTGAAAATCCGCATTGGCCTTATTTTGCGGCCAAGGCGCTGGGTCAAGATCAGGCCGCCTGGGTGTTGCCAGCCCCGTATGCCCATTGGCTGGCGAGATATCACAACCCTAGCGAGACGGTTAAAAAGTAAGCCTGAGTAGCCACCAATAAATAAACCTGCTTGCGCAGGTTTATTTTTTTGTTTGGCAGCGGCGCATTTATTCGGCGGGCTTATCCATCAACTCCATTTCATCACTGGCCATCAACCGCTCGATGTCCACCAGAATAATCATTTCACTCTCAACTGTTGCCAGACCAATCACATAGTTGGTGTTAATCCGTGTCACCAGTGTCGGCATTTCACGCAGATTCTCTTCGTACAACTCCCGCACATCCGATACACCATCGACAACGATGCCGACGACGCGACCACTGAGGTTCAGAATAATGACGACCGTGAATTCGTTATAGACCACCTCGCCCAAATCAAACTTAATACGCAAATCCACGATAGGCACAATTTTGCCGCGCAGGTTGACCACGCCTTTGATAAAGGCAGGCATATTGGCAATATGGGTCACCGGATCATAGCCGCGGATCTCCTGTACTTTGAGGATATCAATCCCGTATTGCTCGTTGCCGAGAATAAAAGTCAGGTATTCGCCCGCTGTCTGTTTTGCGCTTGCACTGTCTGCACTGTTATTTTGTGTCGCTGCATTCATAACTGCTTCCTTAGATGAACTCATACACACTGACATTTTTGGGGTAGAGCCATGCAAGCAAACCCTTGTCTGCATCGCATCGCACTTGCCTGGCCCTCAGTATGGGCTTGATTAAAACTGAATAGCAATCGCCGTCGCTGCAATCAAACTCTGATCAGTCTGACGACGGCCCGACTCATTAAAAATATCATCCCTGCTTTGCAACTGACGCAGCTCGGCACGCACAGTGACACGCGGGCACACTTTATAATCGGCATTCACCGAGTAACCCATGGTTTTAAAACCGTTGGGAGTGCCGGTGTTGATAATCACCCCCTGTTTGTCCTGATAGTATTCCACGCGCCCGGTAACACTGAACTGGCTGGAATACTGATACTTGGCCAGTACAGCAGGCGCCAGCCACACATTGTAGCCGTCGCCCTCTCCTGGCGGTTTTTCTTCGGCGCCAATATCAAACGCGGTAATCAGGCTCCACTGCTCATCCAGCTTGAAGATGCCATAAAAGTCATGAAAATAACGCATCTGCCGCGCACGGTCAGATTTGTCATTGCCGATAAACGAGCTGCTATTGAGCGTCACCCGATCATTCGGTTTATAGGTGAGCTGATGGCCGATGGACGGCGTCGTGTTGCCTTGCGGTGCACGGATGCGCTGCCAACCACTCAACACCAGGCCACTCGCCATCCACTTGCCATCGGCTGAGGTATAACTGAGTTTGGCCCCTGTTTCAAAATAAGGCGAACTCTCTGCCATCAAGCTCCGCGTCAGCGTCCAGTTCTCAGTGCCGATCGCACTTTCAAAACCCAGGTGCGAGGGCATCACCCCGGCATCCAGCCAGAGATCGTGTTTGTCAGAAAGCTTGACACCCGCATTGGCTTCAAAGATATGTTGCAAGTCTTTGGGCTCGGCAGCGTAATTGGCGCGCATATAACTGCCCGAAGCCAGCGCCAGATTGCCGCGCACACGTTGCGTATTCAAACTGGCCTTGACCATGGCCAGATTGATGCTCAAATCATTGGCCCGGTTATGGCTATAGATAAAGTCGGGCCTTTTATGGTTGGGCGGATCATTAAAATCACGCACATAGTAGGTCTCGAGGTAGCCACTCAAGCTCAAGGGTGAGGACACCGCTACCGGCGTCTCCTCCGCCTTGACAGACAGTGGCAAACTACTGGTCAACACCAACAGAGTCGAAACAATCTTACTTAAGTTCATATGCATTTAACGACAGATTCCGCTAAAAATTAAAACGGATCGCCGTCATGAGGACATGATTCTCACGGTCTACGGTTTTGGTATTTATAAACTGGTTCAGATAGCCGATATCTGCATTGCTAAAGTCGCTGAATTTCCAGTTCACGCCCAGAAACAGGCGGTTCTGGTCAAACCCTTTGCGCGGACCCCAGTGTGTATCGTTAAAGTTGATAAACAACTCGTCATACACCACCCAGGATAATTGCGGATTCAAGCTCGAAGGCAGACTGGCGCGCACCATTTGCCGCCAGCGATAGGCATGCTGGCTAAAGTCCTCGCGCTCACGGTTTTCCAGCCTGGAACGGCTGCTCAAGCTCACGCCGCCAATCGGGTCAAACTGGTAAGAAAACTGCTGCCACAAGCGGTTTTCCTGATAGGCCGAGGCGCCTGCCGGATGATTGATAATCGTGTCATAACCCAACCAGACACTGGCCTTGGGCGTCACCTTGTAAAAAATGGACGGGCGCAGAATCAGCGTATCAAAATGCTTGCCCTCATCACGCCAGCGCGGATGCGTGTCCATGCTCCAGTATAAATTCTCTACCGGCAATTTACCTTGCGCATAAATATTGAGCCAATAACGGCCGTCTTCTTCAACTTCTGCCCGAGCAAAACTTGAAAAAATGAGAGAAATCAAAACGATGACATAACTAAATACACGCACGGTAACGCCCCATCATAAGTTATAAATTAAGCGATGATCAGATCTCACTCATCAGGCCATCAGCGACAACATATTCAAGGACTGATCAAGTACCACCTGATTTCGACCTGAAAGTTTAGCTTTGCTTAACGCATCATCCGCACGCGCAAAGAGATGTTCAAAATCGTCTCCATACTCATACGAGGCAACACCAGCACTGATCGTGACATTCAAACCGGATAAATGTTGATTCGCAAAGTAGTCGCAAAAGCCTTGTGCATAATGACTGGCCGCTAACGTTGTTGTATTTTTCAAAATCACTAAAAACTCTTCCCCACCAATACGAAAGCACAGTTCATTCGCAAAGAAATTTGCAAATAAAGCACCGGCCGCAGCTAATACCTCATCGCCAATCTTATGGCCATAGGTATCGTTGATCTGTTTAAAAAAATCAACATCTGCCACGATTAGCGCCAATGGTTTGGAAGACATATAGGCTTCAGAAATGACTTGCTGCTGTACATCACGCAAATAATGTCTGTTATATAACTTGGTCAATGCATCATGCGTTGCCAGTGATTGCATGGTTTGATATTGCATCTCATATGTGAGCAATAGTTGATAGCTCTCCAGCAAATGCTTGACCCTGATTTCAAACTCCTCCAAAGACGAGTCTTTTGAGTAAAAGTCATTTGCACCATTGAGTAGCAATTGTGTTCGCCGTGCAGGACTATTTAAGCCTGAAATAGCCAATATCGGAATACGTGACTTAGCCGCATCATGAGAATTTCTTATTGCGCTAATCACCGAAAATCCATCGCCTATCCCGGCTAAGCTGAAGTCTGTAATCACCAAATCGTAAGTGTTGTCGCTGATGCGCTGAATCGCGCCTTCAGCATCGACACAAAATTCGCAATGGAGCCCGATGCTTGCTAATCGCTCGCCATAGACTTGAGAAAGAGACGGACTATCTTCAATGAGCAACACCCGACCTTGGAGTTTATTGCGCTTAGCCTGTGCAAAGTTCTGAATGAAGGTATCTAAAGAGGAGATATTTAATTTACTAAAGCAGGCTGTAATTCCCACCTCAATAGATTCATGCGCAATTTGGTGAATGGCATTTGATGCGACCAACAAACTCACGCAGCTACTACGTGTTTTTGGTGGCAATGCTTTAAAAAATTCAATCCCATTCATGGATTTATGATGGTAAGAAAACAAAAGCAAATCAACATGCTGCCCGTCTAATAACTCGATTGCCTGTAAGGGACTTGCAGCTTCTTCAACCTCAATCTCGTATTTCTTCAACAAAGATGACAATATTTTTCTTGTTGACTTGGAAGAATCCACAATCAGCGCTTTCACCTTATCTCCCACTACCATACATTACAATTTCTTGTGGAATTTTTGCCAGAGAAACCTCCCGTTCAACGGCTCCCAGCTTGTTTGCTTCTTTAGGCATTCCGTATACAACGCAACTTCTTTCATCTTGACCAAGCGTTTTTGCGCCCACCTCTCGCATTTCTTTGAGACCTTGGGCGCCATCATCCCCCATGCCCGTCATAATGATGCCCAGAGCATTCTTACCCGCCTGCTGGGCAACCGAACGGAAGAGCACATTGACCGAAGGGCGATGGCGACTGACGAGCGGACCATCAATCACGTCAACATGGTATTGAGCACCACTGCGTTTAAGCAGCATGTGCTTACCACCCGGCGCAATCAAAGCACGACCGGCAATCACGCGGTCGCCATGGGCGGCTTCCTTGACCTCAATCTCGCACAGTTCATTCAGTCTTTTGGCAAATGCTGCAGTAAAGTTTTCGGGCATATGCTGCACGATCACCATGCCAGGACAAACACGTGGTAACGAAGTCAACACTGCCTCCAGTGCTTGCGTACCGCCTGTTGAGGTCCCAATTGCCACTATCCCCTCCGTGGTTTGCGCCATGGCACGATTCGTCGCCGCGAGTACCGCATCCGCCGTCAGTTTAGGGGCGACCTTGGCCACAGGCTCAGCATGCGAGATTCTTTTCAGATTGGCTTTTGCCGCGACTTTAATCACATTGATAATGTCATTGGCATCATCTTCTAAAAAATCTTTCAAGCCCGCCTTGGGCTTGGTGACAATGCTCACCGCCCCGGCTGCAAGCGCCTGAATGGTGGTTTCGGCACCCTTTTCGGTCAGTGTCGAACAGATAATGACCGGCGTGGGGCGCTGCGACATGATTTTCTTGAGAAAGGTGATGCCGTCCATTCTGGGCATCTCCACATCCAGAATCACCACATCCGGCCAATCTTTCATCATTTTATCCATGGCAAAAATGGGATCTGCCGCTGCAGAGATGACCTCAATCTCTGAAGATTTTGAAATTTTCTCAGCAAGGACTTTTCTGACCACTGCTGAATCATCCACAATCATGACCCTGATTTTTTTCATAATTAATATTCTCGTTAAACCTTGCTTTTCACCCAGGCAAACCCACTCCAGATATCAAAAATAATATAGCGTGAGTCCTCGCCACCGTAATGATTGGCATGCACATGAAAACCATACTCTGCCAGAAGCATCAGAACGGCATGCAGGTTACGGTCACCAATATGGTTTTTTTGATTGATCTGCAATTTCGGGAACATATTGCTGCCGCCGAAGACTTTCACCTGGCAGTCTTGTGGTCGAATCTTGCACTTGGCCATTTCTTCCATCATCAAGGCAATCGCTTCATCTGCATACTTGCCTGACTTGCCAGCAGCAGTTTCATTTTTTTCTTTATGTGAAACATGGCGTTGCGGCAACAGGATATGGCACATGCCCCCCATCTGTTTTGCCGGATGCCAGATCGTGACTGCCACACAGGAGCCCAGAATAGTACGAATTCTGGTATCGGCATCGCCCCAGTACCACTCGCCAGGCTGCAAAAAAACCTCAAAAACCTCTTCAGGCTTCTTATCCAACAATCCAAAACTCAAGGCAGGCTGGGTACGCATCAACATAACAACTAATTAGCAGTTTTTTTATAAATAGAAGGCGCTTCAGAGACAAATTTCTCAGTGACGCCATTCAAGCTCTCGGAATGGCTGATCATGAAGTACCCGTCATTCTTGAGCAAAGGCAACATTTGATCAGTAATCTGTCGCTTAGTCTCGACATCAAAGTAAATCATCACGTTACGCAAAAAAATCACATCAAACTGGCCCAGATCAGGAAAAGGCTTGGTGAGATTGACCTGCAAGAATTTGATGCGTTGGCGGAGCTCTTTCACAATCAGCAGCTCACCATCGTGATCGCCGGTGCCTTTCAGGCAATATTTGGTCAGATAAGGTCTGGGGATCTCGGAGGCACGCTGCATGTTGTAACAACCGCTTTGCGCCTGCTGCAAGACCTTGGTGCTTAAGTCTGAGGCGACGATTTCCCAGGGCTCTTTGCCCAAATGTTCATCGAGCAACATGGCAATCGTATAGGGCTCTTCACCTGACGAGCACGCCGCACTCCAGACCCGGAAAGGCTTGCCTTTGCTACGTTTGGGCAGAATCACCTCTTTAAAGAAGTCAAAGTGTTTGGGCTCTCTGAAAAAATGCGTTTCGTTGGTGGTGAGCAAATCAATCGCAATCTGCTTTTCTTTTGCATTGGCGGGATCATTGATCAATTTGTAATACTGCGTAAACGAATTGAGTTGATGAAAATGCAAGCGTTTGCTGAGCCTGCCACTGACCAACGGTTTTTTAACGTCTGACAGGGCAATACCGGCTTGTGCATAAATAAAGCTTTTAAACAAGCCAAATTCTTTTACTGTCAATGATTCAATCTGATCCATGTGCTACCCCTTCACTACTTAACTCGCTGCGGACTCACTGGCCAAGGTCGAGCCAGTCGCCAGGCTAGACACTTCATCGACAGAAAGTACCTTGTTAACGTTGAGTAAAATAATGAACTTACCCTCTATCTTGCCCATGCCTTCAATAAAATCTGCGCGGATATTGGCACCAAAACTTGGCGCTGGCTCAATATTGCCCGCCTCGATATCCACCACTTCATTGACGGCATCCACCATCATGCCCACCACTTGCGTTCCCGTCGCATGTGCAACCTCAATGATCACAATACAGGTTTTACGTGTGATCTCTGCCGTCGGCTTGTCGAAACGTGCCGCCATGTCAATCACAGGCACTACGGCCCCGCGCAAGTTAATCACACCTCGTATAAACGCAGGCATTTTGGGCACTTCAGTCAACTGCCCATACTCGATAATTTCCTTCACATTCAGGATATTGATCGCAAACACCTCTCGTCCGAGGACAAACGTCAAATACTGCTGCATGGCATCAGAAAAACCGTTTAACTGATGCTGTTCACCTCTTGCAATTACCAATTCACTCATTTTTCTATCCTCTCGTTGTTGGTTTCAAGCGCATCACAATCACGCGACACTGTACGTCGCCGTGACGACTTAAAACCTCACGAACTGCTCCTCATCAATGCCGCCACCAAAGGTGCCGGTTTTAGGCGTTTGTATCACTGGGCTATTGAAAGATTTGCTCACCGTAGGCTTACTGCCCTGTGATTTTGCTTTTGGCTTGTCTGCCCCCTTGAGCACGTGATGCTCACCACTCACTTTAAAGAAAGCGATCAACTGTTGCAGTTGCTCGGCCTGGCCGCTCATCTCTTCGGCCGTCGCCGCCAGTTCTTCACTGGAGCTGGCGTTTTGCTGGGTTGCCTGGCTTAATTGGTTCATGGCTGCAGTAATTTGCTCTGCACCACTGCTTTGCTCTTCACTCGCGGCAGAAATCTCTTGTACCAGATCACTGGTTTTGTTGATGCTAGGCACGATCTCATCCAGCAAGTCACCGGCACGCTCAGCCAGACCCACGGAATTCTTAGCCACTTCACCAATCTCTTGCGCCGCCACCTGGCTACGTTCCGCCAGCTTGCGCACTTCGGCTGCCACCACCGCAAAGCCTTTGCCATGCTCACCAGCACGCGCGGCTTCAATCGCAGCATTCAGGGCCAGCAGGTTGGTCTGATAGGCAATGTCATCAATAATGCTGATCTTGTCAGCGATGCTCTTCATGGCAATCACAGTATCTTTCACCGCGGCTCCGCCTTCGTTGGCGTCTTTAGCGGCCTTACCGGCAATGCCATCAGTCACTTTGGAGTTCTCGGTATTCTGGTTAATCGAAGCACTCATCTGCTCCACTGAAGCAGAAGTTTCTTCTACCGAGGCGGCTTGTTCATTGGTCGCCTGGCTGATGCTTTGCGCCGTCGCACTCACTTGCTCGGAGGCACTGGCTATGTTGTCTGCAGAACCCCTGACCTCCACAATCACTTGCATCAAGCGCTCTACCGTATTGACCACGGACAGCTTCAACTCTTCAAGCTGGCCTTGGTATTCATTGTCAATGCGTTGGGTCAAATCACCCTGTTCGACCTCTTTCATCAATGCCATGACCTCTACCAGCGGATTGACTATGTTATCCAGCATGTCATTGAGGCCTTGCACCATCTTGCGGTAATCGCCTTTATACAAACTGGAATCTGCACGTATGGTCAAATTGCCTTGTGAAGCCGCCTCAATCAGCAGGTTAATTTCACGCGACATGGCTTTCATATTGCTGCGGACCATCTCTATGGTGTCATTGATAAAGGCTTTTTTGCCAGGCAATTGCTCCATAGGCGCGTCAAAGTTACCTTCACCAAACTCCTTGATCACCGCCATGGCTTTTTTCTTCACCGCAATGTGGCCGCCCACCATGGTGTTCACACCGACTGCCATGCTCTTGAAGTCACCCTGGAATTTGTCTGCATCGATGACCACATCAATATCACCCGCATCATGCTCTTTGGACATATGGTTCATGTCCGCAATAAAGCCCTTGAGGTTGCTACGCATGCTTTCGATGGTGTCATTGATGAACGCCTTTTTACCAGGCAATTGCTCCATAGGCGCATCAAAGTTACCTTCACCAAAGGCCTTGATCACTGCCATGGCCTTTTTCTTCACGGCAATGTGGCCACCAACCATAGTGTTCACGCCGACCGCCATGGTCTTGAAGTCGCCCTGGAATTTGTCTGCATTCATCACCACATCAATATCGCCCGCGTCGTGCTCTTTGGACATGTGACTCATGTCCGCAATAAAGCCCTTGAGGTTGCTACGCATGTTTTCGATGGTGTCATTGATAAAGGCCTTCTTGCCTGGCAACTGTTCCATCGGCGCGTCAAAGTTACCTTCACCAAAAGCCTTGATCACTGCCATAGCCTTTTTCTTCACGGCAATATGGCCGCCCACCATATTGTTAACCCCGAGCGCCATGGTCTTGAAGTCGCCTTGGAACTTGTCTGTGTTCATCGCCACATCAATGTCACCGGCATCATGCTCTTTGGACATATGGTTCATGTCAGCAATAAAGCCCTTGAGATTGCTACGCATATTTTCGATGGTGTCGTTAATAAACGCTTTTTTGCCAGGCAGTTGCTCCATAGGCGCATCAAAGTTGCCTTCACCAAAGGCCTTGATCACCGCCATGGCCTTTTTCTTCACGGCAATATGGCCACCGACCATGGTATTCACCCCCACAGCCATGGTCTTGAACTCGCCCTGAAACTTGTCTGCATTTATGACGACATCGATATCACCCGCATCATGCTCCTTGGACATGTGATTGAGTTCATGCGTAAAAGCATCCAGCGATTGCTGCTTCTGCGCCAACTGCTGTTGCAACTCAGAAATCTGCAGGAATAAGGGGGTTAATTCATCTTGAACACTTAAATCAATGGCTTGATTCAATTGCCCCTTCGCCAATTGCATTAAATATTGCTGCGCAATTTGAATACGACTTTTATTGACTGCCCTGTAGTTCAAGATAGACATAATGCTTTCCCCCAAAAATTGATCACATGTGATTTGACAAACTTCTGGCCGACTGGCCCTGGTGATCTATGATTCCCAGCATAGATCACACGCATCCCACTCAAGTTAAAACTTCACAAACTGTGACTCATCAATATCGGCGGCATTGGCCGTCGCTACATGAAGTGCTGACTTGCTACTGGCTGACGTGGTCACTTTTTTAACGCTCTTTTTTACTGTAGAGGCAAAAGCAGTCTCTTCTGAACCCACTTTAAAGTACGAGATCAGTTGTTGCAGTTGCTCGGCCTGACCGCTCATCTCTTCAGCGGTCGCCGCCAGTTCTTCACTGGAGCTGGCGTTTTGCTGCGTGGTTTGGCTCAATTGATTCATGGCAGAAGTAATCTGCAAGGCTCCACTACTTTGCTCTTCACTCGCGGCATAAATCTCTTGTACCAGATCACTGGTTTTGTTGATGCTAGGCACGATCTCATCCAGCAAGTCACCGGCACGCTCAGCCAGACCCACGGAATTTTTAGCCACTTCACCAATTTCTTGCGCAGCCACCTGGCTACGTTCAGCCAGCTTGCGAACCTCTGCTGCCACCACGGCAAAGCCTTTTCCATGCTCACCGGCTCGCGCGGCTTCAATCGCAGCGTTCAGGGCCAGCAGGTTAGTCTGGTAGGCAATGTCATCAATAATGCTGATCTTGTCAGCGATGCTCTTCATGGCAATCACGGTATCTTTCACCGCCGCCCCGCCTTCGTTGGCGTCTTTGGCCGCTTTACCGGCAATGCCATCAGTTACTTTGGAGTTCTCGGTATTCTGGTTAATGGAAGCACTCATTTGCTCCACTGAGGCAGAGGTTTCTTCGACAGAAGCGGCTTGTTCATTAGTCGCCTGGCTGATGCTTTGCGCCGTCGCACTCACTTGCTCCGAAGCACTGGCAATGTTGTCAGCAGAACCTCGGACTTCAGAAATAATGCCTGTCAGGCGGTTCACCATACCATCGATGGCAAACAAAATACTGGTTGTATCGCCTGGACGTAAATCTGTCTTAACGGTTAAATCGCCTTCAGCCACACGTTTCACAATGCCTGCGGCATAGGCGGGCTCACCACCAATTTGAGCCAGCAATTGTTCGACCATTTGCTTCATGGAGTACAACAAGCTGCTGGTGTCGCCGGGTCTGGTTTCTACCTGAACCGTGTAGTCGCCGGAAGCGACTGTTTTCACTACCGAGGCAGCGTACTCTGGCTTGCCGCCGATTTGAGACATTAATTGCTCAACCATTTGCTTCATGGAGTACAACAAGCTGCTGGTATCGCCAGGCTTGGTTTCAACTTGAATCGTGTAATCACCAGCTGCTACCGTTTTTACAACAGAGGCTGCGTAATCCGGCTCACCGCCTAATTGTTTTAACAGGTTACGGGTAATAAAGAAGCCGATTGCGGCGGCTAGCGCGATGACTGCCAAGGCGATTGTGCGGGAGAGCAGTAAAGCCGTTGCCTGTGTGTCAGAGGCGTCTTTTGATGCCTTTTGACCAATTTCCACGTTATATTTTCTGTCTGCTTCTATCGCCTGAGACACTTTCAGGAAGTCATCTTTAGCCGCAAACACTGCCTTGCGTGCCTCATCAATCTTGTTGGCGCGCGAAAGAGACAGGACTCGTTCACGCACGGTGTCGTAGCTTCTGAGTTCTGATTTAATCCCCTCAATCAAGCTACGATCTTTATCATCCGTGATATTTTCAGACTCATACTTCTTAACGCCTTCATCCAGCTTGGCTCGGTACTCCAAGATCACTCGATCAAGCTGCGTCATGGTTGCGTCATCCGTATTGACGATATGCTGGTAAACCGTTTCTTGCATATCGGAATAAGCTTTGGACATCTCATCCAGCACGATAATGCTTGGCACTGTATTGATATTAAGGTAATTGGTTTTGGTGTACACCTGATCCAAATAATATTGCGCCATGGAAGCGATTAAAATCAGGCCAAATACCGCTGTGCCTATCAGCAGTATCATTTTTTTTGCAACGGTCATTTTCATTTCAACTTCCTTTTCAACATTTAGTGATGCTTCTCAACCGTACCAGCCAAGATTGCGATCTCGCCTACAGACAAAACACTATTCACATTTAAACTCATCACAAACTGCCCCAGACTCTGCTCCGTGCCGGCTACAAAATCAGCACGTAGATTGGCTATAAAACGTGCTAAATATCATCTGGGACTCTTTTGATGTTGCACTCAATCATTAAAATTTAACAAACTGTGACTCATCAATATCGGCGGCATTGGCCGTCGCTACATGCAGTGCTGACTTGCTACTGGCTGGCGTGGTCACTTTTTTAACGCTCTTTTTCACTGAAGAGGCAAAAGCAGTCTCTTCTGAACCCACTTTAAAGTAGGAGATCAGTTGTTGCAGTTGCTCGGCCTGACCGCTCATCTCTTCAGCGGTCGCTGCCAGTTCTTCACTGGAGCTGGCGTTTTGCTGGGTCACCTGGCTAAGTTGATTCATCGCAGCCGTAATCTGCAAGGCTCCACTGCTTTGCTCTTCACTCGCGGCATAAATCTCTTGTACCAGATCACTGGTTTTGTTGATGCTAGGCACGATCTCATCCAGCAAGTCACCGGCACGCTCAGCCAGACCCACGGAATTTTTAGCCACTTCACCAATTTCTTGCGCAGCCACCTGGCTACGTTCAGCCAGCTTGCGAACCTCTGCTGCCACCACGGCAAAGCCTTTGCCATGCTCACCGGCTCGCGCGGCTTCAATCGCAGCGTTCAGGGCCAGCAGGTTAGTCTGGTAGGCAATGTCATCAATAATGCTGATCTTGTCAGCGATGCTCTTCATGGCAATCACAGTATCTTTTACCGCAGACCCGCCTTCGTTGGCGTCTTTAGCCGCTTGACCGGCAATGCCATCGGTCACTTTAGAGTTTTCAGCGTTTTGGTTGATGGAAGCACTCATCTGCTCAACTGAGGCAGAGGTCTCTTCTACTGAAGCGGCTTGTTCATTGGTCGCCTGGCTAATGCTTTGTGCAGTCGCACTTACTTGCTCCGAAGCACTGGCAATATTGTCAGCGGAGCCACGGACTTCAGAAATAATGCCGGTGAGTCGGTTCACCATATTGTCGATAGCAAACAAAATGCTGCTGTTATCTCCAGGTCGTATATCCGTTTTGACTGTCAAATCCCCTTCAGCCACGCGCTTGACAATGCCAGCAGCATAAGCAGGCTCGCCACCGATTTGTGCCAGCAATTGTTCAACCATTTGCTTCATGGAGTACAACAGACTGCTGGTATCACCAGGCTTGGTTTCAACCTGAATGGTGTAATCACCAGACGCCACCGTTTTAACCACGGATGCCGCATAATCAGGTTCACCCCCCAACTGTTTTAGTAAACCTTGAGTAATAAACCAACCTAGCGCAGCAGCAATTGCCACCACAATCCCGGCAACGGTCATCGCTATCGTATTCGCATGTGATTTCGTGGCTTGTGCCTCTTCAGCCGCTTTTTTTGCCAACTCGACGTTGTAATCAAACCCCTCATTGACTGCCGCACTTACCTTCTCGGCAATTGGTGCAATCACATTCATAAGATCTCGAGCCTGCTCGCGTTTATTGGCTTGCACCACTGCAAACAGAGGTTGATAAGCAGCCTCATATTCTTTGGCGCCTTGCTTCATGCGCATGGCAATCTCTTTATCTTTGTCATCCGCAACATAATTCGCCAGATAATGGTCGATTGCATCATTCAAGCCCCTGTTATGCTCATCAATCTTGGTCAGTGCCTCATCCTCAATACGAGGATCGACATTCAGCACATAACGGTTTAACTGGATACGCAAGCGCAACACATGCTTCCTGGCCTGGTCCAGATCAATCAATCCGGGGACAGACTTGATATTGGTGTAGTTTGTAGTATCAAAGATCTTGTTCATCTGGATGCTACCCATCACAGCAAGACCAACCAAACCAACAATGGCTGTAAATATCAATAACAGCATTTTTTTTGCAACAGTCAGTTTCATGTTATATCCTTCATATTTATGGATTCAGAATCCAAATGCACTTTTAGAACTCTTTTTAATAATGCTTTTTATAATGCACGGTGAGACTCGCTGAAATTACTACCCGCCAAGGTGGCAATTTCATCCACCGACAGTACGCTGTTCACATCTAAAATAATCACAAACTTGCCATCAATTTTGCCCATGCCTTCAATAAAGTCCGCGCGGATATTGGCACCAAAACTTGGCGCTGGCTCAATATTGCCTGCCTCAATATCCACCACTTCATTGACAGCATCGACCATGACACCAACCACTTGTGTCGCCTCTGCATGCGCAACTTCTATAATCACGATGCAGGTTTTACGTGTGATGTCGGCACTAGGCTTACCAAATCTGGCAGCCATATCAATCACTGGCACCACTGCACCACGCAGGTTAATCACGCCGCGGATAAACGCTGGCATTTTGGGTACCTCGGTTAATTGCCCATACTCAATAATCTCTTTGATATTGAGAATATTGAGGGCAAAGGTCTCCCGCCCAAGGACAAACGTCAGGTACTGCTGAATCCCGTTTTCTAACACTGCTTGCTGCGTTTTTGGTAGCTCTGCCACACTCAGTTCACTCATGACTTTTCCTTTCAAGGTTGTCGGCAGTTCTCGCAAGCTCGCCAGTAGGCTGCTGCAAATGTCGACAATCAATATTCCTTAGAACTTTACGAACTGTGCTTCATCGACTTGAGCTGCATAGTCGTTAGTTGACTTGGCGCCAGTCACATGACCAATCGTTGGTTTAGAGACTTTTTTGATCACCTTTTTAGTGGCTGCCGAGACCAGATGATCATCCACCCCCACCTTGAAGAATCCAATCAGTTGTTGCAGTTGCTCGGCCTGGCCGCTCATCTCTTCAGCCGTCGCCGCCAACTCTTCACTGGAGCTGGCATTTTGCTGGGTCACCTGGCTCAGTTGATTCATCGCAGCCGTAATCTGCAAGGCTCCACTGCTTTGCT
This sequence comes from Methylophilus sp. DMC16, assembly GCF_056314045.1. Lineage (NCBI taxonomy): Bacteria > Pseudomonadati > Pseudomonadota > Betaproteobacteria > Nitrosomonadales > Methylophilaceae > Methylophilus > Methylophilus sp. DMC16. Next base: position 1,549,019 of record NZ_JBQUZC010000001.1, read on the forward strand.
CTTCACTCGCGGCATAAATCTCTTGTACCAGATCACTGGTTTTGTTGATGCTAGGCACGATCTCATCCAGCAAGTCACCCGCACGCTCAGCTAAGCCCACAGAGTTTTTCGCCACTTCACCAATCTCTTGCGCAGCCACCTGGCTACGCTCGGCCAGCTTGCGAACCTCTGCCGCTACCACGGCAAAGCCTTTGCCATGCTCACCGGCTCGGGCTGCTTCAATCGCAGCGTTTAGGGCCAGCAAGTTAGTCTGGTAGGCAATGTCATCAATAATGCTGATCTTGTCAGCGATGCTCTTCATGGCAATCACAGTATCTTTTACCGCAGCTCCACCCTCGTTAGCATCTTTGGCTGCTTTACCGGCAATGCCGTCGGTCACTTTGGAGTTTTCAGCATTCTGGTTAATAGAAGCGCTCATTTGCTCGACTGACGCAGAGGTTTCCTCGACAGAAGCGGCTTGTTCGTTGGTGGCCTGGCTGATGCTTTGCGCCGTCGCACTCACTTGCTCGGAGGCACTGGCAATGTTGTCAGCAGAAGCTTTTATCTCGTTAATGACATTGCTGATTTTTTCGGACATGGTCTTCATCGAAGCCATCATCTGGCCAATTTCATCATTGGAAGTGACTTCAACGGTTTGCGTTAAATCACCATTGGCAATGGCATTTGCAGAAATCACAGCGCTATTGAGTGGGCGGGTGATGGATCGGATGATAAAGAGCGCGAGAGCCAATACAGCAAACGAAAGTAAACCACCCACAATCAAGCCAGTTGTCACAGCGCTAGATTTAACTTCAATCGCATTTTCAGCGGAGGCCTTAGCCAAAGACTGGTTATAAGCCATATGCTCATCAATCGAAGAATTCAACTCCTCAGCTACTTTTGCATTAGAAGTCAAAATGGCAAGTGCTTCTTTTTGCTTACCTTCTCTCGAGAGTTTGATGACTTCAGTCATCCCTGGTAGATATGCCTCGTAACCTTTACGCACGCGATCTAACAGCTCTTTATCTTTTGCATCAAAGATGTTCTCGTTGCTGTATTTCACCAGGCCATCTTCGAGGCCTTTTTTCGCCTCATTAATCGCAGTTTCAATCGATGTCATGGCATTTTGATCGGTATTGAGTACATGGCGATACACCCTGACCCGCAATTGACCAAACTTCTTCATGACCTCGTTTAAAGTACTGATGCTTGGAATCCCGTTCACGTTGGCATTGTTGGTCGCCTCAAACACTTTTTCCAGACTACTGTAGCTGAGACCGATCAAACTGAATAAGCCAAGGATTGCGATGGCAATCATGAGGGAGATCTTGTGAGAAACTTTCATTACAAACCCGCTTTCTTTAATCAATAAATTGTTTGGTTACGCCACTGGGAGAGTGATCACTTAACTGTCCAGAAGCGCCTGCTCTTTTATGCTTTCCATATTGGCCAGTTGCATCATTCGCGGCACATCCAATACCAGTGCCACGCTGCCTGAGCCAAGAATGGTGAAGCCGCCTATCCCTTTTACGTTCTCAAACACCTTACCCAGGGGTTTAATCACGGTCTGGAATTCACCAATCAACTTATCCACCACTAATCCTATTTTTTGGTTTGCATACTGCATCACAACGATGTTTTGCCGTGCAGGAGGCTCACCTTTACATTCGAACTCATCCCTGAGTTTGAGGTAAGGCAACACCTCGCCCCGCAGGTTAATAAAGTTTCTTTGATCATTGACAGAGGATTCATAATCCGCTGCAGAAAGCTCAATACATTCCACCACCATATCGAGTGGGACCACGTAAGAAGAGTCGGCCACGCCCACGAGAAAGCCATCAATAATGGCGAGTGTCAGTGGCAGGCGGATGCTCATGGTGCAACCCAAGCCAGGCCGCGACTGGATATCAATGGTGCCGCGCAGAGCCTGAATATTACGTTTGACCACATCCATGCCCACCCCGCGGCCAGACAGGTTGCTGACGGCGTCTGCGGTAGAAAAGCCTGCTTCAAAAATCAGGTTATAAATGTCTTTGTCACTGAGTGACTGCTCAGGACTGACCAAACCTTTGTCTATGGCTTTGGCCAGAATCTTGTCGCGGTTAAGGCCCGCGCCATCATCACTGACTTCAATCACGATGCTGCCTGAGTCGTGGAAAGCATTGAGTTTGAGCGTGCCATAAGCGGGTTTGCCTTTGGCGACACGCACCTCGGCTGATTCAATGCCGTGGTCCATGGAGTTGCGTACCAGATGCGTGAGTGGATCACTGATTTTCTCCACCACGGTTTTATCGAGTTCGGTTTCTTCGCCACTGATCTCCAGGCGGATATCTTTACCCAGCTCTTTGCTGACATCACGTACCACACGGTTAAAGCGGCTAAAGGTGGCGCCGATTTGCACCATACGCAAGGCCAGTGCTGAGTCACGCACTTGCTCCACCAGCGTAGAGATATTGGAAGTGGCTTCATTCATGGCGCTATCACCGATCTTATTGGAAATCAGTGTGGCGCCGGCCCCTGCAATAATCAGTTCGCCCACCAGATTGATCAGCTCATCCAGCTTGTTGGCATCAATGCGGATATAGTTGGATTCGGCATTTTTGGTTTCTTTGACCTGACGCTGTTTTTCCAGCGCCGCATTGACCACCGCGGGTTGCACCAGTTGCTCATTGACCAGTGTCTGGCCGATGGGCTGCTTGTAGCCAGTTGCAGGGTTGGCCTGTTTGGCAAGCGCCGCCTCCAGCTCATTGGGCGTCAGTGTGCCGCACTTGAGTAAAATCTCACCCAGTTTCATGTCTTCATTGGAGAGGCGGTCGATCAAGTCGATATAGTGCTGAATCTGCCCATGCGGCGGCAGGATATGAATCTCGCAATCATCACGCACAAAATCAAAAATACCTTCGATCTCGACTTTGCTGGCCTGGCTTTCGTAACTGATTTCAAAACCCAGAAAGCAGCTCTCGGCATCCATCTCTTCGAGTGCGGGCAGGGCTTGCGTCAGGGTGACCATGTGCACAATGCGGCCCATGGTATTCATGTAACGCAAGAAGCTGAACGGATCCATGCCACTGCGGAAGGTATCCGGACCGAAGCGCAAGGAGAGATGCCAGCAACCGGTTTCTGCGGTGTCCATACTTTCTACCGCGCCTGGCTCGGCGGCGGTGACAGTCGCAACTGGCAACTCAGCCACGGCTTTGGCCGTCTGCTTTGCTTCCAGGTAAACATTGAGCCGGTGAATCAAACTGTCGTTGACCACCAGGGTGTCGGCATCTGGGGTAGTGCCTTCGGCCACATGATCAATCAGCTTGCTGATAAAGTCGCCCACTTCAAGAAACAGGGCCACGATCTCTTCAGTGACTTCAATTTCACCATTCCGCACTTTATCCAGCACGCTTTCAGCCACATGGGTGAAGCTGATGATAAAGTCCAAGCCAAACAAGCCGGCCGAGCCTTTAATGGTGTGGGCCGCACGGAAGATGGCATTAATCTTTTCTTCGTCTCCGGGATTCTGTTCCAGCGTCAGCAGCGCTTCTTCCATCTGCTGTAGCAAATCACGGCTTTCAATGATGTAAATCTGCAGGGATTCATCTAGTTGCATCTTGTTTCCTCCTTAAATAGTGGTCTCAAGCGGCAACTTCTGTCAGCACCTGGGTGATGCCAAAAAAGCCAGCGGTGTCAGAGAGCTCAATCAAATCCATGACCGCATCACTGGGGTTTGCAAGTTGGAAATCCACGCCATGTGAGAGTGCATGCAAGCGGATTGCCATCAAAATTTGTAGACCAGCCGCATCGACTTCGTCCACCTCGGCCAACTCAAGATGCAAAGGCAAGGTCTTGCTGAGCTCCGTCTTCACCTGGGCCATAGTCTCTGCTGCGTTATAAATATTTAGTTCACCACTAAAGGTCAGCGCACAACGCGCTTCATTGGTATCAATCATGACTGGCATACTGGAACTCCCTGAGATAGAAAATCGACGGATGGCTAAGGGTGATGCGCTATGGCAACACCAGCTTGGACACGGCGTTCAACAATTGTGGCGGTTGGAAAGGTTTCACCATCCATGCCTTGGCGCCCCCAGCCTGACCCTGCATTTTTTTCTCTTCGGCGCTCTCGGTGGTGAGCATGATCACTGGTGTGAATTTGTAGGCGGGGATTTGCTTGCTGGCTTTGAGGAACTCAAGGCCGTTCATATTGGGCATGTTCACATCACTAATGATGAGGTGGATTTTTTGCCCGTTTAACTTGGTCAGTGCGTCCTTGCCGTCTTCGGCTTCAATCACATCGTAACCGGCGCCTTTGAGAGCGGTGCCAACTACGGATCGCAAAGAAGAAGAGTCATCTACAATAAGTATGGTTTTTGCCATGGCTAATTCCTTATTATCTAAAGCGTTTAAAAGAAAGTGATGTCATCTGCATCGTTGCTGGTGCTGGCCGGTGGCGCGGCACTCGCAGTGAAAGATTTTTTGCTGGCAGCAACAGCTGGTCTGGAGCGCTTGTCGTGGATCTGGGTTTGCTCACGCATGGTGTAAGTGGACTTCAATTGTTTTAACCATTCATCAACACTGCCCAGTCCGTTCACATCGTCCACGCGCTGATTCAGTTTTTCGATATCCTGCTGAACGTGGCTTAGCATTTGACTGACACGGTCCTGAAACTGCAATGAAAACAACACTTGATCAATCTCTTGTGCCACATGCTGGCTTTCTTTAACCATCTGCTGACTCTCTGCGACCACTTCATTCGCGGTATGGCCAAATTTATCCAGCACGGTATTCACAATCTGTTCGGCCTCAACCAGGGTTTGCGCATCTTTCTTTTCAAACTCTTTTGAAACTTGCGATACATTTTTAATCGCTTGCGACACACGATTCACGGTTTCAGAAATATGCGAGCCGGTACGGCCGGCATCTGAGGACAGTCTTTTCACTGCATCGGCCACCACAGCAAACCCGCGGCCGCGCTCACCGACACGCGCTGCTTCAATCGCAGCGTTGACAGCGACCATCCCGGTTTCCTTGGCGATGCGAGTGACAATATCTGCCATATCCAACAGTTCTTTGGTATAACTGGATAAAGTTGAAACGGCCTCTAGCAGCGTCTGCTTTTCTTCGATGCTGTTTTTGAGCAAGGCAATCACCATGGCTAACTGATCCTGGCTTAAATTGAGCAATTCAAGCAATTGCGCATTACTCTGCGATTGTCCATGGCTGGTGACCGCACGGACGCTTTGCGACAATCCTGCAAACTTGGCACTTAACTCATCAATCGAGCTACTGGTCAGTGTTTTTGCAGCATGGATCTGATCTGCCCATAGTGGCAGCACCGATTGGCACAACTGCTGTAATTCCTCATTGTGAAATTCAGGCATATCATTGCTGCTCGCGGTGTGATCGTAATAATTTTGCATTCATGGGATCCTTACAGTAGTGCCAATGAAATTACATTTGTCTAGCTCAATTTTAAGAGACTGACGGATGCGTTAATCCTCTAATAAGCGTGGGTTTATTTATCCTAATCTAATCCTAGAATCAGGCCTAAAGCCTGCGCTATTTATGGCGTTATAGAGAGACGAGCGGCGCATAACCGCCAACGTGAATTTTTCACGTTAAAACAAGGAATTAGCTATGAAAATGCAGGAACTCAACATCAAACGGACCTTGTTGAAATTCGTCTTCATTATGATTATCAGCATTACCTTGACCGTTGGCTGTCTGATCTGGATGACGCATAAAACCTACTTCTCACGCGGCGTGATCATGAATACCTTGATCCCGAATATGGAGGCGCTGAACGAGGTCAGAACAGAAACCCTGATGCTGATTGCCGATGTACGAGAGTCGCTCAGAACGCAGGATTTATATGAGCGCAATCACGTCCTGCCAGAAATATTGAACAAACTCCATGTGCTGACTAACAAGGTGGAGCAGTTGAAACAACTCCCTGCAATCAACTCGCAAAATGCCAGTTTGATTGACGAAATAGAGAGCAACTTCCATCTGTTTAAAGACGAACTCAACCAGTTACTCATCCAGCAACCGGCTGATAAGTCAGAAGCCTCAGTGACAACACGATTTACACCTCTGTTTCATGCCGGGAAAGCGACCATAGACAGCGTGGACACCGCACTGGCCGGGAATCTTTCGCAAACCTGGCAAGAGTTCAAGTCACTGGAATATCTTGAATTTACCAATATCGGTATTTATCTGGCCAGCATGCTGCTCCTGCTGGCCGTGTTGTATTTTGCGGGCAAAAAAACCTATGCAAAGATTCTGGTGGTATTGGGGTCAGAGCCAAATGAGTTTATAGGTGTGATTAATGGTTTGCTGGAAGGCAAGCAAACGCCGCCACAACAAGTGCAAGAAAACAGTCTGATGTTCCAACTGCAGCAGTCCTTGCTGTTTGACAGGGAAACCGGAGTGCTGAATAAACTGGGCTTTTTGCACCATTACCCGCAGCGATTCTCCGCAGACCAACCCGTCGTTGCGACCCTGATCAGGGTACAGTCACTCGAAGAGCTGTCAGAGTTTATTGGACCTGCCAGCACCACTGAACTATTGAACCAGTTTTTGGCACGGCTACAAGAAAGAGTCGTGTCAAATAGCATGATTGCACGCGTCGCCTATTCGAGTTTTCTATGGGTCAGAGAAGAATGCGGGGATGATAAAAAGCTGGTGACCGAAATTGAAACACTGATTGCACGCCTGCAAGCCCCTTATTCGCTTGGCATACGCGCCATCAAGATCAAGACCTTTGCCGGGATCATGAAGCTGCCGCAAGATACTGAAAACTTCAAGCTATTGATTCCCTACACGACGCTGACAGCAACCAAGGCGGAAAAAACACTCCAGCAGTACCTGTTTTTTGCCCCGGGTTTTTTACAAGAGTCTCTTGACTATATTGAAATGGAAGCCGCACTGTCACATGCGCTTGAAAACAAGGAATTTGAAATCTACCTGCAACCGCAAGTGGATATTCGCGACAACCGGATTGCCGGTGCCGAGGCCTTGATCCGCTGGAAACATCCGCTCAAAGGCTTTATCCCGCCAGATAAATTTATTCCTGTGGCTGAACGCAACGGGCAGATTCTGGAGATAGGTGACTGGATTTTGAATCAAGGCATCGCTTATGCCGTCGAAATCAATCAGAACCGACTTGACATGATCCCGATTGCAATCAATTTGTCTTCGCACCAGATTCAGGCGCCGCAGTTTTTTGACAGCTTGCAACAAAAATTAAGCCATTGGCAGTGCGATCCGGCCTGGATCAAACTGGAGATCACAGAATCTGTGCTGTTGGAGAAGAGTGAAGAAGTACTAAAAACCCTGTTACAGATCGCATCACTGGGCATTACAGTTTCGCTGGATGACTTTGGGACAGGCTACTCATCACTGAGCTATCTAACCAAATACCCAATCAGCCAGATCAAGATAGATCGTGCCTTTATGAACGACATTCCCTTACATCTGGACAATACCGAGCTGGTGAAGGCCATCGTCAAACTGGCCGAAATTCTGCACTTTGAAGTAGTGGCAGAAGGCATAGAGTCTCTGGAGCAGTTAAACTTTTTGAACACCACTTCGTGCAAGTTCGTGCAAGGCTATTACTTTTATAAACCCATGCCTTACAGTAACTTCAAGACACTGGTGACTGTCCCCAGCAGCCCCACTGAGTCAGTATTGCTCAAGTAAAACTCATTCCGTGAAGGTACTCTGGATACTAAGAAAAACTGTTAACGCGCGCGCCCTTTGCGAAGCTTATATAGAGCGTCGGTCAGGTTTACCCTAGGCATGGCGCATCACAGCTTTTTTCTTTCGGCAGCAGCGTAGTTGCTGAAGTGCCCTTCGCGCTTGGCTTGCGCCCTGGCGCTGGCGATGATGCCAGCGGTTTTGCCGGGTTCAGCCAGTCTGGACACTTGTTTTTGCAGCGTACCACCGCAATGCGGGCAGGCGGGCGCACTGGTATTGAGTTTGAGCAACAGCTCTTGAGTTTTGCCACATTGGCTACACTGAAAATCGTACAAGGGCATGGCGGGCTCCTCAGGCAGCGACCAGCGGTTGCGCCAGCTCGGCGGTTTGCAGCCAGTGCACAAAATCAGCCAGCGGCAGGTCGATACGGCGTATCTGCTGTTCGGCCAGAAATTTTTCTTCCATGCGAGTCAGCGGCCCGGCAATTACTGCCCAGTGCTGCGCCGAAGAGCGTTTCATAATCTGTCTGGCATAGGTGCGGGTGAGTTGGTGGTTAAATCGGCATCCCATAAACAGAAAGTGCGCGCCATGGCGCAGCTCCTGCACGCGAGGCGGGATCGGCGTCTGGATGTCGATTTCGGTCAGGACCTCGACATAGTCAGAATCGGAAATAATATAGTTTTGTGCGGGCTGGTTGCTGCCCAGCGGCTGATAAAGCACGGTGGTCCAGGCATCGGCTTCGCTGGCTTCTATGCTGTTGCCATCGGGCTCGACATAGTGCACCCATTGCCCGAGGTGCTCGGATTGTGACACGCCCTGTATCATGCCCCAGTTGTGCTGCCCGGCCAGCGCCTGTGCCATGGCATTGCTATACCAGCTATCCACCACCAGCAGCGGCTTCTTGGGCAAAGCGGCCAGAAAGCGGTGCAAGGCATTGGGGCTGGCCCCGGCGGCATAGGCCTCCGTCATCAGGTTGACCAGTGTTTTTCGGTGCTTGAAGTTCTCGATAAACTGGGCAGCGGCGGTCAGATTGTTGCGGATTTTGTGTGGCACGCTGACCTTGGTGGTGAGCATGGCCACCAGCGCTTCCGGCGTGGCGGGCACCTGGCAGGTGGTCGGCGCAAGTTCCAGCACGGCAGGCCCAAGATAGGGAATCACACTGCCTGCGTTCAGGCTTTGACGGATGGCTTGCAGTTCGCTTTCTGGCAGTGGTTGCGTAGGCATGTTGTATTCCTTGTGATGACGAAGTCTTGCAGGATTAGAGATAAATGGCCGCACCGGCGCCGACATTGATGGAGGCGTCCTTGGCGGTTTTGACGATAAAGGCAATCTGGTCTTCGCTGAGCCCGCCATGAAAAGGCAGTGCAATGGCGCGGTCTGCCACTTTTTCGGTGACCAGCAGATGCCCTTTGCGCATGCCGTAGTGCTCGACATAGGCACGTTGCAAATGCAGGGGTCTGCAGTAGGCTGCAGCCTCCACCAGTTCGGTGGACATGTCTTCGACCATGGCATCACGGCTACTGGCTGAAAAACGGGTGCCCAGATGCACGCAGTACAGCATCCAGTGCACCTCATCGACGCCGGGGGCGATATAAGGCGGTTTGATGCCCTCAAAACTGGAGATCTGTGCCTGATACCAGGCTTCGACTAGTTTGCGTTTGGCCAGTATCTCCGGCAGACGTTGCAGCTGAATCAGCCCCAATGCAGCCGTGAGCTCGCTGATACCGGCATCCAGCGGTGGCCGCAGGCTGGCACTGAGCGAGGCCTGGTCGTCATGGCCATGCTGACGATAATGCCTGAGCTTGAGCGCCAGCGTGTCATCATCGGTGACGATCATGGCGGCCTTGCCACAGCAGAGGGCAGACGGCTGGCTGAAATCAAACACCGCCACATCGCCAAAGCTGCCGGTGAGCTGTCCATGATAACGTGAACCGATAGATTCGCTGGCATCTTCTATCAGCAACCATTGCTGGGCACGTGCCAGGGTGCGCAAAGCTTGCCAGTCTGCCGGATGACCATTGGTATTATTCACCAGCAGTGCCTTGACCCTGGCCTGTGGTGCCCGCTGCAAGGCAGCTTCAATCTTGTCTGCTGCCAGGGTTTGCGACCAGTAATCGATCTCGCTCAACACCGGTTGCGCCCCGCTCCAGTGGATGGCATGCGCCAGATGACGCCAGCTATACGAGGGCGCAATGACGCTGTCGCCACTGCCTATGCCGGCCGCCCGCAGCACCAGCAGGCAGGCAATGGTGCTGCTGCTAACGGCAATGGCATGCTTGCGCCCCTGCCAGCTGGCAAAAGCCTGTTCAAACGCCGGGACAAGCGGACCTGTACTTTGTGCATTGCGCTGCAAGACCATGGCCAACGCAGCAGCCTCGGCTTCGCCATAATCGGCGCTGCTCAAGGTGATGGCACTGCCCGCATAATCCTGGTCGGCCATGTCAGGCATCCCGCTGGGTGAGTACGATGCCGGTGGCATGCTCGAGCTGACGGGTCAGTTTGACACAGTGCTCGCGGGTATCCAGCAAATACAGGTTGAAATCACTCAGGCGACAGTATGGCGCTTCATCCATATCGCGCTCGGCCATGCGCAGAAAGCTGATGTCCGGATAGCACTCGCGCAACATGGTCAGCGGGTTGCTGGTCACAGTACGAAAATCGCCCAGCGCCGTCACAATCTCGTTCAGGGTTTGTTCAGCAATACACATTCTGTTCTCCTTTACTCACCGATGCGTTTCGCTTCTACCGTCACCGGCAGACGAGTATCGGCGGCCATTTCCGGCAAACTCAGCAGCCAGCCATTGGCCAGCTTGACGCTGCCGCCCCACAACTCTGGCTTTTCCTGTTCGACAATCGGCTCTTCCAGATCCTTTTTCGGGACATAGAGCGACAAGCCCTGTTCGGTACGGCGTATCATCACTTTCATCGTGTTTCCTTTCAAATGGGGTTAGGCGGCCTGTTGCAGTTGCAACTGTCTGACGCTGGTGACCACAGCCGCCAGTAACTGCTGCATGTCTGCGGCGGTATGGTGTATGCCCAGCGAAAAACGCAATGAGCACAAGGCTTGTTGCTCGCTGCGGCCCATGGCCAGCAGCACATGCGAAGGCTGATTGCCGCCTGCGCTACAGGCACTGCCACGCGAGGCAAGCACCCCCTGTTTCTCCAGTCGCAACAGCAAGGCCTCGCCATTGAGGTCTTTACTCGAGTCCGCACTTAACCCTGCAAAACACAGATGGCTGGTATTGGCCACCCTGGGGCCGCCGCCATTGACCTCGACGGCAGGCAGTGCCCGCAGCACGGCCTGCTCAAACTGGTCACGCAAGGCCGCCATGCGGCTGGCATGGGTGGCAATGTCTCCGCCCAGCACATCGCAGGCGGTGGCCAGCCCGACAATACCGGGCAGGTTTTCGGTGCCACCGCGGCGGTGACGTTCCTGATTGCCCCACAGCATGGGTTGCAGACTCAGGTCTTTTTTCACATAGAGCACACCTGTGCCTTTAGCGGCATACAGTTTGTGCGCAGAAAACCCGAGCAAATCACATCCCAGTGCGGCGATGTCCAACGCTAGCTTGCCTGCGCTTTGCGCCGCATCGACATGCATGAGCGCGCCATGGCGGTGCGCAATCTCGGCCACCTCGGCCACGGGGAAAATCACCCCGGTTTCATGGTTGGCATGCATGAGGCTGACCAGAGCAGTGTGCGGCCCCACCGCTGCCAGCAACTCCGGCATGGACAATTGTCCCTGTGCATCAACGCCAATTTCCACCACTTCCACGCCCTGTTTTGCCAGCTGTGCCAGCAGTAATCGGGTGGAGGTATGCTCCACTGCACTGGTGACAATCTGCCGCCGCTCGGGCCGGGCGGCCAGTGCCGCCTGAATGGCCAGATGGTTGGATTCGGTCGCGCCACTGGTAAACACCACCTCGGCCGGGTTGGCCTGCAAAAAAGCCGCCACGCTGGCGCGCGCATTGACCAGTGCCTCGCGCGCCTGGCGCCCCAGCGGATGACTGCTGGACGGGTTGCCATAGTGCGTACTAAGCCAGGGCAGCATGGCCTCCACCACTTGCGGTAGCGGCTGCGTGGTTGCGTTATGGTCCAGATATAGCCATTTCATCGCCAGAACTCCCGATTCACATCTGCAATCAGCACATCCAGCAAGCTGGACAAACTGTGAAACTCCGCATGCGCGCGCCAGCATTGCCTGACATCATCCTTGCGATACAGGCGCCAGAAATCACCGGACTGGTATTCAATGCGGGCAATATCAATCTCGCCGCCCTGCGGGTCTACTGTGCGCGAACAGCACGGACTGCGCACCAGATAACCGTCGGTACAGGGCGTGACCGTGGCCGCCACGTATTTGTAGCGGCTGCGCCCAGCGAGCAGTTTTTCGATGCGCAGGCGATCCACCGCGTTGGGGTGTGGACACAGAGAGGTGACCGGCATTGCCATCACTGTGTGCTGGCCCCTTACACCGGGGCCAGCTCCTCTTCGAGCACGCCGATGACCTTACCATCGGCAAACTCCACCAAGTAGACCGGGAGGCCACTGTCTTCCACCATGCCAACATTGACCACCTCGCCGCGCGCCCCGGCCTCGGCCAGCAAGGCGGCTTCGGCGAGGTCGGGATAACTGCCATCATTGAGCAAGTCCACCAGAGTCATCACCGGCTGCCCCCACTGAAAGCGCGGCGTACGCGGCTCCCTGAGATTAAACCCGGCCAGACTGGCGCCTGCGTTTACGACTTCAGTCATGTTGATGCCTCCTCTGTCTGTTGCGCGGCCTCATCGGCCAGCAGGTCTTCATCGTCATCTTCTGGCGCATCGGCTTCCAGCTCCTTGCCACGCATGCCGACGCGGTAACCCAGCTCGTAAAAATCCACACCATAGATATAAAACTGCTGCAAAAACGTGCCTATGCTGGTGACATAGCCGACATCGCCTTTTTTAACCAGAATCTCCCCGACCTCTTTGCCAGGGAAAGTGCCATCGTTGCGCACATATTTTTTCGAGCGCACCTTTTGCCCATAGTCAAACCGGGGCGGATTCACCAGTTCGACGACATCACTGTCACGTACGATATTGGTCGCCATGGACACTCTCCTTAGGTTCATTCGGGTGGGACGGGACAGGGGCTTGCAGATTCGGATATAACCTGGCGACAGCCGCCATCGCCACCGCCTCATCGCTATCGCGGCTCATGTCTGCTAAAAACTCGGGCGCAATGCGCAACACCACTTCAAAACGAATGCGCCAGTCGTCATCCAGCCGGAATGCAGGCAACATCGCGACCGGCAAGCGGCGAATAGCCGTCAAACGGACTTCCTGCGCACTATCATTTGCCAGTAAAGGCAGCCAGTCCATGCCGATACGTTCCGCCACTTCGCGGCGTACCGAGGCATCGGCATCGTGCATCAGATAAAACAGCTGTGTGGGGGCAATGCGGCGTGCCACGATCACACGCACGTAATAATCGCTGTCATACAACAGACTGCCCAGTTCAGATTCGGGTAAGCGCAAAGCCACCCGGATGCGAACTTCACGGTCAGGGTCATAGATGAGTTTGTGCAACAAATGTGACGGCAAGCGCAAAGCAACGCTGGCACGTACGGTTTCATCCACATCACTGACCAGGCGGTTCAGGTGAAAAACATCCAGAAACTTGGCCGCCACTGCCCGCACTTCAAAATAGGGGTGGTCAATATAGCGCACGGCCAATGCCGGATGCTGGCTAAAAAAGCGGTCTATGCGTTTGGCATAGCGGTCATGCACACAACTGCGCATCAACTGGCATAGCCCCTGCGCATTTAATTCCGCATGCTCACACCCAGCACATGACAAGGCGTTACCCTGCCAGTCAACCGCAGGCAAATCACTGTCCATCCAGTGTCTTTCTGCCTGCAAGCGATCCATAGATCCGGGCTCAATCATCCTCAGCCTCCCGGTCTGCCCGATCCAGCACATCCAGTAGCAACTGACCGCCCACTTTGTTGGCCGGATCCAGCTGCATCAGTTTTTCTGCCGCCTCCCGTCCAGCCTGCAACCGCTGTAGCCGCATCAGCAAATAGGCATAAGCCTTGAGACAAAATAGATAAAAGCGGTGGGCGGGTTCATCACTTTCAAACTGACCATGTTGCGGACTGACAAGCCGCCAACTGAGCGGAAAACCGAGCTCCAACGCGGTCATTGCCATGCATTGCTCGGCCACCCGCAGCGCCTCCTGCAACCGGGCCTGATAGAAATAAAAACGGTATTCCGCTACCTTGACGGCAGGATTGTGGGGCGCCATCATGCGCGCCATGACCAGATGCGTTTCGGCCCGGCTGCTGTCGGCGTAGTGAATGCTGGCCAATCGGAGTTGCTCGCTAGCCACAGCAGGCAAGTCGCGGTAGCGCTCGGCAAACCAGCTGTTTTCCAGCACTTCCGGTTTAAAGTCAGCATCCATGGCCGCACCCTACCCGCTGACAATCCTCAGGATTTCCGCTGGATACTGGAGATACTGACTGTCGCCGGGCCGCCATGGCTGGCATGGTCGCCATGACCACCGCCACTGCTGCCACAACCGCAGCTACCGCTGTTAGGCGTCAAAAAGGTCAGGCCAGACTCCATCGGGCTATCCATAAAGTCCACCACGGCACCATCCAGTAACATGCGCGATTCAGCCGGTAAAAACAGGCGTACGCCGCTGGCCTCAACAATGGCATCCCCGGCAAAAGGCGCGGCCTCCACGCTAAACTCAGAGCTCAGGCCAGAACAGCCACCAGGGCTAACTACCAGCCGAAAACCGTGCTGGTCTGTGCCGCCGTTAAAACGAATCATGCGGCTGATAAACTTTTCTGCCTTGGGGGTGATCGTCAGTTCCATATCGGTTCTCCGTTTATGCCTGATAACGCGGATAGGCATTATCAATAATGCAGGTGTTGTCTACCGGGCACGCAGCCACACACTGTGCTTCATCAAAATGGCCGATACACTCGGTACATTTTTCCGGCTTGATCATGAACACGCCATTTTTTTCATAAATGGCCTGGTTAGGGCACTCCGGCTCGCAGGCTGAACAGCCTGTGCATTGGGAAGTTACAATTTTGTATGCCATGTGAGGTCTCCTTTACTGTATGGCTCAGGCTGCTTTAAATGCGCCTTGTCGAATCGCAGCATCGCCGCGTGGAATATGGGTAATTTCGCCGCTGGCAACGCGGGCACGGTAACCGGCAAACCAGCCCAAAGCGGCTTTTTCAATAAACTCGTGGGCGTATTCCTCCACCGGCTCTATGCCTGCCGCCAACAATTCATCGCGGGGGCAAGCACCGATTTTCGACACCAGCACGGCATGGCAGTCATTAATCGCATTGACGATGGAGGGCAATTGCTCATCCTCGCCATAGCCGCCCTGGCAATACAAATCTACCCGGCGGTGACCGACAAACGTGGTTGAACTGGCTGTGAGTTCGTAAATCTGGAACTCGTCGGCATGGCCAAAATGCTGGTTGACCTTGCCGCCACCAGTGGTTGCCACTGCCACCAGCACTTTCATGCCATCATCAGCGCCCTGCTCGGCCAGTGCCGATTGCTTAGCCGCATGCTGGGCCTGTCGCTCGGCTTCGACTTGTTCCTGGTAAGCGCGGCGTTTCTCGATGTCGTACACCACGTCCATCTGCTCAATCTGGTCCAGGGTAAACTCATCACTGCGGTCTTCACCCAGCAAGCCCACCGCATCGGCGCGGCACTGACGGCAATGCCGCATCAGGTTAGCGCCGCCCATACAGGCATCCTGCACATCCTTGAGCTCCTGCGCAGTTGGCCCGCGCTGGCCATTGAGGCCAAAGTAAGTGCCATGCTCAGCCTCTGAGATCAGCGGCATGATGTTATGCAAGAAAGCACCACGCGCTTTCACCGCACGGTTCACCTTATACAGGTGCTCGTCGTTGATGCCGGGAATCAGCACCGAGTTGATTTTGGTGAGAATGCCACGCGCAGTCAGCATCTCCAGGCCCAGCATTTGCCGCTCGGTCAAAATCTCGGCGGCTTCGCGACCGTAAATGCGCTTGTGGTTGTAAAAAATCCAGGGATAAATCTGCGCACCCACATCCGGATCTACCATATTGATGGTGATGGTGACGTGGTCCACATTGTATTTGGCAATCTCGTCCACATAGTCCGGCAACGCCAGCCCGTTGGTTGAGAGACACAACTTGATGTCCGGTGCCTGCTCCTGCAACTGGCGGAAAGTCTCAAAGGTCTTGGCCGGGTTAGCCAATGCATCCCCAGGCCCGGCAATGCCCAGCACCGTCATCTGCGGAATCTCGCTCGCCACTGCCAGCACTTTTTTCACTGCCTGGTCCGGCGTCAGCTTTTGCGACACCACACCGGGGCGGGATTCGTTAGAACAGTCATACTTGCGGTTGCAATAATTGCACTGGATATTGCAAGCCGGCGCCACCGCCACATGCATGCGCGCATAATGGTGATGGGCTTCCTCGGAATAGCACGGGTGATTTTTAACCTTATCCCAGATTTCCGCAGGCATATCCCCCTGACCATCGGAGGAGCCGCAACTGGCTTTGCCTTCGCCACCAGTCGTACTACAACCGGAAGCCGCCTGACCAGCAACCTCCACCTTAATGCCGGGTAAGGGACGCAAGCGACTTGTGCTCGCTGGGCTTTCTGCCGAAATTGCCATTGCATGCTCCTCAATATGAATTTACAAGGAGTATTGCAATTCGCATGCCATCTGATAGATAAAAAATAATCCATTAAAAATCAATGGATTATATGGATAATTGTGGGTGATTTGGATTGTCAGCTATGTGACAAAGAGGGAAGATGATTGTCGGATTGCTAACAGCGTTAAGGATCAAAACTCAGATGATTGCAACCGACCTATCGACTCTTGCCGACCTTTTCACAACTATGGAATTGTCACAACCAAACTATCCTAATGGAATGATGATTAACTTATAATCATTTTTTTCACGTTAGGAAATTTCACATGCGAACTCAAAAAGGTATTTTTGTTCCCCTCCCTGAAGGATATCAAGCAAATGTTCACGGAAGAACAAAAATGTTTGATGCATCAATTACAGGTTTATATATCACGTATGATTTGCGTAGGGCTTGGATTAATTATGCGGGGCCTGATGCGGATAAATGCTACGACGTCATTGAAATTCCCTGTGATCCAGATGTTCTTCGGGATCTCGCAGCAAAACTAGAAGAGTTGGCAAGGGTTGTTGAAAACTAATCCTACCCAATCATTCAAGGGTACATGCTAAAGCTTGCCCTTTAATTCAGAAGTTAGGAATCGCTATGCAGCATAACAAACTCACTATCGAAATCCTTACGGAAGACAGGGACCTACTCACTGCTCTTCAAAACGAGAAGTTTGACGATGTAAGACTAATGACAAGGGCTTTCACTTGTGATTCTGCTGATTGGATTCCGCCAGTTGAGAGAGTCCTCACATATATTGTCGAAACGTCTAATACCGTCGTCTGGTCTCTTTTGGCTGCTTGGCTTTATGATCGATTTAAGACCAAACCACCGGAGCAAATTATCATCGACAACATAACTTTATCTACACCTCAAGAAATGGTGATAGTAATAAATAACAAGATTGAGGTTGTTGAACGAGAGCTAACAAAAATCGAAGAATCAATAGATGAAAAACACTAAATCTTTAGCAAGCTGTGCTGGCTTTAGCATAGCCTTATCTCCCCTTAATTCAGAAGTTAGGCGACTATGAGAACGATTAAAGAAATTAGTGAAGACGCGATTATTGTCGTCAAACAAGTTAGATTCTTGCAAAAATGGATATCCTTTTCGCATGGTCGCGTCACTTTCGTAATGCTCCTACTTGGCATTTGCTTGATTGGTATCCAGTATTGGTATCTGAATGATTTGCTGGCTAAAGCTCAACAGAACAGGCAAAACAAAGCCTCTAAGGTTGTTGAGCTCGTAAAAGCAAATGGCTACCAGTTCGCATTGGATGCCGTCGAGCTATGTCTGGAGGCAAAAAGAGACCAGACCAATCTTCAAAATTGGTACTGTCAGCAAGCAATTAATCAGTACAAGAATGCCTCCACAGATTGGCCTCAAGATCGAGTAAATGAGGTGTCAGAAAAGTTTGCATATGGCGCTATGAAAAGTGACCTATCTCGTTACATGCGAAGCCTTCAGGTTGACAGAGTTAGTCTTGCCCCTGCCTCAGAAGAGGAAAAGGTTCTGGAGTTGCTTCTTACCAAGACAATTGTCGCACTATGGGTTATCGTTCTTATTGCGGTCATGCTTGGTACATATCTTTTGCTTTGGATACTTCCGAATCGTCAGCGGACCACTCCTGTCGCTCGAATTGAGACATGAAGTAAAACTTCATGTTTCTTCGCCTTAGTAGCTACGCCGTTCGCCATTAATCCTAGACTGCAGTTTTCCCCCGCTGGAAAACCGATTAAAACCGCTTCACCTCAATATTGTATTTCTTCAGCGCATAGCCCATCTGCCGTGGTGTCAAGTTAAGCAACCGTGCGGCTTTGGCTTGTACCCAGCCACTTTTCTCCATCGCTTGCACCAGTTGTTCGCGCTCGGTCAGGGGCATTTCTTCAGCCGCCTCTTGCGGCGGTAACTCGACTGGGGGCGGTGGGCTGGCCGGGCTGACATTGACTGGGGCAATTGGAATTACAGTGCCTTGGGCTTGGTATTTCCACAGGGTGGAGGATAGGCAGTGGTTGGTCTGGCAAGGGATATCCACCTCGCGGATCAGGTGACTGCGCGCCATGGTGGCAAAGCGTTCAACGCAGTTTTCGAGTTCGCGCACATTGCCCGGCCAATGGCAGTTGCTGAGGACGTTCATGGCTTCTGGGGTGATACTGACGCGGGCGCTGTTTTCTTTGTTGAATTTGCCCAAAAAGTTTTCTACCAGCAAGGGAATATCATCGCGGCGCTCGCGCAAGGCAGGTAACGAGATGGAAATAACATTGATGCGGAAGTAGAGGTCGGATCGAAACTCGCCTTTGTTGACGGCTTCTTCTAAGTTACGGTTGGTGGCGCAAATGAGCCGTACATCAACCTTGATAGTTTTGTTGCCGCCAACGCGTTCCAGTTCGCGCTCCTGCAATACACGTAACAATTTGACCTGAAAGGCGGCTGAGGTATCGCCAATTTCATCCAGAAACAGCGTGCCGCCATGCGCTTGCTCAAAGCGGCCTTTGCGCTCTTGCATGGCGCCGGTAAAAGCGCCTTTTTCATGGCCGAATAGCTCGGATTCGAGCAGGCTCTCGCTGAGTGCCGCGCAATTAACCTTGATAAACGGCTTGTTTTTACGGGAGGAAAGAAAGTGGATAGAGCGTGCGATGACTTCTTTGCCGGTGCCAGACTCACCACGCAGCAACACCGTGCTATTGCCGGGAGCGGCCATATGTACATCGGCAAACACCTCGCGCATGCGTTTCGACTGGCCGATGACATTGTCTATGCTGTATTTACCGCCCAGTTCTTTTTGCAGGCGCTGACGCTCCTGCATTAACTGTTCACGGTCACTGGTGACTTGCTGGTTAAGCAATATGGTTTGCCCTATCAGGTTGGCCACCATGGTCAGCAGCTGCAAGTCTTCTTCAAACAGGCCCTGTTTATCCTCGGCAAACCGTTCAAAACTGAGGACGCCTATGGTTTCACGGCCGGTTTTAATCGGCACCCCCAAATAGGCGACGGTCATGCCATCCACCGCGCGGTGCGCACCAGTTCGATTCAAAAATAATGGCTCTTGCACCAGATCGGGAATCACGGCTGGCATGCCCATCTGGCAGATTTTGCCGGTGACGCCCTCGCCTACCTGGAAACGTGCACGCGCGACTTCTTCTTTACTAAAGCCCACAGAGGCAAGCACCTGCAAACTGTCGCCATCGTCTCGCACATAAACCATGCCGCGCTGCATGCCGAGGTGATTCGCTACCAGGTTGACCACTTGCCGCAAGGTCTTTTGCAAATCCAGCGATGAGCTAAGGATCTTGCCTATTTCATAAATCGTTACCAGTGCCACATGGCTGGAATCAGACAAAGTCGCCATCATTCACACCCGTCGATATCGTAATTAGCTTGAAATCAGCAATTTTCATGCCGAAGCAGTGCTTATTGCTTGCCTGAAACGGTAGTCTACCTCTGCAACCATCCCCAGGCGCACAGCGCGGGCCTTATGGTTTAACCATGGTTGGCTACAAATGACTTTTTTGCCGCAAGCGCCTAGCAAAACGGCATTTGCCTAAGCCGCCCCTATTCAGCGTGAATCTGACTGATTTACCGTTTGTCGCAAACATGACAAAGGCGACAATCCGGCGCATGTCTGCCATTTTTATAAAAAGATTATTTAAATCAAAAAGTTAATTCGTATTTTTAGCCTGTGGCACAGAGCTTGCTGAAACAGGGCTAACCCCCTCTTTTGTCAGGTTGATTGTATGAAACCGATATACCTTGATTACTCTGCCACCACGCCCGTCGATCCACGCGTGGCCGCAAAAATGATGATTTATCTGACTGAGCAGTTTGGCAATCCGGCCTCGCGCAGCCACCCCTACGGCTGGGAAGCTGAAGCCGCTGTTGAGGAAGCACGTGGCCAGGTGGCTGCGCTGGTCAATGCCGACCCGCGTGAAATTGTCTGGACCTCGGGCGCGACAGAATCTAACAACCTAGCGATTAAAGGCGCGGCGCAGTTTTATGCCAGCGGCAAGGGCAAGCACATCATTACCGTCGCTACCGAACACAAGGCGGTGCTGGATACCGTGCGCGAGCTGGAGCGTCAAGGCTTTAGCGCCACCTATTTGTCTCCGCTAGAAAATGGCCTGGTCGATATTGAAGCCTTCAAGGCGGCCATCCGGCCCGATACCGTGCTGGCCTCAGTCATGCTGGTGAATAACGAAATCGGCGTGATTCAGGACATTGCCACGCTGGGCGCAATTTGCCGTGAAAACAATGTGATTTTTCATGTGGATGCAGCCCAGGCGACCGGCAAGGTGGAGATCGACCTGAAAGCATTACCGGTAGATTTGATGAGCTTTTCCGCCCACAAAACCTATGGCCCCAAAGGCATTGGCGCCTTGTATATCAGCCGCAAACCACGTGTACGGCTGGAGGCGCAAATGCATGGCGGCGGCCATGAGCGCGGTTTCCGCTCCGGCACCTTGCCGGTACACCAGATTGTCGGCATGGGCGAAGCATTCCGCATTGCCAGGGCTGAAATGGCAGAAGAAAACGCCCGCGTCCGCTTGCTGCGTGACCGCCTGTGGGCAGGCCTGTCACAGATTGAGGAGTCTTACCTCAATGGCGATTTACAGCAGCGTGTACCGCACAACCTCAATGTCAGCTTTAACTACGTTGAGGGTGAGTCGCTGATGATGGCGATCAAGGAACTGGCTGTGTCTAGCGGCTCCGCATGTACCTCGGCCAGCCTGGAGCCTTCGTATGTGTTGCGCGCCATTGGCCGTGAAGACGAACTGGCCCATAGCTCTATCCGCTTTTCGATTGGCCGGTATACCACCGAGCAGGACGTGGACTTTGCCATTGCGCTCATCGGTGCCAAGATCGGCAAACTGCGAGAACTCTCGCCGTTGTGGGAGATGGTGAAGTCCGGCATTGATTTATCTTCCGTGAGCTGGGTGCACGGCACCGAATCGCACCGCGAACCCAGCGCGGCGGCTGTTTAAGGAGACACATATGGCTTATAGCGACAAGGTCATCGACCATTATGAAAACCCGCGCAATGTTGGCAGTTTTGACCAGAATGCCGAGGATGTGGGCACAGGCATGGTGGGCGCACCGGCCTGCGGCGACGTCATGAAGCTGCAAATCAAGGTCAATGCCGAGGGGGTAATTGAGGATGCCAAATTCAAAACCTATGGCTGTGGCTCGGCCATTGCCTCGTCCTCGCTGGTGACCGAGATGCTCAAGGGCAAAACCCTGGATCAGGCCATGGACATCAAGAACAGCCATATTGCCGATGAACTGGCCTTGCCACCGGTAAAAATCCACTGTTCGGTATTGGCCGAAGATGCCATCCGCGCCGCCATTTCCGATTATCGCAACAAAAACGGGCTGGAACAGGGCGAATACGACGCCTGCCAGCCCCACGCCTAGGAGCCCGACATGACTGAAGCCGTTTTGAGTGAAGAAATTGTATCGACCCCGATTATTTTTACCGACAATGCCGCCGGCAAGGTGAGCGAAATGCTGGCAGAAGAAGGTGACCCCAGCCTCAAGCTGCGTGTGTACGTGACCGGTGGCGGCTGTTCCGGTTTTCAGTACAGCTTTGCCTTTGATGACCAGGTCGCCGAAGATGACATGGTGGTGGAAAAAGCCGGGGTATCGCTGCTGGTAGATGCCATGAGTTTTCAATACATGATGGGCGCCACCATAGACTATCAGGAAGGCCTGGAAGGCGCGCGCTTTGTCATTACCAACCCTAACGCCACCTCCACCTGTGGGTGTGGCAGCTCGTTCTCGGTATAAACCACAGGAGTCGAACATGACTGTTACTCTCACCCCCAGCGCCGCCGGGCGTGTACAAAAATTCCTGGAAAGCCGCGGCAAGGGCCTGGGCCTGCGCGTCGGTGTTAAAACTTCGGGCTGCTCCGGCATGGCCTACACGCTGGAATTTGTGGATGAAGCGCGTGAAGAAGACCAGATTTTTGAAAGCCATGGCATCAAGGTGCTGGTAGACCCAACCAGCCTGGTCTATCTCGATGGCACCGAACTGGACTACACCAAAGAAGGCCTCAACGAAGGCTTTAAGTTTAGCAACCCCAATGCCAAGGCCAACTGTGGCTGCGGCGAGAGTTTCAGCGTTTAAGTTTCACAGCGGGGCATGCCCGCGCAGCGTATCCTGAGGAGTGACTATGGCACTGTTGCAAATTGCAGAACCGGGGCAAAGTGCAGCGCCCCACCAGCACAGACTGGCGGTCGGTATTGACCTCGGCACCACCAACTCGCTGGTGGCCACCGTGCGCAGTGGCGAATGTGTGGCACTGGCCGATGACCATGGTCGCCACCTGCTGCCTTCGGTGGTGCGCTATCAGGTGGCTGAGACCACCGTGGGCTGGGAGGCCAAGTTTGCCGCCGCCAGTGACCCGCGCAACACCATCGTCTCGGTCAAGCGCCTGATGGGACGTGGCCTGCAAGACATACAACACCTGGGGCAGTTGCCTTATCGCCTGGTAGATAGCCCGGGCATGGTCAAACTGGAAACCGTGGCCGGGGTGCGCAGCCCGGTCGAAATTTCTGCCGACATCCTCAAAGTGTTGCGTGCACGCGCCGAACACAGCCTGGGCGGTGAACTCACCGGCGCCGTGATTACTGTCCCTGCCTATTTTGACGATGCCCAGCGTCAGGCCACCAAGGACGCCGCCACACTGGCCGGTATCAATGTCTTGCGCCTGCTTAACGAGCCGACTGCCGCCGCCATTGCTTACGGGCTGGATAACGCCGCCGAAGGCGTGTATTGCGTCTACGACCTCGGTGGCGGCACCTTTGATTTTTCTATCCTGCGCTTGAACCGTGGCGTATTTGAGGTACTGGCCACCAGTGGTGATTCAGCCCTGGGCGGCGATTATTTTGACCTCGCCATCTACCAGTGGCTGTGTAGCACATTGCAATTGCACACGTTAGACGCTGCTGACATGCGCAGCCTGCTCAATGAATGCCGTCAGGCCAAAGAGCGCCTGACCAGCCAGGGCAGCACCGAACTCCGTTGCAGCCTGTCCAGCCACGGCGACATCCACGCCATCCTCAGCCGCGAACTGTTTTTTGAGCTGAGCCAGCCTCTGCTGGCCAAAACCTTTAGTCCGGTGCGCCGTGCACTGCGTGATGCAGGCTTGCAAACAAACGACATTCAGGGTGTGGTGCTGGTCGGTGGCGCCACCCGCATGCCGCAACTGCGGCAAGCCGTGGCCGATTTTTTCAAACAGCCACCGCTCACCAACCTCGACCCCGACCAGGTGGTGGCGCTCGGTGCCGCCATGCAAGCCAATGCGCTGGCAGGCAACCGCTCAGACCAGGAATGGCTGCTGCTGGATGTCATCCCGCTGTCGCTGGGCATGGAAACCATGGGCGGCCTCAGCGAAAAAATCATCCCGCGCAACGCCACCCTGCCCACGGCACGCGCGCAGGATTTCACCACCTTTAAAGACGGCCAGACCGCCATGAGCTTTCATGTGGTTCAGGGCGAACGCGAACTGGTGGCCGAATGCCGCTCGCTGGCCCGCTTCGAACTGCGCGGCATCCCGCCCATGGTAGCCGGCGCCGCCCGTATCCGCGTCACCTTCCAGGTCGATGCCGACGGCCTGCTCTCGGTCTCTGCCATAGAGCAAACCAGCGGCGTCGCTGCGCAAATCAGCATCAAGCCCTCCTACGGCCTGAGCGAAGACGAGATCACCCGCCTGCTGCGTGCGGGTGTCGATCACGCCGAACACGACAAGCGCATGCGCGCCTTGCGCGAAGCCCAGGTGGAAGCCAGACGCTTGCTGGACGCCACCGAAACCGCCATGGCCGAAGACGGCCACAACCTGCTCAGCAAAGCAGAATGGGACCATATCTGGCAACATATTTACGCGCTGGCGGAAACCCTGATCATGGGTGACAGCAACAAAGTCGAAGACCTACGCCATGCCACCGAAGCCCTCAACAATGCCTCCGCCAGCTTTGCCGCACGCCGCATGGACCAAAGCATACAGCAGGCACTCACAGGCCAGCATCTGGAAAGCCTGACCGTATGACCCAACTCACCATCCTCCCCCACCCCGAACTCTGCCCGCAAGGTATGCAGATTGAAGCCAAACCAGGCAAAGTGTTGTGCGACACCCTGCTCAATGCAGGCATCGCACTTGAACATGCCTGCGACGGCGTGTGTGCCTGTAGCACCTGCCATGTGATCATCCAGCAGGGTAATGCCAGCCTGGCAGCTGCCAGTGATGAGGAAGAAGACCAGTTGGATAAAGCCTGGGGATTAACGCCGCAATCAAGGCTGGCGTGCCAGGTGAAGATAGGCAGTGAAGCGTTGACGATTGCTTTACCGAAATATAGTTTGAACCATGCCAGAGAGATGGATTGAGGACTTTTGCTGTTTAAGCTGGATGACGGTGTAAAAACGTTATTCTGCTGACTGTTTAATTGATTATCGTAGCTTTAGGGAGGCATGGATGCCCACGCGGATGATTGATTTTTGTTTGTAATGTTCTTTTTCGCCTCTCGGCGAGTCACTTTCTGGTGCTTGTCCCCCAGAAAGTAACCAAAGAGGACGACACCCAGCCATCACGGCCTACGGCTCCCTTGCGTTGCTCGACAAAGTGGGCGGCCATCGAAACTCGCCCTGACAAGCCACACACTTCGTGGCTTGTTGCGGAACTCGAACAGCCGATGGCCGACATCCCCCACTTCGTCTGTGCTACTCAGCGTGATGGGATGGGACTCATCTCGCCTAACTCACACTGGTAAAGTTTGAACCGTTCAAAAAAATAATTCTTTTGTTAAATCCTATGATGCTGGCACTCGCATGGTTTTCGGGGTCCCCATCTGCCGCGCCGAGTAGCGCAGGCAAAATAAGGTGAAGCGAGCGGCTGTCCGAATCCCGCGGTAGCCTGCGCAGTGTGCAGGCTACTAGGATGAGTTCTGCGAGCGCTTATGCCTAAGTCCGGTAAAGCAACGGACGAAAGTCCTAAACCGAGCAACGCAGGAAACAAGCGGAAGTTGGGGTGCACTTTCTTTTGGTTACTTTATCTTTGTGCAAGCAAAGAAAAGTACCTCGCCGAGGGGCGAAAACTATCAATGCTTTAATCCTCGATTGATCTAATCCAACATCATCGCATCCGCGTGGGCATCCATGCCCACCCTACAACATGCCATCTATCCCCACACCGATTGTCGCATTTGTCTGCTTTCCGACATTCAATCACTTCAAATAATGTTGTTTAAATTCATACAGTTAAAACACATACACAGCGTGGCACACTCCTTGCAATAACCACAACAAGAACTCCACAGGTGTCTTGTCATGGTAAGTTTGAACGAAAAAATTCAGGACGTGTTTAATGAACCCGGCTGCGATAAAAATCAGGCCAAGGATGAAAAAGCACGCAAGAAAGGTTGCACCAAGCAATTGACGCCTGGCGCTGCCGCCGGTGGTTGCGCGTTTGATGGTGCCAAGATCGCCTTGCAGCCGATTACCGATGTCGCTCATCTGGTACATGGGCCGATTGCCTGTGAAGGTAACTCCTGGGATAACCGTGGCGCCAAGTCCTCTGATTCCAGTCTCTATAGAACTGGCTTTACCACCGACATGAACGAACTGGATGTGATTTATGGTGGTGAAAAACGGTTGTTCAAGGCGATTAAAGAAATCATCACCAAATATGACCCGCCTGCGGTGTTTGTTTACCAGACCTGCGTGCCTGCACTGACCGGCGATGACATTGAGGCTGTGTGCAAGAAAGCCAGTGAGAAATTTGGCAAGCCGGTGATCCCGGTGAATTCGCCAGGCTTTGCCGGGCCGAAAAACCTGGGCAACAAGCTGGCGGGTGAAGCATTGCTGGCGCATGTGATTGGCACACAAGAGCCTGATTACACCACGCCGTATGACATCAACATCATTGGTGAATACAACCTGGCCGGTGAGTTATGGCAGGTCAAACCGCTGCTGGATGAATTGGGCATCCGCGTGCTGGCCTGTATTTCCGGCGATGCCAAATACCAGGAGGTGGCGCAGTCGCACCGGGCCAAGGCGGCGATGATGGTGTGTTCCAAGGCCATGATCAATGTGGCGCGCAAGATGGAAGAGCGTTATGGCATTCCGTTTTTTGAAGGTTCGTTTTACGGCATTGGCGACATGAGCGACAGCTTGCGCCAGATTGCCCACCTGCTGATACAGCAAGGTGCAGATGCCGAGTTGATGACGCGTACCGAAGCAGTGATTACGCGTGAAGAAACCCGCGCCTGGGCGGCGATAGCCGACTACAAATTGCGCCTGAGTGGCAAGCGCGTGTTGCTGATTACCGGCGGCGTCAAATCCTGGTCTGTGGTGTCAGCCTTACAGGAAGCAGGCATGGAGGTGGTGGGCACCAGCGTCAAAAAATCCACCGAGGAAGACAAGGAAAAGATCAAGGAAATCATGGGCGAGGATGCCCACATGATAGACGACATGCGGCCACGCGATATGTATGCCATGCTCAAGGAAGCAAAGGCCGACATCATGCTCTCGGGTGGGCGCAGCCAGTTTGTGGCGCTCAAGGCCAAAATGCCGTGGCTGGATATTAACCAGGAACGTCACCATGCGTATGCGGGCTATGTGGGCATGGTGGAACTGGTCAAAAACATCACGCAATCGCTGTATCACCCGGTGTGGCAACAGGTGCGGCAACCAGCGCCGTGGGAAACGGCGGTCAGCAGCGATGAGCCGCCACTGACCAGCGGCGACATCGCGGCCTGAAGGGAGCAAGACCATGGCACAAGTACTCAACCCCGGTAAAGCCTGTAGCGTCAACCCGCTCAAGATGAGCGCACCCATCGGGGCGGCGCTGGCCTTTATGGGCTTGCAGCACTGCCTGCCTACCCTGCATGGTTCGCAGGGCTGTACTTCATTCGGGCTGGTATTGTTTGTGCGGCATTTCCGCGAAATGATCCCCATGCAAACCACGGCCATGAGCGAGGTCACCACCATCCTTGGTGGCATGGACAATATCGAGCAGACCATCGTCAATATCAGGAAACGCAACCAGCCGTCCATCCTCGGCATCGCCTCTACCGGGCTGACCGAAACCAAGGGCGATGATGTGGATGCCTATCTCAAGCTGATTGCGCAAAAACACCCAGAGCTGGCCGACATGCATATCCTGTATGTATCGACGCCTGACTACGTGGGCGCGTTTCAGGATGGCTGGAGCAAGGCGGTGCTGAAAATCGTGCAGCACTTTGCCCAGCCTGTGAGCGTGCGCCATGCGCGCCTCGTCAATGTGCTGGCTGGCAGCCATTTAACACCGGGCGACTTGCAGGAAATTCGCGACATTGTCGAACTGTTCGGTCTGGAGGCGGTGATAGTGCCCGATATTTCTGGCTCGCTAGATGGCCATATTCCAGACGACTTTACACCGACTACACTGGGCGGCACCACGCTGGAGCAGTTACAGACCCTGGGTGCGGCACGCTATACGCTCGCTATCGGCGAGCAGATGCGCCCGGCAGCGCAGGCGCTGGAAGCCCAATGTGGCGTCCCCTACCGTCTGTTTGAGCGGCTGACCGGATTGGCCGCCAGTGATGAATTTGTGCAATGCCTGTCCGAACTCACCGGCACCCCCGTGCCGATGAAACTGCGCCGCCAGCGCAGCCAGTGTCAGGACGCCATGCTGGATGCGCATTTTTATACCGGCGGCAAAACCGTCGCTATCGGTGCCGAACCCGACATGTTGTGGAGCTACGGCCAGTTTTTGCTAGAGATGGGCTGTGACTTGCGCGCGGTGACCACCACCCACTCGCCGTTATTGGCGCAACTGCCTATAGAACAGGTGCAAATCGGCGATCTGGAAGATCTGGAAGTGCTGGCACAAGACTGTGACCTGCTGCTCACCCACTCGCACGGCAGGCAACTGGCCGAGCGCCTGCATCTGCCTTTTATCCGTATCGGCATCCCCACCTTTGACCGTATCGGCGCCGCACACAAAGTTAGCGTGGGCTACCGGGGCACGCGTGATCTGGCATTTGAACTGGCCAACACCTTTCTGGCACAGAGCCATGAACCGGCCCCTGATCACTGGTATCCCACACCGGCTACAGAGGCCGGTGCTGCCAGCGGCTGTAACAGTTGCACGCCTGCTGGCAGTTGCCACAGCGCAAGCGACATGCATTTAGAAAGCACTGTGCATTTCAGTTAACCCCGTAAAGGAAACCCATATGAAAGTCGCATTTGCTACACAGGATTTAAAACGGGTCGACGCCCACTTTGGCTGGGCCAAGCACCTGGCCATTTATGAGCTGACGCCAGAAAGCTGGACCTTTTTGCACTCGGTGCCCTTTGATGGCGATTTAAAAGAAGACGGCAACGAAGACAAGCTGGCGCCCAAGCTGGAAGTCATTAAAGACTGTGCGCTGCTGTATGTGGCGGCCATCGGTGGCTCTGCCGCTGCCCGTGTGGTGGCGCACAAGATACACCCGGTCAAAGTCACCGCCGATGAACCGATAGAAGAGATTCTGGGCAAATTGCAGGACGTGCTCAAAGGCACCCCGCCCCCCTGGTTACGCAAAGCCCTGCTCAAAGACCAGACAGCCGCGCTGGATTTTGATGAGGAAGAAGAAACGGTATAGGTTTTAAAGGCTATTTACCACAGAGACACCGAGAACACAGAGCAGAAAGTGCACTCAGCAAACTAAGAACTTCTCTGTGACCTCTGTGCGCTCTGTGACTAATTAAAGCTTTTAAATTCATTTTGAGCCACCAAGGACACGGAGTGCTCAGAGAAAACCGAAGGCGTTTGAGTGTTAATGCGGTAAGCAATATTTATTTATAGGAGAAAAACATGACAGCAGTCGCTGAAGCGCCAGTAGCGAGTGATCCCTGGACCTCGCCATTTGTGATCGAACTGATTAAGCAATGGCGGGCGCAAGACACCCATGGCGCATGGGAAGGCAAGGATAATGCGACCTTGCTGGCGCCTTATATCATTAGTAAGGAGCAGCGCCGCGAGATGCCAATTATCGGCGACCCCGACCCGGAAACCTTGTGGCGGCTAGAATTGTTTTATAACGCGGTGGGCCTGGCGGTGGAGCGGGAAACCGGCGTCATGGTCTCGCCCATGATGAAAATGCATCACGAGGGCTTTGGCAAAATGCTGCTGACTGCAGGCCGCCTGGTGGTGGTGAACAAGCATCTGCGTGATGTGCACCGCTTTGGTTTTGAAACCATGGACAAGCTGGCCGCCGAAGGCCAGAAACTGGTACAGGCCGCGGTGGACATGATACAAAAGTTTCCCGAAGTGGTGAATTACGGTTAGGAGCGCGCCATGAGTGACATAGAAACAAGTGACGTAGACACCATCAAGGCCGAGGTGAAAAAGCTGAATGCCCAGGCCACCCAACTCAAAATGGACTTGCATGACTTGTCCGAAGACTTACCGACCGGCTGGGAAAAAATTCCGGAAGTGGCCGAGAAAACCTTCAAGGCCTATCAACAACTCACTGCTGCCCGCCAGAAATTGGTGGCAGCCGGTGGCTAGGAGCTTGCCATGGCATTTAGCGTAACCTTACCCAGCGGCGTGGCGTGGACGCCGCAATTTGCCGAGCAGATCGCAGAGGAAAAGTGCATAGGCTGTGGCCGCTGCTTTCGTGTCTGTGGCCGTGATGTGCTGGAGCTGGTGGGCATTACTGAAGACGGTGACCGCATCGCCATGACGCTGGGCGACGATGAGGATGATGAGTATGAAAAGAAAGTCATGACCATCGCCCATCCGGAAAACTGCGTGGGCTGCGAGGCCTGCGCCAAAATTTGTCCGAAAAAGTGCTATACCCACGCCCCGGCCTGAGGGGAACCCGTATGCAACAGAGCCTCTCCCCGCCCAGTGCTGTTGTAGCAAGTTCCCTAGCCTCATCTGGCCATGGCTGGGACGAGTTTGAGGATTTGATTGCATTATTGATGGCACATGCGCTGGATCAACACGTGAACACCTATGCACTGGCAAGATTGATTGCAGGCACCTGCTGCAGCGGCGCCAACCATTTGTGGCAAGACCTCAAACTGTCCAGCCGCGCCGAACTGTCGCAACTGATGCGCGACTATTTCCCGGCGCTGGTGGCCAAAAACAGCAGCGACATGAAGTGGAAAAAGTTTTTTTACCGGCAGCTGTGCGAGCAGGAAAACGTATTGATATGCAAATCGCCCAGTTGCGGTGTCTGTGTGGATTATGAATTATGTTTTGGACCAGAGGAGTAAGCTATGACTTGGCAAACCATTGCTGCGGCACAAGCCGCTGAAATGTTGAGTAACCCGGAACGCTTTGCGGAAATCGCGCTGTTTGATACCCGAGATATGCACAGTTACCAGAGTGGCCATCTGCCAGGGGCCGACCAGCTGTCCGAGTACAAACTGGAACAGGTCTTGCGCAGCCTGCCGCGCAATATCCCGGTGATGATTTATTGCTATCACGGCAATGCAAGCAAGGTGTTTGCGCAGATGTTTGACGACTTCCGCTACAAGGAAGTCTACAGCGTGGATGGCGGCTATGAAGCATTGGCACCACTGGTGCAGGCGCTGCCGGAAAAGCTGGCTCACGCTGCGTAATATAGCAGCGTTGACAGCCGCAGGCCCGACGCTGCGGTTGATGTTTTACAGCGCGCTTGCATACACTAATGGTATCTCAACCCGATCAGGAAAATATCGTCATGAAAATCAGCGCACGTAACCAGTTCCAGGGAAACATCACTGCCGTACACCCTGGCAGCGTACATACCGAAATCGAAATTGCCCTCGGCAATGGCGACACGCTAGTGGCCATGGTCACCCACAGCAGTGCACACAGTCTGGGCCTGACCAGTGGCAAATCGGTGCTGGCCCTGGTCAAAGCCTCTTCCATGATGGTGATGACAGAAAGCGAGGGCTATGCCCTGAGCGCACGTAACGTGCTGCGCGGCGTGGTGGCACAGGTGATCAGCGGGCCGGTCAGTGCCGAAGTCAAACTCGATTTGCCGGGCGGCAATGCCGTATTTGCCAGCATTACCCATGAAGCCGTTCGTGAACTGGGGCTCAGGCAGGGTGCCAGTGCCAGCGCGGTATTCAAAGCCTCTGCGGTGATACTGGCAGTTGCCAGCTAGGCGTTTTCCCTCAGAGGCTGGCCACCCATTCCGCTGGCCGGGTATGAAAGCGTGGCTGGCAAGCATCCAGTTGATCAGAGATGGTGGTAGTTTTTAACCAGCCACCGTCTTTCAGACGCCAGGCCATCACCCGTTCGTAATAGACATCGATGCGTAGCGGAAACTCATCGATATCAAAGCCCTCTTCCGACAAGACAAAACTGTGGTAATAAAAACACTTACCCCCGTCGGCGGCGTAGCCATGGATCTTGGTAGCTTGCAGTGAGGGTTCATCGTGCCTTTCAAAACGCTCGGCGCGAATCACTCGCTGTTGTTCAGCAACAGACAAATTGGCATAGAGTTGTTCTATCATGAGTGGACTCCTTTCTTGTGCATTCAAGATGCGGATGCGTCGTGCATGGCGCGAAACGCGCCTACTCCATCAGTGCCACCGATTTGACCTGTAGCCAGACTGACTGACCGACAGTGATGCCCAGGGTCGACGCCGAGCGTTTAGTGAGTCTGGCAATCAGCACCGAAGCTCCCACCTTGACACGGATCAGCATGACACCGGGATGCGTGTCTATGGCCATGGCATCGACCACACCCTGCAACTGGTTCTGGATACTGCTATCGGTTTGTGGCCGGATGGCCACACTGACATCACGGGCCTGAATATGTACCCGCAGCTGACGCCCCAGCGGCAGATCTCGCTGCCTGGTCCAGACGCTGCCACCGTCAAATGCCAGCCGCATCAGATGCCATTCCTGGTCAAGTTCGCTGACCTGCGCCTGCAGGACCACGCCGCTGTCCTCCCCTAGGCGGATCGGAGTATCCAGTTGCGCCAGCGTCTCCAGCAATGGCCCTTGTGCCAGCACTCTGCCGGCTTGCAGCATGACGATATGGTCAGCCAGGCGTGCTACTTCGTCATGAGCATGGCTGACATACAGCAATGGAATGTCCAGATTGTCATGCAGGCGCTCCAGATAGGGCAAGATTTCCTGTTTGCGCGCATAATCCAGGGCAGCCAGCGGCTCATCCATCAATAGGAGCCGCGGCCTTACTGCTAAGGCCCTCGCCATGGCCACCCGTTGTCGCTCCCCCCCGGACAAATGTGCCGGGTTTCTACCCAGTAGCGGCGTCAATTCCAGCAAGGCGATGGCCGCCTCCAGATCTGCTGGCCGCGCCTGCGTATTGCGCCTGAGGCCAAAACGCAGGTTTTCCAGCACCGTCAGGTGTGGAAACAGGCTGGCCTCTTGAAACACATAGCCGATGGGACGGCGATGTGTAGGCAGGCAATACGCACCCTCCTGCCAGCGCTCGCCGTGAAAGCGCAGATAGCCCTCCCTGGGTTGCTCCAGCCCGGCAATACAGCGCAATAGCGTGGTTTTGCCTGAACCGGAAGGGCCAAACAGGACGGTGATGCCGCGCCCGGGCAGGGTGAGGTCTACATCCAGAGTAAAGCTTGGCCTGGCCAGATGAAAACGTGCCTGTATCTCGCCCATGTCAGTAACCCCTGTTCGGTTGCGTGCGCCACACATGCAGCGCCAGCAACACCAAAAACGAAAACAGCAGCATGACCGCGGCCAGTGTATGCGCCTGACTATATTCCAGGGCTTCCACATGATCATAAATCTGTACCGAAGCGACGCGGGTTTGTCCCGGCACATTGCCCCCTATCATGAGTACCACCCCAAACTCGCCTACCGTGTGGGCAAAGGTGAGCATAGCTGCCGTCAGAAATCCCGGCCAGGACATCGGCACAACCACACTGAAAAACGTATCCAGTGGCGAAGCACGCAAGGTTGCTGCTACCTCCAGCGGGCGCTCACCGATAGCCTCAAACGCGGTGTGCAAGGGCTGCACCATAAACGGCAGGGAATATAGCACCGAGGCCAGTACCAGCCCCCAGAAAGTAAACGGTAAACTGCCCAGACCAGTGGCCTGTGTCAGCTTACCCAGCGGGCCTTGTGGTCCCATCGCCAGCAACAGGTAGAACCCTAACACTGAAGGTGGCAGCACCAGCGGCAAGGCCACGACCGAGGCCACCAGCCCTTTCCACCAGACGCGGCTGCGTACCAGCCACCAGGCGACGGGCGTGCCTATGATGAGCAATAGCAGGGTGACCAGACTGGCCAGCTTGATGGTCAGCCAAATGGTCTGTATATCCTCGATGCTTAACATGATGTTTCCTGTGTGATGCCTCAGGGCAATTTATAACCGTTTTTGGCAAAGATGGCACGCGCCTTTTCTGACTGCACGAACCCGTAAAACTTGCGGGCGGCATCCGCATTATTATCTATGCCATGCTTGAGGATGACCACGCCCTGCGCAATCGGCTCATAACTCTCTTCTGGCACAGCCACCCATTTACCCTTGCCTGTAGTCTCCGGTGCAACGACAATCGACTTGGCACTGAAGCCAACATCTACCGCTTTGCTATCCACGTACTGGCTTACCTGGGTAATGCTCTCGCCATAGACCAGTTTGGGTTCCAGCGCCACTTTCACCTTGTAGAACTCCATGGCCTTGAGTGCCTGTTTGCCAAACGGTGCCAACTTTGGATTGGCAATGGCCACTTTGCCGACAGCTGCATCCGTCAGTCCGGCCACGCCCTTGCTTAAATCGGCCCCGGTTTGTGACCATAGTACCAGCAACCCGTAGGCGTAAGGCTTGGGCGCAGTCACGGCAAAACCTTCTTTATACAAACCCTCGGGAAACTCCATATCGGCAGACATGAATACATCAAAGGGCGCGCCCTGGCGTACCTGAGTGGCAATTTTGCCAGAAGCGTTGAGCACGCTTTGTGCCTCGATGCCGGTTTCCTGTTTAAACTCGGCAGCCAGGTCATCGAACACGTATTTGAGGTTGGCCGCAATGGCCACAGTAAAAGGTTCGGCAGCCTGGACCTGCATGGAAACTGCCAGCACGCTGGCTATCAACAGTTGTTTGAGTGATCGCATGGGATCTCCTTGTCTGAATAAAAGTTAAAAGTCGAATTGGGCACGCATGGTGACGGCGTCTTCATGATCCAGCGTATACGTTTTGCTGCTACCTGAGACGGTGGCAGAGGTGGTCACCGGGGTATCAAAATGGGTGTGCACATAGTTGGCAATCACACGCACATAGGGCGTCAGCACCCAGTTGGCGCCTATCGTCCAGGCATCAAACGCATTGCTACGCCCGCTTGCCAGCTTGCCGGTTCCAGTAGCGTTAGTGCTGACAAAATCACCGCCATCAAACTTGCTGTAACGTGCCCCAAGTTGCAACGCACCCCAGCCCTCCCCCCCCCAGACAAAGTCCTGTTTGGGACGCAAGCGGCCAAACATGCCATCTTTATAGGTGCTGGCAAAAGTTTCGCCGCTCACCAGCCAGTTGAGGCTGGCATACCATGCGGTCAGGTCACGATCAAACCCCGTGCCATCAAAATTTTCACGTATATGTTCTGCCTGTAGCTTGACCGGACCGTGTGCCAGCCCAAGTTCATAACCCTCACGCGTACGGTCAACTGCGCGCGTAAAACCTTCACTGGTAGAAAATACGGTGTAACCGCGGCCTTCGGTCAGTACATTCAGGGTTGGCACGCTGCCAGGTTCCTGTTGACCCCTGGCATAAAAGCTGCCGACATGCAGGACACTGTCTTTCCAGTCGGCAAACTGGGCAATATTGCCGACCACACGTACCAGCGCATCCTTGTTGTCATATTTGGCATCGGTTTCATCACCATTCGCAGTGGCCGTGTTAACGCCTTTGCCATCAGTCCATGAAGCGTTGTAGAACAACCCTGGCACAGGTTCGCCAAACACCATCACGCCGCGGTCAAAAGTGGCACCCAGCAGATAGTCCGTGCCTGCCCGTTCCTGAAAATCTGTAAAGTTGGCATTCATGGCACGCTCAAGTCCATAAAAAGGCTTGAACTGACCTGCGCGTAATTTGAATCCGTTAAAGTGCAGGTAGTCGACGTGCGCATAGGTCAGGCCGACACTGCCATTATTGGCCGTACCGCTATATTCGGCTTCCAGTCTTGCCGTAAAATCCTTCATCGCCACATTGGCACCCAGCCGGGCGCGACGAATGTTGAAGGTATCTGCGGCTGCAATATCCGGAGAGAAACTGCGGTAGTCGGCTTGCACGCGCCCATTGAGGCCCAGTTTCCAGGCACCACTACCATCTTCAAAACTCAGGCCATTTTTAAAGTTGGCGTACACTGGCTGGCCACTCGATTTGCCACGGGCAGATTGTAGCGCCTTGATTTCATCGGCCATCGCGTCCATCTTCCACTGCTGATCACGCAAGACCTGTTTGTCATCGCTCGCTACCCCTCTGGTTTCCGCCGGTTTTTCTAACCGTGCCTGGAGCAACTTCAATGCATCTGCCATCTGTTGCATTTGTGTTTGTTGTACTTCCAGCATGTGCTGCAATTGCGCGATGCGGGCATCGGTTTCAGCATCTGCCCACGCCTGGCTGGTTGGCATCCCCAGCCAGGCCAGACTGACCAGTATGGATACTTTTTTCATGTAAAGCGCTCCCTGATGTATTCAAAGACTCGATATAAAGCAATATATATAGCGATAGAGAAAAAACTACTCGCTCACCCCTAAAATCACACTGCTGGCTTTAAAGATGGCTACCATCGTTTTACCAGCGGCCAGTTGCAGTTCGGCCACACTGTCATTGGTCACGGTCGCGGTGATCACATTGCCTCCGGTGCTGCGCAGGCTGACTTCGGCGTTGACACCGCCCTG
The DNA here is from genome assembly GCF_056314045.1 of Methylophilus sp. DMC16. NCBI lineage: Bacteria > Pseudomonadati > Pseudomonadota > Betaproteobacteria > Nitrosomonadales > Methylophilaceae > Methylophilus > Methylophilus sp. DMC16. Next base: position 1,585,230 of record NZ_JBQUZC010000001.1, read on the forward strand.
GTGGACTCGAGTCACCTCGCCGCCCAGTTTGTTGCGTGCACTCAGGCCAGTCGCGGCTTCAGGACTGGCGAGGATCACCCAACTGGCCTTGACCAGTGCCCAGGCCTCGCTGCCCACCTGCAAGCCCAGCTCATTCAAGCCATCATGGGTAATGACAGCGTGTATCTGGTCGCCGCCAGTCAATTGCAGGGTCACTTCAACATTGACCTGCGCCTGCTTGATTGCCACCACCTTGCCAAAAAACTGGTTTCTCGCACTGGTTTTCACTGTCAGCCTCCGCATCCATGTATAAATGTTGTCAAAATCAGCGATGCCATCACTGGCCGCCTGTAAAAATTTCTGGTGCTCACGCCTTAACACGCGACTGGCATCCACGACACGGATGCCGGCTTCAGTCAATTGCGCCCCGCCCCCACCCTTGCCACCTGTGGTAGTCTGCACCAGTGCGTCGCCAAAGAAACTGTTCATGGCATCCACCGCATCCCAGGCCCCCTTGTAACTGAGTCCTGCCAGTTTGGCCGCCTGCGAGATAGAGCCGCAGCTACCGATATGCTCCAGCAGTGCCAGGCGACGGTCTGTCAGCAAGCCAGCCTGGCCATCACTGCCTTCGGGGCCCAGTACCAGTGAGCCACTTACCTGCATGGTCTGCGTCATCTGCGTTGTCATCTTTCTGTCTGCCTTTGTCATGTTTGTCACATTTGCTACGCTATAAAGTAGATTATATAGCGATAGGCAAGACTATGCAGTTTTTGTGCCAGCTGCCATGATAGACACCGGAAAAACTGCCAGTTACTGCCCCTCACCTCGCATAAACCAGTCAAACACCTGTCGCAATAACAATAACTCCTGCCTGTCAGCGCTACGCAAGGCACTCATATGCCTGAACTCACCGCCAAATAAGGCGATTTCGGACTTGGGCGCATCCGGTGTCATGTAACGACAAAGATGAATGCGTAATGGACCTTCATCAGTGGTGACCCAGGCCGTAAAATCATGCTGGTATTGCAGTGTGTCAGCAGGCACATTCAGGGTTTTGACGATTTCTACCCCTTGTGCTGCCGTGAGGGGCTGGCGCAACGGCTGGTCAGGCTCTGCTAATACGCTGGCACTGGCAGGCAAGGCAGCCGGTGCCAACAACCCGCCATGGGGCCAGCGCACGAACAGCAGTGCAGTACTGTAATTATCAAAATGACAGACAATCACACGTTGCGGCAGTAGGTTGGTGGCAGGTAGCATCATCATTCTCTTATACAGTCATACTGAACAGTGCCGGTTGTTGCTGCCTGAACACGCGCAGCCACATCAGGGTCGCTGGCACCATGGAGCGGATCGCAAACCAAATGGCATCGCGCTCGAAGCCGCCCGACGAACGGACTTGTGACAGCAGGACATTCCAGCCTGCCCAGTCGATTTCCGACATGGCCGTTTTGTTTTCCATAGGCAGCCGGTCTACATTTTCGGCAATAATACGCAGGTGGCGCAGGGTTTCAGCCTGGGTGAGTTGGCTGCTGAAAAAACCCTCTGGAGCGACATCCTCGGTGAGGGTCAGCACTGCCTCGCAGGATTGCAGCATAATATTAAGCATGGTGGCGCTAGCCAGGCTCATAGCGGGACTCCATCGGCATAAGCTTGTATGACTGAGGCGCCAACCGTGTCTTGTGGATCGATCTCCTGCAACTTGCTCAGTATTTGCCGTGCCTCTGACAGGCGTTGCTGACGCAGCCGGATATAGGCAAACGCCTTGAGACTAAACAGGAAAAAATGTTGCGGCGAATCGACCTGTGTCCAGTCGCAGCTTTGCGCGGTGAGTGATTGCCAGTGGCTGTCGATCTGCGCCAGCCTGGCTGCCGTGTCCAGCGCCATATGCACGGCCCGCTCGGCATCACTGAGACGATTGTGTACGGCATACAGCTTGTACAGTGTGTAATACACATGCAGGCAGTCGGGCGAGGCCTGTTGGGCTCGTAGCAACAATGATTCAGACTCGCGCCAGTCACGGGTAGCCGCGGCGGCAGCCAGATATCCGGCTATCGGTGACGGCAAATCCTCGTGGGCGACAATACCGCTCGGTCGTGTTGCGCTCAGAATATGCCCCGACGATTGCGGGGCTGACATAGGCCGAACGTGCATCTATCGCCTCGCTTACCAGACGCTGTCCGGCACTTTCAGGCGCTCGACCACTTCGCCTGCCAGCAGGTGCTTGTCTATGATTTCGGTCACGTCGTCTTTGCTCACACCACCGTACATCACGCTTTCCGGGTAGACCAGCACATGCGGGCCACTGTCACAGGGGCCCTGGCAGCCGCTAAACGTCACTGAAAACTGCTCCCACAGGTTGCGCGTCTGCACCTGTTGCCAGAACGCCTGCAAAATATCATTGCTGCCCCGTCCCTGGCACGAGCCGCGCGGGTGGCCCGGTGGCCTGGCCTGGTTACATACAAAGACTTGTCTTGCGGGTTTACTCATGGGGATGTCTCCAACAATGCAATACAAAAAAGGGGATTAGCCGAACTTGAACAGGATGCCGTAGCCACCACGCGGGTATTCCCAGGCCACATTGCAGTGCTCGTTACAGATAATGCGGCAGGTGCCACATTCCAGGCAGCCATCACTGATCACGGTGACATTGCCGTTACCTTCCATGGTCCAGCAGCCAGCGGGGCAACACACGGTACAGGCATGGCTGTCACAATGGCGGCAGACGTCAGCATCCTTGATCTCGATATGCGGCTTGCCGCTGTCCACCTTGTAGCGGTTCTGGAACAGTTTCTCTTCAACCTTGACGACAATACTCATTCAAAAGCCCTCCATAACTTGAACGCATCTCCCATCAGGCCCATCAGTGAGCGGCGTTGACGGAAGCTGTGGCGTATCTGCTTTTCTTTAGATTTTTTATCCACCCCATCCACAGTCAGCATGGTGTGGGCGGCTTTGGACAACAACTCGGGATAGTCATTAAAAAACTGCGGATTTTTGTGGAAGATTGCAGGCATGTCCTTGTATTTTTTCAGGTCTTTCATGACAAAGCTGTCGTTGAGCGTGGCCTCGTAGCGCTTGAGGTTGGCCTTGCTGAAGGGCAGGCCCTCGGCACGCAAGGCAATCAAGGTATCCGCCGCCACCATGCCGGTGGTCATGGCCAGATTGGAACCTTCGCGGTGCACGGCGTTAACAAACATGCCAGCGTCGCCAACGATGAGCCAGCCATCGCCAAACAAATCCGGCATGGCGTTGTAGCCGCCTTCTGGAATCAGGTGCGCGGTATATTCTTTCATCTCGCCGCCTTCAATCAGCGGCTGGATGGCCGGATGCGCTTTCATTTGCTCCAGCAAGGCATAAGGGGTGATTTGCTGGGCTTTGAAGTCGGACAGCATACAACCGACGCCTATGGTCACCGACTCGCGGTTGGTATAGAGAAAACCCGTCCCCATCATGCCCTTGGTGATTTTGCCCGCCATCTCGATGACCACGCCCTCTTCGCCCTTGACGTTAAAGCGTTGCTCGATAAGATCGGTTGGCATAAAGTGGATTTCCTTGACCGCCAGCGCCACATCCTTGGGATGCAGCTCGGGGTGAAAGCCGGCTTTTTTCGCCAGATAGGAGTTGACCCCATCGGCCAGTATCACCGCATCGGCATAAATCTCACCGCCCTGACGGTCGGTGCGTACACCGATGACACGCTGGCCATCCAGCAGCAGTTCGGTCACCGTGGTTTCGCATATGACCAGCGCCCCGGCCTTTTGCACGCGCTCGGAAAACCACTTGTCAAACTGCGAACGTATCATGGTGTAGCGGTTATATGGCGGCTTATTAAAGCTGTCCGAGCGGTAGTGCGAACCCATGTAGGAGTCGTCATCCAGCACCCACATGCGCTGTTCGATGATATGCCGCTCCAGTGGCGCATCGTCCCTGAAGTCAGGAATCAGTTTTTCCAATGCATCCGAATACAAAATCGCACCTTGTACGTTTTTCGAGCCTGAGCTTTCACCACGTTCCAATTGCAATACGCTGAGTCCGGCCTGTGCCAGACGCAAGGCGGCGGCGTTGCCAGACGGGCCCGCGCCCACAATGATCACATCAAATTTTTCACTCATGCTTAGCCTGCCTTTCTTGCAGTTGCCAGGTGTGCCTTAAATGCCTCGGTCAGCGCCGGTAATATGGTCATGGCGTTGCCGACAATGCCATAGTGAGCAAAGTCAAAAATCGGCGCATTAGGGTCGTTGTTGATGGCGATAATCACATCCGAGGCATCCATGCCCACGCGGTGCTGGATGGCACCGGAAATGCCCACCGCGATATAGAGTTTTGGGCGCACGGTTTTGCCAGATTGCCCGACCTGACGGTCCAGTTCCACCCAACCGGCCTGCACCACGGGGCGCGTAGCCCCGACTTCGGCACCCAGCACTTGCGCCAGTTCCCAGATCAGTTTGAAGTTTTCCGGCTTTTTCATGCCGCGACCACCAGCGACGATAATGTCGGCAAATGGCAGTTGCGGTTTGTCTTGCATCTCGTCCGGGATAAACTCCAGCACTTTGGTAATGATGCTGCTTTCTATCATGCCCAGGGTGTCTTCAATGATGCGGCCATTGCGCGTCGCGTCGCGCTCTGGCATTGCCATCACACGTGGCCGCACCGTGGCCATTTGCGGCCGATAATTCAGGGTCTGAATGGTACACAGCAAGGAGCCGCCAAAGGTTGGGCGACTCGCCAGCAGGCTGCGCACGTCGAGGTCGATATTGAGCTCGGTACAGTCAGCAGTGAGGCCGGTTTTGAGCGTGGTGGCGACACTGCCTGCCAAATCGCGGCCCAATGTGGTTGCACCAAGGAACAAGATTTCAGGCTGGTATTTGTTGACCAGATCGGTCAGCCCTTTGGTATAAGGCTCGTTACGATAATCTTGCAGCAGCGGGTCTTCAATCAGGTAGCACAAGTCTGCGCCATGGTAAAAGGCCTCCTGGCAAAAACTGCGGGTGGTCTCTCCGGGGGGACCCATCACCACGCCGGCCAATTCCACACCCAGCATATCGGCCAGTTTGCGGCCTTCGCCCAATAATTCCAGCGAAACGGGATGTATGGCGCCGCGCTCATGTTCAATAAACACCCAGACGCCTTTATACGCTTTCAGACGCTCATCAAGCTCAAATTTCTTCTTGCCTGCCGGTGCCGGTTTTTTGGTTTCTTCACTCATATGGATTCCTTTACTTCATGCTCCCTGGATCTGTTCAAGCCGACCGCTTCAGCAGCTCTTTCTCGATGTTGGGAAACTTGGTAAACATTTTGGCGAGCAAGGTCACGCTCAGGTCTTTGGGCTCGTTGCTTTCGCATTGAATGATCTCGGCCTTGGTCGCGCGTGGTGTCGGTGCAAACACTTTGGAAACCACGGTAGGCGAGCCTTTCAGGCCGGTTTTGGTCGGGTCTTCAATCCCGGCGGCGTCTTTGTTCCAGATTTTGACCGGATAACGGGCAGCACGGAACATATTGGCCATGGTGGCAAAACGCATTTCGTTATTGCCTTCGAGCACGGTAATCAGGCTGGGGATTTTGGTTTTGAGCACCTGCACGCCGCCCTCAGAACGCCGCTCGACCACGATTTCCTGCTTGTCAGTATCCAGGGAACGGATTTTTGAAACATAGGTGAGCAACTGCATCTCCAGCCGTTTTGCGACGCCGGGGCCGACTTGCGCAGTATCGCCATCAATGGTCTGCTTGCCGGTAAACACCAAATCAACAGGAATATCTTTGCTGATCTGCTGGATGGCCGCAGCCAGCGCATAGCTGGTGGCCAAGGTGTCAGACCCGGCAAAAATACGGTCGGTCACCAGCACGGCATCGTCTGCGCCATAAGAAATCGCCTTGCGCAAGGCCGCCTCGGCCATCGGTGGCCCCATGGTGAGCACGGTCACGCGCGCACCATATTCATCTTTCAGGCGCAACGCTTCTTCCAGCGCGAACAAATCATACGGGTTCACAATGGTCGGCACCCCCTGACGCATAATGGTGTTGGTCACCGGGTGCACCCGAATTTGTGCACTGTCTGGCACCTGCTTGATACAAACCACAATATGCATATCGAATCCTTCCTTTTGCCTGACTTTACCTTGATGACAGACCAGAAACACCCGGCCTTTTATTTCAGTATTGCAACAACCATGCCATGCTAAAAAAATTATTTTTATATATAAAAATCAGTAAGTTACAAGAAAAACTCACATTAAAATTATTTGTCGCAAACCCGACAAATCAGGCACGTTGTGAAGGCAATGTTTGTTTCAGACTGTTGAGATTAAAAGTCTTGCTGCCATCGGCTTCCTGAAACACCTTGAACACTTTTTCAGTAGCGGCGTTGGAGCGCACGAAGTCGTCATAAGCCGCATGCAACAAGCGCTGATAGGCATTGCGCTGCTCGTTCTCGGGCAAGGTCTGGCTCACAGGGTCACGCACCAGATATTGCTGAAAGCGTTTGAGGATATGCAGGCGATTGACATGTACCACCTGCGGGTCATAGGCGACACCGAGAAACGCGAAAAACTCTTCGGCAGCAGAAAAAGATTGCATCTGTGATAACAAGGCACTCATCAGGGTTCTCCAAACATAAAAAGGAAATGCAGGCTCAGGAATCGAAACGTTTGCGTGCACGCGCCTCGGCGACGCTGTGCTGTATCAAGGCTTCTGAAGCGGCCTGCTGGTTGTCACGCATCGCCGCCAGGGTATGCTCCAGTTGATCAATACGGTCTAGCAAAGCTGTGACCGCTTTGCCCACCGGGTCCGGCATCAGATGGTGGTCGAGGTCTATGCCCTGCTGTGGCTGGCGTCTGGCGTTGTCAGGCAGCACCACGCGACCGGGGATACCGACCACCGTCATCCTGGCCGGAATATCATGGATGACCACCGAGTTGGCGCCTACCCTGGCCTGTGCGCCCACCACCACCGGCCCAAGAATTTTGGCACCTGCGCCGACCATGACACCATCGCACAGGGTAGGATGCCGCTTGCCCGGATTCCACGACACACCGCCCAGCGTCACGCCGTGATAGAGGGTGACATCGTTGCCGACCACCGCGGTTTCACCGATAACAACACCACAGCCATGGTCGATAAAAAAGCGGCGGCCGATGCTGGCGCCAGGGTGGATATCAATCTGTGTCAGCATGCGCGTGACATAACTCAGCCAGCGCGCAGCAAACCGCCAGCCATGCCGCCACAAGCCATGCGAGATACGGTGCAGCAAGGTAGCGTGCAAGCCGGGATAGGTCAGCAACACTTCCAGCCGGTTGCGTGCAGCCGGATCACGCTCAAACACGCAGGCGAGGTCTTCGCGCAACAGGGCTAGCAAGCCAGACTGCACTGGCGAATTTACATGCATGACAGTCTCCCCGGTGTGGTCTGGCCTTCGAGATAAAACAGTTTGAGCTCATCACTGGCCGGGCTGCGCTTGGTGTTCACTGCAAACTGGCGTATGCGTTGCAGCAGCCATTCGGTTTCGTGATGTTGCACGCGTATACCCAGCTGCGCATAGACATGGCGCACACTGTGGCTACCGGAATGCTTGCCCAGCACCAGATGCCGTTCTCGCCCGACTGCAGCCGGGTCAAAGCCTTCGTAGGTGGCCGGGTCTTTGAGCAGGCCATCGACATGCATGCCGGACTCATGGGTAAACACCGCCGCACCGACGATGCTTTTATTGAGCGCCACGGCCCGCCCCGACGCCTGCGCCACCAGCTGCGAAATCTCTGGAAAGGCATGCATGTCCAGCCCCACATCCAGCCCGTGGATGCGCCACAGAGCGGTCACCACTTCTTCCAGCGGCGTATTGCCCGCACGCTCACCCAGGCCATTGACCGTGGTGTTGACATGGCTGGCCCCGGCACGAATTGCCGCCAATGCATTGGCAGTGGCCAGGCCGAGGTCGTCATGCGCATGCATTTCGATGTCCAGCGAAGTGACCGCACGCAAAGCCGCAATGCGCTCATACGTGGTAAACGGATCAAGGACGCCCAGGGTATCGGCATAACGAAAGCGGCAAGCGCCCGCCGTCTCGGCCACCGCCACCACCTGCTGCAAAAACTGCGGGTCGGCGCGGGAAGCATCTTCACCGCCCACTGACACCTGCAAGCCCTCTTGACAAGCCTGCGAGACCACCTGCGCCACCTGCTGCAACACCCACGCCCGGTCACGCCGCAATTTGCGCTCAATATGCAAATCCGACACCGGCAAGGACAAATTCACATGACGCACCCCGGTGCGCAAACATGCCAGCAAATCGCCCTCGGTCATACGCCCCCAAACCATTAGCCTGGTCGGCAATTGCAACGCCGCAATTGCGCGTATATCGGCAATTTCCGCCTCGCCCATGGCCGGGATGCCCACCTCCAGCTCTGGCACCCCAATCTCCGCCAGCGCCAAAGCAATTCGCAATTTTTCCTCACGGCTAAACGCCACCCCCGCCGTCTGTTCCCCATCGCGCAAGGTGGTATCGTTGATGACTAGCTTGCTTTGTCGCATCGTGACATCTCCGCATGTATTACCCTAGAGATAGCACAGGCTGTGCCAAGATGCACGAATCCAATATATTCTTTTATAAACAACAGGTTAAAAAATAACCAGAAGACAATTTCGATTGTAAGGTTTGCGACAAAGAAGGGTGTTATGTGACGAGCGTCCGGGTCAATATCCATTGCTTGGTATGCCAGTTGGCGAGATTAAATGAAGTACAAGACGCTTAAATGTTCGTACTCCTGCAATCACCATGACATGGCTTAGCCACTAGCAGTGTTCATGTGAAAAAGGAGTGATTAACGCATCAAGAAGGAACTCAAAACGCGCGCGTTTAACGCTTTAAGATAGCGATCTTTTAAACAAACCATAGCGCGTACCGTATGCTATAGCACCCTACAGAATCTGTAATACTGACAAATAAAAGTAAAGTATGCTTTACTTTATTTACGGACAAGCTTAAACTTTTTGCTATGAATATTCAAACAATAGGATCAATTATTAAACACGAGCGCGTAGCATGTGGCCTTAGTCAAAAGGCACTTGCTGAAGCTGCACATCTATCAAGAGTAACAATTGTTAATCTTGAAAACGGCAAGGTGGGCGACATTGGCGCTGTGAAGTTATCTGAGTTGGCGGATATTGTTGGCAAGCCACTATTTTCAACGGGTAAACCGATGAACTTTGTACAGATGTTACTTGGCAGCGTTAACACGAGTTACAAAAACACCATGACTCAGGATGAATTGGAAGCCGTCATGCTGAAAGGTGAAGTGCCAATGGGCTATGAAGGTCAGCTGTTTCATTTAATTGAAGAGGCCTCAATTGCCTTGTTGACCGGCGCAGTGAAACAGCTGGCAATGCAACAGCAGGCTAACCCAAAACATCTTTGGAAAAACCTTGCTAAATTGGCAATGGCCATAGAATCACCCAAGCCATTTTGGCAGGCGATCAATGGCTAACCCGTTACAGTTCCCTGCTGGTGTTTGGCAAAGCTTGCTCACGCAAGCTTTTAGTCTCATAGATGCAGTGGCAAAGGATGGCGTTGAACTGCCACGTTGGAGCCTCGGCGGTGGCACGGTGCTGATGTTTCACTATGCACACCGTTTATCTAAAGATATTGATATTTTTGTGCCAGACCCTCAATTTTTGGGGTTCATAAATCCGCGCCTGGGTGGAAAAGGTGAAGAGATTACCCAGCAATACACCGACAGCTCTGAATACCTCAAGCTTTATCTGCCAGAAGGTGAAATTGACTTTGTAGCATCATCGCCCTTAACCTCAACCCCTTTTGAGAGTCGTGAAGTTTTAGGGAGAGAAGTATTATTGGAAACGCCTGTAGAGATCGTAGCTAAAAAATTATGGCATCGGGGCGATAGAGTAACGCCACGTGACTTGTTGGATTTGGCCGTGGTGATTGATCATGCGTATGATGCAATTTTGCAAAACAGAATGATATTCACAAAAAATCTGGAAGCGTTTATCCATCAATGTGAAACAAGAAAATCTATTTTAGCGCCAGTCTATGCAGCAATTGAAAGACTCGATTGCGATTTAACCTATGGTGACTGCTTGGAAAGAGTTAAAAGGCTACAGCGTGATTTAAAGTAATTGTTGATGCTGTTAAACAAACCTTACGGGGTACCGCAGGCGGGTAAGCCCTACAAAACTAGGATATCTAAGTGAATAACAAAAAGAAATCAAAAGCTTTTTACTTTGATAACCTCGTCAACAAGCAACTTGATAAATTTCTTGAACCTGCCTCTTTAATTTCAGAATTATTTCTGGCGAAATTACGGGAAAACAAGATTCATTTGGATGCTCAGGAAGTCGCTAGCTTACAAAAAGCTATTGAGCACTTAATAAAATCTAGTTTATTCAGTTTTAATCTGGATGATAAACATTTAGTAAGCTCAGGGCTGAGTGAACAAGAGTTAACTGAAATAATTGAGAGTTTTATTACCGGACTGAGCGAGCAGATAACGAATACTGTTGAACGTCTCTCCAACTCATTAAAAACTATACTTTCTGAAGTATGCGAGAAACTAGCTCAAGACCAGTTTTCTAGTCTGAAAAAAAACTGTGCTGATACTTTAGAGCTTATTCAATCAGATATAAAAAAATTCGAGCTGAGACTAAGAGGATATTGGGGTCGTTCGCTTGATTGGTTGGAGGTTCTGATTGGTATTTCAATTGAGTCAGGTGAATTGATTTACCAAACGCATGCGTTATCAGAATTAGAAAAATCCCCTTCTGAAATATCTGATCGCAACCAAATATTATTTGCCCTCCACGCACGCGCATGTCAAATCGCTGGTGAGATTTTAGCTCTTCTTAAAACTGGTTTTGCAGATGGTGCGCATGGTAGATGGAGATCGCTTCATGAAGTTTGCGTAGTGGGCATCTACATTTCGCAATCTTCTGAAGAAACGGCAAAGAGATACTATCACCATAGGGCAATTGAAGATCTAAGGCATATGGAATCTGAGTTAGATAGATTTCCTTATTTGCAACACGACAAAAATGCCATGAAATATTATAAGTCCCTTAAAAACACCACAGAAAAACTCATAAATCAATTTGGTATTGGCTTTGAAACAGATTACGGTTGGGCTGCTGAAAGCTTAGGGAAGCGAAAGCCTACATTTCGCGACTTAGAAGCAGCTGCAGAAATTGATAGTTTAAGAGTGAAATATAAAAAAGCTAGTTTAAATGTACATGGATCAGCGAAAGGTACCTTTGAAAGATTGGGGGTACCTAAATCTGCAGGATTGGGCGTTTTGGCTGGAAGAAGTGATCATGGCCTTGAACACGCAGGCCAATTAACAGCTATGTCGCTTGGGTACTTTACTATTTATTTGCTGTCAATTGAGCCAACTGTGGATATGATTGTGCGAGCGAACCTCGTGAGCGAGATTTGGCCTGAAGTTTCAGGTAGCTTTTTGACGACGGCAACTAAGTTGAAAAGAAATATCTCCAAAAAGGAAGATTCAAAAATAGTTAGGCGTTTTGAAAGAAAACGCTAATCTAACCACATGCTCTCGCGCACAACAAAGCGCCTGACGGCTCCGGCAGTTTTTCCCTGTTCTCAAATAAAAAAGCCCCCCAACCGGGAGGCTTAAACACTCAACAATCGATCATTGCAAAGTGGGGGAAGAGACAGGACTACATTGCTACCGGGCCAGACATCGAACCGCCCTACCCGGTAGGCTTTCAATCACAGGCTAGCGGATAATATCGAAGCTGTAATCGGTGGTAGCGATGCCATTGGTGCTGATGTCCATCTGGTCAAAGATTTTGTCCAGGATAGTGACCAGCACGTTAAGGGCACCTTGATAGCCCCACACCGGATAGCGGTGTTTATGGTGGCGATCAAAAATCGGGAAGCCCAAGCGGATCAGCGGGATACCGGTGTCGCGGTCCAGGTATTTACCGTAGGTGTTGCCGATCAGGAAATCGACAGGCTCGGTAAATAACAGGGAGCGCATGTGCCACAGGTCTTTCTTCGGGTAGACCTTGCAGTTTTTACCAAACGGGCTGGCGTCAAACAGCGCCTGTACCTTGGCGGCCCAGGCATCGTCACCATTGGTGGAGAGTACCGTGGTGGGCTCAGCACCCAGTTCCAGCAAGAAGCCGGTCAAGCCAAGCATGAGGTCAGGGTCACCGTACAGGGCAAATTTCTTGCCGTGGATATGGGCACTGGAGTCGGCAATGGCATCCACCAGACGGCCACGTTCTTTGGTCAGGCTGGCAGGAATAGGCTTACCTGACAGTTTGGAAATAGCCATCAGAAACTCATCCGTGCCTTTCACGCCTACCGGGTGATGCAGCTTGACCACTTCCTGGCCTTTGCTCTGGATATAGTCGGCCGTTTTTTCGGCACAGATGGACTGCATGACGATGGTGCCTTTGGCATGAATGGCGTTGGCAGTGTCTTCCAGTGTGGTGCCGCCATCATACATGCGGAACTCGCCATCGGTCGGCGTATCCCAGGCGTCGGACGGATCGCACAGCATGGTTGGGGTGATGCCAAACTCGTTGAACATGCGTTTCACTTCACGGTTGTTGCCGACCACATAGCCGTCAAACCCGCCGATAAAGTTGATGCTGTCATTAGGCTTGCGCTCCAGCGCAGGCACGGTGCCGGCTTTGCCATCCCAGAAGTAGTTGAGAATGCCTTTGAGCGCGTTATCGTAGCCGGTGATATGGCTGCCGACAAACGCTGGCGTGTGGGCAAACGGCACATCATAGTCGGCCGGGATGGAGCCTTTTTCGCGTGAGGTCTTGATAAAGGCATTCAGGTCATCGCCGATCACCTCGGCCATGCAGGTGGTAGAAACTGCAATCATTTTTGGTTTGTACAAACTATACGAGTTGGCCAAACCATCAATCATGTTGTTCAAACCACCAAATACTGCCGCATCTTCAGTCATCGATGAAGACACGCAGGAAGTCGGCTCTTTAAAGTGACGGCTGAAGTGCGAGCGGTAGTATGCCACGCAGCCTTGTGAGCCGTGCACAAAGGGCAATGTCCCTTCAAAACCATTCGCAGCAAATACGGCCCCGAGTGGCTGGCATGCTTTTGCCGGGTTCACGGTCAACGCTTCGCGGGCAAAGTTTTTCTCTTTGTACTCTTGCGTTTTGGCGTATTCCACCTGCTTTTTCACTTCATCGGCAGGCACGGCAAATTCAAAATTCTTTTTCTTGTTGGCGAACATTTCCGTATATTCTGGTTCGCGAAACAGTTCAAAATGGTCTAAAACCTTATCAGCATTCTGGCTCATGTTCAGTTCTCCTCTTAAGCCGCTTGTTGCCATGGCGCTTTGGTCAAGCCCCATACCGGGTTGTTAATCGCCATGTCCATGTCACGGGCAAAAATCGCAAAGCCGTCATAGCCGTGGTAAGGGCCGGAATAATCCCAGCTGTGCATTTGACGGAAAGGCACGCCCATTTTCTGGAACACGTATTTTTCCTTGATGCCGGAACCGACCAGATCTGGTTGCACGGCTTCCACAAACTTCTCAAACTCGTAGCCGGTCACATCGTCATAGATCAGGGTGCCGTCCTTAACATAGTGAGTGGTACGCTGATAGTCATCGTTGTGGCCAAACTCGTAGCCGGTACCCACCACTTCCATGCCCAAATCCTCATAGGCACCAATCACGTGACGGGGACGCAGGCCACCGACAAACAGCATGACTTTTTTGCCTTGCAGGCGTGGTTTGTACTTGGCAATCACGGCATCGGTCAGCGCCTTGTATTTGGCAATGACCTGCTCTGTTTTCTCCTTGATACTGTCATCAAAGAAGCTGGCAATCTTGCGCAGGGATTCTTCGATTTTGGATGGGCCAAAAAAGTTGTACTCTACCCATGGGATCCCATACTTCTCTTCCATGTGGCGGCTGATGTAGTTCATCGAGCGGTAGCAGTGCAGGATATTGAGCTTGGCCTTGGGCGTGTTTTCCAGCTCGGCAATCGAGCCGTCACCGGACCACTGGGCAATCACGCGCAGGCCCATTTCTTCGAGCAGGATACGGCTGGACCAGGCATCGCCACCGATGTTGTAGTCACCAATAATGGCCACGTCATACGGGCTGGACTCGAATTTGTTTTTTTCCGGGTCAGTTTTGTCAAACACAAAGTCGCGCACGGCGTCGTTGGCGATGTGGTGACCCAGCGATTGCGACACGCCACGGAAGCCTTCGCAACGCACAGGTACAATCACTTTGCCTTCATACTCTTTGGCTTTTTTCTTGGACACGGCTTCGATGTCGTCGCCGATCAGGCCAATCGGGCACTCGGACTGTACGGTAATGCCCTTGTTGAGCGGGAACAGTACCTGAATCTCGTCGATGATTTTTTCCAGTTTTTTGTCACCGCCAAACACGATGTCTTTTTCCTGGAAGTCGGAGGTAAACTGCATGGTGCCGAAGGTGTCGATACCGGTGGTACCGATGTAGTAGTTACGGCGTGACGCCCAGGAATACTGGCCACAACCGACCGGACCATGCGAGATATGCACCATGTCTTTAATCGGTCCCCACACCACGCCTTTGGAACCGGCGTAGGCACAACCACGGATGGTCATTACCCCTGGCAGCGATTTGATGTTGGATTTCACATCACACTCGGATTTGCCTTCTTCATACACATTCAAATGTTTTGCACGTTTTTTGGCGGACTTTTCAGGATAGGCTTTTAACACCTCCTGAATCAGCTCGGCGCCGTTGACTTTTGTTTCAGCAGTCGCACTCATCGTTGTCTCCTATGTTCGACTAAAAACCAGTGATAAAAAGAAACTTTTCAAAAATTGTTGAAATTGCCCGGAAGTAACCTCCTCAACTTTTGAAACCGTCTCTGGAGGGGTTGGCAAGGGGCAAAGCCCCCTGCCAAAGACTCATTAAGCTGCAGTCGCCGCTTTACCAATCAGTGTTTCATCCTCTTTCTTCATGATGCCGAAGTCCATCAACAGGTCTTCCAGCTCATCCATGGTGATCGGGGTCGGGATGGTACCGTTACCGGCGTTGGCGTGAACTTTCTGCGCCAGTTGACGATATTCCTCAGCCTGCTTGGAGTCCGGGGCGTATTCCAGCACGGTCATACGACGCAACTCGGCGTGCTGCACCACGTTGTCACGTGGCACAAAGTGGATCAGCTTGGTACCCAGTTTGCCTGCCAGGGCTTCTGCCAGTTCCAGTTCCTTGTCAGTCTGGCGTTCGTTACATACCAGGCCACCCAGACGCACACCGCCGGAGTTGGCGTATTTCAGAATACCTTTAGAAATATTGTTGGCGGCATACATCGCCATCATTTCGCCGGACATGACGATGTAGATTTCCTGTGCCTTGTTTTCACGGATCGGCATGGCGAAACCACCGCACACCACGTCACCCAATACGTCGTAGGACACATAATCCACGCCGTCATAGGCGCCGTTTTCCTCGAGGAAGTTGATCGAAGTAATCACACCGCGACCAGCACAACCCACGCCAGGTTCTGGACCACCGGATTCCACGCAACGGATGTCGCGGTAACCGATTTTCATCACATCTTCGATTTCCAGATCCTCGACAGAACCCGCTTCTGCCGCCAGGGACAATACGGTGTCCTGTGCTTTTGCGTGCAGAATCAGGCGGGTAGAGTCGGCTTTAGGGTCGCAACCGACGATGAGGATTTTCTGACCCATTTCGGCCAACGCAGCCAGCGTGTTTTGAGAAGTGGTGGACTTGCCGATGCCACCTTTGCCATAAAATGCAATTTGACGTAATGCAGCCATAATTGAAGCTCCTTTAGGTTTAAATGAAAAATTCGTCGCTGTACGCAGCCATCTTCCGATTCCGAATCGCAACCTAATCACTTTTCTTATCAGGCGATGGATGGGTGTCGGCCATGTAGGCTGTGTATGGCAAGGAGCGTGCCAACAGAGAAAATAAAAATTAAGTGATTGATTATTATTGATATTTTAATAAAAACACAGACCACACCTCCTTAAATCCCCTCTGTCGCAAACACGACAAAAGCGGCGCCCAGCGTGCGGTATGAAACAAACCTTTCTGCATACGGTCAGCCGCCTTTCAATGCGTTGCTTCATGCATCAACTGGCCGCCAAGCCGCATCCAGGCTTGATCCTTGCCTTCTGCAGATCAATTGGCATAGCTGTTGGTATAACACTTGCTGAATCAGGACTATCTGTCAGTTCCTAGAGAGGTCAGGATGCATCAGCCATTACCCCCCATTAATCCGGCTTTGGATACCAGCCGACACAAGCCAATCGCGCAAATTCAAGGCAATCCGCACTTTGCACAAATCGGTGGAGAAGCTGCCATTACCCATCTGGTCGAGCGCTTTTATTTTCATATGAATACGGCACCAGAAGCTGCAGCGATCCGCGCCATGCATGCGGCAGACCTGTCCGAAACCAAGGCTGTTCTAGTGCAGTTTCTGATCGAATGGCTGGGTGGCCCCAAGGTGTATAGCAACACACGCGGACATCCGCGCTTGCGCCAGCGACATGCCATGTTTGGCATCGGCGAGGCAGAAAGGGATGCCTGGATGTTATGCATGCGACGTGCCGTGCTGGAGGTGGTGGCAGATGCCACGTTAAGGGCACAGTTGGATCAGGCTTTTTTAAAAACCGCAGACTTTATTCGTAACCAGCCAGCGTAACCCCTGGCTTCATTTCTTTAGGAGAACATTGTAATGACTACCATGGAAAGCACCATTTTCGGCAAACTCAACTCAGAGCACCGCTTGCAAAACCCAGTGTTTAAAGATGCCACCAAAGTGCCAGGGCGCTTTGGGTTTCGTGGCGAACTGGCGATTAAATTTGCCCCGCAAGTGGCTGATGAAGCGCGTCCACCTGAAATTACCTGTGACCAGGTCATGGCCTACGCGCAGGAAGGCGAAAATGGCATGCCATTTTTTACTGGCTACCTGCTGTCTTTCGGCTATCTGGAAATGCTGGTTGAAGCATTGAAAGATGCCCTGCTGCCTGAAGGAAAATACATCCTGTTTTGCAACAATATCGACCTCTTGAAAAAATACACGGTCAAGATGAACGGCAGCACTTTTTACATCCTGCCAATTGATGAGGCCACGGTTTATAACGAGTTGCTGGAACTGTTGCACCTGGAAAAGAATGATCTGAAAAAACTGGATACTGCGGGCAAACTGGATGCGGTGATTGCCAAGGCCATGAGTTTTAGCGCCAACTATCCGGAAATCACCTATGAAGAAGGCCTGCAATTGATGGGGCCAGTACGCAACCCGAATGAAAACCGTCCGGTTTAAGGCTGCATCTCGCTGGCATGCAGGCGGAAGAAAGCCCGCAAGACTGGTACAGCACCAACCTGGTTGGTCTTCCGGCCGGATTGCTGGGCTCGGTCGCGTTTAACCGTCACCCGCAGCCCCTGCATATTGCCGGAGCACGCGAGACCCACAGCGGGCTGTTTCGTTTGCTGCACGCCAGCCACAACGCCGAAGAAGCCGCTGACAGGTTTGCCCACTATATGGCCATCGCCTTTGATTTGCAGCGGCCAGCCACAGCACAAGGCCCACGCCGTTTTAGACCCAGCTACCTCAAATTGCTGGAGGGCTGGGGCTTTGATGCCAACAGCCCGCAGGGGGCGGTGCTCAAGGGCTGGGTGGAAAGTCGCTTTGGCCTCACGCCCAGCTTTCACCGCGCACCGCTGGGGCATTTCCCCTCCCCGGCCTGGGTCACCTATCTGGAAGAGAAGTTTTGCAGCCGCTTTCATAACTACAGCATCCATATGCAGCTTGATTTGTTATACGAGTATTGTCAGTTTGTGATTGCGCGTTTTGGCTTGCCAACCTCGCACCCCACACTGACCCTGTGGCGCGGCGTGAACCTCAACGAAGAACCGACCCTGGGGCAACATGGGCTGCGTGCCGGGCTGTGCAGGCTGCGGCTTAACAATCTGGTGTCATTTACCCGCAACCGCGAGCGCGCCGACGAGTTTGGTGACTGGATATTGCAAGTGGAAGTGCCGCTGGTCAAACTGTTACTGTTTCCCGGCTTGCTGCAACACAGCCCACTGTGCGGCGAGGAAGAAGTCATCGCGCTGGGTGGCGAATACGAGGTCATGGCCCGCTATGCCTGACCTCATGCAACGTGCGCTGGGCGCATATCTGGGCATGGCGGTCGGCGATGCGCTGGGCGCGCCAGTGGAGTTTATGACTGCCAGAGAAATCGCCAGCCGAGGCCAGCATCGCGACATGACAGGCGGTGGCTGGCTCAAGCTCAAACCCGGTCAGATTACCGACGACACCGAAATGTCGCTGTGTCTGGGCCGCGCCTGGCTAAGCCACAATGGCTGGCATGCCGAAACGGCCGCACGCATGTTTGTTGACTGGCTGAAAAACCAGCCGATTGATGTGGGCAATACCTGCCGCCGCGGCATCCGCCGCTATTTGCTGGAAGGCAGCGTACAAGGCCCGCCTTCCGAAGCTGATGGCGGCAATGGTGCGGCCATGCGCATGGCACCCATTGCCATCGCCACCTATCACCTACCAGACCAGTTTGAAAAAATCACGCTGGCACAAGCGCACCTCACCCATCACCACCCATTGTCCGATGCCGCCTGCCTGACGCTGGGCAGCATGGTGCATGCACTGTTCAATGGCCAGGGTGGTGCGGGCTGCCGCTTGCTCGCGGCAGCACTGGTCAAACAGTACCCGGCATTCAAATTCGACCCCTATCCGGGCCGGGCCAGCGGCTATATTGTTGACACCATGCAAACCGTGCTGCATTTTTTTCTCAACACTGACAATTTTGAAGACTGCCTGATTGGCACCGTGAACCAGGGTGAAGATGCCGACACTACCGGCGCCATTGTTGGCATGCTGGCGGGTGCCCGCTATGGCAGTCAGGCCATTCCTGAACGCTGGCTGCATGCCCTGCCACTCACCATCCGTCAGGAAATCGAACAACAAGTCCCCGCACTCTTGCAAGGAGGTCTAGATGAGCACCATATTGTTTTATGAAAAACCCGGTTGCAGCAACAACAGTCGGCAAAAAGCCCAACTGGCTGCGGCCGGACACACGGTGATTGCCAAAAATCTGCTCACCGAGCCTTGGACACGTGAGCGCCTGCTGCAATTTTTTGGCTCATTGCCGGTGCACGCCTGGTTTAATCCGGCCGCCCCCAAAATCAGGGATGGCGAGATAGATCCGGCCACGCTGGATGCCGACACCGCATTGGCCATGCTGCGCGCCGAACCACTGCTGATCCGGCGGCCACTCATCGAGGTTGACGGTCAGCGCATGACAGGCTTTGACGCCAGTACCCTATCTGTTTGGTTGGGACAGCCCATCTTGGTCAACACTGCGTCGCAGAGTTGCATGCGGCACCATCCCTCTTAGCGTTGATGACTGCACTAAAACAGCATCAACATATTTCTAAAGTGATAGGCCTTAATCCCCAGACACCGACGGGATTTTATGGATGCTCAAATCCGCGCCATCAAACTCTGACTCGGCATCCAGGCGGATACCTACGATTTTCTTTAATGCGCCGTAAACGATGGTTCCGCCCACTAGCGCGATCACTACACCCAATGCAGTACCTGCCAGCTGGCTCATCAGGCTGACGCCGCCCATGCCACCAAGACTGGTCGCACCGAAGATACCTGCCGCGATACCGCCCCAGGCCCCACACAAGCCGTGCAACGGCCAGACACCAAGCACATCATCGATTTTGAAGCGTGTTTGCGTGAGGGTGAATGCCCAGACAAACAAGGTGCCAGCGACTGCGCCAGTGACCAGTGCGCCGAGTGGGTGCATGACATCAGAACCGGCACAGACGGCCACCAGACCAGCCAACGGGCCATTATGCACAAAGCCCGGGTCATTTTTACCAAGCAGCAATGCGGCCAGCGTGCCACCCACCAGCGCCATCAGTGAATTGACCGCTACCAGGCCGGAAATGCCTTGTATGGATTGGGCGGACATGACGTTAAAACCGAACCAGCCTACAGTGAGTATCCATGCACCCAAAGCGAGGAATGGAATATTGGAAGGTGGATACGCATGCAAACGGCCATCTTTGGTATAGCGACCATTACGTGCGCCCAGCAGTATCACCGCAGGCAAGGCAATCCAGCCGCCCATGGCATGCACGACCACCGAACCGGCAAAGTCGTGAAAGTTTGCACCATAACTGACCTTCAGCCAGTCCTGAAACCCAAAATGAGCGTTCCAGGCAATGCCTTCAAAAAACGGATAAACAAAGCCAACCAGCAAAAATGTTGCGGCCAGTTGCGGGTTGAATTTGGCGCGCTCAGCAATGCCGCCAGAAATAATGGCAGGAATCGCGGCGGCAAAGGTGAGCAAGAAGAAGAACTTGACCAGACCGTAACCGTTTTGCACGGTGAGTGTTTCGGCACCATTGAAAAAGTGGATGCCGTAAGCAATGCCATAGCCAATAAAAAAATAGGCAATGGTAGACACACAAAAATCCACCATAATTTTAACCAGGGCATTCACCTGATTTTTTTGACGTACTGTGCCGACCTCCAAAAAGGCAAAACCGGCATGCATTGCCAAGACCATGATGGCCCCCAGCAATACAAACAGGACGTCATTAGCTGTCACTAATGATTCCATTTCGCTCTCCGAATTCAATAATTATTGATTGGCGTTTTGTCTGAAAGACACGCCTTTTTAAAATGCGCAGGTTTCAAGCAAATATCAGGCCATTATTAAGTGATTGATTTTAAAAGGAGTGGAGATTAGGCACTGGCAAAAACGCCCCAAAATAACTCAATCAAAAGTGCATTGCACATTATTGGTGCAAAATTAGGGCATATTTAAACAAAACTACTTAAAGATGCTCAAATGCTGATGAATGAGGCATGCCATGCGAACTCATCGAGAGTTTGCGTCAACAAAACGCGGATAAAGCGGTGGATAACCGTATCGTCGTATGCCAATACGGAGGAGGGACAGACTTATATGATCTCGACCGGTTGCAATTGCTTGAGCATTTCGACCGCCTCAGGATGCGCAGACCAGAAATAGTAAAATTCACGCACCGCGTTTAAAAATAGGTGACGGGTATTTTTGAGATTAAATAGCGGCAGGGTTGCGTCAGCGGTGATGCGGTAGGCGTTTTTTTCTGTGAGTGGTGCTTCACGCAAGCGCAACAACATGAGCTTTGCCATGCGCGTACGCAGTTCAATATCCATCTCCTGCTTGTGCTCCATGGATTTGAGCGCTTTGACGTAGCCGTTAAGCGGCCATAATTCTGCTGTTTCAAACTTCTCGGACTGCAACGCCGGCCAAACGGACTGCAAATCAATCACCGCCGGCTGCCAACCGATAGGATGTAATTCAAAGCCGACAGTATCGGCATATTGCATGACGGCTTTCACATCGCCGCGCCAAAAAGGATAAAACTCGCGGATAATGGTCAGGATTTCTGGCCAGCGCTGGGCTTCCTTGTCGGCCAGACAATCGTCCACCGCTTGCCGGTAGACCGTGCTGCTGCACTCCTGGTCTTTTAATAGCGGCGTTAACTCAGCCAGCACCGCGTCGCGCTGTGCCATGATGGCAGCATCAGCGCCCTTGCTGTGCAATAAATTATAATAAGCTTGAATCGCATCTGCTTCGCGGCTTGAATTCATCGTTAACAACACTAAATAAGAATGAAATGAATATGAAACGGATTATTGGTCATCATACACTGAAAAAGATAATCGTCTTAAAGGAGAACAACGATGGCTGAATGGGCCTTATTAGCCATTTTGATGGCGGGCGCATGGTATTGGATGGATACGATTTCGAAACGTGAGATCGCGCTCAAGATTGGCCGCCAGTTGGCTGAGCGCTGCCATCTGCAGTTTCTGGATGAAACCGTGGCTTGCGCCCGCGTCGGTTTTGCAAGGGACGGCAATGGTCGCATGCAGTTACAACGCACGTATACCTTTGACGTCTCCAGCCAGGGCATTGAGCGCATGGCCTGTCATCTGCAATTGCGAGGCGGCCAATTGGTAGCCTGGCATATTCCGCCTTACGTCACCCAGTAAAACACCATGGTGGTTGGCCGCTTTGCCCCTTCGCCTACCGGCCCCTTGCATTTTGGCTCACTGGTCGCCGCCGTCGCCAGTTACTGCGATGCTAAAAGCCAGGGCGGCCGCTGGCTGCTACGTATAGAAGATGTAGACACCACCCGCCGCGTAGCCGGCGCCAGCGCAGACATGATTCGCACCCTGCAGCATTATGGCTTTGTTTGGGATGAGGCAATCGTCTACCAAAGCGAACGCACTGAGCATTATGAGCAGGCCCTGGCGCACTTATGCCACCGGGGCCTGGCATACCCTTGCACCTGCTCGCGCAAGGAGATTGCCGACAGCTCAACACAACTGGGCATTGAAGGTGCCATTTATCCTGGCACTTGCCTGCAACATCCCATTAAACCAGACACACCAGCTGCCTGGCGCTTGAAAACGCCTGCCATCAATATCGGCTTTGCGGACAGAATTGTCGGCTGGCAGCAACATGCCATGGCCAGAGACATCGGAGACTTCGTGATCAAGCGTGCCGATGGTCTGTTCAGCTACCAGTTAGCCGTGGTCGTTGATGATGCCTTGCAATGCGTGACCCACGTGGTGCGCGGTGCAGACCTGCTGCAGTCCACCACGCGGCAGATCTATCTGCAACACTGCTTGGGCTATGCCACCCCAGCATATGCCCATATCCCGCTGGTATTGAACGACCAAGGGCAAAAACTCAGCAAACAAACCCTGGCAACCGCTTTGCCGCTCGACAATATCCTGGCCACGCTCGTTGCCGCCTTCAACTTTCTACCCTATTTACCGCAACCGGTTCCCACTTTTTCAAACTTGCCTGCGCTGTGGCAATGGGCAATGGCCCATTGGCAACTCGGCCAGCTTGCTAGCGACTAGTACTCACGCTTATCCCGTGATTTTCTGACAAAACTTACAAAATTTATTGATAACCATTATCAACTAAGTTAATATTCGCGACAATCATTGAGAGGATATTAATTTTATGACGATCAAAAATACCCAAGAAAATCCGTTCAGACCTCGTCCAACGCTGCTCTCGATCGGGCTGTTTTTTAGTAGCGCAATGCTATCCATGACCGCGTTAGGCGCCACTGAGCGCGAAACCGTCGAGTTACAAGAAGTTGAAGTCAAGGCAGAGAAAAAGAGTGACACCAAACCGGTCAAGGGTTACAACGCAAAACGCTCCACCTCCGCGACCAGAACCGATACCGAGCTGGTCAACGTACCGCAAGCCATTACCGTGATTACGCGCGACTTTATGCAAGACCAGTCCATGCAAAGCATCGCTGATGCCGTGCGCTATGTGCCTGGTGTGCAAGCGGCACAAGGTGAAGGTAACCGTGACCAGCTTGTATTACGTGGCAACCAGACTACGGGTGACTTATTTGTAGATGGCCTGCGCGACGACATTCAGACTTACCGCGACTTATATAACACTGACCGTATCGAAGTGCTTAAAGGCCCTAACGGCATGATTTTTGGCCGCGGCGGCGCAGGCGGTGTCGTGAACCGCGTCAGCAAAAAAGCCGGCTGGGATCCCGTCAGAGACCTCAGCGTGAGCTACGGCAGTTTCGATCACCGCCGGATCACCGCGGATTATGGTCAGGGGTTGTCAGAAGAGTTGGCATTCAGACTCAATGCGGTGTATGAAAACTCCAACTCTTACCGTGATGGCGTGGAATTAAAACGCTACGGCATGACACCGACCTTTACGATCAAACCGGGGGATAAAACCGAGATTGTTTTAAGTGCCGAATACTTTAAAGACGAACGCACTGCGGATCGGGGCGTGCCCGCGCAAGCGACACGCACGGGGACATTGACAGTCAATAATGCAGATATTAACCGTCGCCCTTACCGAATAGGCGATTACGATCAGTTTTTTGGTAATGCGAGACTGAGCCCAACCCAGACTGAAACGACCGCATTCAATGCGATTATCAGCCATGCGTTTGATAACGGTGTACAAGTCAAAAACAGCACACGTCTGGCCTTCTATGATAAGTTTTATCAAAACATTTATGCAGATAGCCCCGTCTCAACCACAGGGACATTGACACTTTCCGCGTACCGGGATGATACGAAACGTGAAAACCTGATCAACCAAACAGATATTACCTATAAAGCTAAAGTGGGTAACATCGAACATAATCTGCTCGCTGGTGCTGAACTAAACGCACAGGATACGGAGAATAAACGTCTGACCGGCGCGAGTGTCACTGGCGTCTCTGCCAACGCCCCTTATGCCACAATTGCCATCAACTCACTGGCTAGAAACCAGAAAAGTGACTTCACGGTAGCAGCTTTTTACCTGCAAGATCAGATTGTATTCAATCCACAATGGCAAGCAGTCGTCGGCTTGCGTCATGACCATCTTGATACCAACTATGTCAATTTGATTAACAATCAAACAATCAATGTTTCAGATAGTTTACTCTCGCCGCGTGCAGGTTTGATTTTCAAGCCAACGGAAAATAGCTCGTTGTATGCCAACTACAGCACCTCCTATGTGCCACGCGCAGGCGACCAACTTATTAGTCTGGATGTGACCAACGCCACGTTTAAACCTGAGAAATTTATCAATACCGAAATTGGTGCAAAGTGGGACATCTCGGCATCATTAGCATTGACCGCCGCCATATTCAAATTAGAGCGCGAAAATGTACAGATTGCGAACCCGCAGAATACCTTACAAAACATTCTGGTTGATGGCCAGGAAACCAAAGGTCTGGAAGTTGGCCTGAGCGGCAAAGTGACTGACCAATGGCAGGTCATGGGCGCATTCACGCTGCAAGAAGGTGAAATCACCAAACAGCAAGGCGCAGGCAACAGTGCGATCCTGGCTGGCAGCAATCTGGCAATGACACCCACCCGCACCTTCTCATTGTGGAATAAATACCAGATCAATGACATGTGGGCCGTCGCGTTGGGCATGGTCAGCCGCTCAGAAATGTATGCGGCCACCCCAACGGCTAGCCAAAGCACGCTGCTGCCTGGTTACACGCGTTTTGATGCAGCGATTTTTGCCAAGTTAAGCCCGCAGTGGGATGCGCAAATCAATATCGAGAACCTGACTAACAAAGACTATGCCCTGTTTGCGCACAACAACAATAACATTACGCCCGGTGCGCCTTTAAACGCCCGTGCGACCTTGAACTATCATTTCTGATCTAGCATGCATGTGATTTTAGCCCGCCACTGTGCGGGCTTTTTTATTGCGGGTGTCAGCGACGCCAAGCTTCAATGTTAAAATAGCGCACATGAAAAATGCACAACGTCCAGACCAACTGCACCCTTTTATTTTTGAACAGTCCGCCGTGCGCGGTAATTTTGTTCAGCTCAATCAAAGCCTGTTCACTGCGCTTGAGCATCAGAGCCTGCCTGATGCGCTCAAAAGCGTGATTGGTGAGTTTGCGGCAGCCAGTGTGTTGCTGACCTCTACCCTCAAAATGCAAGGGAAACTGATTTTGCAATTGCAAAGTAAAGGCGCCTTGCAGTTATTGGTGGTTGAATGCACTTCTGCTTTAAATATCCGCGCGACAGCCAAGATCAGTGGCGAACTCAATGGCCCACATTTAATAGACTGGCTCGCACAAGGCCAGCTGGTGATTACCCTGATGCCTGAAACGGGCGAGCCTTATCAGGGCATTGTGCCGCTAGAAGGTGACAGCATAGCCAGCATGCTTGAAAACTACATGCTGCGCTCTCAACAGATTGACACCCGCCTATGGCTGACCGCGGAGGGAAACCGCGCGGCTGGCCTGCTGTTGCAAAAATTGCCGCAGCAGCAAGAAAGTGATCTGGACTGCTGGAACCGTGTGCAACATCTGGCGGGTACTGTCACGGCCCCGGAGCTGTTGGATCTGGAAGCGGTCACCCTCTTGCAGCGGTTGTTTGTGGAAGAAGATGTACGGTTATTTAGCGGGCGCGAAGTGCAGGCGTTTTGTAGTTGCTCGCAAGCCAATGTCAGCAATATGCTGCAAATGCTGGGTCTGGAAGAAGTGCAAAGCATTTTGCAGGAGCAAGGCAGCATTGAGATTCAATGTGACTTTTGCCACAAACACTATGTGGTTGATGAAGAAGAAGCGCTCGCCTTGTTTGAGGCAGACAACTCGCCTGGCATCAAACACTAATCTGCGGCTATGTGCCCAGTCCGCGTTGGCGCTGGCATTCAAATAACGCAATCGCGGTGGCTGCGGCCGCATTCAAAGACTCCAGGGCCAGTGTGCCCTGATGTGCCATAGGAATGGTGACACAGGTCTCAACCGCGGCTTGCAGCGCAGCAGAAATCCCAGCCCCTTCGTTGCCCACCACAAACAAGACGGGCTCTTGCAGCCCTTGCTGATACAAGCTGGCGCCCTGCATGGTCAAAGCAAGGGTTTTGCCGGAAAAGCCCGCAATCACCTCGAGCGCATCCACGCTTTCCATCAGCGGTAAAATAAACTGTGCCCCCTGCCCGCCTCTGAGCGCTTTGGGCGACCAGGCATCGGTACAACCTTTAGTCAGATAGGCGGCCTGCACGCCTGCGGCCGCGGCCGTCCGCAAGATGCTGCCCAAATTACCCGGATCCTGGATATCTTCTATCACCAGTGCAAAATCACAGTGCGCGGGCAGCGTCGCAGCAGGAATATCCACCAAGGCCATCACACCACTACTGGATGCGACTGGCGCCAACTCGGCAAACATCAACGTAGGCAGCAGCATCGTATCCACATCCGTCAACTGCTGTATCAAGGCCGTCGCCTCGTCATTACTATGCCCTTCAGGAATAATCAGCAGCCTGGGTTCACCATAGACCTGATGGTAGGCTTCAATCAAATGCACGCCCTCCAACAGGGTAGACGCCGTTTTTTTGCGCTCACGCGACTGGTCGGCCAGCTTGCGCAATTGCTTGAAGACAGGGTTATCGCGGGAGGTAATATGTTTAAAAGCCATGGCCGAATTATACGTGAATTGCGCGACTGACTGATTTTTGCCTGGAATCCATCCACAAACACGCGCCCAGCCCAAAGCTGCGCGCCATTCACGTATAATTCCTGCATGGCAAAAACACTTGATTTAGAACGTATCTTGCACCGGCAGGGCTTTGGCACACGCAAAATGTGCCGCATTTTAATTGTTAACGATGCAGTGACCGTCAATGGTGAACCCTGTGATGACCCGGACGCTAAGTTTGCGCTCGACAACAGCCTGCACTTCACGGTGGAAGGTGAGCCCTGGCAATACCGCGAGCATAGTTACCTGATGATGCACAAACCGGCGCATTATGAATGTACGCATAAAACCCAATTTCACCCGACCATCTATACACTGCTGCCCAGCCCGCTGGTAGAGCGCGGAGTACAGTGTATCGGACGGCTGGATGAAGATACCACCGGCCTGATTTTGCTGTCAGACGATGGCCAGTTTATTCACAAAGTCAGTTCACCCAAACACCATGTACCCAAGGTATACGAGGTGACTTGCAAACACGCTTTGAGCACTGCCGATATGCAGCACCTGTTGGCAGGCGTGCAACTGATTGATGAAGACGAAACGATTGCTGCCTTGGCCGCCACACAGATCACAGAGACCGTGATACACCTCACGCTGGCAGAAGGCAAATACCATCAGGTCAAGCGCATGATCGCCGCCATCGGCAACCGCGTAGAAGCCTTGAAACGTATCAAAATTGGTCAACTTGCGCTACCAGAGACTCTGGCAGTGGGGGAATGGCGCTGGCTCACCGACGAGGATTTAATTGCCGTTCAATCCTGAACGATCAACAAAGGACCTTCATGATCTGGTTAGTACTGATAATTGCGGGATTGTTTGAAACTGCCTGGGCCATCGGTTTGAAGTATACCGAGGGATTCACCAAGTTTTGGCCCTCGTTCTGGACCATCGTGACCATGGTCATCAGTGTCTGGCTCTTGGGCGTCTGCGTCAAGCAGCTGCCTGTCGGCACGGCTTATGCCGTCTGGGTTGGCATTGGAGCTGTCGGTACTGTGATCGGCGGCATCTGGCTATTTAATGAACCGGTATCTCCATTGCGCATCTTCAGCTTGTGCATGATTATGGCCGGCATTATCGGCCTCAAGCTGGCGGCGCATTAACTGCCAGCAAGCACTGGCATTAGCAAACTGGCAATTTTAAATCCTGTTCTGTGAAAGCCGGGCAACTTGAAACTCAAGCCGCCCCCAAGCCTGGATTTAACTGCCGAGCAATTTTTGTGCTTTGGCAGTGGCGTTATTCGCAGTCTGTTTTTTAGAGTGTGAGACGTGATGTGTTTTTGTGGCCCCGCTTTGCTGGGCCACGCAAGCGCCGCCTGCACTGCCTAAACCGGCACCAATCACCGCGAGCAACCTGCCACCACCCAAACCACGACCCAGGATTGCACCGCCGGCCCCGCCCACGGCACCCCCCAACATCGTCGCAGGCTGTGCTTTGCCACCATTGGCGACCACACTCCCCACGGCACCACCTACGGCGCCACCGAGCACTTCACCCGCGGGCCCCAGCATCACGGCACCAATGGCTGAACCAGCCAAGCCACCGACGCCACTGGCACCGACATTTTTGCTATTACAGCTTTGCGCCCAACTGGGGTTGCTGGCAATCAGCAAACTGACAGCAATCATCCATGTTTTCATGTCATGCTCCATTCAATGGAAAAGGAAGAGGATCAAATAGACACTTGTACGACATGCGCGCTTAATCAGCAGTCTTAATCGTGATCATGGTGTCTGTGTTTGTGGTGATGACGCGGACCTTTGTGTCGTTTGCCATAGCCACGCCCGGCATAGGGATCCGGCTCGGCTATCACTTTACCGACCACTGCACCACCTGCACCCCCAACACCGGCACCGACCACAGCGCCTGTAGTAGTACCGCTCACTTTACGCCCAACCATTGCCCCGGTGGCACCGCCCGCAGCCCCACCCAAAATGGCACCGGTCCGCCCCGCACGGCCTGTGGTCGCCGCGCCTCCCAGACCACCACCGACAGCGCCACCGATGACCTCACCGGTAGAGCCGCCTAACACGCTACCTACTGCAGTCCCGGCTGCAGCGCCCAGGCCGCCGCCAAGACCTGTTTCCAGATTATCTGCCATGACTGGTGT
Source organism: Methylophilus sp. DMC16 (assembly GCF_056314045.1). Classification (NCBI taxonomy): domain Bacteria; kingdom Pseudomonadati; phylum Pseudomonadota; class Betaproteobacteria; order Nitrosomonadales; family Methylophilaceae; genus Methylophilus; species Methylophilus sp. DMC16. The sequence continues at coordinate 1,614,370 of NZ_JBQUZC010000001.1, forward strand.
TGCGCATATGAACAACACACCCCAAATCAATTTTTTCATGTTGTATCCCTTGTTTGAATTTATGCTATTTTAAATGGTCTTTGAAAAACCATATATTGTTTATTGACTATATTGTTATGTTAACTAGCCGACTCAGCCTCTTTTGCATTTGCATCGTGTCAATTTGTCTCATCAGCTGCTCAGCGCCGATGCCCAGCCAGGCCGAGCAATCCATTGTCCGCAGCTTTGACCCTAACCAATACACCGGAACCTGGTATGAAATTGCCAGACTGGACAACCGATTTGAAAAAGGCTTGGAGCAAGTCACGGCCAATTACACCATCGAAGCGGATGGCACCCTCAAGGTAGTGAACCGTGGCTTCGATCCCCAGAAAAACGACTGGAGTGTCGCTACCGGCAAGGCCAAATTTGTCGATCCGGCCAATTCTGACGGCAGCCGTACCGGCAAACTCAAGGTGTCATTCTTCGGCCCTTTTTATGGTGATTACACCATCCTCGAAATCGATAAGCCTTATTACAACTATGCCTTGGTTAGCAGTGGCAGAGACTACTTATGGATACTCTCCCGCACACCACAACTCCCCTACCCGATCAAACAACATTTGATGGCCAAAGCCAAAGAATTGGGTTTTGCCACCGATCAGTTACTGTTCATCCGACAAGCCAACCAGGCCGAGTACGAATCCGGTAGACATGTGATGCCCCAGCATCAATAACTCCTGCCGGGACATCTCTGATACCACCGCATGGCCTTGTCCATCAGTTCATTGGGCATCCATCTGCTCAACAGCGCTGCCAGGTGCGGGTGGAGTATCCATCACTGTATCCATGCCTGCTGGCGCAGGGGCTGGCACCACTTCACCTGTGGTATAGCGCAACTCGCCCAGAACGGCATACACGCCTTCAGCCTGTTTGGCCAGATTAGTCACCGTTTCAACCTGCTCTTTGGAAGAAACCTGACCGCTCAGTTGAACCACACCATGGGTGTCAGAATTCACTTCAATTGCTGAAGCATCTACGCCATGGCTCTGCAACAGGGTTTTCACATTGTCGACCACCGTTTCGCTAGGCAAAAATTTATACATCGGTTCGCCTTGTGCCAGCGCATGGGTGCTGGCAAGGCCCATTAAAGCCACTAAAGCACTCATAGTCAGATAACGATTCATTTTCATGATGTTTCCTTTCATTTGTACACGTGATTAAGAGGGCGAGTTGTCCAAGCTGCAAAGAGGATGAATCTAACAACTACTTGTAGGACAACCCGCCAAACAAAAAAAGCAAGCTACATCATTGGGAGAGGATATGTAGCTTGCGAGGGGGTGTGAGTTAACCTTTCACCACAATAGCGTTTTTCACAGATTTAACGCCCTCTACGCCAGTCACCAACTCTTCAGCCTTGGCTTTGAGAGAAGCATCTCCGACAAATCCACTCAGCAATACTTCGCCTTTATGAGTTTCCACGCTGATCTTGAGTGACTTCAAGGATTCTTCCTCGAGCAGTTTGGCTTTGACTTTAGTGGTGATCCAGCTGTCAGACATGGCGCCTTTAATGGCTTTCTGGCTGGTCTGTGTCTTAAGCTCTGCAAATTCTTCATAGCTCAAAGTGCCATCATTGTCGTGGTCAAACGCTTTGAAATCTTTTTTCTTTACGTTTTTGTCTTGCTGTATTTCTGCCCAGGTCAAGGTGCTGTTGCCATTCTTGTCCAAGGCCTTAAACTCTTCCTGATAGGGCTGTACGCCGTTTTGCACTTCGTCCAAATCGAACGCAAAGGCATTCACAGTGATTGTTGTTGCCAACAGGCTGCCAAAGATGATTGCTTGTTTATATTTTGACATTGACATTTGCGTCTCCTTATTTACGCACATCGCAAAGTAGTTGATGCGATGTGTAGCCATGTTACTGGCTGGGAGCGCAGGGGTCAGTCGTCCACCGACTGAATCCCTTGTCAGAATATGACTACAGCGTGCAAAACGCTGTATAAGGAGGCTTAGTTGTTTGCCGGTTCGGCAGCGAGGAAAGGTAACATCACCCGCGTACTGGTGCCCTGGCCAGGCGTACTGGTGACTTCATAATGGCCGCCAATAGACTCTACCCGGTTGCGCATGCCGCTAATGCCGGTGTTACTACTGGTCAGACTATTCATGTCAAAGCCGATACCATTATCGGCAATTTCAAGCTTGATATGCTGGTCGTCGTGCATCAGATGCACCGAAACGCCACTGGCCTGTGCATACTTGCTGCAGTTGTTCAGGCTCTCTTGCACCAGGCGATAAATAATCAGACTCAAGGTCTCGTTCATCATGAGCTCCTGCTCGGGCATGATGATATCCATTTGCCAATGATTACGGGCAGCGGCCTCATCAACCAGATTTTGCAACGAGGCGATCAGACCAAAAGTCTTGATCATGGAAGGGTGCAGGTTTTGCACAATCTCGCGTTTGAAGTTGATACTGCGGTCCAGGTATTGGTTGGTCTTTTTAAGCTTGTCGGTGATTTGCGGCGAACTGTCTTTTAAGTATTTGATCGCCCAGGAAATATCCATTTTAATGGCTGTCAACAATGAGCCAAGCTCATCATGCAATTCGCGCGAGAGCTGATAGCGCTCACGCTCAATGTTAGTCTGTGCCTGCAGCGCCTGGCGTTGCAGGCTGACCGTTAGGGTCTGGATATTGCGCTCGTATTCGGCGTTCTCATCCGTCAAGCGTTCGTGCAGATTGGCTTTTTCTGCCAGCTCACGCAATAACCGGCGAATCACCAGAACCACCAGTGACACAAAGATCAACGGGCACGCCATGACAAACCAGCGCATCATGCGCCGCATATTATTTCTCGCCTCGGCCAGTTCGTGACGGTAATCGGTGATTTCCTTCTCAAACTGGCGCGAGAGCATTTGCACGTTCGCACTTTCTTTAATGCCAGAGTCCAGCTTGACCACGGCCAACGCCTTGTCGAACTGGTGCTTCTTGGCAAAATCAATGGTCACACTCATTTCGGCAGACTTTTTGGCAATGCTGTTGACCAGCTGGTTCATGATGTTTTGTATCGTGATGTGCTTGACCAGATTGGTGTGGTTCAACAGCGTATTAATGTTTTGCAGATGTTCGCTGATCTCCTGCGTCGCCTCGTCATAAGGCGCGAAATAGTTTTCCGAACGGGTGAGCAAGTAGCCGCGCTGCGCGCTTTCAGCCACCGAAAGACTGGCTTGTGTTTTCCACTCCTCCATCAGGAGCTGGTCCAGTTTGGTCAGCAGGTCTGTTTTTTCACGCGTATTGACGATCAAGCGATCGTTCACCACCAGCATGGCCGCAGCGAGCAATAAACTCACCGTCAGTAAAGCCACCGTATTACCGCCAAAGGTATCACTGATGACTTCCAGCCTGTCCAGCAAGGCCATCAATTGGGTTCTGATTTTTTGCATGCGGTTTACAAGGATAAAGATTGAAAGAAGGGTCAATCCAGCGTATTTTAATGTGCATTGTGAACAATACATTATCATCATAACGGGCTTGATGAGGATGGGCAATGTAAACATGCGTGATCAAGCCAAATAAGTATTGTCAGAGAATTCTGACCGTGTAATCGGTAGTGAGCCGATAGGTTCTCGCAGGCCGGGCAGTTAAGATGGCACCATATTGAAAACGCATCTTAATGCTCATAGAACATCAAGATCGATTTCAACCATGCTGTATGACTTTTTAAAGGAGTTACAAAATGTTTAATTTTTCCAAAGACCATGTTGAAAATACAACGGATGATTTAGCTAAAAAATCTGACCAAGCCATTGAAGAAATTGCAGCGCAAGTCAAATCCACCGCCAATGATTTGCTGGACGCAGTCAATGACACGGCTGACACGACACAAGACAAGGCCAAGGCCTTGATTCACACCCTGAAAGCAAATATCGACCGTTTGACCAGCGAAGAAAATGCAGCGGCATTGGCTTCTAACCTGTCAGCGAAAGCAGGCCGTGTGAAGGATCAGGTACAGCGTGAAGTCAGCGATACCTATCACACCATCAAGGACAAAACCGCTGACACGGTGCAAGAGCATCCACTGGGTACGGTACTGGTAGCCGCTGGCGTCGGTTTGCTGATAGGATACCTGTTGGGCGCCAAGCGTCGCGAATAATTAAGGAAATCTATGTGGTTAAACCTCCTGAAATTTGTGGCTGTACTGTTTCTAGACCGTAAAGTCTCGGCATTGAAGGATAATTTCATCAATTTGCGCCATCATGTGGCTGACTATACCGAAGACAGAGCGCAACACATGAAGCAGGATTTTTTGGAGGAAACCCAACGCATGGCTACCAGCATTGTCGGCCTGCTGGTGGTCTTCAGCATGTTTATTTTTACCGGCTTGCTCGGGTTGATGTGGCTGTTTTCCATCTTGTGGGAGAATCCACATCGCACCTTGATTCTGGGGCTGGTGATGCTGGTTCCTGCCGCCATCGGACTGATTGTGTTTTTGGCAGTGCGTGCACAGTGGTATAAAAAACCCTTGTTTGCAGATTCGCTGTCAATGATCAGTCATGACTGGCAGGTATTCCGCAACGAGATTGCGCCACCGCCACCGGCAACACCTGAAGATGAGGGTGGCGAAGCAGCTCATACTGAAAAACCGGCTTCTGACACCCCAAAACAATAAGAGAACCACATGAAAAGAATTCTTTTGGTAGATGATCACAGTATTGTTCGTGATGGTTTACGTAACCTGATTGAGCTTGAGTCTGACCTGCAGGTCACCGGAGAAGCAAGCTCAGGCTCAGAAGCCATCCAGCTGGTACGCAAAAACGAGTTTGATGCCATGGTACTGGATATATCCATGCCGGATAAAAACGGGGTTGATACGCTGCATGAGCTTAAGCACGTCGCCCCGACCTTGCCGGTGCTGGTGCTGAGCGGCTATTCTGAAGACCAGTATGCATTGAACCTGATGCGTAACGGCTGCAAGGGCTATTTATCGAAAAATGCGGATTCAGATGAAATCATTCAGGCCATCCGTACCATTGCCAGCGGCAAACGCTATATTTCGGCCGAACTGGCAGAGCTGATGACCAATGAACTGAGTCATCCTTCGGAAAAGCAGTTACATGAAACCCTGTCCGACCGCGAGTTTCAAGTATTCGTCAAGCTGGCTGCGGGGCAGACCCCAACGGCCATTGCAGAGGAGCTCTTCATCAGTATCAAGACCGTGAGCACTTATCGCAGTCGCATTCTGGAAAAAATGGCCATGAAATCAAATGCTGACCTGACATACTATGCCATTAAATATGGGCTACTTAACTAAAGAAAAATCACTAACAAGGCGCCCTTTTGTCATGTCAGCATTCAACTTGCTTAAATTAGATCACCCAGGGAGTCATTGGTGAGATTGTTATGTATAGATTATTGTTAGTTGAAGATTCTGCGTTGATCCGTGATGTCATTGTGGAAATGCTGCAAGACTGTCAGCAGCTTGATATCCAGGATGTCGCCACCACCAGTGATGAAGCGATCAACCTGCTCAATGCCCATGAGTACGACATGGTCGTGCTCGACATTGAGCTGGCCAAAGGCACGGGCTTTGATGTGGTCAGGCATACCCGCCAGCAGAGCTACCCTTACAAAACGCCTGACATTGTCATGTTGACCAATCATGGCAACAGTTACTATCGTAATCTGGCGCAAAATATGGGCGTAGAGTATTTTTTTGACAAGTCCTTGCAGTTTGATGAGTGCATAGACATCATTCAACAGCGTGCCAGCCAGATCAACTAACTACCTTTCTTAACCCTGGCCCGACCCGGCCTGAAACACTGCGGTGCTTTGATGTCTTTAGAAACCTGGGAATTACTGAGCTATGTGGTCACCGTGGTCGGCTTGCCGCTGGCCATTGTGACGTTTGTGCTTGAACAGCGCAAAGAGCGCGAAAATGAAGATGAAGAGGTCTACCAGTTACTTGCAGATAACTACACGGATTTTCTCAAGCTGGTGATGGCTCACCCCGACCTGCAATTGCGCTCCAACCGCGAATCCCTGGCGCTCAGCGCCGAACAGGAGGAGCGCAAACTGGTGTTGTTTGAAATCCTCATTTCACTGTTTGAGCGCGCCTATTTGCTGGCTTACGATCCCGACATGCGTGGCAAACGCTTGCGCCGCTGGATGTCGTGGGAGGATTACATGCGTGAATGGTGCCAGCGTGAAGATTTCCGCCAGCACCTGCCACGACTGCTGGTCGGCGAAGATGCTGATTTTGTGGCCCACATTAGCCAGATTGCACATGAAGTCGCCTCTGCGCAGACGCGCTAGACCCACAGCTGATGACGCTATCCAACCACCCCTCAACCGCTATTTTTTGATGGCGGTGACTTTAAAGCCCGCCTGCCTGAAGGCCTGTAACAAGCCATTTTTACCGGCCAAATGCGCCGCACCAACGGCAATAAACACACGGCCTTGTCGCGCCTGCTCCAGACTACGCTCGGCCATCATCACATTGCGTTCGTCCAGCAACTTGACGCGCATGCGTTGCCACAAAGCGGCCGGCAAAATGCCACGCGTCATGGCATCATCCATATTCGCGACCTGATCGGCATCCCCCGCCAGATAAGCCTTCATCAACCGTTCAAAGTCTTGCTCCTTTTGCTTTTGGCTGCGTTTGAGCACCGCACGCAACATGAGCAACTGCTCATCCATGGACAAACTATCCATGACACCAAAATGCGCTTGCGCACTTTCTAATCCCACAATACGTTTGTCGAACTCCTCTGCTTTAGCTTTAAGCAACAGATCTTGCGCAAACGGCGTTTGTGGCTTGGGCAAATCAAACATGACTGCCAGCAACCAGGGTTTCATTTTGACCACCGCATCCATCGGGATCACGTGCATGTCTGCCAGCGCAGCGACCTGCTGCAATTCTGCTTCAGAGAGTAACTGTTTCAAATTGCTGTCTGGCATTTGCAAAAGACTCACTGGCGGCGCCTCTGCTACCTCCAGCATAAACATATTCACATTTTTAAGCGCCTGAATCACCGGCGCTGAAAAGTTGGTGACCCGGTTATCGTCGGTATGCATAGTGCCAAACAGGTAACTGACCTGGCCATTGGGCGCCTCCAGCTGCCAGAACAGGCCTTTCTCAGCCGCTTGCAGCAGTGGGGTTACCATCAATAAACACAGGGCGAACAAACGGACACTTCGCATCAAATTCCTCACTTTTTGTGATTAGCTAAACAGTTGCAAACCCTCAGCAACCGGCATTGTGACATCGTCTCACAAATAAATATCCGCTGCCATGATTGCAAGGCATCAGGCCGTCATTGCCAGCCCCCACGCCGAGGACTACCATAGGCAGGTAGCTCCATGATCGAGCACTCAAGGATACAGCGACACTTCCCCCTCAACCCCGGAGACAGCCAGATGAAAAGCAACAAACGTTTGATTGTTTTATTTGATGGCACCTGGAACGACCCGCAAGACCTGACCAACGTCTACCAACTCTCGACCTTAATCGAAGCCAAGGATGGCGACATTGAACAGCGTTTTTTCTATGAACCTGGCGTGGGGACCGGCACCGGCGAAAAGTTACGCGGGGGTTTATTTGGGTATGGCTTGAGCAAAAACCTGCTTAAAGGCTATGACTGGCTGGTCAGGCGCTATCAGGCAGGCGATGAAATTTGGGTGTTTGGCTTTAGCCGTGGCGCGTATACGGCCAGAAGCCTGGTCGGCTTGATCCGAAAATGCGGGTTACTCAACACCAGCACACCAGATTTGCTCGCACGCGCTGAAGCGCTCTACCGCGACAAATCCGCTGCACCGGAGAGCCCCCAGTGCCTGGCGTTCAGGCAGACCTACAGCCAGGAAGTCCGTGTCCATTTTCTGGGAGTTTGGGATACCGTCGGCGCGCTCGGCATCCCCGGCACCATGATTTCAGAGCAGGGATTTTATGCCTGGCATGATACCGAGCTGTCAAAAATCGTTTCTTATGCCTACCATGCGATGGCAATAGACGAACACCGTGAAGCTTATAAAGTAGCGATGTGGACTAATGCAGACGGCCAGCAAAAACCTGAGAACATTGCGGTGGAGCAGCGCTGGTTTATCGGCGCGCACGCCAATGTCGGCGGCGGTTATGGCCATGACCCGCTGGCCACCATTGCACTGGGATGGATGCTGGACAAAGCCCGTGCCGCAGGCCTTAAACTAAAACCGTTTTCAGTGGCCCCTAATGCCTGCTTATCGAGCCCCACAGATGCATACAAAGCGTTTGCTTATGGACTGTATGCTTTTTTCAAGGGCTTGTTTAGCAAAGGCGATGGTAGATTTTACCGGCCTTATCGTGGCAGCCCAGTCACGCCCTCCCCCGACCTAGCCACTGCGTTGCAAGCCCTGCCGGTGACGGCGGTTAACGTGACGCTGGATAGTTCGGTAGCGGAAAAATGGTTGGCACAAGCCGATTATCGCCCGCCTACGCTGCTCAATGCAGGCATAGCGCCGACGCAAGCGCCACGCTAATCCATCAATGTTTTTTGCTACGCGGCGCGTGCTTTTTCGGGCTGGCAAAGCTTTTGGTCTGGTTAAAGCCTTTGGGTAATGGTTTGGCCTGGAAGCGGCTGCCGTCCGATTGAACGATTTGTGGCAACACGGCAGGCTGGTACGCGGGCACCAGGTGCTTTTTACCATTGCCAATCAAATCCGCTCTGCCCATTTTCTTCAATGCTTCACGCAGCATCGGCCAGTTTTGTGGATCGTGGTAGCGGATAAACGCTTTATGCAATTTGCGGATATTGCCTGCTTTAGGGACGGGCACGGTTTCAGAATCCGCCGTCACTTTACGCAGCGGATTTTTACCGCTGTGATACATGGCTGTGGCCATCGCCATCGGCGTCGGCGTAAAGGTTTGCACCTGATCCAATCTAAAATCATTACGCTTGAGCCACAAGGCTAGATTGAGCATGTCTTCATCGGTGGTGCCTGGATGCGAGGCAATAAAATACGGGATCAAATACTGCTTTTTACCCGCCTCGGCACTGAAGCGCTCAAACATGCGCTTGAACTCATCATAGGCACCCATGCCCGGCTTCATCATTTTGCTTAGCACATTCTCTTCAGAATGTTCAGGCGCAATCTTGAGATAGCCGCCCACGTGATGCTGCACCAGCTCTTTCACATACTCGGGCGACTTTACGGCCAGGTCGTAACGCAAGCCGGAACCGATTAAAATCTTTTTGACACCGCGCAGGTTGCGCGCCTTGCGATACAACTGAATCAGCGCAGAGTGATCGGTATTGAGGTTTTCACATACGCCCGGATAGACACAGGACAACTTGCGGCAATTCTTTTCGATTTCCTCAGACTTGCAAGAGAGGCGATACATGTTGGCGGTCGGCCCCCCCAAATCCGAGATCACGCCCGTGAAGCCATCCACCTTGTCGCGGATTTCTTCAATTTCACGCAAAATCGAGTCTTCTGAACGGCTTTGGATAATGCGGCCTTCATGCTCGGTAATCGAACAAAAAGTACAGCCGCCAAAGCAGCCACGCATGATGTTGACCGAGAAGCGGATCATTTCCCAGGCCGGGATTTTGGCATCGCCATAGGCCGGATGGGGCTTGCGGGCATAAGGCAAGTCATACACATAATCCATCTCTTTGGTCGTGAGTGGAATCGGCGGCGGATTGAGCCAGACCTCCCGGTTGCCATGCTTTTGTACCAGTGCCCGTGCATTGCCCGGGTTAGACTCCAGATGCAACACGCGTGAAGCATGCGCATACATGACAGGATCACTCACCACCTCTTCATAAGAAGGCATGCGGATCACCTGACGTTCGCGCGGCACTTTGGCAGCTTTCAGCGGTAAAGGCAAGCTGATCGCCGCGGCATTGGCGTCTTTCGCCTGATCATCCGTTGCGCAACTGGCATCGGCTTTGCCCATTTTCATCGCATAGGGGTCTTCGTGCTTATCCACCACCCCTGGCCGGTCGAGACGGGTAGAGGGCACCTCCACAAATTCATCTGGCACTTGCTTGCGGATAAACGCGGTGCCACGAATATCCTCAATCTCATGGATCGCTTCTCCACGGGCAATACGGTGCGACAGTTCGACAATGGCACGCTCGGCGTTTCCAAACACCAGCAAGTCCGCCTTGGCATCCATCAGGATAGAACGACGGACTTTATCTGACCAGTAATCATAGTGCGCTATGCGGCGCAGGCTGGCTTCAATACTGCCAATCACCAGCGGCACATCTGCATAGGCCTCTTTACAACGTTGAGAGTAAACCAGTACCGCGCGATCAGGACGCTTGTTGGCCTCGGCATTCGGCGTATAGGCATCATCCGAGCGTATCTTGCGGTCCGCGGTATAGCGGTTGACCATGCTATCCATATTTCCGGCCGTGACGCCAAAATATAGATTAGGTTTACCCAGCACTTTGAACGGTTCTGCCGACTGCCAGTCTGGTTGCGCAATAATGCCCACACGAAAACCTTGCGCCTCAAGCAAGCGGCCAATCAGGGCGACGCCAAAACTGGGATGGTCAATGTAGGCATCGCCGCTGACCAGAATAATATCGCAGCTATCCCAGCCCAATGCATCCATTTCGGCGCGACTCATGGGCAGCACGGGGGCGGTGCCAAAGCGTTTCGCCCAATATGGACGGTAACTTTGAATGGGTTTGGCAGTGAGGGAAGTATAGATTTCCACGCGGGTAACCAGCTAATGCTTGAGAGTTGCGCATTTTACGCATTAATTGATTGATTTGAAAGATTTTTTTCACAACATTCAGGTGAGTGCCACCTCACTTGGCCAAATCAATCACAATCATTCACCACCACAAACCATTCCCAAATATTTGTGTAATAAATAAGACGACATTTATTTAAAATTGGGCTCGCACAGGGGCCCAGTCTTATAAATGATTGCAGTCAGTTGTAAAGCCATGTATAAACAAAATGCAGGACGGGGAAATTACTTATAAAATAATTACATAAACTTACAATGAAGCACTACACTCTTTTTAAAAAAATCCTTTTACCACTGACCAGCTTGGGGTTGCTGATCGGTCTAGTTTCTTTCGCATTTATTTTCAACGCGCATTTAAACAATATCGAAACCCAGGCTCAGGAAGAAACACAAAAACTGTCCAACCTGTTGATCACGGCGAAAACCCTGGTCAGCGAACATGTATTCTCAAGTATGGCCTTGCTCAAACAATATGGCTCGCTTGAAGGCCCGCCCAATATTAACGGCACGACCCAGATACTGGGAATGGACGTCCCAAACTTGCAATTTGGGGATACCCCTCAAACCGGCAGCACACTACTGGTCGATTCAGTGACACGCATAGGTAGCGGTACCGCCACCATTTTTGTCAAACGTGGCGGGCAGTTTCTGCGGATTTCGACCAATGTCAAAAAAGCGGATGGCACCAATGCCTTTGGCACAGAGCTGGATCCGTTTGGCAAGGCGATTGTCGCACTGCAAAAAAATCAGGCTTATTTTGGCGTGGTAGATATCCTTGGGGAATCGTATCTCTCCCGCTATGAACCCATGCAGGATAATCACGGCAACCTGATTGGGGCCTGGTACGTCGGTTACAAGCTTGATTTCAACGCCATTGACCAGGCGATCCGGCAATGGGGATTTTTGAAAAAAGGCTTTGTGGCCATCACCGACGGACACGGCAATATCCGCTTTCTAACCAATGGACTGACACGCCTGGAGGCAGAAACCGCCCTCAAAGATAGCCAGCACCGCTGGACCAAGGTCACGCGGCAGGTACCAGAATGGGATTTTCAGATCAATATTGTGTACCCGACCAGTGAGGCTTACTGGTCTGCACTGGGCGCGCTGTCGCCTTTGATGATCATTACCTTTATCCTGACATTGGTCGTGCTGATTGCCATTGTCAGCGGCTTGCAGCGATTTGTGTTGAACCCCTTGGGCGGTGATCCCGAGACAGCCAAGCATTTATTGATGCGGATTGAAAGCGGCGACTTTGCCGAAGACCAAACCACGGCAGCCCCAGACAGCCTGATCGCCAACATGCTTAAAATGCGCAGACGCCTGCGTGAAATGGTGAGCCAGCTGCAGGCCAATGCCAGCCGGCTAAAGGTCTCTTCCAGCGTGTTTGACCATGCCCATGATGCAATTTTCATTACCGACACCCAGGGACATATCATTCAGTGCAACCCCTCCTTCAGCGTGATTACAGGCTATGCACAACCTGAAGTCATGGGTAAAACTCCGCAACAACTGGGCATCGCCTATCAGCAACCAGATCTGTTCCAGTCCTTGTATGACAGCCAGCATGGCTTTCAGGAGTGGCAGGGCGAGGTCTGGAACCGTCATCAACAAGGTCATGAGTATCTGGTAGAACTCGAATTGTCGCCAGTGCTCAACCAGGCGGGCGAATTTCAGCATTATGTCGGCCTCTTTTCAGACATTACGCGCGCCAAAGAGCAACAAAACATGCTTGAGCATCTGGCTTATCATGATGTGCTGACGCAACTGCCTAACCGCGTATTGTTTTCGAGCCGATTGCAACAAGCGCTACACGAAGCGGAAAGCCAGTCGACGCTGGTGGCCATTTGTTATATTGACCTGGATGACTTCAAAATCGTCAATGACCAATACGGCCACGAATACGGTGACCGTTTGCTCATGCAACTGGCAGCCCGACTGAATGGCCTGCTCAAACCGCAAGATACCCTGGCCAGGCTCGGAGGCGATGAATTTGCCATGTTGTTGTGCGGGCTACGGACGGCCAACGAATATGCACGACTGCTCAAAAAGTTGCTGACGGCGATTGAAAAACCGTTCAAGGTAGATAAATTCAAGTTTTCCATTTCAGCCAGCATTGGCTATACGCTATACCCGATAGACCGCAACCCGCCAGACACCTTGCTACGGCATGCTGACCATGCCATGTACCATGCCAAAACGCACGGTGGGCATCAATGCCATTTGTTTGACCTGGCGTCAGCGCAGCAATCCCAGCAACAGCAAGCGTTGCTCAAGGACTTGCTGCATGGCATCCAAAACAACCATATTCGCCTGGTTTTCCAACCGCAAGTCTGTATGCAGTCTGGTGAAATTTTCTGTTTTGAGGCTTTGCTGCGCTGGCAGCATCCGGTGCGCGGACTGCTCTACCCTAACGACTTCCTGACCGCGGTCGAACATACCAATCTGATTGTGGATATTGGTAACTGGGTGATAGAAGAAAGCTTGCGCCAATTGAGCGAGTGGCAAAGCCAGGGCTTGGACACACAAGTCTCCGTCAACATCGCCGCCCAGCATTTAATGCATAAACAGTTTCCGGAACGATTGGCTGACTTGTTTAAAAAGTATGCCATGATCAAGCCGCAACAGCTGCATATCGAGATCACCGAAAGTGCTGCCATCAGCGATTTTGCCCGCGTCAACCGCGTCATCCAGCAATGCCAGGCGCTGGGCGTTGCATTCTCGATTGATGATTTTGGCTCAGGCTACTCCTCGCTGATTTACTTGCGCCGCCTGCCAGTCAACATCATTAAAATTGATCAGTCCTTTATCCATAACATGTTAAGTGACCAGGAAGACATGGCGGTGATCCGTGGCGTGATTACGCTCTGCCGCGACTTCGGCCGCAAGGTGGTGGCTGAAGGCGTCGAAAAAGCCGAGCAGGCGCAGATTCTGGCCGAACTGGGCTGCGACTATGCCCAAGGGTTTGGCATCTCGCGTGGCATCCCCGGCCATAAGGTTATAGAATGGACGAGCAAGCACAATCCGTTTAAGTTCTAGTACCGAATGCAAACGCGTGCGGGTAAGGGCCTGTATCAGGCCCGAATAAAGCGTGCGTAATGACGTATTGAATATCAGGCTGACTTTACTCATGTGCGTTAAAGGATAGCTATGTGATCACCAGACTCATCAGTATCTGGCAATCACGGAGAGCCGACTAAACCGTAATGCGATTAACTTGCGTCCCTACACCACCGCAATGACTGTTTATGCATGACAATTACTATCCTCTCCCGGGCGGGCCGGTGCGCATTCTCGCAGCAGAGACCCCATTCCCGAACTTACAGCAGGCGTTGACAGAGCCCAACGGCCTGATCGCCATCGGCGGTAGCCTGACGCCACGACGCCTGTTGAGCGCCTACAAACAAGGGATTTTTCCATGGTTTAGTCCGGGCGAGCCTATCCTCTGGTGGAGTCCGGACCCACGCATGGTGCTGTTTCCACCAGCGCTGAAAATCACCCGCTCCTTGCGCAAGGTCATCCAGCAACAGCCGTTTGAGTTACGCATGAATACGCAGTTTACCGCCGTGATGCAAGCGTGTGCTTCCACCCCGCGCCCAGGTCAATCCGGCTCATGGATCACCAATGAAATGATTGCGGCATACAGCGAGTTGCATGCCATGGGCTACGCGCATAGTATGGAAGCCTGGCAAGATGGGCAATTGGTTGGCGGTTGTTATGGGGTCAAGATTGGCCGCATGTTTTATGGTGAAAGCATGTTTCACCATGTCAGCAATGCGTCCAAAGTGGCATTTGCGCATCTGGTGCAATGGTTAATCACGCAACAAGTCGGTATGATTGATTGTCAGATGCATACACCGTTACTTGCCAGTTTTGGTGCTTATGAAATTCCCAGAGACCGGTTTATCGAAGAATTAACGCATTTAGTGCAATATGACCCTACCTAACGACGCACCTCTGCAAAAATTACAGTTTTATGTGACCACCGCTTACACCTGTGGCTATCTGCCTAAAAAGCTGGCGCAAAGCCTGATTGCCACGCCGCAGACACTGGTAGATGGCCGCGTGTATAGCGGACTGATACAGCAGGGCTTTCGCCGCAGTGGCAAGTTTGCATACCGGCCGCATTGCGAACATTGCAATGCCTGCATTTCGGTCCGTTTGCCGGTACATGCGTTTGAAGCCACGCGTAGCCAGCAACGGGCATTTAAGAAGCATGCACCTTTACAGGCCACCATCCGTGAAGCCAGTTATGATGCAGAACACTTCGCCCTGTACCTGACCTACCAGCAACAGCGTCATCCCAGCAGTCTGGAGTCAGCCATGCCGCAAGAAGACGAAGCGACGCAATACCAGCAGTTTTTATGTCAAAGCAATGTAGATAGCGTAATGGTCGAGTTTAGAGATGCACAGCAGCAGCTCAAGATGGTCAGCGTGATTGATATTGTCATGGATGGTCTGTCTGCGGTGTACACGTTTTATGATACGCATGACAAAGCGAGTTATGGCACCTATAGCATTCTCTGGCAAATCGAGTGGGCCAAGCAACTCGGCCTGGACTATTTGTACCTGGGCTACTGGATTGCAGACAGCCAGAAAATGGCTTACAAGCAGCAGTTCCAGCCGCAGGAAAAACTGATTGAGGGCATATGGGTGCGGTAACCCAGCGGGGCAAGCGATGAAGACGCCTGATTCAATACGTATGCAAAGTGTCTCCGTACAGTCGCTGGCCAGGCAGTTTTGTCATGGTCAGTACGTGAATACCGTGGATGCTGCTTTATGGCGGCAAACCTTCGAATACATCGCTCGAATTCAGGATGAATCCGGCTTTGACCAATCAAGCATTGCCGCATTGTGGCGACAATATGGCGGCGATTTGCGCGCCTTGATTAAAAATGACGCATTGGTACTGCGCGTGCTGAAAAAATGCTTGGCCGACACGCGGCATCAACCGCTGCAGGGACTGACCCTGTATCGTGGCGAAAGCTGGTTTTTGTTTGATCAAGACCAGATTGGCTTTTGCTGGACACCCTCGGAGGCGCTGGCCACCAGCTATGCCAAAGGACTCAACGCCGTAGAATCCGGTGGCGTTCTGCTCAAATGCTTTGCTCCCGCAGAAGCCATCCTCGCAGTACCTCCATCCGCTAGCGAGATGAAACAGAACACCTACATTTGTGACCCTGGCGCTCTATTGCGCATGACCACCCTGGCGCTATTTCCAAAACTCTAAATCCATCCGGTGTAATTAAACCGGATCACGCCATTGCCCATAGCCTTTAAATTGGGCATGGACTTCAAGCATTTGCGCAGGCGTCAGCAAGCGGAGCTGCCCAACTTGTAACAGTCGCCAGTACTGCTCACACAGGTTTTCCACTTCTACCGCCACGGCCAGTGCGTGGGATAAATCCTTGCCCAGCGCGATCATGCCATGATGTGCCAGCAAACAGGCCTTGCGCTCATGCAATGCAGCGAGCGCAACCTCAGACAGCGCCTGGGTGCCAAACAAGGCGTAGGGCGCGCAACGGATATTATCTCCACCCACGCTGGCAATCATGTAATGAAACGGCGGCACGTCGTGCCCCATGCAGGCTACCGTAGTCGCAAACATGCTGTGGCAATGCACAACCGCATTAACTTCAGGCCGCGCCTGTAAAATATCCAGATGAAAACGCCATTCGCTGGAGGGGTTTTTCCCGGCTTCAGCCCGGCCTTGCCAATCCATATGTACCATGCTGTCAACATGCAGCTGTTCTGCCGGCACGCCAGAAGGCGTCACCAGAAAACCCGTTTCTAGCCGGACACTGGCGTTGCCAGAGGTGCCTTTATTCAGGCCAGTCAGGGCCATTTGCTGGGCCGTGTATAACAACTGTTGCGCAGGCGAGCGCTTGCTCATGTTAATCGCCCAGACTATGCGTTTTCAGCGCATGCAACTGGTCTGGGGCAAACACCCCATGCTCGGTAATCACCCCTGTCACCAGCCTGGCTGGCGTCACATCAAACGCCGGATTCAATGCCGGGCTTTCACGCGGAATCACCCGGACCGTCTGTATGTCTCCTGTTGCAGTCTGCCCTTGCATATAAGCCACCTCATCCGCATCACGCATTTCAATCTCGATCTCTGCGCCGCGTGCGATCTGCCAGTCTATGGTCGGCGTCGGCACCGCAGCATAAAACGGGATTTGCTGATCAAATGCTGCCAGCGCTTTTAAATAGGTGCCTATCTTGTTGCAGACATCACCTTGACTGGTGACACGATCTGCACCGACGATGACCAGATCTACCTGACCATGCTGCATCAGATGGCCGCCAGCATTATCGGCAATCACCGTATGCGGAACTCCGTGTTGCGCCAGCTCCCAGGCGGTCAGGCTGGCACCCTGGTTGCGTGGCCGCGTTTCATCTACCCAGACATGTACTTTCAGACCTGCATCATGCGCGGCATAAATCGGCGCCAAGGCCGTCCCGCCATCCACCGTGGCCAACCAGCCTGCATTGCAATGGGTCAAAATATTCACAGCCTGATTGGCACCCACCGTGGCCTTTTCAGCGATCAAGGCTTTACCGTGCTGGCCAATCGCCAGATTCTGCGCCACATCCTCATCAGCAATCGCTTGTGCCGCCAGCCAAGCAGCTGCTGCGCGTTGCGCCACAGCTAGCGGCATCAACGTCTGTTGCATGCGCTGTGCCGCCCAGGCCAGATTGACGGCAGTCGGTCGTGTGGCAATCAGCTGCTTTACCACCGCCTGCAAGTGTTCATCGCTGGCATCCTGCTGAATGCCTAACGCCACACCATAGGCTGCCGCAGCTCCAATGAGGGGTGCACCACGGACCTGCATGTGGCGGATGGCATGACATATTTGCGCCAAAGACGTTAATTCCACCGTCACAAAATCAAACGGCAACTGCGTCTGGTCAATGATATAAACAGCGTTGGCTTGTTGCCAAATGCTACGGAAATGTTGGGATTGAATGCGCATATGAGAGGCCTGGCCAAGCACCGATTAGTAATTGTAAAGTTTGTAAAACCACTTGCTTTTCTTGTAGGACAAACACCGTATTTTGCTATCCACAAAATCTGTGGATAACTTTGTGGATTGCTGTGTCTTAATTCCGTAACTTACCAATTTATAAGGACTTTTTCCAAAAGTTCATTTTTTAATCTATTTTTTTATCCAATAAAATCAATCACTTACAAAGCACCACTATAATATAGTCACTTTCGACACATTCTTAAAGTGTCACTTTAAGTCATGTGCATAAATGGGCTATTTTTGGCAAAACTTCTACAGAATTTTTACCAGTCATTTCAATGAGTTGCGAAGCTTCCAAGCCACGTATCAGGGCCATCTCTTCTGCGATCTTTTTTAATTGATCCGGCGCATTTCTTCCTTGATGCCCCAGCCAAACCGGCGGAATATCCGGCGCATCGGTCTCCAGAACCAGTGTTTCCACAGGCAATTCTGCTGCAAGCTGACGCAGTTTCAATGCGCGCGGCCAGGTCATGGCACCACCAAACCCTAATTTGAATCCCAAACTGGCAAATATCTCCGCTTGTTGCTTGCTGCCGTTAAAGGCATGTGCAATACCCCCCGTTAAAGTATGCTTGCGCAAATATTTGAGGATGGTGTCTATCGCACCTCGCACATGCAAAATCACAGGCAAATGAAACTGCCTGGCAATGCGCAACTGTCCTTCATATAGCTCTAGCTGTCTGGCCTCATGTTCGCGCGTCAGGTAAAAGTCGAGACCGATCTCTCCAATCGCCAGCAATTGATGCGCCTGAGGGCCCTCCAGCACCCTGGCGACGGTTTGCTCGAGCTGCGCCAGCGCATCCTCAGGTGCCTCAGACACATACATGGGATGCCAGCCAAGAGCGAATCCAGCTTGTGGATGCCGTGCACACCAGGCCATAATCGGCTCAAATGTCGCCTGCGTCACGGCTGGGATGACCACCGCACGAACGCCCTGCGCCAGGGCCGCCTGCCAGACCGGCTCACGGTCGGCATCAAACTCACGGGCATCCAGATGACAGTGGGTGTCGATCAGCATAAGAATCAGGCCTTAAGCCTGGCCTGAAGACGGATATCCTGCCCGACCTGTCGCAGATCCATAATGTCCAGCGTGTGTATGTCTGCCATCTGCGTCCATGCTGGCAGGGCAAACATGCCGCGTGCCGCGTCTCCCATTAGCTTGGGTGCGTAATACAGCAATAACTCATCCACAAACCCGCTTTGCAAAAAGGCCCCATTCAGCGTTGCCCCCGCCTCCACCAGTACCTCATTACAAGGCCAGGCCGTTAGTGCCTGCATGACGGCAGCAATATCCACCTGCCCCTGCGCATTCGGTGCATGCAGGGTACGTACCCCCATCACTTGCAATATCTCCAGCTTGGCGGCCTCCCCGTGCGCATACGCCACCAGCGCATGGCCATCCTGCAACACCTTGGCGTCTATCGGAATACGTAACTGGCTATCGAGAATGACGCGTAAGGGTTGGCGTGGCGTCTTCACCTCACGCACGGTGAGCGAGGCATTATCCTTTAGAATGGTCGAGATACCCGTGATCACCGCACAGCTTTGCGCACGCCAGTGATGGACATCTTTCCGCGCCTCTGGCGACGTAATCCATTGACTGACCCCATTCGCCAACGCCGTACGGCCATCCAGACTGGCAGCGACCTTGAGGCGGACATAAGGGCGTTGTTGCGTCATGCGCAGAATAAACCCAGGATTCAGCGCCTTGGCCTGCGCTTCGCAAACCCCAACCGTGACAGCAATACCCTGTGCCTGCAAACGTGCAATGCCGTTGCCAGCAACTAAAGGATTCGGATCCTGCATGGCAACCACGACCCGGCTCACACCGGCATTCACCAGTGCATCGGCGCAGGGGGGCGTCCGGCCAAAATGACTGCAGGGCTCCAGAGTCACATATGCAGTTGCACCTCTTGCCTGCTCGCCAGCGGCGCGCAAGGCGTGTACTTCAGCATGGGGCTCCCCCGCCTTGAGGTGAGCGCCTTCTCCAAGCACTTGGCCTTGTTTGACGATGACACAACCGACACGCGGATTAGGCGTGGTCGAATACAGTCCATGCACCGCCAGGCGCAAGGCATGGGTCATCCATTGAATATCTTGAGTACTGTGTAACATAGACTAGCATCATACAAAAAAAGCCCGCCTTGCGGTGGTTTTGTATGGCGGACACCTTTGAACGGCCAGTGAATGACAAGACCGCGCCCTGGATAAAGGGCGTACACACAATGAGAGTTAAGCTAATGGGAGGAGATTTGACTATGGGTGAGACGTCCGTCCTGGTCAAAGTATATGCGTAAGGCATGATAGACATGCATGCACTTACCCAGATCATACTCAAGTGCATTGGCGTCCTCAAGGCTAGGCCGCCCAAGCAAGGCCATGACGGCCTCTTTTTTGGCGCCTCGAATCAGGATGTGATTTTTGAGATCGTATGCCATGTCACCGCGTCTGCACTCCTTTTGCACGGTGTTGGACAACTGCATCCAGCGGGTCTGGTCAAACTTGTCTCGACCAAACACCGCCTCATCTTTAAATGCCCACCAGGTAAAAAACACGATGGTGAGAATCACGGTGAATACCGCTAATACCACTGCAGATAGCTTGATCAGTTTCATACGCCCCCGCCTTCACATGCAACATTGATAGACCGTGCACAGGGTGAAGCAAGGCACACGGAACACATACACCAGCGCACAGAGGGTGCGACCGGCAATGGTTGTTGTCAGTTATCCAGATCGCGGATGGCGTTATGAAAGTCATCCACATCTGAAAAGCTTCGATACACCGAAGCAAAGCGGATGTACGCCACCTGATCCATTTGTTTTAACTCTTGCATGACTGTTTCACCCAGCAACCGCGCAGGCACTTCGCGCGCGCCCAAACCGAGCACTTTTTGAACAATGCGGTCCAGTGCTTTATCGACATATTCAGTAGGCACTGGACGTTTGTGCAGCGCACGTGTAAAGGAGAGGCGCAATTTTTCGCGCTTAAACTCTTCGCGCGTCCCGTTTTGCTTTACCACTTGCGGCAGATGCAATTCTGCCGTTTCATAGGTGGTAAAGCGCTTGTCACACACCTGACAGCGACGGCGCCTGCGGATGGAGTTCCCTTCCTCATTGAGTCGGGAATCCACCACTTGCGTATCATCCGCACCGCAAAACGGACATTTCATGGCTGTGGATAGCCCGAAAAATTATTTACCGTACACTGGGAATTGATCGGTCAAGGCATGCACCTTCGCCTTGGTGGCCGCAATCACTTCAGCGCTTTCCGGATTATCCAGCACATCAGCAATCAGGTTAGCCACTTGCTCGGCTTCGGCTTCTTTAAAGCCACGCGTTGTGATCGCAGGCGAACCGATACGAATACCGGAAGTCACGAACGGGCTCTCGGGGTCGTTAGGAATCGCATTCTTGTTGACCGTAATGTGCGCTTGGCCCAGATAAGCGTCTGCTGCCTTACCGGTCAAGCCTTTAGGACGCAGGTCTACCAGAAATACATGAGACTCGGTACGGCCGGAGATAATACGCAAACCACGCGCAGCCAACGTGCTGGCCATGATGCTGGCGTTTTTCAATACCTGTTCCTGATACGCTTTGAAGTCTGGCTGTGCCGCTTCGAGGAAAGCTGTCGCCTTACCGGCGATAACGTGCATCAACGGGCCGCCTTGCAAGCTTGGGAACACGTTGGAGTTCAGTGATTTTTCAAACTCGGCCTTAGCCATGATGATACCGCCACGTGGACCACGTAAGGTCTTGTGCGTGGTTGAAGTCACAAAGTCAGCATGCGGTACCGGGTTAGGATAGACACCCGCTGCAATCAAGCCAGAATAGTGCGCCATATCGACCATGAAATAAGCACCGACTTTTTTGGCGATTTCAGCCATACGCGCCCAGTCAAAACGCAAGGCATACGCAGAAGCACCCCCAATCAACAACTTTGGTTTGCACTCCACCGCGATACGCTCCATCTCATCGTAGTCGATCTCTTCTTTATCGTTCAAACCATAAGGCACGATATTAAACAACTTGCCGGACAGGTTAGCCGGAGAACCGTGTGTGAGGTGACCGCCGTGACCCAGATTCATGCCCATGACGGTATCGCCAGGTTTGAGGATGGAGAAATACACGGCCTGATTCGCCTGTGATCCAGAATGTGGCTGCACGTTGGCATACTCAGCCCCATACAAGGCTTTCAGTCGGTCAATCGCCAGCTGTTCAACCTGATCAACAAACTCACAGCCACCGTAAAAGCGTTTGCCTGGATACCCTTCAGCATACTTGTTCGTCAATTGCGAGCCTTGGGCTTCCATCACCGCTGGACTGGTGTAGTTTTCTGAAGCAATCAACTCGATATGCTGATGCTGACGCTCCACTTCGGAAGAAATCATTTGGGCCAAGGCCGGGTCTGCAACGCTTAAGTTTCTTGAAAAGCTAAACATGACGATCAAGTTTCCGTATCACAAAAATAAAGCGCGATTTTAGCATGAGGCGACCGCAGCATCCATCTTTAGCGATGCGCTCATTGAGCGCCTATCACTTTAAGTCGTGGTGTAATCCAGACACAAAGCGCACCAATACAGTGCAAACATCACCAGCCTGATTGAAACAACATGCACCAAAAAACAGAATTAAATACTTAAGCAATTGATTTAAATTATCTTTTTAAATCTGGCACAACTTATGCTTAATAAGATCCGTAAGCGTATATCTCCAAAATCGCTCCCTAAACCCAACTTCGGTTGGGTTCTTTTTTTTTCAGGGGATGCTGTCTTGTCTTGACTCAATGTTGACGCATTTTTAGTTGCTGCAAGGTCTGCTGGCAGCCTACATCCGTGGTTGCACTTTGATCGCCCGGATCGAGAAATGGCAGGATGGCGGCAAACGGATTGATCAATGCCAGTAATATGCCGCCAGCGACCCGTGCGGCAATCGGCCCGGGGCTGATCGAAACCTGGGGGTCTACAAAAGGCCCTGTCACCAGAATAGGCGAGCGCACGGTTAACGGCGAAAAGTTTTTAGGACTGGCCTGGAGTTTAAGGTTGAGCTGCTCCTGACCCAAATCGACGGCACCATTGACCGTGACGGTCGTCACGGGCGTATCAATCACGGCTGCCTCTGGTGTCAAAACACCCTCTTTGGCCCGCCAGCCCATCGCGGCGCAATGCATGGGCAAGGGCTGGTCGCCCTTGATCATGACACCAACCGCTTGAGCGATGTCTAAGCCAGCCGCCTCAATCAACAAGTGAGACATTTCCCCCTGACGCACCATCAGGGCGAGCTGACCATCCAGCGAGCGCAATAATTCGGCGGTTGAGCGGCCATGCCCCTGCAGCTTGGCACGCCCATTCAATTTACCGCTCACATAAGCTGGCGCCGGCTGTTGGCTGGTTTCTTTGGCTGTGTCACTGGTCGATTTTTTATCCGTCTGTGGCGAGACTTTTAGCCATTGTTCCAAACGGATATCATGCACCGCCAGCGCAATCTCCCAATCCGGGGCAGCGGGTGGCGACAAGTCGGCGTTTTGTGCATCATGCGCATCAATCGATAGCTCGCCTGAGAGGGAGCCTTGAGCCGTACTGGCCTCCAGCTCTGCCAGACTTAACTTGTGTTTTTGCAAGCGCAAGTGCAATTTAAGCGGTGCAATGCGCTGCCTGAAGGCCGATCCTAAATCGACCGCATCAATATGCACATCGATATCCGCATTCATGCGGCCATAGGTCGTAAAATCCAGCGAGGTATTTGGAAACAATTTGCCTGGATGCGGGTTGCTAGTCGATGGAGTCGCTGCAGCGCCAAAGGCAGGCGCCAAATCCGCCAACATCAATAACGAGCCTTGCAGTTTGCCAGTCAACATCGGCGTTTCTGGGGCAAAATCATAAACAAACTGTCCCGCCAGCTGACTGTTGCCAATGTGTGCAGACGCGACATTCACAGCCCACTGCATCGCGTTTTTTTCAACGGTCGCCTTGATTTTGAAATGCGGCGTCCTAGGGAATGTCAGGCTCAGCAAGTCCCCGACATCGGCCAGTGACGAACCTTTTACCTCTACCTGCCCCTTGACACGCTGGACACCCAACACATCATATACGGCACCGCGGAACGTGGCATGCACGGCACCATACGTTAACCATCCTTGCGAGTTAACTGGCGGTGAGTCCTGCCCCTGAGTCGCGATCGGTAAAAAGCCTTGCGTCACCAATGCGGCCTGCAAGGGCAAACGACGGAAATGGCCATCCACTTTGATTTGCGATTCCGGCGCTTTAAGATGGGCGCCCTCTTCGGTATAAAACTTGACGTTCAGTTGCGCATCCGTAACGGCATCGGCAAGCTTGGCTTGCCCCTCATTAACGGCCAGTTGCTCAATGATGGGAAACGGACGGGGCGGACTGCCGTCATCCAGCTCAAAATCCCAACTGGCCTCTTGGTTGGCATGGCGGATCATGTAAGCATTTAAACGGTCCGCGCGAATCGACGCAATGCGATAAGGATCGCGTGCTTTGAGTGACCACAGGTCGCGGTAGCGCAACGCCAGCGACAAGCCATGCGCTTCAACAAAATAAGGCGCGTCAAAGCCTGCGGGCGCGGCAATTCTCAATCCACCTACTTGCAACCGGATGCCACCCAGCAATTGCAAATGGAAAGGACGGTCTATGATCACGGCCCGTTGCAACTGATTTTGCAACGCGGTTTGCAGGGGTTGGCGCAAAAAAGGCCAGCCCAGCATTTCGCAGACCATGACTACAAAGACAAGCACAAGTAGCATGCCCCCCAGCCAGCGTGCAAACAGGGGAGCGCGGGGTGTTTTATCAATATCACTCATAACCCGTTATCATGCCGCGTGCAGCTCAGGCTGACCAGTGCCCCACGTCTGACAGCGCTGTAGGTGGATTCTGGCAAATCCGGCACCTACTGTCAGTTATAATGAGCCCATCTCACTCACATCGACAGGAGCCCACCACCATGAAATGGACTGACAGCCAGCGTATCGCCGAAGAGCTGTATGATCAATTCCCCGAGATTGACCCCAAAACCATCCGCTTTACCGACCTCATGCAATGGGTCATGGATTTGGAGGACTTTGATGATGAGCCCTCCCGCTGCGGCGAAAAAATCCTGGAGGCGATTCAACTGGCCTGGATAGAAGAAGCCGAATAAATGATTCCATTGCTGCCAGCGTCGATTTTCAAAGCCTACGACATCCGTGGCATTGTCGGTGACACATTGACAGAAGAGATTGTGCAGCAGATTGGCCTGGCGCTGGGCTCTTTGGCACAGGCACGCGGCGAGCAGAGTGTCTGCGTGGGCTATGATGGCCGCTTATCCAGCCCGGCACTGGCCACCGCCTTGAGTGCAGGGCTGATGCAAACTGGCGTCAATGTGCTGAATCTGGGCATGGTCACGACGCCCATGCTGTATTTTGCAACGCATTACCTTGCCCAAACGCACAGTGGCGTCATGATCACCGGCAGCCATAACCCACCGCAATACAATGGTCTCAAAATGGTGATTGCGGGCGAGACGCTCAGTAGCGAAGCCATCCAGGCCCTCAAGCACAGCATCATGCAGCAGCAGTTTTACCAGCCCGACCAAGCTGGCAATCAAACCAGCTACGATATTTATCCAGCCTATCAGGCAGCCATTGTGTCGGATATCCAGCTCGCACGCCCGATGCGAGTGGTCATCGACTGCGGCAACGGTGTCGCCGGAGCCTACGCGCCCGCCATCTTCCAGGCATTAGGCTGCGAGGTCGAGCCACTGTTTTGTGAGGTCGATGGTCACTTCCCCAACCACCACCCAGACCCGGTGGAAGCCAAAAACTTGCAGGACGTCATCCACGCCTTGCAAGGCGGCACCGCCGAAATCGGGATCGCGTTTGATGGCGATGGCGACCGTCTGGGCGTGGTCACCCGATCCGGGCAAATCATCCGCAGCGACCGCCAGCTCATGTTGTTTGTAGAGAATATACTCAGCCAGCAACCAGGCAGCCAAGTGGTGTTTGATGTCAAATCCAGCCGCTATCTCGCGCCCTGGATACGTCAACATGGGGGCAAACCGGTGATCTGGAAAACCGGCCACTCGCTGATGAAAGCCAAAATCAAGGAAACGGGTGCCGCCATCGGTGGTGAGCTCTCGGGTCATTTGTTTTTTAATGACTGTGTCGCGGGTACCCCGCGCTGGTTTGGCTTTGATGATGGCCTGTATAGCGCGGCACGCCTGCTCGAACTGGTGAGCCGCAGCCCCGATGCCAACGCCGTGCTAGAAGCCCTGCCAGACAGCCTCAACACCCCAGAACTGCAAATCGCCATGCAAGAAGGCGAGCCGCATGCCTTGATCGCTCAACTGCAACAAGCCGCGCAGTTTCCGGGCGCAGTAGAAGTGATCACCATCGATGGCTTGCGCGTTGAATATGCCGATGGCTTTGGTTTGATTCGCGCCTCAAACACCACACCCGTGTTGACCTTGCGCTTTGAGGCCGATGACAATGCGGCCTTAACCCGCATTCAACAGACATTCAAACAACTGCTACTCAGCACTCACCCAGACTTGAAAATCCCTTTTTGAGCCTCCATTGAATGAGCATGCGACATGCCACTCAAAAAA
Organism: Methylophilus sp. DMC16; assembly: GCF_056314045.1. NCBI lineage: Bacteria > Pseudomonadati > Pseudomonadota > Betaproteobacteria > Nitrosomonadales > Methylophilaceae > Methylophilus > Methylophilus sp. DMC16. The sequence goes on from NZ_JBQUZC010000001.1 coordinate 1,640,721, forward strand.
ACCATCTCCGCGGGCGCAGCCTGCTTTACACCCTGCTCTGGCTGGGGCTGGCTGCACTGATCTGGTTTCTGGTAGACCGCGTACAACACCCCAACACCCTGGAACAACTCGGCCAGCAAAACGTGGTGACGCTCAAGCGCGGCACCGACGGCCATTACAGTGCCGAAGCCCTCATTAATGGCGAACGGGTACGCGTTCTGGTGGATACCGGAGCCACCGGCGTCGCCATCTCACAAAATGTGGCAGACCGTTTGGGTCTGGTCAGCCATGACGCGATTAGCACCCACACCGCTAACGGCACGGCGGTCGCTTATTTGGTCAGGCTTAAAACCGTGCAACTGGGTGGCGTCGTCGCCCATGATGTCGCCGCGACGATTTCGCCTGGACTGGAAGGCGATGCCCTGCTCGGCATGAGCTTTTTAGGCAGAATGGATGTGCGCTTATACCAAGGCACCATGACCATTCAGAACGCAGAATAAGGCTGCTATTAAATTTCAGGTTATTTTCTGTAGCCGAATTCGAGCACAAACCACTGCGGATGCATCCCTGCCAACGGCTCCCTCAGCTTGGCCAATTCGGCTTCTGTCCCATGCACTTCAATCCGCACCAGCTTAGACACTTCCCCCATCTCGTGCAAAATCGGCCGCAGGTTTTCGATGTGCGCCAACAGCGCTTCTGCATTGGTGAACCCTTCGCGGCAATGAGCCAGGTCACCGTGAAAGCTAAAGCCGTAATACAGGCAACCAGGCTCACGGGATGACCAGCTCACATATTTTTCGCAAATCGCCCGAAAGGCAGAAGCCTGGCCAGGCTGGATTTCAAAGTAGGGACAGACGGAGACACAGGAATCGGTAGTGGCCATAGGATGAAACCAAATGATTGAATAATCGCGTGATTAATTGGCGAGTTCGGCGCCTTCAACCACGACCCGGAAAAACTGCAAATCGGCCTGGTCGATGATGCGGACACCGGTGGCCACTGAACCGCGCCGACCGGGGGCAATGCCGCCCGTAATCAACATCGAACGTGTCTGGTTGACCATGCGGCCACGGCTGTCGTATTGCAGCATGCGTACTTGCACGCGCCCCACCGGCACATTGCTGTTATTTTGCACGGCAGCGTAAACCATGCCGGTATCATCAGCCAGCGGACCAGCAGGCAAATAGCGGCCAGGGTTGCGTGGCAAATCGAGTCGCATGGCTCTTGCCGCAGCCTCTTTGCCGATTTCGGAATCTGAACTTGCCGCCAGTTGATAATGCTGCAACGCCAGGGCGGTTTCGCCACGCCCTTCAGCAATCTGCCCAAGCAAGGCATAGCCTGGCGCCGTTGGTAACAAGGCGTTGGCTTTTTTCAAAAAGGATTCCGCCTGCTCTTTTTTACCGGCATTAAACAGGGCAATGCCACTTTGCACATAGGGCTTGAAGTAGTCCGGTTGCATCTGGATGGCTTTTTCGTAAAACGCCAGCGCTTCGGTAGTATTTTTCTTGGTGAGGGCAATATCCCCCAGCAGCTCCTCGAAACGCGCTTCGCGCGGCTCAATGCTGATGGCTTTTTTCGCCAAAGTTTTTGCTTTTTCGGTATCGCCTTTTTGCAAGGCCTCTTTGCCTTCATCGTAGGCTTTATAAGCCTCGCGCGTCGCCATCAGTTTGGCGACTTTTTGTGCATAAATCTCTTTACCCATCTCACCGCCAGTGCCCAGCTCGGCCAAGGTTTTTTCGTTGAGATCGACACGCTCTTGCGAAGGCGGGTGGCTGGCAAACAAGCCAGACAGAAAATCCTGCCGTTTGCCCTGGCTGAGCCGGACAAAGGTCTCTTGCAGCGTCACCGCAGCAGCAGGGTCATAACCGGCCAGCTTCATATACTTCATGCCATAGTGATCTGCCTCGGACTCAGCCTCACGGCCATATTTGCTCGTGATCAGTTGCCCGCCCAATTGCGCGCCACCGACCACCAGATTGGCATAATTGGAGTCACGCGTGGCCAGGCCCACCGCCAGCATGGCACCTTGCATAAAGATGCCACGCTCCATGCCTTTGGCACCATGCCTGGCCGCCGCGTGCACAATTTCATGCCCCAACACAGCCGCCAGTTCAGCTTCGCTGTGCAATTCGTATAACAGGCCCCGGTTAAACGCAATTTTGCCACCCGGCATGGCCCAGGCATTGGGCACTGAGTCATTGAGCACCACAAACTCATAGGGCAAATCCGGGCGGTCAGACACCGCGGCTAACCGCTGGCCGACTTGCTGCACATAGCGTGTCAGCTCAGGGTCCAGCGTGTAGTCGCCGCCTTGCGATTGACGCGCCGGGCTATAGTTTTGCTGGCCAATCTGGATTTCCTTGTCTTGCGAGACAAACTGAAACTCCCGCTCTTTGGTGACCGGATTCACCCCGCAAGCCAGCAGGCCTGCAGATACAATCAGCGGACAAAGAATGCTTTTTTTGATCATGATCACTCCACGGCTTCCCTGTGCACGCTTTGCTTAAGTAATCACCGTAGGTTGCTGTCTACCAGTCAGCTGTGGCAACTGCGAAATCTGATGCGAGACCGTAATCAGTTCTGCCAATGCTTCCTGGGCATCAAGCTGTTGCTGAGCCGGGTCTTGCGTAAATGCCTCCAGATAAACGCGGATGGTGGCGCCTTCAGTGCCGGTGCCAGATAAACGGATCACCACCCGTGAGCCACAGACAAACAGAATGCGCAAGCCCTGGCCAGTGCTGACAGAGCCATCGACGGGGTCGGTATAACTGAAGTCATCCACGGTGTTCACGGTGTAGCTGCCAAACACTTGACCAGGCAAGCTGGCAAACTGGGCCTTGATATGTGCCATCACAGCATTGGCCTGCTCGGTGGGCACGCCTTCGTAGTCATGGCGAGAATACACATTGCGGCCATAGGTTTGCCAATGTTTGCGCACCAGTGACTCAACGCTCTCACCCGTGGCGGCCAGCAGATTCAACCAGCACAACACCGCCCACAAGCCATCTTTTTCGCGGACATGGTCACTGCCGGTACCAAAGCTTTCTTCACCACACAAGGTCACGCGGCCAGCATCCATCAGGTTGCCAAAAAACTTCCAGCCGGTGGGCGTTTCGTAACAAGCGATGCCTAATTTGGCGGCCACGCGGTCTACGGCACCACTGGTTGGCATCGAACGGGCGACGCCAGACAAGCCTTTGGCATAAGCAGGGATCAACTTGGCATTGGCGGCAATCAGGGCCAGACTGTCAGACGGCGTGACAAAAAAGTGATTGCCCAGAATCATGTTGCGATCACCATCGCCATCAGACGCCGCTGCAAAATCCGGGGCCTGTGCGCCATACGCCACTTTGACCAGGTCTTCGGCATAGGTCAGGTTAGGGTCCGGATGGCCGCCCCCAAAGTTTTCGGAGACTTCGCAATTCATGAGGCTGTCTGCAGACGCGCCCAGGCGGTTACCTAAAATCTCCTTGGCATATGGCCCGGTCACGGCATGCATGGCATCAAACGTCAGCCGATGCCCCGCGGCCAGCCAGCGCTTGATGGCAGCAAAATCAAACATGCTTTCCATCAGGTCGGCATAGTCACTGACCGCATCTATCACTTCAACCACGAAGCCATCCAGGGTGGTGACACCAATGCTGGAGAGATCCACCTCTGGCAAGTCGGCCAGTTTGTATTGGCTGATTTGTTTGCTGTTGGCAAAAATGGCATCGGTGATTTTTTCCGGTGCCGGACCGCCGTTGCTGGTGTTGTATTTGATGCCAAAATCGTCATCCGGTCCGCCTGGATTATGACTGGCAGAAAGAATAATGCCACCAAAAGTTTGGTATTTGCGGATCAGATGAGAAGCCGCCGGTGTAGACAGAATACCGTGCTGGCCGACCAGCACTTTACCAAAGCCGTTGGCCGCCGCCATTTTGATAATGACCTGAATCGCTTCTTTATTGAAGTAGCGGCCATCCCCGCCCAGCGTCAAAGTCGCATTGGCAGGAATCTCCAGCGTATCAAAAATACTTTGCACAAAGTTTTGCAGGTAGTGTGGCTGTTGAAACACACGCACTTTTTTGCGCAAGCCAGAGGTGCCGGGTTTTTGATCAGAAAAAGCTTGTGTAGCGACAGTTTGAATCGACATGATATGGGCTTCGTGAAATGTAAAAAAATCTAAGCTTGATTGTATTACAAATTGATGGCAGTTTTGTGTGCGGCGGGATTTCTCCGCATGATTCAGGCTGCGCGATGACGCAGACTAAAATACAGCAGCGACAACGCGGCCACATGGCCCACCGGCAACCACAAGGCATTAAAATGCCAGCGCATAAAGCTGCAGGCGCCCAATACCCCGCCACAAACAAACCCGCCTATCAGCAACAAATACAGTGTGAGCCGGCGCTTATCCACGGCCTGGCCGCGCAAGCGCAAGCCGAGTGCAATGCCGATATCGGTAAACAGGCCCGAGACATGCGTGGTGCGCACCACGGCGCCACTATAGGTGCTGGTCATGGCATTTTGCAAGCCGCAAGCCGCCGAGGCCAGCCACTGTCCGCTGTGCCAGCCCGTATTCAACAGCAGGATAGCAGCGGCCAACAAGCCGGCCTCCAGCCATAACGCCCAATGATACTGGTGCCCGAGCTTGAGTGCCTCATGCCCGATGATGACACCACTGAGCATGGCGCCCAGCAAAAAAAACAGCATCACGCAAAGCAAGTGCAAGGCCTGCAACCCGTCGCCCTGCATGAGCTCAATGGAGAAAAAAGTCGAAATCCCGGTGAGATGCGACACCGCCTGATGCCTGAAGCCCAACACCCCCACCGCATTAATAAAGCCGGCGTTCAATGCCATTAAAAATCCGCCCCACTCTACCCAGCGTGGCAATCGCTGCATCATATAGACCTCGAATCCTGCATAGACCAGACAGCCTTATTCTACGCCGAGTGAGCGACCTGATTATAAAAACTACGTAAAATCATGAGCCGTTTTTACGGATTCGCTTCAGGCATGGATTGAAACACCCGCGTATAGTGAGAGTCATACAAATACATCAATCATGATGCATTTAAACAAACACTTAAGGAGACGATTATGTGGACTAAACCAGCTGCAACTGAAATGCGTTTTGGCTTTGAAGTAACAATGTACGTCATGAACAAATAATCAGCGCTTGTCTTAATCACAAGTGAGCTGAACAAAAAACCGCCGGACTCCGGCGGTTTTTTTATGGCTGCAAGGCAGACGGCCCGATCAAGCCAGCTGCGACCATAGCAAATGCAGGCTCACGGAAATTAAAAATAAGGCAAATACACGCTTTAAGGTTTTAACCGGCAAGCGTTTTGTCAAGGCCACGCCCGTAGGCGCAAACAGCACACTAAGCGGGGTCAGCAACAGCACCGCCGGCAAATACAGCAGGCCAAACGTTTCTGGCGCATGTGCGGTTTGCCGCCAGGCATCTTGCAAATAACTGGCTGTGCTGGCCAGTGCAATCGGAAAACCCAATACCGCCGAGGTCCCAATCGCCTGCTTCACCGACACATTGCGCATGGCTAAATAAGGCACCGTCAAGGTTCCGCCGCCAATCGACACCAGCGCAGACACACCGCCTATCAGCAATGACACCAGGCCAATCTCAACCTTGCCTGGCACTTTATGCTGGGTCGGTTTGCGATCCAGAAATAATTGCACCGCCGCAAAAAAAGTAAAGGTGGCAAAAAACAGCGTCAAATACCTGGCATCCAGATGAATCGCCACCAGTGTCGCCAACAACGACCCCACAAACGCCATCGGCACCATGGCCCACACATAGGGCCAGACAATATTCTGGTTTTTATGATGCGCCAAAATGCTGGACAGCGAGGTGAACACGATGCAAGCCATCGACGTCGCCAGCGCCATATGAAACGCCGTGTCGGCTGCAAAGCCTTTGGCGACCAAAATGGCATGCAGCATGGGCACCAGCACAATGCCGCCACCAATCCCGAGCAAGCCAGACAAGACACCGACAATCACGCCCATCAGGCAAAACACAGCATATTGTTCAAAAAAAACGGTTAACCAGTCCATAGCAGTTTTTTGAATGATCAGGCCGCACAGTATACCTTCTGAGATTATTTTTTCTTTTGCATCCCTCCTGTTTTGTTTAACTGCCCACGCACTAATTTTTGTTACAATAATCAAATGAACGAGATGGTTGATCAAAAAGCAGGAGGCAAGCGCCCCGGTGCCGGTCGCAAACCGGGCTCTGGCTTATACCAGGAAGCGACAACGGGCATGCGGATGCCTGCCAGCCAACAGGCCGCCATTCGCCAACTGCTGGCCAGCTATGGCCGCAAACAGCGGCAACCATCACCGGACAGCCTGGATAGTCCGCAATCTTTTGCGCAACCAGCGCGCGATACGTCAGGCATTGCCTTACCTTTATTTCAGTCCAAAGTGGCGGCAGGCTTCCCCTCGCCCGCGGATGACCATATCGAACAACGGCTGGACCCCAACGAATACCTGATTGATCAGGCAGACACTACATTTTTTGTCACCATACAAGGCGAATCCATGATTGAGGTGGGCCTCATGCCTGGCGATAAAGCCGTGGTGGATAAAAACAAAAAGGCGGTGATGGGCGATATTGTGCTGGCCATGATTGATGGCGAATTCACCATCAAAACCCTGTCCAGACAAAAAAATGGCAAACCACAACTGTTACCTGCCAATGCCTCAGGCAAGTACCGCCCGATTCTGATCGAAGACGGCATGCAGTTTGAAATCTGGGGCGTCGTCATTGGCTCATTCAGGCGCTTCAGATAAGTACCTGCAGATCCGTCAAAAAACCCATTCCTGATCAGGCACACATCCGGGCAGACAGCGCCGTTTGCTGTAACCCCCTAGCCAGGGTGCACTCGTTTTTTCATCACACTTAAAAAAATCTTGATTATTGTTACAATAACACTTGATTGCTGTTACAATAATTTCCATGAACGATGAAGACAATACACACGGCGGCAAAAGAGCGGGCGCCGGGCGCAAGTCAGGCACAGGCACCTACCGGGAAGAAACCTCGGTCATGCGCGTGCCTAACAGCCAAAAGCCGGTCATCAGCGACTTTCTGGAGGCCTACGCGAAAAAACAGCGGTTGGCACAACTGAAAGACCATCTTGATCGCATTGAAGAATTTACACAGTTATCAGCTGAGCTTGACCAGGTCAGTTTGCCGCTGTTTGAGTCCAAAGTGCCCGCCGGATTACCGTCCCCTGCTGACGACCATGTCGATGCACGCATGGACCCGAATGCCTATCTGATCAACAAGGCCGACAAAACCTTCTTTGTCACGATACAAGGCGAATCCATGATTGAGGTGGGCCTCATGCCTGGCGATAAAGCCGTGATTGAAAAAGACAAGGTGCCCGCTGTGGGCGATATTGTGCTAGCAATGATTGATGGCGAATTTACGGTCAAAACCCTGGCCAAACAAAAAGATGGCATGCCCAAGTTATTACCCGCTAATTCATCAGGAAGATACGCCCCTATCCTGATCTCGCAACACATGCAGTTTGAAATCTGGGGCGTGGTGACTGGTTCTTTTAGAAAGTTTTAATCATGGCACGTCAAAATACCCCTGCTTCTCACTGGACTGATGGCGTTTGCAGAGCAAACGGTATCAACATTCACTACCTGCGCACTGGCGGCAACAAACCGACCATCATTGCCTTGCATGGCCTGGCCGGCAACAGCGTATGCTGGTCACCCATCGCCCGCGCGCTGGAGCAACACTATGACATCATCATGCCGGATGCGCGCGGCCACGGCCAATCCAGCGCGCCCCTGCATGGCTACACCTATCAAGACCACGCCAATGATGTGATTGAGCTGATCCGCACGCTGGGCATCAAATCGCCCTACCTGCTCGGCCACTCCATGGGAGGCATGACTGCGGCCATGGTCGCCAGCAGACTCGGCCTGGCGATCAATGGCGTGATTTTGGCAGACCCGACCTTTCTGAGTGCAGAGTGGCCGCATGAGGTCTATCACCGCCAGCTGGTTGAGCAACATCAACAAATGCTGACTTCCAGCAAGGAAGCGTTATTTAAAGCAGACAAGGCGAAACACCGTTTTCGCGCCTCTGCCATTATCGAGCACCTGATAGAAGCCAGACTGCAAACCAGCCTGCAAGCGTTTGATGTGCTGATTCCACCGAATCCAGAGTTTGATGAGCTGATCCGCAATATTTATGTGCCCACCTTAATGCTGCTTGGCAGCGAGGGCGTGGTCTCGGCGGAAACGGCACGCGCCTTGCACCGCATCAATCCTGATCTGCAATACAAGGTCATTCAGGATGCAGGGCACGGGCTGCCATACGATGAACCCGCCCGTTTGGCGGCAGCGATTCATGCCTTCCTCAAACCAAAAACCGCCGCCAAACCGCGCCTGCAGGCGACACCGGGCATGTTCTCCATGCGCGCAGCCTACGCCTATTAATCAAGCGCGACGTGCAAAGCCGCGGTCAGGCTTGCTAACAAGGGGAGTCTCGGCTAGGTGTCTGGTCTGCATGCGCATGCCAGCGCATCCAGCTGAATGTCGTATCAGGCAGCCGTCTTCTATGCTGACGGCCGCCATGCTGATGGGTGAGACATTGAGGCAACATCAAAAACAGCGCGTTGCAAACCGGCAAGAGAGCAATGCGTCGCGCACAAAAAACCCGGTACTAGGCGACCGGGTCTCTTGTCCGTCACTCAGAACAATTATTTGTTCATGACGTACATGGTTACTTCAAAACCGAAACGCATTTCAGTTGCAGCTGGTTTAGTCCACATGATTGATCTCCTTGTTGTTGTCCCGGGCCGACCCCATGTCTTGCCCGTGTGAAAGTATTATCGACCCGGCGGGCCAAAATCCTGCTATTGCCGATCATGAACAAGGATTAGGGAATTTCATGAAACACACCTCATGCCAATGAACGCGACAGACTGCCCAAGCATGCATGCACGCACCATTGCACTGATTGATGTGAATAACTTTTACGTGAGCTGTGAGCGCGTGTTTAAACCCGCATTGCGCCAACGGCCCGTGGTGGTATTGAGCAATAACGATGGCTGCGTGGTCTCGCGCAGCGCCGAAGCCAAAGCGCTGGGCATCGCCATGGGCGCACCCTGGTTCCAGATTCGCAAGCAGGCAGAACGCGCTGGCGTCATTGCCTTCTCCTCTAACTATGCCTTGTATGCAGACATGAGCAACCGCGTCATGTCCATCTTGCGTCAGTTCAGTCCGGCACAGGAGATTTACTCCATCGACGAATGCTTTCTGGAGTTGACCGGGTTTACGCGGCGCGATTTGACCGAGTATGCACAAACCTTGCGGCAAACCATCTTGCGCGGTACAGGTTTACCGGTGTGTGTCGGCATAGGCGCCAGCAAAACGCTGGCTAAACTCGCCAATCACTGCGCCAAGCATACCCCTGCCATGCAAGGCGTGTGCAATTTCAACGCCCTGCCGCCAACCGAGGTAGATGCCCGTCTCGCCGAAATACAGGTGGATGAAGTCTGGGGAATCGGCCGCCGCCTGGCCGCCACGCTGCATGCACGTCCACTAGCGATTCACACCGCCTATGACCTCAAATACAGTGATGCCGAAACCATGCGCAGGCGCTTTAGCGTGGTGATGGAGAAAACCATTCGTGAACTGAATGGCACCGTGTGCCTGGAACTCGAAGAAGTGCGCGGGCCGCAGCAACAAATTTTGAGCACACGCAGCTTTGGCCAGCCCGTCAGAGAAATCGAAGGCCTGGCTGAAGCGCTGACGTTGTATACGACCCGCGCTGCCGAAAAGTTACGCAAAAAACAGCTGTTTGCTGGCAGTGTCTATGTGTATATCCGCACCAGCCCCTTCCGCGAGGACAGCCGCTTTTACAGCAATGCCCTCACAGTGCCACTACCGGTGGCCACGCACGATACCCGGCAACTGGTCAAAGCGGCACTCTGGGCGCTCAGGCGCATTTACAAGCCCGGACACGACTATGCCAAAGCCGGCGTGTCCTTGGGCGAGTTGGTGCCTGCGCAGGCGATACAACAGGATTTGTTTCATTCAGGGCCGCAAGCCGACAACACTGCGCGGCTGATGCAGGCCATGGACGCAATTAACCGCAAAATGGGCAGAGCCACCTTGCGGCTGGCAAGCGAAGGCCGGCAACAGCCCTGGCAAATGAAGCAAATGCGCAAGAGCCCGAGTTATACGACCAACTGGAAAGACCTGCTGTGTGTGGATTGAGAGTAAAGGCTTAACAAATAAAAGGCTTAGCTTACTCGCTTGTTAGCTCGCATCAATCAGCCCATGTTTCATGGCCAGCCTGACCATTTCTACCGGGCTGTTCACAGAGAGCTTCTGCTTAATCAGGGTGTAGTAATTGGCCACGGTTTTTTGGCTGATTTTCAGCATGTCTGCCACCTCATCCGCCCGTTTGCCCTCGGCCAGCAGCCGAAACACCTCAAACTCTCGTGATGTCAGCTGTTGGAGCGGATTACTGTCGCCCACCAGGGTTTGTAACGCGACTTTCTGCGCCACATCCTGACTTAAAAACGTGCGCCCTTTGGACACATCCAGCACCGCTTGTACCAGGTCCTCAGCCACGCCGGTTTTAGTCACATAGCCTTTCACACCGGTTTTAAGCGCCTGTGCGGCAAACGAAACGGCCTCATGCATAGAGAAAATGACGATTCTGGCTTGTGGATAGCGCTGCAAAATACGCTTGGCGGCTTCTAGCCCGCCCATGCCTGGCATGGAGATATCCATGAGCATCACGTCAGGCATGACCTCACCATACACCTGATAAGCCTGTTCGCCCGTATCCGCCTCGGCGATAATTTCTATCGACTTGTGGCTTTCAAGCAGACGCCTTAACCCTGATCGCACCACTGTGTGATCATCTACCAACACCACCTTGACTGTCATACCGCTGCTTCCTGAAATGCTTCTGTCATCTGAAAATGGATTTCTATGCGCGTCCCTTGACCAGGCGCCGTATGAATATGCATGCGCCCCATCAAGCCCTCTACCCGCTCTTGCATCCCGGCCAAGCCGTAACCGCGCGTTTGCAACTGCGGATCAAAGCCACGTCCATCATCCTCCACCATCAGGTAAAGGCCGTTGTCCGTCTCCTTCACCTCAATCATCACCCGTGTCGCGGCGGCGTGCTTGCTGATATTAGTCAAACACTCCTGCAAAATGCGGTACACCGTCACCGACATCGCTTCATCCGGCTGCGACAAATGGTTAGATATCTGATTCACCACCATAATGCCGCGATTGCGGTCGCGCCAGTGATGAATCAACTCCGCCAGCGCCAGGCTCAACCCCAACTCATCCAGCACCCGTGGACGCAAGCGCGACAAAATATCCTGTATCGTCACCATCATTTGCCGCGTAATCTGCGCAATCGCCTGCGCACTCTCCCGCGCTGAGCTGAGCTTTTTCGCCGCCACCAGCGCACTCGCATCCACATGCACCGCGGTCAGATACTGGCCAATCTCATCATGCAAATCGCGCGCAAGCTTTTTTCGCTCTTCTTCCTGCAAATGAATAATCTGCTGGGTCAAGCGGTGGTTATTGCGGATGCTTTGTTCAAGCGTGCTCGCCATACTGTTGAACTTGTCGCTAATCTCGCTCAACTCCACCTGCTCAAAGCCCGGCAAGCGGCTCTGGTATTCACCGCGCTCAATCTGGTTCAAGCCATGAATAATCTGCTTAACCGGCTTAAAAGTCGCCCGCACCGTCCAATACACAAACAGCAGCACACTCAAGCCAAACAAACTCACAATCGCAAGCAAGCCAGACGTATCATCCCAAATCTCGCGCAACTCAAAACTAGGGTCCGGCGTAATCACCAGCTCCCCAATAAAGCGGCCATTTAAAATAATATTTTTGCGCTTGGGCTCATTCAGCACACTCGAAATATCCAGCAACTTCACAAACCATTTGGGGGGGTCTTCCCCGCTATGCGCCATGCGCGTACTTCGGTTAGATTCGCGCAACCGGCCATTGTTATCGTAAAAATCCACCTTCAAATGGCGGATATTCTTCAACTCATCCAGCCGGAAAATCTGCACCCCTTCTTGCTGGTTATGCTGCAACCAGCCAAAGTCCGTCATGTAATGGGCAATCTCCGCATCCAGCAAATGCATCACCAGATTACTCGTCGACTGCACCTCCGCCAGCACATCCTCGCGCGCGTTTTTAACCACCGACACCGCCCACGTCAGCAGCAACCCAAGCAATAACAGGGTAATAATCAGATTGAGTTTGAATTGAAGGCTGAGAGATTTCATCATGCTAGGGGGATTTTAAAGAGTATTCACCAAAAACATTCGGGAATTTTTCCCTATCCATTCATACAGCAAGAAATTATCAAGGATAGCTAAAACTGCGAAGGATCAAATACGTCATCGCCCTGACGGCAATGAGTCAGCGCTAGATTTTCATAATAAATAGCAATTGAAACTTTAGAGTGATCCAGTGGTTTACCGAAAGTAGCTACCTCCTAAGAGGATTCCGTTGGGTGATTAGACCAGTCGCAAACACCACAACTCGCGTAATAATCACCATCAGGGGGAATTAATATATCGAAATGACTTCGAACATCGCAAGACTTACATACTGGACACTCCCCTATCCTCTCAACTAGTCCCCCTTCAAGTATTTGAATAAAGTGCCCAATAACTGTTTGGCAAGAATGCATTGCAATTGAAGCAGCGGTTTTTCTTGCGCTTCTAGTATGAGTTAGCCAATTAGCCAATTGCCAAGCTTCTTTGGCTGTATTTTTTAAATGCTGGCGTAGCTCTTTGTTACTTCCACCTGAGCAGAGAGCATTCATCAGAATGTCGCACCACCCTATAAAGTTTGCATCCTGTGGTTTTTCGAAGTTTTCTGTCAGTTTTACTCGTCGTCTCATCGTAGAAACAAGTGAAATTAAGCTCTCTCTAAGCAACATACCAACAGCTTGATAGTCCTCAACTTCTATTGCAGCATCAAGACGGCCATTGGCTTGATCTACTCGCCGAATAACTTCATCAAATGGGGTTGGTTCATCTGGGTTGATAGCGCTTGGACGACTACGTAGTCTCGCCATAAGCCCTATATGAAATGAAATGGTGTAATCAAGACTTGGAAAATACTTTTGAGAATAGAGGTTCATAAGGTTTGTTATAACCCACCATCTATCCTTATCTGTAGTTACATCCCATATCTCATAAACATCACCGAGCACTACCTCACGTTTAACACGCTCAACATGAAGGACGGTTTCATCTTTGGCCTGACCATTTACATAATTGGCGACATCCCGCTCAGAATGCGCATCTCGTTCAACGCTGTAACGACCGAGCTCGCTTGCCGGTACGGGATGGCTATGAACTATACAGTCATCCTGAGATGTTTCATGTTCGGACATAGGCTAAACCTAACGCTAAATTAATAATTATGGGTTCAGTAAAACTACTCAAGCCTTATCAAGCAACACCTAGCACTTGTATCTTACTAGAAGTGCTATTGTAAACTATCGAAGTGTCCGAACTGGAGCCGGGTAGCGTGGGCAACTCGTTGCCCACGCGGTAAAACTCCCGCACAATTCCACCATGTCACGTTATCGTCGCGCCAATACTGCTGGAGCCACTTACTTTTTTACAGTTGTGACTTAACGCAGGCAAAGATTTCTTTGTGATGAGGATGTGCGTGATGCGTTAAAACATGCCATCCAAAAAGTCCGCACTGATCATCCTTTTACAATAGACGCATGGGTTTTGTTGCCTGACCATATTCATTCCATATGGACGCTACCACCGAATGATGCAAACTTTGCGCTTCGTTGGCAACTCATCAAACGTTATGTGAGCCGTGTTTGCGGTGCGCGTTTAAACCATACAGAATGGATGTCTGCATCCAAAACAAAACGTCGTGAATCGACCATTTGGCAACGCCGTTATTGGGAGCATCAAATTCGCGATGATAACGATTATGCAAAATTTATGGATTATTTGCATTTCAACCCGCTTAAGCATAGGTTGGTGAACAATGTGAAATATTGGCCTTATTCAACATTCACCGATATGTTAAAGCGGGCGTTTATAATGAGCATTGGGGTGTTGGGCTAGACTTTGTGGAGGGAGCGTTTGGTGACGCATAACAATTTTACGCGTGGGCAACGAGTTGCCCACCCTACAGACTATGATTAAAGTTTATGCAATATTGGTTATTTTTTTCGCATCAATCATTTGCAGAGCGGAGGATGTTCCTAAAACCATGTCAAATGCAGAGGCTTTAGCATATTTCAGCGGACTTTTTGTTGGAATGGCAGAGGGGTGTGGGGCTGATCCTAAAGTCGTTGCAGAATTCGAAATTACATCTGACGAGTTAACCAAGAACCGTGCCAAATCAGAACAAGAAGTTGCATCAGCAAAAGAACTACATATCAAAGGGCGTGCCACAGGAAAAAAAGAAGGCTTTCCCAAACCGCCTGATTTAGCAGCTAAATGTACCCCAGAATCAGCTACCGCATATCTCCAAGACTTAAAAAGACGTAGTGCAGTAACAAAAAATGCACCTTAACCCATCAAGCGGGGCTGACGATAACTCTCTTCGATAAAGATAATTTTAATAACAATGGCTGCGCCACTTTTGTCGCCAGCCAGGTAGCGTGGGCAACTCGTTGCCCACGCGGTAAAACTCACACAAAACTCCACCATGTCACGTTATCGTCGCGCTAATACTGCTGGAGCTACTTACTTTTTAAAGCCATCAATGGGGTCAGACTCGATTTGATATATCACCGACATGTTAAAGCGGGCGTTTATTATGAGCATAGGGGTGTTGGGGTAGATTTTGTAGAAGGAGCGTTTGGTGACGCATAACGATTTTACGCGTGGGCAACGAGTTGCCCACCCTACAGACTTTTTGATGTCCGCTGATTTTCAACGATAAGTTTCAATATGAACCTGAAAGTAAAATTAAACTATTTATTACCAGTGTGGTTGCTCATATGGTTAACTGCGACAGTCGTTTTTACTGATTTAGCATTTCTTGAAATTAAACATGATGATGTAGTTGTTGCATCTTTAGAAATGAAAACCGTTCAGTCTAAATATACACAAAAGGTTTGTGAAATAGGTTTGAAATTGCAAGATAGAAATTTGCAAAAAAATACAGACTTAAGGACTTGCACTCTTCTTTCAGTAGGTGAGTCAGTTAAATTAATTGAGTCAAAATTATTGCGACGCTGGATAGCAATATATGATGACAAAAACGTCAAAATTACTGAAGACACGGTCGAAAACAGTGTAACAAGAGATGGAGTGTATGTTTTGCTTGCTATGCTGATGCCAGTGTTATTTATGTTTGATCTTCCAAATAAAATAAAAATTTATGCATCAATAGTTTTTGGATTGCAAGTTTTTGGCGTTCTATATTATTGGTCTATATTTTTGCAATAAAAATCCGCGTAGGGCGTACCCTCGAGGGTACGCCGCTGTTGTATAGATGACCACATGAAAAGCAACAATCACCTATCAAGGTTAATGAATCACCACCCCCCAAGGCAGATTCCCCACCGCAATATCCTTCAGCTTGGCATTGGTTTGGGTATCAATCACCGAGACATTATTACTACGGCCATTGGCGACATAGAGCTTTTTGCCATCTGGCGTCAGGGCCATATTCCAAGGGCGTTGGCCAACAGGAATGGTGGCAATCACTTCGCGGGTGGCGCTATCAATGACGCTGAGGTTATGATCGCCGCCGTTGCTAACGTAAATACGGCTGCCATCGGCATTGACCTTAACGCCGTTAGAGCGCAGGCCGACCTTGATATTGGCTTGCACTTTCCAGTCGGTGGTAGAGACAATCTCTAGCAAGCTGGCTGCTTCATTGGCGACATAAGCCCATTTGCCATCGGGGCTGAAGCCGACGCCGCGCGGATGTTTGGTGGCGGCAATCAAATGTTCGGATTTGAATGTGTTCAAATTGATCACATCCACATTATTGCTTTCCTCATTGCTGGCGAGCAGCCATTGCTGGTCGGGTGAAAACACGCAATGCTCGGGGTTTTTGCCCTGGGTTTTGATGGTGTGTTTGAGCTTGTTGGTTTGCAGGTCTACCAGCGAGACTGCGTTTTCTTCTTCCAGGCAGGCGGCCAGCAATTTTCCGTCGGGTGAGATATCAATGCCTTCTGGTTCGTCGCCGACTTTGATCAGGGCAGTTTGTTTGCCCAGCTTGGTGTCTACCACCGAGACGGCGTTTTTATCGCGCACGACGACGTAGAGTTTTTGGTTACTAGGGTGTATGGCGGCAGCCTGCACCTTTTTGCCGAGCTTGCCTTTGTTGGGCAGGGTGTTGATGACTTCGTCGGTGCTGGTATCAATCACCGAGACCGTGCCGTCTTTTTCGTTAGGCACATAAGCGAGCGGCTGGGCGCTGAGAGTAAGGCTGGCTAGCAGGCCTGCGGTGAGGGTCAACAATCGAGCGTATTGCATAGAGCATCCTTAAAAAAAGTCGGCCAGTTGCTGCAACAACTGGCCAGAACATGGAGATATACTTTATGCAAATCAATTAAATTTGAAATTTAAATGACCATTGCATATTAAGCACTTAAAATCCTTGGCAATAGCGTCATGCTTCCCGATTTAACCGGGATAAACTCCCGACGCTCTACTCATTCGCCAGCCTCAAACACAAATCCACCAAAGGCGCGCGGCTGTGCCCCAACCTTGACCTGTCGCGGCGAGTCCAGCCGCTGCCCATCAATGACGGCTACGACGTTGTCCATCCAGCTGGTGACCACGAGCTGCTGTTGCTGGCGGTCAAAAGCAATACCTTCGGGCGTACCGGGGACGCGAATTTTAGCCAGCGGCCGCTGGCTGGCCAGGTCAATCACGCTGACGCTATCTTCGCCGGTGTTGGTGACGAACAAGCGCTGCCCTTGCGGGTCTGTGGTCACACAGTAAGGGTGCCGCCCCACGCTAAGCGTGGCCACTACGCGCTGCTCATGCGTGTCTATCACACTCACTGAGTTTGAGTACACATTCACCACATACAGCTGCTTGCCATCGGGGCTCAGCCCCAAACCGAACGGGTGCTCGCCCACTTTAATTCTGCGCAGTTCTTTGTTCGCGCGCGTGTCGACCACGCTCACATCATTACTGTCGCGATTCGCCACGTAGAGCGTCTGACCATCGCGACTTAACTGCAAGCCGCCTGGTGCCTGCCCCACCTCTATGCTCGCCAGCACTTGCCCGTGCACGGGCTCAACCACCAGCAAACTATGGTGATACCAGTCAGCCACATATAAACGGTTACCGGCCTGATTCACGGCCAGTCCGACCGGGGCAATCGGCAGCGCGAGGGTCTGCACCACTTGCTGCCGCGTGATGTCTATCACCGAGATTGAACGGCCATCGACATTGCTCACGTATACTTTTTTCTGTTGAGGATGAATAGCGACGCCGACCGGCGACTGGCCGACCGGGATGGTTTTGATCACCTGCAGTTGGCGCAGGTCTACGACCGATACCGTATGCTCTCCCTGATTGGTGATATAGGCGAACTCTGCCGCGGATGCGCCCAGCGTAAAACAAAGACTGAGCGTAACCGACAACGCTTTCAAGCGCAGGCGCCAGCACGCGCTCACATCAATCGTCCTCATACAAGCGTTACGATAGCGCGATGTGAGCCGTAAGGATTGAGACCTGTTCCCGCAAAGGGTCAGGAATTTTTCATGCAATAGCAGAGGCGCTCTGTTGGGAGAAATGTGCGTTGATGGCGCGCATATCCAGCGCTTGCCACATTTGCAGGTGGTGCTGCAGCTCATGCGCCTGCATGGCGCCCCTGACCATATCAATGATGACGCGATCACGCACCGCCATGAGTGCAGGCACTTGTGTCACCTGGAAATTGGCGACCAGATCGGTGGCGACATCAACATCGGCTACCGCAAACGCGACTTGTGGATGCTGGGCGGCAACCGCTGCCAGGACGGGGGCAAAGGTCTGGCAAGGCTCACACCATTCGGCCGTGAACAGTACCACGGCGAGCGGATGCGCCTGCACCCACGCATTGAATTGCGCCTGGCTTGCCAGTGTCTGCACCACGGCAGCGGTTTGGGTAGATGCCAGATTGGATTGCGGATCGGAAGGGCTGGTTGTTTGCATACGAGATTCCTAAGGATGCGCCTGCTCGGGCAGGCGTTTAATGGTACTGAGTGTCCAGTGTTGCGGGCCAGCGATGCTTTGTGAGCACCCCAACTCCTGACTGGGGTGTTCGGCGGTGAGTTGATGGCGGGTATGGTCTGCGGTCTGCACCTGCATAAACCAGCGGTCCACCCACACCTCCAGTCCGGCCGGGGCAGCGCGCTGGCCGCTGTCAGTCAGGGCCAGCGTGATCAGTTTGCCGCCATGCGCCAGGCATAACGAGTCATCCGTCTCTTCGAGTATCACCCATGTTGCCTCATTGCTGGCGACGCCCTCTTCCGCCCTGGCGGGCAGACTGGCTGCGGCCAAAACACAAGCTACGGCTGGCAACATCATCGTTGCCCACTGGGCCAGGAGACTGACCACTGAAGAGATACACAGCCATCCAGACTGCCGGGATAACCCTAAGTGTTTACTCACCATGACATGCCTCGCTGAATCCAAACAATCAACACGGCGGAGCTCAATTTATGCACACAGGCTGGAACCCATGCGTTTAAACAAGGGGCGCAAACTGGCGCAGAGTTTTTGGCGCCAGCCCTGGCTGTTTGCCGCAGCATTCTGGCGACCTTCTTTCAAGCCCTGTAAACCGGCTTTGACAAAGGCATCCACCGCATTTTTGGCGGATTCATCATCCTGGCCTGCAGGGGGTTCATTGCCGGTAAAGGCGCGGTAATAACGGGCACTCCAGGTCACTTTGGCGTTGCTGCCATCAGCAGCAACTTTGATTTTGCCGTTCAAAGAACTCACAGGCAGCGCTTCCAGATCAATGTCCCCAAACAGACGATAAGACACGGTCATGTCTGCCGCAGACACTTCGTCGATTTCCTGCATCAATTGCTTGCCGTTTTTCAGGGTCAGTTTTTGCTGGGTGTCGTTCACAGGCTCGCAAGCCGTGACTTGCGGATGCCATTGCGCCAGACTGCATGGGCTGCTGACACGTTTCCATACCGCGTCAGCCGATGCGTTGACCTGGATGGATTCATCCGTTTTTTGCGGCGTAGGCCCGTGTGCCCAAGCTTGCACACTTAACAACATCATCATTCCGCATAAAGACCACTTCATAAAACACTACTCCTTCTTAAAAAATCGTTTAAACATTTGCCGCATGCCAAGCAGCCAGGGGCTATCGGCAAACGTCAGCCCCATAAACATGAGCCACAATAGGCAGGCAGGCACCGCCAGCCAGGGCCGCAAATCGGTTTTGGCCCAGCGCCAGGCCGTCATGCCCAAGCCGGTCGCCCAGTCACCACTTTGTGCCACATGCTCCAGCCTGGCGTAATGCAAACCGGTCTCTACCGACAGACGCTGCAAGTTTTTTTCATCCAGCGCAGATAAATGGGCATTACTTAAGAGTTCGTTCCCTGGCCCATGTCCGGAATTGCGGTCATGCTGCCCCTGCTCCATGGCCAGCACTGACAGCGTTTCGGCCATGCCAAAGTTGCCAAACCGTTGAACCTCTTCCTGCTCCCAATAGCCGGCTACGGCATTTTTCTCGTCCAGTTTGGGGATCTTGCTCGGTGTGGGCTTGCCCATGCCCACCAGGTAGCCTTGCACCTCACCAGGTTTGCCTGCAAATTTGGGCATGTATTGCGGATTGGCCGGCGGCGCTTGCTGGCCATCGGTAAAAAACAGCAGGCGCATCTGTTTGCCCAACAACGGCGCTTGTTCCAGCGCGTGATAGAGGCCATGGGCGATAAACGAATCTGCGGCCCAGGCCATGCGCCAATCCATGCTGGCCACGGTATGATCCAGCGCGGCAAAATGGCTGCAAACCTCCACCGGCTTCACCACATTGACCGTATTGCGCTCGGTAAACATGCCCAGCGCCACGCGCGAGCCACAGGGCAACACAGACAGGGTTTTGCGTATGCTTTGCTTGGCCATCTCCAGGCGGCTGATGCTTTTCCCATTCAGCTGATAGTCGGGCACATTCATGCTTTGTGTGATATCCACCACAAAGTACCAGTCATACACACGGTTGGGTAAACTCAGTTGCGGGTGAAAGAGCGTGAGCGTGAGCAACAGCGCAATCAGCCACAAGCATCGCTTGCGCCAGACAAGCCCGGGCGTCACCTGCGCGTTTTCAGGGCTGCCAACGAGCAAAGCCCTGAGTTGTTTAAACCAAGCCATCATCAGGGCATGCCTCTCGGATTGCCAGGCATCGCAGGCCAGCCACTGGGTTGCTCTTCCGCTTTAATCTGCTCATCTTCGTACTGTTGCGGCCCATTCATGCCATGCGTGGTCGGCGCCAGCCTCAGGGCGAGATGGTAGTTGTACTTCACCTCTGACCAGTCAGGCTCGATACGCAAGGCTTTCTGGTAACTCTCTTTGGCCAGGGCGACCAATGGCCCCGCCTCATCCCAGGCAGGCAGGCCACGTTGTTCGAGCAAGCGGATTGCCGTGCGCAAATAGACATTGCCCGAGTTGAAATAGGCCTGCTTGCGCAAGGGTTGGCTATCGGTGGTGCGGGCAATCACGGCGGCATACTGCGCCAGCGCCTGATCAGATTTGAGTTGATCGTCATAAAACACTGCATTGGCAAACAAGGCCTGCGGTGTCTGGTCAGCCCCCAGCAGGGTAGAACGGATCAGCACATGCGGCGCCAGGCTGTGTCTGTACACTGCAGACTGATAGAGCTCCATGCCCTGACGCGCCAGCATCACCAGTGATAGCACCACCAGCAGCGCAGCCCACAGCCCGCCGCGGCGTAAATGATTGATCCATTGCCTTCTTATGTTGGGATGACTCATGTTTGCCACCGTGTTAACTCCAGTTGTACCATCGCGATTAATAGCAAGGCTGCCAGCCAGGCCAGACCATAGGCGTATTGACTCAAGTCTTGTCGTGCAATCGGTTCCAGGTAACGGGTTGGTTTGTTTTTAAGCTTGGCGATATCGCGCACGGCCGCCATCACCGCCTGCGGATTTTCTGCCTCATACACGTGATAAGGCACATTGAGCGTCTGGAAATAGTCATGCAAGGCCACCTCGGGATAGGCGTCAATATTCTCGCCTTCGGCCAGGCTTTGCTTGATGGTGACGCCGTTTTCAGAGCGCAGGTAAATCCAGTACAAAGAGGCCTGTTGCCGCATAAACATGGCACGCAACATGTCCTGGGTTTTGCCATCCAGGTGTGCACCGCCATCAGAGACCAGCACAATCGCACGCGCCCCGGTCACCGGCTGATCGGCAAAATAATCGAGCGCCATGCCGAGTCCGCGCGCGACCGCCGTAAAACCCATGCCACCGGCTTCGGTCGCTTCCAGCGCGGCTTGCACAAACGCCCGGTCATTCCCCAAAGGCGCCGCCAGAATCGGTGAGGTACTAAAGGTCACCATGCCCATCAGGTCTTCATGGCCCTGCTTGACCAATGACTTCAACACCTCACGCGCGGCCTGCATTTTCGGTTGCCGCGCCTGAGCATCGCCCTTGTTCACAAACGGCTCGTTCATGCTGGCGCTGCGGTCCAGCACAATCATCACATGCGCACCGCGCCCAATTTTTTCGATGGATTGCGATTTTAGAAACGGGCCACTCAGCGCAATGGCCAGTGCCAGCAGCAAAGTACTTAAACTGATTTTCCAGGCACGTTCCAGCCAGACAGAGAGCGGGTCTTCGGGCAACCCTTGCAAGGCCGGATGCTTGAAATGCCGTTGACCACGCATGCACCAGGGCAATACGGCTAATGGCAATAACAGCAAGGGCCACACCTGTGTCAGCCCCCATGACTCCCCCAAGCCACTCCAGGTGATGACGGATTGCCCCCAGGCCTGCCACATGCTTAAGCGACCTCCAGTTGACTCAAATCTTTGGCTAATTGTGTCAGCAAAGCGATCGAAGACGTCACAGCTCGGCCAGCAAAAAACGCCTGCTGTACATCCGCGTAAAAGGCCTCAAGCGCAGGCGCATAGGCCTGTAGCCTAGGTTGCTGCTGCATTAACTGTGGCAGATTTTCGGCAGTCACCGCATGCCCGGCAAATTGATCCATGGCCCGCACCAGCAAGCGCATGGCCTGCAAACTATCCGAGGCCGCCCCTCCCCTGAGTTTGCGTATCTGGCGCCAGGCCTGACGGAAAGGCATGTGTTTTTCTTGTGGAAAGGCGATCCAGCCGGCCACCCAGGCCAGGTAAAGCAATGCCAATACAAGCGCACTGCCCCAACCTGCCAGTGACCACAGTTGTGGCGCGAGCGGCCAGCTTGGCATGGGCGCATCCGGGTAAAGCTTGACGTGCTCGGCATCAATCCGCGCAGGCAGCAAACTCGACACAATGACCTTGTCTGGCGGCACATCAACGGTCAACCGTTGCTGGGCGCAGCTGGACTGATCGCAGGTGAATTCAAGGTGCAGTTTTTTTAAGGGCAGGATTTTAACCGTGTCGCCGGCAACAAAAATTTGCCAGTCTATCTGCAGGTTAATCACGCGCTCATTCGCCAGGTCCTCATGTTGCCAATGGGCATCGCGCAGCTCAATGGCCTCATTTTGTGCCGGGGCAGGCAAACTGGCCGGATCCAGCACAAAACCAGGCGGGACATGAATCTTGAGATGCTGTGTTGCAATGCTGCCCAGCGTGTAATCTGCCTCACGCGTGGCGCTTTCTACGCGTATGCTGGCGTGCGTTGTGGCTTGGGTGCTTGCTGTGGTGCTGGCGGCATATGCCAGCGTAGTGGCCGCCAGCAGATACCCTGCAAAAAATGTCGCCAGCCAGCGCGTAAACTGCATCGTGCCCGCAAACCGGTTGCTTGTGATACTCATGCCATCGTCTCCATCAAGTGTCGGCTCACGTCTTCCGCACGCCAATCCGGGGCTAGCCACAAAGGGGATCTGGCACCCGCCTTGACCAAGCCAAGATTGAGCGACTGCGTTTGCTGCGCGGCATCCGCGGCGATCTGTGTGCGCAACTTGCGCCGCAATAGCCAGCTGCGCTCCTGCCCGGTTTCCATATCGCGTAATCGCGCCCAGCCGAACGCCGGCAATGCCTCAAACGCCGAGGCATCGCGCAATACCACAGGCACCACATCATGTGGCTGAGCGGCACGCATGGTGGCTTGCAGCAGTGACTCTGGCCAAAAAAAGTCAGAGATGAGGAATACCAGCGCACGCCGTGGACCGATGGCCTCTATCGCAGCAGGAAGGGCGCTGGCCGTGTGGCCGTGATCAGCACCCGAACTACGCGCCTGCTGCCAATAGTCATTGAGCAGCCCATGTACTTGCTGCGCTGTGCCAGGCTGAAAACTGGGCAGGCGTTGCAAACTGCCTGGTAAATGGTCGCTGGCAGCGTGCATGCCGAAGCCATCGCCCTGGCGCGTCACCGACCACGCGAGCGACGCGACAAAACGGGTTAGGCGCTGCTGCAAGTCTTGGGCAGAAGGGCCCTGAAAAAATAAGGAGCTGGAAACATCCACAATGGCGTAGACATGAATGGCAGCACGTTCAAGATAGGTCCTGACCAGCCATTGCTGTGGCTGCGTGCGTACACTGGCCCGAATATCAATCCGTTTGGGATCCGGGCAAGCCAGTAAAGAAGCATAGCCAGCGAAGTCAGTGCCGTTGCCATGATGCTTGGTGAGCGTCGCGCCCGCGTGATAGCTGTGTGCCCGCCATGGCACCGGATAAAAGAACTGGTGCGGCTCGAAGGCCGCTTGTACGGACGCCGCCGAGAGCGGCTGCATAGGCCCCTGCCCGGTCTGTTGCGCCATTGCGTTGCTTGCAGCTACCATGCTTCACTCACATCCATACACACACATCGGTCTGCATCATGACTTGAACCTGCAGCACCGCTTAGGGCGCAGAGACTTTATCCAGCACGGCTTGCAGCAATTGCGGGGCAATCCGCTCATGCTGCAAGGCATAGGCGCCGCTCAAAAACACGCGGTGCGTCACCACATACGGCCAGACGGCACGGATATCATCCGGGGTGAGATAATCGCGGCCTTCGAGCCAGGCACGCGTACGCGCACTGCGCATCAACATGGCCATGCCGCGTGGGCTGGCACCACCGGCCAGCAAGCGGCTCATATCCACCTCGGGCAGGCTGATGCCAGCGGCCAGCGGGTCCTTGAGCACGCGCCAGAGCTCTACCGCATACTCTTGTAAGGCCAACTCTGCACGCACGGTGCTTTGCACCTGCGCAGCCAGTGCATTCAGTTGATCGTAAGGCGTGAGGCCTGACGGCAACTGGCCGACCAGTGCATCGACATCATAAAAGCGGGTATCAAACATCAGTGCCCGTTGCAGCTCGCGTGCATCCGGCGCCTTCACCGAAATTTCCATCAGGAAACGGTCACGTGCCGCCGCAGGGATCTCAAACGTCTCTTCACGCTCCAGCCGGTTACGGTCAGCAAACACGGTCAGGTGCGGAAAATGATATTCACGGTTAAAGGCATTGACCGAGCGCTCAGCCATCAGGCGCAGAAACAAGGCGTGGGCCTGTGGTCGGGCACGGTTGATTTCGTTAAAGAAGAACACCGAGAGCGCGTCTTCATGTTGCAACAGTGGCCCCGGCTTGACCGCAGCCTGCCCCTGCTCATTGATATAGGCATGGTACAAAAAGTCACTCGGCATGAGGTCAATCGCGCCCTCAATGCGCTGATAGCCGCCGCCCAGCAATTGCGCAGCCGCGCGTAACAGCGTGGTTTTACCCACGCCAACGTCACCTTCCAGCAGCACGTGGCCACGTGAAAAAATCGCAATCGTGAGCGCCCTGACTTGCTCAGGCATGCCAACAACCACACTGTTTAATGCTTGCTCGAACGCCAGCGCACCTTCACGCCATGCGGCCAAATCCATTTGTTTTTCCATACACCATCCATGATTCAGAATGAAACAGGCCACTATCGACTGCGCACAATCGACACCGGTATGTCACATGCAAACGGGGGACGAAACTGACACCGGAAACGATGTCAGTCTCCTGGGGGGAATTTAAGATTACTTCACGTCAAATACGAAGTTGCCGCTGGATTTGGCGTTTGCAATGCGTTTTGCATTACGTGCATCCATGGCTTTGATGGCTTCCTCTTGTTTGTTGAGTTCCACCGGATCATGTTTTGGGTCGTATTTGGAACCCGCAATTTTTTCCGGATAGCCGGGTTTGGCTTCCCAGCAGTTACCTGGCTCTTTACAATTTTGACCATCGTAAGCCAGAGCCTGATTGGACACTGCCAACACACCAGCCACGGCCAGTAATGTCATTACGTGTTTCATCACATTTCTCCTTAATCACAAATTAGCTGGTGTATTTTTTTCAATTATCAGAGGGCCCACCAGCCTAACCCTCTGGTAAGTCGTTTAACCGTGAGGCGTTGCCGCGCCACCGTTTTTAAGGTTCTCTTCCTCCTGGTGACGAATCCAGGCAATAATATGAATAATCTCATCCACTTGCAGGCGGCCCTGTTGTGGCCCCATCATGCCGTTCGCCCCACCATAAATGGTTTCAAAGATGCCCTTGTCGGTTTGATTTTTAGGATAAGTCCAGTATTCATCTGCCAGCGCCGGACCTAACTTGCCCTCAGCCAAGTGACCATGGCAACCAGAACAGGCGGTTGAGAAAATCGTATAGCCTTTTTTGATCGCTTCAGGATCGGATCGGTAGGGGTTTTCACCGGTGGCTAAAAAATGCTTGGCTTCAGGGGTAAAGGTCTCACCGTCCATCGGTGCGATCTCCAGCACATCCCCCGAAATCGTGCCACGAAACTCCAATGGCGGACCATCTTTCAACGCGACATGCACGGCAGTGGCTGGCGTTGCAGGCGCCTCTGCTTTAGCCGCAGAAGGACTCGCAGCAGATTCATCTTTGGCGCAGGCCACCGTCAGAAAAGCAGCCATGACCAAACCCGTCAGACCCAAAGCCATGGTCAGCGGTTGACGCAGGCGGCGTAAATGCGGTTGTTGAGATTCTTTCAATTCAAACTCCAAAACTTGATTAACAAAATACAGTGACTTAATGCAGACTCAACAGAGGAATGCCTTCATCCTTGAGGATGGCAGTAATCTCTGCGCCATGCGCATCAATGACACGATTCAAAGCATCCACCAGCTCGGGGTGCTGCTTGTTGACGCCCATGACCACGTTGTAGTGCATGGGGATTTTTTCACCGTTGGTTTTTTTGGCGGTATCTTCGACGATCACCATATTCAACGGCACTTCGGAAGCACGCACATAACGCGCAGCTTCTGGCGCCCACAACATCGCCATATGCAAATGCATATTGGCCACATCATTCACCAGCCGTGACGGCTCGACGTGGATGTAACGGTTGCGGGTGGACTGAAAATTCTGGATTTCAGTAAAGTAGTCAAACATGTCGTCAAAACGGTTGATTTGCAGCAACATGTTTTTACCGGGGCTATCCGGCATGACACCAATACGGAAATTTTTCTCTTTGAGGTAGGGATGATCCCAGGAGGTCACATCAATTTCACGGTCTTTGCGTGTGATAAACACATAAGCTGAACGATAGTAAGGTTTGGTCGTCAGCACACGCGGATCATTCGGATCGGTGCCAATCAACACATCACATTTACCTGCTTCCATGTCTTTTTGCAGGGTGAGTGGATTGGTCCACCAGAAATAGTTAATTGGCAGATTCATGGCCTTGCCAATCACATTTGCAATCTTGTTTTCAAAGCCCTCTTGCTTGTCATTTGAAAAAGGCAGCTCGGACTTACCAGCACAGACATTGAGCGCATTTGCAGCCACGGCAGGCAACGCCAACAGACTGAATGCCAACGTGAGGCAGGCGCTAACCCAGCCAGCACGGACTCTTTTTACATCAGGAAACATATTTGCTCTCTTCACTCTAGGGCTGAGAACAGGGTGACCGGCCCGTCTTGCGACCGACGGCCACCCTGCACACTACATCAACAGGTTCAGGACTTGAATTACAGGCTGAACACCATCAGGCCACCGCCCATTTGTGTGTGGTTTTGCAGTTCTTTGAACGCACCAACCGCACCCAAACCAGCACTTGGGTCTGTCAGGTCAAACACCAGACCAACGCCTGGCCAGCCACCGACACCGTACATGCTGCCGACGTATTGTTTACCCTTGAAGGAGTAAGTCATTGGAGACCCGATACCACCAGATGGCATCTTGAAGTTCCACAGCTCTTTACCGTCTTTGTTATCCAACGCTTTCAGGTAACCATCCAGTGTTGCGTACCAAACCAGGCCGCCTTTGGTGTACAAAGTACCGCCCCAAGCTGCAAATTTCTCCCACTTGGTCCATTTGGCTTTACCAGTGGTCAAGTCAAATGCACGGATCTGACCCATTTCTTTCTTGGTTGGGCCATTCGGGCCAGGGTACATCGCCAGAGTTGCACCGACGAAGAACTGACCGGCACGGTATGGCAGCATGAACGGCTCCCAGTCCATACAAATGTGGTTCAGACCTGCGTACAAGGTACGGCTTTCTGGGTCGTAAGAGTCAACACCCTGGTTGTGGAAGCCCATCGCAGATGGACAAATGTTGGTGCCTTTGTGGTCCATACGGGTTGCAAACTCTGGATCACGCACTGGTGTGCCTGATTTCAGGTCCACTTTCTTGAACACGTTCACGGCTGGGTCGACTTTTTCAGCCACGATCAGCTTGCCGTTTTCACGGTTCAGCGTGTACAAGATACCGTTACGGTCAATGTGGCTGAGCAGCGGTGTCATCTTGCCGTCAACAGGTTGGTCAGTCAGCACCATCTGGTTCACACCAGCAAAGTCCCACTCGTCATGAGGTGTCTTTTGGTAACCCCATTTCGCCATCCCGGTGTCGAGGTCACGACCCCAGATAGTCATGGTCCACTTGTTATCGCCAGGACGCATGGTTTCGTTCCATGGTGCTGGGTTGCCGGAACCGTAGTAGAACAGGTTCAACTTAGGATCGTAAGCATACCAACCCCAGTTAGTACCGCCACCGATTTTCCAGGCATCGCCTTCCCAGGTTTTGAGGCCCAGGCCAAATTGACCGTAGTGTGGGTTTTCTTTGTTGAAGTCTTTTGCCAAACGGATGGACTCGTCAGAACCGGTTGCGAACGCACGCCATTTCAGTTCACCTGTTTTCAGGTCCAGTGCGTTAACCGCACCACGCACACCCAGCTCAGCGCCAGAACAACCGATCAAGACCGTGTCTTTGGCGACAAACGGTGCCTGTGTCAATGTCTGACCGACTTTCGGATCACACATTTCCACTTCCCAGTTCACCTTACCGGTTTTGGCATCCAACGCCAGTACATGGCCATTGGCTTGTTTCTTCACGATTTGACCCGCGCCGTAAGCCAGACCACGGTCTACCACGTCACAGCACATCACTGCTTTGGTAGAAGCATCTTGCTTAGGTTTGTGTTGCCAAACAATTTTGCCTGGATCGTTCAGATTCAAAGCATAAGTGTTATTTGGGAAAGCGGAGTGGATATACATCATGTCGCCGATGACCAATGGCGCACCTTCGTGACCATTGAGCACACCGGTAGAGAATGACCAGGCTGCTTTCACATTTTTAACGTTGGATTTGTTAATTTGTGCCAGCGGGCTGTTGTGCTGGCTATAATAGCCACCGGTTGCCACAGGCCAAGCCCCTGGGGTGTTCAATGCCTTGTCCAGGTCAGCATCCGCAAATGCCAGACCAGAAACGCTGGCAAACAAGCCTCCAACCAAAGCGCCAACAATGGCACGTGTTGAATTGTTTTTCATACGATCTCCTAATCTCTCAAGAATGAGTTTGATGTGTTGTTGCAGTCACCCCCCCGAATGCTGCACTTCACGACCGAAATTGTTAATAATTTGTAACATTGGCAATAGATGAAACATTCCCTATCATCTATTCAAGAATTCATCATCGCATCACACCCCACAACGGGAATCTTTCACTACAGCCAGCCTAAGGATGTGGTCTATAGTGGCGCACATTCACTTGGCGCAAATTGACCGCCAACACCGTCAATAGCAGATGTGCTCTGCGCTGACTGAGTGGATCTTTCAAGTCATGCATTCATATCATTGGTCTATGCCATTCTTTAGGGTATTTCATCAGCTCGGCCATCTCAGTCGGGCCAGTCGTGACACGCTTATCGTGATCGCAGGCGTGGCCGTCACCTTTGTGCTGTCATCCGCATTCGACCTGGCAGAACGTGTGAACGCCTGGCTACTCACCTATGAATATGCGCAACTAGACGAAGTCCCACTGACCCTGT
Source organism: Methylophilus sp. DMC16 (assembly GCF_056314045.1). NCBI lineage: Bacteria > Pseudomonadati > Pseudomonadota > Betaproteobacteria > Nitrosomonadales > Methylophilaceae > Methylophilus > Methylophilus sp. DMC16. The sequence continues at coordinate 1,670,089 of NZ_JBQUZC010000001.1, forward strand.
TTGTATTGGTGTTGCTCAGTGTGTGGTTCAGCCAGCGCCGCTGGCGTGAGATTCATGCCGAAATCCAGCGCCGCAAACAGACCGAGGCGCGTCTGAGTAGCAGCCAGCAGCTCTATAAAACCCTGTTTGATGGAGATTTGACCGGGAATGTAGTGCTGGACCTGGAAGGCAACATCGGCATGCACAACCGCGCCTTTGAGCGTATTTGCCGCCCACTGAGCCACAACCGCAATACACGTGAGTTGTTCAGCTTTGACTGGCTGCCATTTATTGTGCAATTGCAACAGCAGCAGGAAATCAACTTCAACAAGCTGCAAATCCGCCGCCCAGATGGCCTGCCGTGTTATGTGAGTGCCCGCTTTGTTTACATGGCTCCCAGCGACAACCAGGCCGCACAAATCCATGGGTATCTGGTAGATATGACTGAGCAATGCCTAGTCGAGCAGGACCTGGAACGTACCCTGAAAGAAAACCGTGTGCTGGCGCGCCATGCCATGCAGGTGCAAGAGCATGAACGCAAATATATTGCCAGCGAGATTCATGACGAAACCGGGCAATACCTGACGGCGATCCGTATGGATGCACTCACCCTGCAAAAAAGCACGCCGGAGCAGGCGCATGTGATTGCGGTCAGAATCGCCTCCAATACGCAACACGTCCAGCAATCCATCCGCGCCCTGATCAAGCATCTGCGCCCGCCCGCGCTGGATTCACTGGGCCTGGTCGGGGCCATCGAGCGACTGGTGAGTGACTGGAAAAAACTCAATCCGCGCGTGGATTGCCATTTGCTGCTGGATACCGGCGAGCATGCCTTAAACGAAGATATCAATATCGTGGCGTTTCGCGTGACGCAAGAGGCGCTGACCAATATTGCACGTCACGCCCAGGCCACCGAAGTCTGGATCGATTTGCAGGTGATCCAGCGTCAGGACAAATGGTGGTTGCAGATTGAAGTACGTGACAATGGCAAAGGCATGGATACTTCACTGGCCACCGAAGGCGTCGGCCTGGTCGGCATGCGCGAACGCATCGAATCCCTGCATGGCAGCTTCAAGCTCATGAGTGGCTTGCAAGCCGGCACCTTGATTACTGGCCTATTGCCCTTGCAGGCACACCCGCAGGCTTTGCCTGCCTCTTCCTTACCCACCAACCCGGGAGTCAATGACTATGCAACATCCTAAATGGCAAGGCCTGATCGTACTGCTGTTCCCTTTTTCGCTCGCAGCCAAAGACCTCAACACGCTAGAGCAACCCTTCTTGCAGGCTTATAGCGGAAAATCCCGCCAATTTGTCGAAGAGCAACTGGGCAAACCGGTGAAAAAAGAAGTGGCCGTTAAACCCCATAACGCTGACCAGATCCTGCAGGAAAAAGGTCAAGCGACGGCAGGCGAAGGTGACAGCGTTGAAATGTGGTATTACCAGGGCAAGATTCAATATGCGCCAAATAAATATTTCAATACCGCCGAACTCACATTTGCCAACGACAAATGTGTGAACATCACCTTTGCCAACAAGAAGTAAGGAGTCGTACGCGTCATGGCCAAAGTAATGATCGCAGATGACCACGCCATGCTGAGGCAAGGCTTGCGGACCATGCTGGAGCAGGCCAACCACCAGGTCACGCAAGATGCATTGAGCGGCGAAGAAGCCTGCCTGCTGGTGGAAAAAAACCACCCGGACTTGCTGATCCTCGATCTGGACATGCCTGGCATAGGGGGGCTGGAAACGCTCAAACGCATTTTGCACCGCAAGCCGCAGATGCGCGTGTTGATTTTTAGCATGCATGATGACTGCATCTATGCCACGCGCGCGATTCAAGCAGGCGCACGCGGCTATGTGACCAAAACTGAGCCGCCAGAAGTGGTGCTGGAGGCGGTGCAGAAAATCCTCAAGGGCGGCCGCTATATCAATAACGAACTGGCGCAGAGTTTGTCCATGTATCACCTGGAAAGCCAGGAAAACCCGATCCAGAAACTCTCGCCACGCGAGTTTGAAGTGTTCCGGCGCATTGCCCAGGGCGAGGCGCTGGCGGCAATTGCCAAGGCCATGCATATTGGCTACAAAACCGTCGCCAATATCCAGACCAGTGTGCGGCAAAAGCTGGGCGTCGAAACCACGGGCCAGCTGGTGCATATTGCCGTGCGTTTTGGCATTATCAAGGGCTTGTAAGCGCAGGGTTGCCCATGATACTGATCATTGCCCGCAAAGAATTACGCAGCCTGTTTGCCACACCCATGGGCTGGCTGGTGCTGGCCATCTTTCAGGCCATTGTTGGCACTTATTACAGCCTGAGTTTTAACCAGTATTTCGAGATCATGCAAAGCGCGCATTGGCAGGTACAGCGTATCGGCCTCACCCAGTTTATGGCAGAAGGTGTGTTTGGTGTGGCAGCCGTGCTGATGCTGTTTGTGGTGCCGCTGGTAAGCATGAAGCTGATCAGTGAGGAGCGCAAAAACCAGACCATGGCCTTGCTCATGAGTGCACCACTCAGCATGACTGAACTGATCCTGGGCAAGCTGCTTGGCATCCTCAGCTATTTGAGTCTGTTAATTCTCAGCATGGTGCTGATGATCGCGCTGCTGCTGCCCTGGGCAGAAATTGACCTGCCCTATCTGCTCACGCATGCGTTTGGCTTATGGTTATTGATGCTAGCCAGCAGTGCGCTCGGGCTCTATATTTCTTGCCTGACCGCCAACCCTATCCTGGCAGCATTCTGCAGCCTGACCGCGCTGACTTTTTGGCTGTTGCTGGACAAGTTTTTCAGCGACGACCACCAGGCCCTGTTTCATGATTTTTCACTGATGCAGCATTACCGCCAGTTTGCGCTGGGCATCCTCAATAGCTACGACATCCTGTTTTTTGTCTTGTTTGCCGGCTTTTTTGTGCTGCTGGCGATCCGGCGTTTACATGCGGACCGACTGTATGGCTAATACAACCAAAGACACCTCCACCGCCCCTCCTTTAAGCCAACGCCTTGCCCACTGGTGGCAGCATCAACTGGTGGTGCCTGCGCTGCTGATTGTGGCACTGGGACTGGGCTGGCTGGCCTGGCAGTTTCATGCCATGGCAGACACCACACACAATCATCGTAATACCTTATCTGCCGCCAGCCAGCAGGTTCTCCATGACCTGCCGGGTCGCATAGAGATTATCGCCTTTTGCAGCAACAGCCCGTTCAAAGGCCGCTATTTCCGCAAGTCGATTGTGGCGCTGGTGCAGCGCTATCAGCAGCAACACCGCGGCATACATCTGCAATTTATTGATCCGGCCACCGCACCTACGCTGGCCAGAGAGTGGCAGATTAAAAAAGAAGGCGAAATGCTGATCCGCTATGCCGGCCAGCAGCAGCGCCTGTATTTGCCTTACACCGAAGAAGCCTTTACCAATGCCTTACTCAGCCTGCAGCATGGCGAACGCGCCCCGCTGCAATTTCTCGCGGCCCATGCATTGCATGACACGCATGGCACTGGTTTGAGCCAATTGGCACAAGCCCTACAAAATGCAGGCATCCCCGTCTTGACCGGAGACCTGCCAGCCACGCCAGCGAAAACCTTACCAAGTTTGGTCCTGGCCGGGAGCGACAAACCCTACTCGCCTGCACAAATCGCGGCGATTCGCCAACATGTGCAACAGGGCGGCAACCTGGTTTGGCTCACCACCTCGCCACAGGCACAGGGCTTGCAAGCACTGGCACAAGACCTGCGCCTGACCATTAGCCCAGGCATAGTCATTGATCCCGTCAATCGCCAGTTTGATATTCCCCTGCATGATTTAAGTACCCAGCGCTATGGCGCACGCGGACCAACGCAGGAATTTGGCTTGCGCACCTTCTTCAACCAGGCGCATGCAATAGAGCACCAGCGCATCCCGAATGACCCGTGGCAAAGCCTGCCGCTAGTGGCCGCCGCAGAGCAAGGCTGGGTGAGCGCAAGCTATCAGCCCGCCCATCCGGCGCCCTCCGCCATGACCTTTAATGCCACCAAAGATACGCCCGGCCCGGCCACGCTGATGCTGGCATTGGAAAAACCCCTAGCCTCGGGCAACAAACAACGCATTCTGGTCATCGCGAGCCCAGACTTTTTTTCTAACCAGCAAATCCAGCGCGGCGGCAACCTGGCACTCAGTCTGCAAAGCCTGCAATGGGTCGTGAATAACCAGCCTACCGTCAGCCTGCCCGTGACGCCACTCCGCGATACTGTGATTGCATTACCGACGCAGCGTACCTGGCTGATGCTGCTGTTTAACGGGTTTCAGTTTGGACTGCCATTGGCCTTGCTGCTCGCCGGCGGCTGGGCCTGGCGCAGAAAACAGCGCGCTTGAGGTAAGGTTAAAGGTTAGTGCGTTCAGAGGATTGAGAGGACGCTTGATAACCGCAAGATAATCAGTGAGATTGATGATTGAATCTATTTCATACGGCGGACTGAAGACGAGTCCGCCCTACACGGGCTAATCCTAGCAGACCTGAAGTTGCCATCTTATTTATCCTTGTTAACATTTAAAAAGCTATAAAACCGTGAGTACCAAATTGCAAGCAATCCTAATATGAAAAAACCTATTGAAAGAGGGTGAAAATTAATCAACCATAACTCTTGGTAATGCTTAAGGACTTCATTTTTTGAATAGCAGTCAACTGCATGACCATTAAGTTTCACTTCAGCGACCATATAATCTTTGGCAAATATGCCACCAACATTCCTAGCAAAAAGAACTTGCACAGGGGCTTGCTCACTGATAAGCGCAAGACTTTCACGCGTTTCACAAAAGGACGCGTTGTTAACACCAAATTGAGCGTAGCTGTAAGAAAACCAGGGATATATGTACAGATCATGGTCAAAAACGGTTTTATTTTTATGAGGATTAGGGACTCTAATTACATATTTGCCACCTCTGACGTTTCTTTTTTCTATTACCCCTGAAATTGTGTAAGTGTCATGCATATCCAAGTTTATTTTTGGCATATACCAAAACGTTGTCCAAATAAGCGTTAGCACCAGCTTTAGAAGAGTTTTCTTGTTTACATCAATAGCCCTCGTAGGGCGGACTCGTCTACAGTCCGCCATATGTTTTGGCTTCAACAAACAACCTATCAATTTGCATAACGCAAACGCCCTTCCATGCCAATTAAACACCGGAATCTACATCCTCACATAGCGTATAAAAAAGCCCCGCAATATGCAGGGCTTTTGTTGATTTGGCAGGTCTGCCATTCCGTTGGCAAGTCGATGCTTACAAGCCGGACAAACCTTTTTCAATCGCCTGATTATGTGTGGCTTCTGTTGGCGATGTTGGTGCAACCGCCGCAGGTTCTGGTTTGGCTGCAGGGACTGCAGGCGCAGTGGTGTCAGCGTTCAGGGTCATTTTAGAGAAGTCGCCATAAAACTCAACCTTGGCCTCTTTGCGCAAACTCGCAACCTCATTCTTGATCAGTGTTTGCTGTCCAGAGTTGACCAGGAACTGCTGGATCACTGGTTTAGCATTGTCAAAATTGACCGGTTGGCGATCGACTTTGGCCAGATACAGCAAAACCAGCGCTTGTGGGCTTTTGACCACCAATGTATCACCGGCTTTCAACGCGTTAAGCTGCTTGAGCAACTCGAGTGGCAACTGTTCGGCGGCTTTGCGGCTGGCATTCACGTTAAAGACGTATTTATTGTCTTGCAGCCATTTCGCAATTTCCTCAGGCGTCTTGGCAGCATTAATGCCTGCTTCAATTTCGCTGACGTGTTGCGTGCCATCTTTCACGGCAAATTCCTGGATCACATACACATTACGTTCGCTGAATAATTCAGGATGCGTGTCATAAAACTTCTGGATATCCGCTGCAGAAGGGGTGCCCTGTTTAGCGGCCACTTTTTGCATATAGGCTTGCGCCAGCACTTGCTGCTTGGTGGCCTCTAGCACTTGTAACACATTCGGGTCACGGTCAAGCTTTTCGTCCACAGATTTTTGCTTGAGCAATTCCATGTCTACCATTTGCTGTAACACTTTTTCAGATGCGGCTTTCACTTGCGACTGGTCCAGCTTGCCCAGTTTGGACAAGGCAAAATTCAGCTGGTGAACGGTAATTTCACTACCATTCACCTTGGCAACCACCTGGGAGCCGACTTTACTGGCTTCATCATGTTTGCTGCAACCAGCCATTACCAGCATCAGTGCTGGTACGATCAATGCGATTTTTTTCATCATCACCCTTTAATATTCGCTATTTTTAACTTCTGTTGCGATCACTCGCAACCTGATAACGGTTTTTAATCCGCCGTCTTGAGCAAGACGCGCTGTTCAAGACAAACGCTTACACACTCGGTTCACCAATATTGCCAATGGTCACCAAACACTACCCACGCCCCTAAGAGCGCATTGGTGGTGACATGCGCAATGATTGCGACCCAGAGCACCTGGAAATGACGGTATAACCAAGCATATACCAATCCTGCCAACAGCCCTGCAAACCAGAGTTGATGCTCCACAGCGAATAATACGCTACTTAGCAGGATTGCATAAGTCGTGACTGCGGCAGGTGACACAGTCAGAAAATCGTTCGCATCCAGCCTGCGCATCAGATACGAACGCCAGAACAGTTCTTCAATTACAGGCACAACCAATGCAGAACCCGCCCAACGGCACGCTAACCAGAACAGATCCTCCCCTGTCTGCATAGGCATCGCCACGATGGCTTGTGTCTCGCTCCCGCCCAACCAGACTGGGTAAGGCGCAACCCACAGAACAAACACCAGCACCCCCGCCAGTAAAGCAAGCCCGATCTGCGCGCGCGCAGGCTTGTCGGTCAACTCGCGATAATCGGCTTTAAAGTAGAACAGGCACGCCAAGGCCAGCAAGCAGCGACACAAATACGCCGCTTGCCCCGCCACCCCCAGCGCAGTGAAGAGATCCACTAACCAAGGCTGCAGGGCCAACAGCAAAATAAAGCCGATAAACGGAAAGATGCGCGCACATTCTGCGCGCGTGAACCAGTGATCAATTAAACGCATCATGCAGGCAAGCCTATCATCAAACCGTCTACCTGCCTATGCTGGAAGCCACTTAAGGCGTTGCAACTTTGTCGACCTTGTTTTCCAGTAACTGGCTGTGCTTTTCTTGAAGGATATTCTCAAGTTCAACCCGCTTTAATTGAAAAAACGGCTCTGAACGCAGCACTTTTTGATAAAAACTGGCATTGTCATACAAATCCACCAACTCATGCCCATACGCATACAAACGGCTGTTTTTTTCTTCGCAGCTGGTCAGCTTCTGGTGGTTGTCACTCACTTTGGAAAGCAGTTGTTTGCGTTGCTGCTCGTTGCTCTCTTGCGTCGCATGTGCAAGCTTGAGTTGTTGTTCGGCCGCCTCAAGTTGCTGGTTTTTTTCGGCGAGCTGTGTTTGCAACTGTTTGAGTTGCGCAGATAACGCGTCTTTTTCCTGCAACAGCTTCTGATTGTCAGACTGCAATTGCTGGTTGCGTTTGAGCTGTCCCTGTAATTTGGCCGAATGCGAGCGCTGTGCAGACTGCGCCTGATCCAAGGCTTGCGACAAGCCCTGTTTCTCTTGCTCAAACTGCGATTGCAGGGCAGATTTTTCCGCCTCCATATCCTGCTTCATTTTTTGCATGAGGATGGCGGCACGTTTGGCCGATTTGTCCTGCTTTTCTGCAGCAGCCGTTGGCTCTACACAGAGTCCAATCAAGCTCAGGCTCAGCAGGAGTGACGAGATGAGTTTCATACAGTCCCTTTAAAACCGGCCATTAAAGTCGAGGAAAAAGGTATCCACAGAGAATGGCAAACCAGAAATTTCATCGGCACTGACGTATCTGGAAGATAACCAGGCATTTTTGCCCAAGCCGTACTGTGCGCCCAAATAAAAGCCTTTGGCATCTGTGCCACCAAGACGGAAGTTAGAGTCGGTGAAACCATCCAACATAGCGTCAGCTTCAAGACGCCTATATCCCCCAAACACTTGCCAGTCATGCAGTTTTTTAATCATTGGATGCCCAACCATGAGCGCAAACTCATACCCCTCATCCTGCTCATCATATAATGTGTTGGTTCGACGCAATATTTCTTCTTGATCGAAGCCGATATTTTTAACATAGGCCCCATGCAAAATGACATGGACAGGATCGAAAACTGCCAAGTCGACCTCACCAGTAAAGTTGATTAGCTGAAACTGCGAGGCCAGCCCACAAAGTGAAGGATTGTTTTGACTGCCGCAGTTATTTCCAAACGGATTCATTTTAAAGGTACTGTTCCCCTTTTGTCGCCAGAGAGGAACAGTCGCGTCATAGCGTGTATCTCCAACAAACTCTCTCGGCTTACCTTCAACGTTTTTAAAATCATAATAGGCAACGCCAAGCTTCACCTTACTGTTGTTATCAGAGGTCCATTCAATCCCACCTTGCGCGGCATATAACCATTTATCGCGAGCCTTGTTGGTATCTGAACTTTCAATCTCTTCAATAGGGAAAGCTCCTGCTGTTGAGAAGAGTTGCCAGTGTTGGTTAAGTTTAGGATTGACTCTCGCTACCAAGCCGTCAAATGCCAAATCAGGATCCCAGAGCAAGTCTGTGTTGAACGTCTGATTGCCAGTAAAGAATGGGTTGGCAAACCGGCCGCCTGTTAAGGTTAACCAATCATAGGGTTTAGCCTCAAGAAAAGCTCTGTCCAGCCCAAAGATAAATTTACCCTGCGAGAAGCCTTCTGTCTGGTTTGGAGTCACTGGCGTCTGTAGCATACCAGTGGTAAACCGAATACCACCATTCAACCAGTCATTAATATGTAGATTAGCGCCAAACAAGGCGCGAATACGCTGACGCTGCCTGTCTTCACTGGTGTTATTGACTTGCATATATTGCCTATTATTAGAAGCAAGATCTGCAGGCGTCACATTATTATCACTGAACATATCTTCCTGGTAGCGCAAACGCAGAGCCCCCGTCCACTCAACGCGATCAATCCACTCTGGAATCCCTAACCGCTCGCCTGCCTTGTAATTGAGTTTTTTCATCACCTCTTGCTCAATCTCAGCACGCATTTCGTTTTTGACATGCTCAGGCACATATTGCACGCGGATCGCTTTCGATTGCGTCGCCGCAGCTGGCGCATCTGGTGCGGCAGATTCGGCAACACTGGCCGCTTCTTCTTGTGCTTTTTGTTTGGCAGCTTGCGCTTGCTTGAGCAAAGCATCCGCTTTTTCTTTAGACAGTACACCCTCTTGTACCAGCAACTCGATCAAATTCATGGTGGTGGCACGCACCTCTTCCAGTGATTCACGTTCACCGGCGAGTACACCCTGGGCTTGTGTGCTAAACAGGCCGGCCACCAGCCATGGAATCATCCAGTTCTTTGCTTTTATCTTCATATCTTTCCCTAGTTACTTTCGCTCTTTACCAAGAGGCTCTTTACTGCGAGGCTTGCGATCAATAGTGATTAACGCTGTTGTGTGTTCCGTACTTCATGACATGTTTTTCGAGGCCATTCTGACGATGACCTTTCTTGGCATATCCTCTGGCGCAGACTCTTTCAACGGCGGAATCCGGCTCAATACTTTGCGGATCAAGGCATCGGTTTCAACATCACCACTGGAGTCAATCAATTCCGCATGATCAATGTCGCCCTGGGCATTTAAAAACACCCTGACATCGACCTGATACTTCACTTTGCTCAGTCCACTTTCTGCATCCAGCGCTTTCTTGATTTGCGCATCCACCTTGTTGGTAAACCAGGCAAACGCAGCCATATTCTTTTTGCCGCCAATTTTGGGACCAGTGGTGACGTCGCCCCCCTTGTACTCATTATTCACGGCACCGGACTGAAAGGGACTTGGGCCATCTCCCGCAGCGCCTTCCATCTTGAGGTTCTCGGCAGGCGGTGCTTCAACCGGTTTGGGCTCAGGCTCTTTAGGCGCTTCTTTCGGCTGCTCCTTCGGCGTTTCCTTGGGTGGCTCTTTAGGCGGAGGCGGCGGAGGTGGCGGCGGTGTGTCGGGCAGCAATTTCACAGTAGTGATTTGCTTTTTCTGCGTCGGCCCACCCGAAAACAGTTTTTTGATGCCATAAGCGATGCCAGCCAAGACGGCCAGCACCAATACAGCAATCAGGATGCGGGTCGCCCACAGCCGTGCGGGGTGTACCGGCGTATCAGTGGAAAGGTTATCTTCCATCGCCATACCCTAGGTCCCAATTTTGCCGGTCACCAGGCCGACATTTTCAATTTGCAAGCGGTTAACGAGGTCAATGACGCCGATGACACCGGCATACGGGGCTTGTGGCTGACCCTTGATCATGACGTTGAACTTGGGATCCATGGCCTTGGCCTGGTTGAGTTGTGTCTCCAGTTCAGCCATGGTCACGCCAACCCCATTGATGGTGAGCGTGCCGCCCTGTTGTACCTGCACGATTTTGATGTCGTGTTTTTCAGTGCTAGGCTTGTTAGACGGCTTGGGCAGATTCATGGTCAAGCCTTGTACGCCCGCCGTGGTCATCAGGATAAAAATCACCAGCAGCACATAGGCCAAATCCAGCATGGGCGTGATGTTGATGGTGTCGTAAGGTTGGGCGTCGTTCTGAACTTGCATGGCTTACTCCACCACTTTCTTGGTCACCAGGCCGACTTCGGTAATGTCCAGCCGTTTACAGATTTCCAGCACTTCAGAGACCTTTTCATAATGCGCGGCGGCATCCCCCTTGAGCACCACCGGCAGCTCGGGATTGCTGCTTTTATATTGCGCCAGCCGCTGCTCCAGCTGTGCCATATCCACCGGGAACGCATCAAGGTAGACACTGCCATCACTGGTAACGGTAATCGCGCGCATTTGCGGTTTGGCCAAGGCAGCAGAGTTCACCGTGTGCGGCATGTCGACTTTGACGCCTTGCACGGACGCGGTAGTCATGATGATAAAAATCACCAGCAGCACATACGCCAGATCCAGCATGGGCGTAATGTTGATCTCATCGTAGAGCTGGTTCTCTTCTTTGACGCCTTCTGACATCGCTTATGCCTTATTCCTTACCGTACAGTTCAGCGGTACGGGTAATGAACTCATCGACAAAAATCTGCATGGCGATGGTGATGTTTTTGACGCGGCTGGCCAGATAGTTATAGCCAAACAGGGCAGGAATCGCCACGCCCAGGCCAGCCACCGTGGCCAGCAAGGCGGCTGCAATCCCCGGCGCAATCGCGTTCACGTTAACGTCACCGGCGGCGGCAATGGCCGCAAAGGTGATCATCACACCCACCACAGTCCCCAACAGGCCCAGGAAAGGTCCACCGGAAATCGCAATGGTCAGCAACACCATCATGCTGTTCATGCGCTGGGTTTCACGCACCAGATCGGCATCCACAGCGGCCTTGATCGCATCAATTGAGGCGCCGCCCAAAGCCACTTTGCCATCCACTTCACGTTTTTTGATTTCACGTAAGCCAGCTTTGTACAAGCCAAACAGATTGGAGTGGGTGTAGCTACCGGTTTTGTCCAGTGCCAGCAAGTCGGCTGCGTTCGATTGCTGGAAACGCTTCAAGAACAAGTCATTGTCTTTGTCAGTCCGGCTCACCAGGCGTGCTTTGCTCACCATCACCCAGGCGCTGATGGCGAACATCACTGCCAGAATCGCGATCACCACTTTGGCATCCACGGTCAGACTGTTGATCAGGATGCCCATGTAGTTGGCTTCGCCGCCTTCTGCTTCTTCTTCCCCGCCAGCGGCTGCCACTTTCACCATGCTGGCATCCGCGCCTTGTGATTGGGCAACCAAGGTCAGCCAGGCGGCACTGCGGGCAGTGTTCGCCAACTGCAATTCATCGACTTCAGCATTCAGGTTTTCGCCCAGCGTGAATGTCGCAGCCGCTTGCGCATCGGTCACTGCTACTTGACCAGCGACTTGGCCATTCAGGTAAACCAAAGCCTGGCCAGCCTGAAACACCAACGCCACATGCTGCCATTGACCGGCTTTTAACTCGCCTGCTTTGGTGGCTGCACCACCGGCCTGCAAGGACAAGGCGCTGCCATCCAGCTGCAGGCTGACATTGCCGCTTTTGAACAACACGGCGGTTTGTGGCAAGCTGGCAGGCTTAAGCCAGACTGACCAGGTGCTGCCATTGGCCAACGCAGGTACGGCAGGCAAAGTCAATGCCAATGGACTGTTATTCAGTACGGCGCTTTCTGCAATCAATCCGGCTTTTTGTACAGTCGCGTTGCCGCTGGCCGTCAGCTGGCTCGGGCCGCTATCCTTGAGCAAGGCATTTTCAGAGAAGGCAAACCGTGCCAGCAAGGCCGGATCATTCAGTGCCTGCGCATCGCTGGCGGCTGTGGCAGACTCATTGCCTGCTGCCAGATTGATAAACAAATCCTTGTTGGCCGAAGATACTTGCGGCAACACCACCCAGGCCACCGCCAATTCGTTGACGGCATCATATTTTTCCAGGGTAAACTTGAGTTCGGTTTTGTCATCCGCCGCAATAAAACGCAGATCAGCCCCATCTACATTGGCGCCGGTAAAATCAAAATTACCGGAATGCAGACGCACCAGCATCGGCGCCTGGTTGACTGCCTCTTTGATATTGGTAGTGTCTATGCTGATTTTTTGCTGGGTAGCCCAGTCTTTGTTCCATGCAGCCTCGCCGGAAACAGAGAGTGTGAGCCCTAAAATTGCAACCAATAAACCAAGTGTGTTCTTCATAGTTTTGCTGACAAGTGAATTTGAGCAGCAAGTCTAAAGAGTGAATGTTGCAGTCACATTAAGACAGGACTAGTCGGACTAGTTTTTTCTGACACATAGGCAGAGCGCAAAAAAGCCCGGCGAACCGGGCTTTTTTTGCTACAAGTGCAAACAGGGTTATGACTGACGGCGGGTAGCGATCCAGCCAATCACGCCCAAGCCCAGCAGCATCAGGCCAGACTGGGTTGGCTCAGGCACTGCAGCTGCGTAAGTCAGGCTACCAGCACCGGACAAACCCAGTGTGGTGTCATAGGTAAAGTAAGCATCGGAGGCATCAGCACTGCCCGCGATAAAGCTAAAGCCAATCGCCGGGGTGTTCGAGTTAACAGACCACTCAATGCCAGTAAACACGCCATCCTGAAACACAGCGGTTGCATTAGCCAACGCCGGCGTGGCCAAATCAAACACGCTGCTGCCAAATTTAAAGTTCAAGCTGCTCAGGTTAATTAACTCAGTGCCGCTGGACAGCAGGCCCGCATCATCAAAGCTGAATAAGCCTTGGTAGCTGGTGCCATTGTAATAGCCGGAATCCACCAGGCCATTAAACTGCAGGGATTGAATAGCGGCTTGCGCAGGCATCACCACTGCCAGCAAGGCCACTAAGGTGATTTTTTTGATCATATTCATTGCAATATTCCTCTAGTAAAACTTTTAAATAGTAAAAGTATGCATTAGTAAATCTGTGAAAACTTGAGCGTTAAAGTGTGAAATCGCGAGCAGGTATCACTTGTTTCGCCGTCAGGCCTTTGAGCGTGAGCAGCGATCTGGCAGCGGCAGGACCAGCAGCACCGTCACTGTCTACCCAAAGCTGCACACCGCCTGTCACATCCACCAGGCGCAGATAGCCATCAGTCAATGCAGTATTGGCAGACACACCCAGTGAAGCCAGCAAGGCAGTTAACTGCACTTTGTCGGCATAAGGGGTAAAGTCAGTGATGGTGTCACCCGCTTCACGCAGACTGCTGTAGACAAACACGTCGTTACCGGCGCCACCTGTCAGCGTATCCACGCCCAGACCACCATTGATCACATCATCCCCCGCAGTGCCTACCAGCACATCACGGCCAGCCGTGCCCGTGCGCGTGACGCCAGCGGTTGTGCTGGCAATTGCCAGGTCAATCAAACGGCCGCCTTTGTCATACTGGTTTTCCAGGCCATACAGGTTGGTGGTGATTTCATCGCCATCGGCATTGTTCAAGCGACCCAGGCCACCTTCAGCTTTAGGCGTCTGGATGTAATTAGCCAGGGCCTCTTGATAGGTAATCGTGAATGGGCTGTTTTCAAACACCACGCCATTGGCTGCAAACGGGTAACCATCGCCCCCAGCGGCCGTAAAGTCTATGGTGGTGAAGGAGAAGGTGCGGCTATTGTTGACGACCACACCGTTATCAATCAGTACGGTGCCGTCATCCAGCACCACACGTTGAATGCGGCTACCTGTGCCTTGCGTGGTTCTGGCCGGGTTGCGGCTGTCGTAGATCACTTGCATGCCAGAAATCTGGGCATAGCGGCCATTGGCACGACCGGTCGGGCTGGTCTCGCCATAACCGTGCTCCAGCAAGTCTTTGAGCTGGGTCGCGTTCATGGCGGGTGCGCGTTTAACCAGATTGGTAAACGGCAGGATATTAAAGGTATCGCCGACGGACACATTGCCAGCCGCAGCAATATTGGTACGGATGCCGCCACCGTTCTGAATCGCCACATCGGTTTTACCGGCAAAGCGCATCGCATCAGCCACCAAGTCACCCAAACCGGTTTCAGCATTACGCACGCCTGCCACAAAAGTGCATGGCAAAGCAGAACAGCTCGTATGTGTGGGGCCGTTTAATTTCACCGCAGTGGTGCCGATGATTTGTGCATTGAGCGCATTGATATAGTTTTGCACGGGTGTCACCACCTTGCTTTGCAAGGTCGCATCCCCAGCCACGCGGTCAGCATCGGCGGCCGCGCCAGACACGCGCATCATCTTGCTGGATTCCACCGCTGTAAAAGTGCCTTTGGCATCATCAATCGTAAAATTGAGCTGGCCGACATAACGGTTACCAAAATGGCTGGTCATCACTGGCACATTGCGGCCATTGGCATCTACGGCATAGACCGGATCAGAATTATAAGTGGCACCGACTCCGCCGTTGATCAGCAGGTCATCTGGATCCACCATGAGTTCATGACCACCGCCAGACAACACCAGATCCACCCCGGACAATGCAGGGACCACGACATCAATTTCGTTAGCGGCATTTTGCAGATGGCTCATCAAGATGATGGTGGTCGCACCTTGCTCGTTACGCAGGCGATTGACTTCAGCCTGAATCAGGGGAATCAAGGCTTGCAGGTTTTGTGCCTCGGTGTGGTTGGCATCGTAGCCGATCACGCTGACTGCACCCGGTGAAGAAATGGTAGGCAACAGCGGAGTAGTCGCCCCGACCAGGCCAATTTTATGACCCGCTGCGGTGGTGATCACTTTGGAAGGCGCCACTTGACCGCTGGCTTTTAAAGCACTGAATTCAGCGGTGGCGTTAAAGTCCAGGTTGCTTGAGAGATAGGTGCTGCCTGTCACTTTAGCAAAACGCGCAGCCATTTGTGGGCCCAGATCAAACTCGTGGTTGCCAAACACCATGGCATCAAAGCCAATCTGGCGCAAGGCGATCGCGTCATAAAAATCCTGACCGCCATCGCTGTAGCTGGTAGACAGGTTGTTCAGGCTGGCCGTGAAACGTGGACCAGGCAAAAAGGCATCACCGGCGTTGAGCTTGAGTACCGTACGGCCTTGGGCCACAGCAGCTGTTTCTGCATTCTTGATCACGGTCGCCAGACGGTCGACGCCACCATAAAATGAAATTGCCTGGGCACTGGTGTCGCGCAGGTTGCCCTGGGCAGACAGCAACCAGCTCTCCTGATCCCCCACATGCAACAGGGTCACGCCCTCAGCCCATACACTGCTGGCGCTCATGGCCAAAGCCACACACGCCGCTAATTGTTTCAGTTTAAACATGCTTTTCTCCACAAAGTGCCATGCACTTGCATGACACTCCTGACAAATGATTAATAGACGCTTTAGGGATTAACGGGATTGGCGACGACGTAGCAGTGCCAACACACCCAGACCAGCCAGCAACATGCCTACGCTGTCAGCTTCAGGTACTGGCGTCACAGCAGCCACGGTAAACGCTGTGGTATTGGGCACCAATGCAGCAGAATCACTGTTGTTTACAGTGTCTACATTCCAGTTATTGACGTTAGCCACTTGCGCCTTGTAATCAGTAAAGTGATTCAGGCCACCACGTACACCGTTATACTCGGCGTAGTCAGGATTACTGGAGGCACCGGCTTTAGCCGTCAATTCAATGGCGTTCACGCCTGCAGTCAAACCAGTGTTGTTCAGAGGGCCATGGGCATCAAACGTCCCGTTGGTAATGGCGCTCAAGAATGTGGTTGGTGCAGTCGCAGCAGTACCCAAGTAGGCATAAACAGTTTCGCCAGAATTCGAAATACCCCAGTTTGCACTACCGCTCACGCTGACACGAGACAGCACGCCAGTGGAAGCAGACAGGCTGGTTTTGTCGTAGGCAGAGAAACGTACAACTGTGCCTGCAGCAACCACGTCGCTGGAAACCCACTGGTTATAGCTTTCGCCACTGTTGAAAGCGCTGCCAGTCCATTCGTTATCGCTGAAGAAAATGGTGGTGTTGGCGGCGATATCAACAAAGGTCACAAATGACAAACCATCTTCATCGGCATTGAAGGCCGTGAACATGATGTCGCCGGCATTCAGGGCCGCGTTGGCCTGGCTAGACAGCAACAAAGCTGCCATTAAACTGATTTTTTTCATCTTAAATATCCTCTCACTCGGTTTGTTAAAAACAACTTATTGATTTGTTATGGTTGATTACCAGCGCACATCGCGTTGTGCATCCAGTTGATTCATGGCTAATCCTTTCAGCGTGACCAGTGGTCTGGCGGTGGCCGTCCCTCCTGTGCCATCGGCATCGATTTGCAATTGCACGCCGCCTGATACGCTCACCCAGCGGGCGAAGCCATCGGCAAACGGCTGGCTGCCGCTGTAACCCAGGCTTTGCAGCAATTCGCTGATCTGCAACTGGTCTTCACCTGGCGTAAAGTCGGTAATGGTGTCAGTGGCATCACGCATGCTCTGGTAAACAAAGGTATCGCGCCCGGCCAGACCAGTGAGGGTGTCTGCACCCAAGCCGCCGGTGAGCACGTCATCGCCTGCGGTGCCGGTCAGCGTATCGCGCTGATTCGTGCCATTGACTGTTTTCACCAATTGCACGCCGACAATCACCGGGTCATGGTCTGATGAGCGGTATGGACTATCGCTATACAGGTCTTGTGGTTTGAATTCGGTGTTGTAATCAATCACCATGGGCTCGTCGGCGTTGATGTGCCAGTGGGTCGTGCCAGTCACTTGTGCCGCCATGCTGCTGCTCGCCAGAGCGTGGTCGATATAGCCAGACTCGCCATCAAACACATAGGAGTAATCACTGTCGCCACTAAAGCGGGCAATCTGGTCCTGCAAGCCGCCTGAGGTCAGGGTCAGGATAGGATCTTCTTTGCCATAGCTATTCAGGTCGCCAATCACCACCACATCCTGATCGCCTGCTTGCGCTTGTACGGTATTGATAAATTGCAACAGACGATCGGCCTGGGCCACACGTCGCGTGTTGTAACAACCCTGACCATCGCCCTGATCGGCATTGCTACCGGAGGCATCGGAACAGCTCTTGGATTTAAAGTGGTTGACCAACACCGTGAATTTTTCGCCATTGGCCGCCTTGAAGGTTTGTGCCAAGGTTGGACGGTTGTTGATGCTGTCGTTATCAGACAAGGCCGCCGCAGCCGGGGTCAGCTTGGCAGGCTTGTAGATCATCGCCACTTTGATCGCGTCAGTCCCTGTGCCAGTCACTGGATCAGCAATCGCCGCATAAGTATTGGCACCTACGGCGGCATTCAACCCATCTACCAGATTTTGGACAGCGGTGCTGCCGTTATTCTGGATTTCCATCAGGCCCACCACGTCCGCATTCATTGCACTTAAAGCGCGGATGATTTTGTTACGCTGGCGGTTAAACTCGGCCAGGTTGTTGGCACCGCGGCAGTTAGAGGCAGAGACACTGCCACCCAGGCTGCAGCCCTGGCCAGTTTGGCCGCTCGCTGTGGCGCCATTGGCAAAGGTGGTGAAGTAATTCAGCACGTTAAAGCTGGCAATCTTGAGATTGCCCGGCACGCTGGCAGGCGCTGCCGTACGTGGGTTTTCACGCTGGAACTGCACAGGCTCAGTAGGATTCAACTTGTAATCGCGTGGGCCGGTGCTGGAGGCCGTGATCAGGCCATAATCAATCACCCCGGTCAGGTTTTGCACTACATCGCCAGCGCGCAGCGTGTTGTCTTCCCCGATAAACGGGATCGGGTTAGGATTTTGCGCACTGCTGCCGTCATCCAGCACCAAACGGCGACGGGCATTCTCATCCGCTAACTGGGCTGCTGCCGCAGAGTTGGCTGGATACAGATTGCTAGGCTTGAGCATGCGGCCATCCGCAGACAGCGTCACTTGACCATAGCGACCCAAAAAGTAATTCTGTGAGGCGGTCATGGGGGTGGTGATACGTACCAGCATGCCTTCGTAGGCTTCCAGATCGCCCTCGGTCACTTCAGGCAGGCTAATGTCGGTCGGCAAGATGACATTGTTGCTGCTTAATACTTGCAAGCCACTCACGTTCACCAACTCAGTGATGGTATTGAACTCGGTCACGTTGGCCGTTAAGCGGATTTTTTGGCCTTTGCTGACGGTAGGTGCAACGCCGGTTCCCAGATAAACAAACACGCCGTCTGAGGTTTGTGGGTTGCCGTCACCGCTCGCATCTTGCAGATAAAACCCGTTCAGGCTTGGGAATACGGCTGTGACCACACCCTCAGTGGTGACGGTTTGACCATTCAGCGGGCTGACAGAGGCGGTGCCCAAGGCGCTGCCCTGAATCTGGTAAATACGCGTGATATTGCTGTTTTTGATCGTGATATTGACGGTACAAGTCGCGGTCTGCGCTTCGTTATTGGCAAACTGGATATCGGCCGTATATTGTCCGGCAGGCAGGCTGCCATCCAGTTGCAAAGCGGCGCTGGCTGACTGGCCATCATTGCTGGCTGCGGCAAAATTAACCAGGCTCACGCCATTGGGCGCATTAGAAGCCAAGGTCGCTGCATTGACTACACTGTCAGCATCCGACGCCTGCACCTGGCCTGCACCTGTCTCGCCCACTTGCAGCGTAATCGCCGGGCAGGAAGTCACAATCGGTTGATTACCTGTGCTGCCGCCACCGCACACATTTACGGCCGTGCTGCTATTGCGTGGCGCAGGCGTGCCAGCGACAAAATCGCTGCTGTTCTGGTTGCTATCCTGGCAACCGTCGCCTTTGCGCAACAAGGCCTTGCTGCTGCTAATCGCCGGCGCTGCTGAACCCTCAGCAAAGTTGGCCGTGCCATAGCCAACCAGATCAGCAATCTGCGCCAACTGGCTGCTGCTACATGGATTAGAGCTACCATTACAAGTCAGGCCAGTACTGCTCTTAACCAGCACCACCTTGCCATTGGTGCCACTCATATCAGTGCCATTATTGCTGGCATCAGGCGTTGGCAAGGCTGAACCATTGGCTGCGCTACGCAAACCCACCAGGTAATATTGACCAGCTTGTAACAAGCCAGACAGGGTAGTCACCCCATTGGCTGAAAAATTCCCCGTCCCTGTCGCGCTGGCATACTGCACAGACCAGCCACTGATATCTACTGCAGCGCTACCATTGTTGAATAACTCAACATAGTCCTGGTTATACACACTGCCCTGTCCGCCATACACCTGACTAATCACCACCTCTGCATGTAAAGGGAGACTTAAAGAAGACCAGCCCAGACAAGCCAGCAACCAATGCATTTTTTTTAGTTTCATTCAGAACTCCGTCGTTATCCGCTCACGTAAAATCCTGAATACTTTAGCAACTTAGATTGCTGCCAATATTAATTTTCGCGCCATAACACTAGGTAGCTCGGACTATGAAAACTGCTAAAAAGAGGGCTAGATTTGTACTTTTTTAGTCTTGCTTGACTATGTGGCCGCTAGTCCGTGTAATCAGAACAGCCCATAGAAAGACTCTTCTTCATGACTAAACAGAGGTAGGGATCAGAAATAAAAACGCCCACCAAAAGGCGGGCGTAAAATTGTGAAACGTCACCGGCTAATCTTCTAGGCGGATCGTTTTAACTGTCACAATCGGTGGCAATTCCTTGGGCGCAACGCTCTGGTTATTCATCTGATTGGCGATGTTCTCAGTCAGCGCATTGGTGGCCCCCGCTGAAGTATTGGTTGCACTTAAGGCGGCCCCGGCCAAGCTGCCAGTATCAGAAACCGGCACGCCAGCAGAAGTGCCAGCGGCAGAAATATTAGCTGCGTTGTTGATCACTTGCGCGCCAACAAACAAATCTGCACCAGATGAAACACCCGCCTCACCTGCATCCAGTGCGCCTCGTGGCGCTGCCAGATAAACGGTGCCAGACTTTGGTGCAACCTGATTACCATTCGGCCCATCCGGGTCATAAGTCTCGGTCGCCAAGCCACTGCCTGAAGCCACGCCCTTCACTTCCACGGTGACATTACCCTGATTATCAATAATCGGATTTCGTTCAGGAATCGAAACCGACGTCTTGGAACCACGACCAGCATCAATATCACCGTTATTCACCCATGCAATCAAGTCACCACCAAACAGTGTTTTGACTTTGGACTGGTTGACTTCAAATCCTTTGTCCGCATATACATTAATATAGCCGCCGCGCTCAGTAATAACCCCAATTCCGTGTGGCAACTTGAGTGGGTCAGCAGCCACACCGGCGTTCAACACGCCTCCTGGCAGCAGCAAGCTGATGTTACCCTCTCGTGACGTTACGATCTGGCTTTGATACATAGAGATATTGCCAGCATACGAATTTTGAGTTGGGAACAATCCGCCA
Source organism: Methylophilus sp. DMC16 (assembly GCF_056314045.1). Classification (NCBI taxonomy): domain Bacteria; kingdom Pseudomonadati; phylum Pseudomonadota; class Betaproteobacteria; order Nitrosomonadales; family Methylophilaceae; genus Methylophilus; species Methylophilus sp. DMC16. Next base: position 1,690,808 of record NZ_JBQUZC010000001.1, read on the forward strand.
ATCAACGCATCCCCGCGGGCGGTGTTGGCTGTCTTAACATAATCCTTGATGGCAAAGACCATTTCCTTGCTAAACACGTCATACACTAGTGGCGCCTGCTTGGTGTTATCCAATGTTAGGAACTGTTGCATGGCTTGATCAGCAGTCAGCACTTTGCCAGTGATGTTTTGCATATAAGCCCGTACAGTGGCATTGACTTTAGCACGGTATTCATTCAAAGCTGAACTATTTAGCAAGTTAGCAGGCCCTCTACCTTTTGGATCTATGTAAAGATTCACAAATCCTGCAATATCAGCCCCCTGCTCACCCATGCCTGCAAGCACAGTGATATTAGCGCCATTTGCTGGCAAGTTGGGGTTCACGTTATTGGCTCGCGACAAAATACCGGCAGAATTACCCAAGTTAATATCCCGCCCGGCCTGCACAATCAACTCTCCTGGCCCGTTGACCTCGATTTTTGCAAGGGGTTGGTCAAACTGCATCACGATATCGTTGCCCGCTTTGAGATAGCTTATATCACCCTGGTTATTATGCTGAATAGAGGCATTCAAGGTCAGATTTTTGCCCGCAGAGATATAAGCTGGCATAGATGACTTGAGACCGAATACACCTGCTCCAGCAGATTCATCTGAAAGTGACCCAGGTGGTATGCCTGGCAACTCTACATTACCCGTCTTGGAAATAATCACGACGGAGTTTGATGTCCCAGTATTAACCGAGCTTAGCTTGTTGCCATACTTAATATCCCCAAACAAGACAAAATTATCAGAGGGCTTACCACTAAATGGCTTCTGAATACTTAGATTATTTACGGTATCAGCGTTTGATACCAGAATTTGAGCCACAGGTTTATCGCGACCTCCTTGAAAAACAGGCCCGACGATATCACCGCTTGCTAACAACACCAACTCCCCCTTCACAGAAGGGGCGACGATGACTTTATTGACGGTCAGGCCACTAGTGAAAGCAGTGGCTTGCACCTGCCCTGGATGAATCGCGGTCATATCATTTTTGGTCACTGCATCCAGGGAATTACCAGCGTCATTGAACAGCAATCCACTATTCAAGCTATCTGGATTGTTTTGACCAATAGTCAGATTGCCCAATAGCGAAGACACATTGAATGCACTTTGATCAGTATACGTATTAAAGAATGTCAGGTTATTACTTGCCCCAACCCTATTATTTTGCATCCAAAGTGTGGGGTTATATACCGTTTCAATCAGCGCATTACCCCTAGCACGTACATCAGCTTGCGCATCTTGTAAGGCAATTGCAGTGCCGGTATTCCCTGTTTTCTCAATATCTCCGTCAACGCGAATATTAACTGCACCACGACCACTGTAATAGATGCCATTGGTTAAATCACCGCCAGACTGCACATTGACATTCCCGCCACCATTCACAACAAAATTACCCGTGGCATTGGCACCAGCATTATCAAACTGTGCATTTGTCGCAGATGAGGCTGATAAGTTGCTAATATTGCCCCCAGCATTGATTGAGACATCGCCACCTGCCAATGCACCAACCCCCTGATAAAAAGAATCGGCCCGGATCCACCAGCTCGTGTCCCTTAGGTCTCTCGTTTCGCCTGTCGCATTTCCCTGACGTGAAAGCCATTCATTCACTGTCTGCCCGGAATTAGTACCAGTAATATTATTGCCAGCACTAAGCGTGATGTCACCTCCATTAATGACATAACTGCCGTTAACATTATAGCTATTACTGGTTCGTGGATTTGGCGCTACCGTGGTTGAAACGGCTGTAGGGGGAGTAAAGCCCGCAACATTCGTGGCAGCCTTACCCAAGGTGTAAATGACCGCATCCGTATCCAAACGAATATCGTTCCCTGCCAATACTGTAATATCACCTTCGCCAGTACGGATGAGCTTATTTTCGTTCAGTTTGACATCGCCGACACCGTTCACTGTCGTTTTAATGTTTGCAGCACTGAAATCTGCGCCTGCAATTAAATTCAAGCCAAATGTATTTGTATTAGCCACTAATACCGCAGGAATTTTGACATTATCACGACCTATTCTCACTAGCCTATCTTGAGTCACTATATCAAAGCCGTCACTGATGGTATTGACAGTCAAGTTAGCACCAGATCTTATGGTAAATACCCCACCTTTACCCGCTTGCAAATTACCAAATGCGCGCAAATTATGATCAGCATTGGAGGATATATCGCCGACATTCACCACCTCTATGTAAGGTAACACTTTAGCGCTAAGCCCATCTCTTGTCTTGACATAGCTGCCTGCATTCGGATTGGCATTGTAGAAGCTGTTAGTATCATTGACCAAACCGTCAATATTGCTATCAAAGGTATTACTGGTGTAGGTTTTGACACCCTCTACCCGCACCTCGCTTGCACCCTTGATCGCACCCGTCGTATCAAATGCAACGTTTACTGTCTTTGCTGCTCCCGTCGTGCCACGGCGTCCTCGCAGTGTCACTGAGCCATCTGCACCGTCTAAGCCTGCATTATTGTTAGCCTTTTTATCATAACCACTAACGTCTATGAGTGCGCCTGCCTCTGCAGAGACTGCATTCGTAGTGCTCAGGCTGTTGGAGGAGAGCAAGACATCGCCGCCAGACCCCGTCTGCATATCCCCAGCGGATTGGTTGGCCTGCAGGCCACGCGCGGTAATCTTTGCCGTGTTGGCGAGTTTGACCAGGCCATTTGCGTAAATCTCGACATTGCCACCCTTGTTACCATCAGCGTTAATGGCCCCGGCAATAGTGGCATTCCCGCCATCTACACCCAAGACAAAGGATTTAGCCGTGACGGTATCCCCCGCCTGGATATTGACATCGCCTGATCTGACACGAATATCACGGGATTGATTGAACTGTCCTGTTTCCAGCGCTTTATTGACGGCACTGAAATTACTGAGTGATTTCACATCCAGCTTGAACTCGCCATTACGCTCATTTGCGCTAGCACCGCCTTTGAGGGAGCCGTCGGCAACTAGGAACTCACCATTCTTTGCATTGATAGTCAGTCTACCCGCCTCGCCTTGCTGGCTGCCGCCTGAAACATCAATCAGTGCATTTTGTGCAATATCTACATTGCCCGTGCTAGAGGTAAGGTTCACATCACCGGCATCCGTGGTTTTTGTATGCGTTTTATCAAACTGTACTGTAGCTGAGCGAGTGATAATTTTTCCACTAGCACCTAATTTCAAATCCCCATTGGTGGAGGTAGCATTCAATTGACCAGCCAGTAACTCAACCGTATTGTTAATGGTAGTTTGAGCCGCGGTGAGTGAAAGTTTGCCCCCAATGCCTGTGGTTTCTGCCAGCGTATTGCCATTTGAGTTTGTGACCAGGCTACCGCTGGCATTCACCACATACTTACTGCCTGTTTCTGCGGTAACTTTTGCTGCACTTAACTGCGTTTGGCTCGCTTGCACTGCTAACTGACCAGTACCCGCAGTAGCAATCGCTTCTTGCGCATTGATATTGACAGTCTCAAAACCTTGAACATCAAAGCGTTGCTGATTGCCTTTAACAGACTGGGTGCCACCGAGCACAGTATTTTTGGTACTCAACACCAGGGTGGATATACTTGGGTCCGTAGGCGCATTAAAGACGCTACCATCTTGGGTATTTTTTAAAGTCAGCGTGTTGGCACGGATTTGCACATCACCATCACCGTGGTGGGCCAATCCACTGGTATTGAGTGTGAGGTTTAATTGCTCACTACCAAGATTTGCTGCCCCATAAATATCAATATTCTGATAGCTATTGAGGTTTAATTTGCTCAAGTCACCAAAAGCAAGCAGGGTTTGCTGGTCCAGCCTTGTGCCGTCTACTGCCGGAATATTATCGCCTAGCAGGAAACGATTAGTGCCCAAGGTGAGGGAACCACCTGTGCCAACGCGGATATCACCGTTCAATGACAGCTGTTGACTGGCGTCAAGCACGGCTGAGCGGCTTGCCTCGATATTGGCTCCAGAACCAACTACCATATTTCCAGAAGCCGGCGTCGCGTTATTACGGTCAAATTGAAGATCGTTCACTGAAGAAATCGCAATAAACGCCCCAGCCCCATCGGTTTGTAACTCACTGATACTAGCGCTATTGCCCGTACGTTCAGTCGTTTTAACAGACGCGCCATCCTCCAGGCGAATCTCGTTTTTGGCGGTAACCAGCAACTCTTTCATCACAACACCATGGTCAGCATCGTTTGAGAAGGTGACATCGGAGGCATTGGTGGTAATGGTCTGTTGATTACCTTTTACCGTTCTGCTGCCACCCAACAACACGCTGTCAGCTTCAATCTTACTGAGCTGATCAGCACCCAAGGTTAGCACCCCCGCTGTAGTCCCGCCTGGGGTAGAAACCACTTGAATACGATTAGATGAGATATCGACCAGCGCCCCTCTGCCGCCCGCTACCGCCTGGCCCGTGATTTTACCATTCAGCTCCAGTTGATTCAGAGCCTGGATGGAAAGTTGACCGGCATCTTTTGCCAGGGTAAGCGAGGTGTTATTGGTGGCAGCCTGTTTTGTATAAAAATCGTTTAAATGTGTTAGCAGGTACTCTGCCGGACCTTTGTAGTCTTTGGTGCCTGCATTCTTGGTAAAGATGTTACCGTTGTAGACACTAAAACTATTAAACTGGCCACGGCTACTGTCATCCAGGCGGGTAAAATAACCAGACATCAGTGATCCGCCATCCAATTGAGCCAGCGTAGTGTTGATCGGTGTCTGTGTATCAGTTACCTTCACCAAATAAGCACCTGGCATCAGAGCATAATGGGCTGGCAATAATGTGTATTTGCCCGCAGCTAGCCCATTCCCTCCCGAGAGATAAATGGCCCGCCCGACAGTCACATCGGACTCACTCTGCATATTAAAGTCATAAGGCGCATATTGATTGCCCAAGCCCGGCAGCACAGCATAGTAACCAGGCTGGTTCAGCACATCCACCGACCCGCCTATGCCCGGAATAAACTCATAGGCCAACATGTCGCCGCCACCGGAAATATCCACGGTAGCTCCTTGCTGCATATTGACGTTTTTAGCATTTAGAAGAATCTTCTTGCCAGAATATGGCGAGGCATCACTTCCCGTACTGTCTTTGTCTGGCACCAAACGACTGCCACCGAGTGTAGTCACCAGATAAGGAATCAGACTGTTATCGGCAGAAACTGAGGTCAGGCTATTTTTACCAAGCACTAATCTTTCTGTGGCATTGAGATTAATTTCGCCCAGCGGTGCTCGCAAGGTTCCTGCTTGATCAATCAGATCGGCTGTGAGCGTTAACTTGCCTTGTGCAGAGAGCGGAACTTGACTGCTGGCTTGGGTGCTGTTTTTGACCTCAATGACCGTGTTAGTGCCAGTGGGAGCAATGTTAAATGCATGCGAAGTCACTGGATAAATCTGAGCCGCGTCCATGAGCAGCTTTTGCGGGGTGATTAACGAGCCGAGATTACCGGATTTGCTACGTATGCCTCCCAGGCGTATATCGCTGGTACTTTTAAGTCGCAACTCATTGATATCGGTAAAAGCGACATTACCAATCACATCAATAAAGTTAGCGTTCAAGTTTAAAGCACCTGAGCCTAGTGCTGGGGTACTTACAGTGCTGGCATTACTATTGGTAATCACCAATGCCGATGTATTAATGGTTGCAGCGCCCGAAAATGAGGACGCATCCAGTGTTAGAGACACTGGCACATTCAAATTCAGCCCTTTTTCAAAAGTGATCCCACTGTTTGAGTTTTCAACGACGTTATCGACACGTAATGCCACATGGTCAAACCCACCTTCGGTAATTTGCTGTGCAGAAATCTGGCCTTTACCCACGGCGTTCGTCAATGGCTTTTGAGGGTCAGAGGTATCGATCAGATTACTGGTTAATGAACCTGGCGTATTATTGCCAGCTACCGTTTTTCGCTGTTGCGTCACGGTTAACAAGCGTTGCCCTGCCGTATACAAAAGTGGATTGTTGGTATCTCCTTCTGTACCACTGAGTGCAACATCTGTTCCCAAATTCAGCGACAATGATCCCGCAGCACCTTTGCCACTGGCTTGCCCCATGAGCTGCCCATCTAACGCCATGCCATCTCTGCCAGCCAACTTGATGGTTCCTGCATCACCATCAACCTGCTGGCGCGCAAAACCACTTGAGACCGGCAAATCAACCGCACCAGATACCGCTGACACATCAAGTTGGCTACCCTCTTTAAGTATCAGAACCCCATTTTCAGCGGTCAGGGAAATCGTGCCGGCATCCGCCACCGCCCGATCCCTGAAAGTCCCATTGAGAGAAGGTGGCGCAATATAAGCACCCTTCGCGCTGATCAGGGCATTTTCTCCGACAAAGAGACTCAAAGTCTTATCAAATTTACCATTCGGAATATTAGGACTGCCAGCTTGTGATTTGATGGCCAATGTCACGTCAGCTGTGGGTGCAATAATACCCCCCAGAATAGTCATTTGCCCATAAGAGCTGATGTTGACGTTTCCTTCGCTACCATTGGCGGTAACAGGCGCATCCGTGCGGATGGTCGCATTTTCATTCAACAGAAACTGGTTACCGGCATTCAGAGTGAGGGAGACAGGTTGCCTGTTGTATGAAGGCATCATCACTGTTTCGGTCAGATTATCATCCATCAGGCCGCTTGAACGGCCACTTGCCACATTGCCAACCAGGCGTGTCGCCTGTTCTGGATGAATTTCTGTGATACGTCCAGATTGATCTCCAACTGAGATCGAACCAAAGGAATTATTCACATTACCATTTTGATTATCAATGGTATATTTTGAGAAGCCGCCTGATTTGAAAAAGCCTTCCGACAACCAGAGTGTATCTGCCTCCTGAGGATTGTTGCCACCTAGTTGTATATCCTTCACGCCACTGGTGCCGCCTTGACCTTGCAAATGCACCGTCAATTGCCCCCCATTTGTTTGCGTGTTGCCACTGGTGATACCGTAGGAAGTGATCTCACCCTCAGCAAGGGTATTCTGAGCCAGGGTCACATCCACATTACCCCCCTGGGCTGAAACCACCTCACCAGTCTCCTTTATCCAAACGCCCGCGCTGGCATCAATTCTGGAACCTTTCCCCATGACTAGGCCATCTGCGATGGTCACATTGCCGCCTTTGGTGACTATCAGATTTTGCATTGCGCCGGACACACCAGGCGTGTCATTTGTAAAAAGCCCTGCAGTGCTGATTTTGACATTATCAGCCAATACCACATTAGCGGTGTTACTCGCAGACAATTTGACTTGTCCACCTGATGTGGTGATATTCTTGTTTACATTAACACCTGCTCCGCCATCAATATCTATAGTCCCGGACGCGACAGTCTTAATGGCGCCATTGATATTGACTTGGGCAGAGCTGGCGGTCACTTTGAGATTGTTCAGGCCTTTTGAAAATATACCAGTGCTAAGCTCTGTTTGCTGCTGTTGCTCGTTGGTTAATACTGAGTCTTTTGTAAATCCATCAGATAGTCTGGCAATCTGATCATTAATATTAAAAGTACCTGAGCCAATGTAATCAATTATCAATGATCCACCTTGCGGGGTCGCTTTGGCATAGTCACCGCGCTGATAGGTACCGATAGTTCTATTTGCAATCACATCACCTTGAAACGCAAGTGCTGTTGATGCGACATCAAGTTTGCCAGCGTCAGCCCCCTCAACGTACGCAGCCTGATACTGCCCGTTAACATTGCCACCCAGATCCCAAGTTCTGGTCACTCCCCAGCGCTCACTGGTAATCGTATATTGGTCGTTAATACTGGTGTAAGGAACGCCCGCCACCGCTTCTGACGCACTCACCCACTTGCCGTTGTAGAGTAGGTTGCTTTCCCGGATATTACCCGCTGTATATCTGGTGACCCCGGAAGACAGGTCCACCACAGAGCCTGCTTTTGTCACTACGCTATCGGCAACGAGCGATACCGTACCTCCAGTAGTCATACGTTCGGCGATCGTACGCTCCTGAGACAGCAAGGCATTGTCAATGACAGATTGACTGATAATAGCGGTCCCTTTTCGTACATCCAGATACAATTTTTTGCCGAATAATGGCCCCCCTCTCAAAATAGGCGAGTCATTCAGTTGTTGCGAGTACAAATCAATCACCAGCTGATTACGAGACATTGGGGCAGTGGCATCCACGCCAGAGACATCAATGACTGCTTTATCGCCCACAAAAAGTGAGGTCGTCCCTGTATTGGTTTTGCCAGCCACATTAATATTGCCGCTGTTGGCAACAACGGCGCCCTCAATGGCAATATTTCTGCCTTGAATATCAATCTTGGATTTTGTAATTTCCTGCGCTTTTTTAACGGTTTCAGTATCATTTACCGCCACACTGACCTCTGTGCGGCTCCCCTCACTAAGCGAGACATTGCCGTAAATGTCTGTCAATGCGTCATTATATTTTTGAATTGACTTGGCTTTTAGGAGAATTGACCCGTTAGCGCGCACTGTAGTAGTGGCAGAGATCAGACCCTTCTGATTTACCGCTAAACCGATCATGCTGGCATTACCGTTTTTAACAATCACATCTCCAAGGTTGGTCGCTGTCCCCCCTGATTGCACCTCAACCAGCAGGCCCGCAAACTTATCCAGCGTGCTCAAGTAAACCGTTTTACCCGCCGCAAGAATGGTCTGACCATCTGGAGTTGTAATCACCCCACTGTTTGTGACATCAGGCGCCAGTAGCATTACTCTGCCGCCATTGGCCGAGGTAATGGTGGCGCCTTTGGCAACATCAATCACACCAACAGCATCGGCAAACGAGAACACTGGCTCGGTCTTATTCGATAAAATACCGTTTTTATAGATGTTTTCTATATTATTATTTGCAAGATCATCCAACGTTGTTGCCGTTAACGAGCCAACATTCACCTGCGCACCGGCGCCGAAATAAATTCCGTTCTGGTTGACAATATAAACATGCCCACCATTAGGTGTATTCAGTGCTCCGTTAATATAGCTAGCACCATTGCCCATCACACGATTTAATACGCTTGATGAAGAATCTGGCATATAAATATTGACGCCAGCTTTTGAACCAATATTAAAGCTATCCCAACGAAGTACCGTATTTTGAAGCGTTGTAGTGATGTTCATGGTGTTATTCACTGGCGTCGGGATAGTCACGCCTGCGGGTAGCTTATAATCACCACCAGAATACTGAACCGGCAATGTATTTTCATCCATCGCCAATAATGGCGCTGACATCCAGCTCAAACACCCTGCCAGCAACAAGGCCGCACTGCCTGTTGAAATACGCCATAGCGGTCGAAGCATCACCTCAGCCTGATGATAGGTATCGGCTGCGCCTGACAAGATGACTGTTTTCTGATGTGTACGCGCAAACTCGGCAATCGGCACCAGCATGCCTAAACGTTTGCTAAACACCAATTTAAATCGTAACTTGTTCATCACTTTACCTCGTAAAATTCAGCCTGCTTCTAACTACCAGTCAAAACCGACTCTAAAATGCAAACGCGTATCCCCGACCTCATACATCCCGGTAGGTTTAGTTGCTCTCCGACCATTTTCTAGCTCCCAACTTGACTGCAGAACGCGGGCAAAATCCAGTCGCAAAAACAACCCTCTCACCCCTTTTACATCTATGCCAAAACCATAAGACGACAAGATGTAACGCTCAATTTGTGAAATTTTGTCATCGGCAAAAGTGATAGGATCCCGTGTTTTAGCAAGACCATAGTCATAAAAGCCAAGCAAACGCAGCTCTTTAACCCAAGAGCCAACATATTTTTGCAAGGGCGGTGTCCGCAACTCAATATTGAGATTGGCACCATTGTCACCAAGTGCGCTGGCTTCAAGAAAGCCGCGTACGGTATCTAGGCCACCCAAAAAGAACTGCTCATTGGAAACCAGAGAGTCACCAGTGACCTGGCCACCAACGGAACCGTAGGCTTGCCATTGGTATGGCAAGGTGTGTGTGTGCTCAAGCTGACCGCGCAAATAAGAAAAATTTGGCCGCGCCAAAAAACGTCTATTCGCAAACTCTTTTTCATCATTGACCAACGCTTTGGTAGAAAACACAAAATTCAAGTCAAGCTTGGATGTACTTTCTGGCGTAGTCAGGTTGCCGTTGTAGCCAATCAAAAAAGGCAAGTAAGTAATCGGATTGCTACCTAAGTCGGCACCCAATCGCCGAGTGTTTTGCTGGAAATCTTTGTAATCGACACCGAGTGTCACATTATGATTAAATCCAGAAATCGGGCTAGGCATCGGATGGATGTAGCGCAAACCATACAAATCACCTCTGCCGACCACATTCAAATCACCCACAGCACTAATATCACTTTCGTTAACTGCACCATACATCGCCCAATAGTCTCCGGCATAAGGGATCACATAGGTAGCTGAAAAGACCTTGACCTGATTTGTATCTTCAGGAGTCACCTGAAAACTTAAACCAAGGCTGTGGTCTCTCTGCCATAGGTTGTCGTATCTCAAGTTGCCGGAAAGCCTTGTTTTAGTTGTGTTAGGCGTATAGCGATTGTTGTATTCCATACTGGCGTGTAATGGAAACTTGTCGTCTACTTTCAAATCCACTTCGACCATGCCAGGTGTTTTGCCAGGGCGCAACACAGGCGCGACAACACGATCCTGATTGATATTCACTGAGGCAATTTGTTTCTGCACAGTCGGAAAATGTGGAACCTGGCCTTCCTTGAACTCGGTCACACTTTGTCTGATCTTACCGAGAGAGTAGTACCGGGAGCCAACAACATTGAGCCGCTCAACCTTTCCTTCCAGCACGTCCAGCTTCACAAGCCCGGCATTGACTTCCTGCTCGGGGATATTCACAAATACGGTAAGATAACCCGCATCATGAAACGCTTTCTCAAGCGCACTGCGTGCCTTCTCGACATCTTCAATCGTGCGCTGCTCTCCAAGATAGGGGTAAACCGCTTTTTCAATGTCAGAAACACCCAGAACAGTATTACCCTCAATCACATATTCAAAAATATCAAACTGATCTTTGCTTTCCGTTTGTGGAGAAGCATTCACATCTGATCCAGCTTCATCGCTAGTGGTTACGCCCCAGGCACTCACTGCTTTTGATGCCGATGTCTCGACCTCTGCTGCACACAAAGCAAAAGACCAAAGCACACAGGCCAAACACATTAAACGCAGCAACAATTGCAAACCCTTTCAATATCAGTTGAATCGCCAAAGGCGCTTCTTAAGGCTTGCCATTTTGAGAGCACACCGTGTCACAAAGATGAAATGCGGACTAGTCCGGTGGCTGATATGGTTAGCCCGAGTGGGTCATTGCAGCGATCCGATGAGATCAAGTCGTTTCTATAGCAATCAAATGCGAATCAATGAATCAGTGGGTGGCTGAAAAATGCGATTGAGTGCTGATACATCTACATTCACGAGCAATCAAAAAACAGGGCATAAATAAAAAAGCACACCCGGTAAGGTGTGCTTTTAAAAAACTGAATATAGCTTTTGGCTACATTAAGCGATTTGATTAAAACTTCCAGGTCAATGGACGGCAGTTGTTACCTGAACGAGTTGTTTTAGTAATGTGTACGCCAGCGTTTGTAGCTGGGCATGCATTTGAAGCTGAGTTCAAGATCAAGCCACGTGGCACTGAAGTGCAAGATACAGTTGATAAACCACTAACGATGTTATTGATCACAGTCTCACCAAATGTCCCAATTGCTTCATTGGCAATAAAGCCTTTCAGCTCAATCTGGAAAGGATACTGCCCTTGTGCAGAAGTGTAGCGAGCAAAACTGTCAACAGTATTATTTGCGCCAGTTTCAGGGTGCACACCATCTACTTTCAGGTAGCGTCTACCTGCAGCTGAAGCGTTCTCAAGAGAAACCACACCAACTGCAAAATCACCTGCCGTTGTCGCATTTGAAATTGCATTGCGAACATCAGCTGTTTCACCACCTTCGATGACATTGTAGAAGTCAGGGTCACTATCTGCAGCCTTAGTAGCAACCAATGCGCCGCCAGTAGATGGGTTACCCAAACATGGGTTACCCATGAAGAATGCATTAGAGGAACCTTGTGTACCGGAAGTATTCACACGACGTGCGATCACTACTTTTTTAGAGGCATCAACACCTAATGGTGCCCAAGTTGCCAAAGGATCGGATGCCAAAGAAGCGTACTGCTGTTTGCTAATCGATGGTGCATTTTTTGGCAGGAAGCTTGGATCAGCTGTATTAGCATCAGCTTCAGAGGCATAAATCCCTTGCGCTACTTGCATTGCACGATAGAGAGGTTCTGAAGCCATTACGCCAAAAACTTGTGTAACTCCGGCATCAAGTTCTTTACCAAAAGGCGAAGCATCTACACCAAACAACGCAGCTTCCACATCAGAAAACCCACCTGCTGGTTTTTTGGGTGTATTGTCAGTTGCTGCAAAACCATTGATGACAGCACTTGTACATCTGTATACAGGGGTGCCACCTTGATTAGTAACAGTAATTGTTCCTTGATTTGAACAGCTTGCAGTTGCAACATTCGCCAAACGATTCAGGTTTGTTATTACACCAACAGAACCAGTACCGGCAACATCGTTCGGTACATGTGGCGCAAATGCATTGAATGAGCCGCCCTGATTAGTGTGATACAGTACAGATACTACTCCACCACGCTTACAGGCGTAAGCAAACGCATTACCTGTATTGCTTGCGCCGGGATTAGCTGCACCTGCAGTGCCACCGTGGAATACGGCCAATGTGTTAGCATCGCAACCAGCAGCAAAACCTAAAAATACATTATATGTTGGAGCAGATGCACCTGAGATCCAAGCTTGATTAAGTTTAGAGGCATTTTTAATATCTGTTGGAGTCACTGCTGCTGCAAATGCGCTAGTCGCAGAGAATGCAGTCACCATAATGATGGCCAATTTGTTCAATTTCAACATGTTCGCTTCCTTAAATTAAAGTTTGATTGGCGGTCAGCTTTTGGCTGACCGTTATTCATGGCTTAAATATAATAGTGATGAATTATTAAGCCTTGCGACGACGCGCGACCAAACCGATCACACCCAGACCAGCAAGCAACATGGCATAGCTGTCAGCTTCTGGCACCGCAGTTACAGCACCAACAGTCAACAAACCAGCGGATGAAAGTTTGAATGTATAGTTGGTACCTGCAGCATTTGCCACAAACTCGGCAGTTGGTGTTTTAGAACCTTTAGACAAAACATGCAACATTTCAATACTTTGGCCAATTTCAGCTCTAGCAATAGGACCAGCGCTGCCAGGTTTACCAGTGCCATAAGCATTTGCGCTACCAGCACCTGCCGTTTCAGTTAAAGTAGCAGTACTTGCACCATTGGTCTCGGAGCCATGATTGCCTGAGCTAATGCTGTTGTTCGCATTAATGTATACATCCATTTTGTTCACTACAGTGCTAACGGCCCCTGCGCTAGCGATCTGTGACATACCATCTGTACTATTAGCTGTAGTGTAGTAGCCATAAGCATCTGCAGTTCTAGCAGTACCTAGGCTATCGCCTGCAAAAACGGCCCAGTAAGTAGGCTTGCTGGAAGAACCTGAAATGAAGCTCCATGCATCAGCATAGCTACCAGCAGCAATGTTAAATGAACCTTGATTGACTAAGCTGGCGAATGAGTTGTAGTTAAAGCCCAGATCAAAAGTAGCTGAGCCAATATCTGCATTCCAAATAGACAGTACAAAGCTGCCATTACCAGTAGAACCCAAATCCATTTTAGCTTGTGCAGACAATGATGCAGCAGACAACGCCAACGCGGCTACCAATGCTTTATATTGAAATTTCATAAACCTCTCCTAAGAATTATTAAAAACAGCTGAAAGAACAGACCATCAAGATGGCGATTTAAAACACAACATCAGAAATATTGTCAGGCTGGCATGTCATACATATGATTTGCAGTTAGTCCACATGGACTAGTTCAAAACAAAATAATTTGCCAGTCGATGAATCCAGCAGAGTGTAAGGAGAGGAGATGACATCCATTCAACAAAGACTAGTCCTATCGGACTATATTGGCTTGAAGACGGTACAAAATAAACGACAGCAGGTTTACTGCTTTCTATGAATTAACCCTAGTTTTAGCGCCTTGCTCGCAGCCTGACTACGATTTTCAACATCCAGCTTACGTAAGATGTTCTGAACATGGTTTTTGATTGTGAGCGGGCTGACTTGCATAATATTGCCAATTTCCCAATTGGTTTTTCCGACCAGCAACCACTCAAGCACTTCGACCTCGCGCTTGCTTAACGGCTTGACCCGACCGTTTTTGGTTGCGGTTGATAAAACAGATGGACATTTGTTAGAGGTGACTTTAACAATCGCACAATGTAGGTGTGGCATCAACAACTCAAGCAGGTGTGCAGTACGTGCATTGGATGGGGAGCTCAAGCGGCCAAACATCACCATGGTGGCAATTCGGCTATGCTCATTGCCAAATCCATGCACCACGAACCGTTTAAGCTCAGAAGCTAGCATAGGCTCGGCAGCAATTTGTTCTATTGCATAATGACTATGAACCTGTGATGCGTGTTCGGTGGTATAGAACAGAGGGGTACCAAGTTTTCCCCACTGCATAAAAGCCTGATTAACAAGACCGTCTTGTTCGTGCAACACCAGATCGAACTGCGCATCACCGAAATAACGACTAGAGGTCAGATACTCGTAATCGTAACTGGCACGCTCCATGCCACGCACAGCGATAATCACCACTTCGTGGGCAAGCAAATATTGAAAACCACGCTGCAACCAGTTAAATAAATGTGCACGATTTTGCAGACGAAGTGATTCCTCGATCACCTCCATAAATAGCGTGCGTTGTTCCTCATTCAGTGCCAACGTCCATTGATCATTGGCCTGATCGTTCCCTGTGATTATGGTGTCCATGTGTTGTGCACATTGATATAAATGTGCAGCAAGTGTGCTCAAAATTTGTGACAAAAAAATGATTGCACAGCGTCAGTTTGTTGATGAATTAATGACAACGGATTAATACGCGGACTATTCTTTACGAAGAGAAAAATTCATCAGACAAAGCAGTCATCAAGCAACAGCAATGGTGATAGAAGCATTCACGCACTGAGCGCTCATTAACAATATAACCAGTCTACGTGTCTTAAGAATGTCACTTGCGCATGAGACTATTGAGAGATGCCAAACCTCGTAGTCAAATTGCGTGTATTTTTTGTGCTCACCTTACTGGTGTGCATTCCAGCACACGCGGCTGACGCGATTGAACATCTGGCCGGACAAATTGTTCTGGACCCTTCTGATGACACAGAAATTGTGATCAGCAATACCGGGGGGACGGACACAGAAACCGAGCCAGTAATTGCAGACGACGGGCGCAAAACCTTGACGGGGTCTCGTTGGTCGACAGCGCAATTACCCTATCAGGCAGAAGTACAAGCGGCGGCACAAGTCACACAACTGGAGCCCGCACTGATTCATGCCGTGATTGCTACCGAGTCTGGCTACAATGCCAAAGCCACTTCGCCCAAAGGCGCTTATGGCTTGATGCAGGTGATGCCGGCCACTGCCAAAACGCTGACCCCTACCCCGGTGCGTGCCTGGTCAGCCTCGCAGCAAATCTTGTGGGGATCCCGCTATTTAAAGCAGCTCATGGACTTGTTTGAAGGCGATGTGGTGCTGGCGCTAGCGGCTTACAATGCCGGGCCGCAAGCGGTCAAATCGCATCAGCGGACGGTGCCGCCTTATGCAGAGACACAGCAATATGTGCCTAAAGTATTGCGCTACTATCAGGTATTTAAGTCCAAACTCATCCAGCCGCTGCATTAGCGGTTGGCCCAGGCCTCTTCCAAACTGGCCAGACTATTCGGCTCATATACAAACTTCCAGTCACTGTAATGCTTGGCCGCCTGAAAGTCGGCCTGCGCATCCTGAAAACCATTGCGACGAATGGGCACAAGCGTAGACGGACTGTAAACGCCGATGATGCGCCCGTCCTTGAGGATAAGGCGCATGCCCTGCTTGACCGCAAAGGGGTCTGCGTACACTTTGCGCAGATGTCTTTTAGGCACAGGAAACCGTTTGTCTTCTAACAGCTCTTCCAGACTCGCCGGGTATTGTTTAACGGCTTGCGGCGTAGATTCATAATAGCGGCCAATTGCCAGCCGGTAAGCCTCTCCCACCTCAAGCAAGAGCGCCTCATTACTACGCTGGGACTGTTGCTGCCAAAGGCTGGCCGCGCCCTGCATGGCAATGGCGGCAATCGCCAGGGTGACCATGATGCCTAAATACGAAAAGCCGCGCAGGAATACGCTGCCACGCGGATAGGTGACTGCTGGTTTAACAGGCCTCATATCAAGCGACATAGCCCTGGCCCATTACCAGTCCGTATAGGCGCTGCCATCCGAAGCCTGGCCGGTCGCACTGCTATGCAAGGTATAAACGCCACCCAGCAAAGGCAGCTCTGGCGGTGTAATTACCCAGGCATCGTTATGCTCCGAGATAGGGTCCCAAGGTAATTTGTCCAGATAGCGCTTATCCACTAGCTCCTGCAGGCTTTCCGGGTATTGCCCCTGATCGGCATAAAACTCATCCAGCGCCTTGCGCGTGGTAATTAACTGTTGTTTGAGCGCCTGCTCTTTGGCGCGTTGTACGCCAGAAAAATAGCGCGGTAGTGCCAGCGACAGTAACAAGGCTAAAATCGACAGCACCACCAATAACTCCACCAGCGTGAAGCCACGCCACCGCCGCCAACGATTACCACTGCGCATAGGGAACTCCATTCAGGCCGATGCGCGGGCTCAGTGAATACACATCATAGACATCCTGGTTATAGCGCGGCTGGTCGGGTGGACTGTCATAACTACGCAAGCCCCAAGCCGCCACTGGTGCTGTGTCGTCGCGCTTGTTGAGCATGGGATCAAAAGGGATGCGCCTTAAAAAACGTAATTTTTTATGCTTGGGGTCTTTAAGATCGTCGACGCCCTCGACCAACACTTGCAAGTTGGGCGGGTAACCGCTGGCATCTGAATTTTTTTTCACACGGCCATCCTCCGCCGCCTTTTTATAGGCATCAATCGCGCGGCGGATATCATGCAAATGTGTACGCAATTGTTGTTCTTTTTGCCGCTGCACGGTGACTTGTATCATGGGCGTGGCAATGCTGGCCATGATGGCGATAATCGCTAGCGACACCATGAGCTCAATCAACGTGAATCCACAGTCTGGGCAAGCACTAGACTGCAAGCACGCGCGTTGGCGCATCAGGGGATCTCCTTGGGCGCTGGCAAACTGGTCGTGCCCTGTTCAGGCAAGTCCCTGATATTGTTTGAAAGACCATCCGCTGAGGGCGTCGCTTGTGGCGCGGCGTTTGTATTGGCCGGTGTCGTGTCTGGCGCAGGTAAAGCCGGTTCCGGCGGCGGCGCAGCATCAGGCGTATCATTGGCGGGCTCATTGGCAGGTGTGTTGCTGCCCTCATTCAACTCATTTTGCCGCTGTAACTGCAGCTCACGGATTTGCTGGCTACGCGTGAGGGTAGGCGCAACAGGCGTGCTGTTCATCAGTGGTTTGTCTGAAATCACGCTGTCGGTGCCACTCCAGTACTCAGAGAAGGTGGCTTCTGGCAAAGTGACATTACTGATAACCTTGGGCGTAATCGCCAGCACAATTTCTGTTTTACTCTTGTCATCGGTATTGTTGGAGAACAGGCGGCCCAAGATCGGGATTTCGCCCAGCCCAGGTAATTTGGTTGCGTTCTTGCGCTCGGAATCCTGGATCAAGCCGGCCAGGATCTGCGTTTCGCCATGCTTAAGCCGCAGGATGGTGCTGGCATTACGGGTACCAATATTGTAAACCTTGGAATTATTGCTCAAGGTCACAG
The DNA here is from genome assembly GCF_056314045.1 of Methylophilus sp. DMC16. Taxonomy (NCBI): domain Bacteria; kingdom Pseudomonadati; phylum Pseudomonadota; class Betaproteobacteria; order Nitrosomonadales; family Methylophilaceae; genus Methylophilus; species Methylophilus sp. DMC16. The sequence goes on from NZ_JBQUZC010000001.1 coordinate 1,708,667, forward strand.
CCTCCCCCAGTGAGCTGACTTCGAGGTTCACCTTGATGCTGACAAAATCATCCAGCATGATACGCGGCTCTACCTCAAGCTTGAGGCCGACATCAACATAGGACACACTCTCGGAAGTCCCTACATTGGCGGTGGTATTGGTGGTGATGACCGGCACCTTGTTACCCACCAGCACCTTGGCTTTTTCGTTATTTTTGACGCGGATACGCGGGTTGGATAACAGATTCAAATCACTGTCTGTGGTTTTGAACTGTACGCCGGGGTTAGGGCTGACGCCAATATCACTCGACTTGATGCTCTTGAGCGCTTCCAGCGTCAATGGGCTATTGAGCACCGTGAGTGAGGTGGGATAGCTGATGCCCAGTTGTTGCAACTTGCCACGCGTGACTTCCATCACCTCGATTTCGAGCATGACTTCAGGGTCGGCAATATCCTGCGCCTTGATCATTTTTTCTGCCAAGGCCAACACTTCCGGCCGGTCACGCAACACCAGCATGTTCAGGCGCTCATCAACATACACATCACGGATTTTTAAAATCGTCCGCAACATATCCGCGCACTGCTTGGCACTGGTGTTGGCAAAATAAAAGTTACGGATCAACAGGTCCTGATAGTCTTTGTTTTTTTGCTGGGTGGCGGGATACACCAACACACTGGTGGGGGACAGCACTTTTTTCTGCAAGCCGTTGCTGGCCAGCACCATCTCCACCGCTTCTTCAATTGGCATTTTCTTGACGAACACCGAGGCCTTGGTCTCGGCTTTAATGTCTTTATCCAGCACAAAATTAATCCCGGTGGCTTTGGACAATGCCTCAAACACTACCTTGATGTTGGCATCCCGCAATTCCAGCGTGACCGGTTTGTTGATGGCGGTTTGCAATTGCGGCAGGCTGGCACGTGCACGCGGCTCCATGGCAATCAGTTGCTTTTCCAGCGCCTGGGCTTCGCTATTGGTCGGTTGCTCCAACAAAATATCCCGCACTTCCTTGAGTGCCTGCTTGGGCTGGTTGATATGCTGCTTGGCAAGCTCTAACTGCTTGCGCAGCACAATTTCACGATCACTGGCACGCGCATAATCCAGCGCTTTAGGTTGATAAGGATCCAGCGTCAGGATGCGGGCATAAGCTTGCTTGGCTGTGGCAATATCGCCTTTGGCATCTGCCGCAGCGGCGTCCGCCAGCAAGGCGTTGATGGCCAGCTCACGCTCGCGAAACCAGCGGTTGCGCAAAGTCACATCCGCAGGATGTTCTGCCACCTGTTGGGCCAGCTCTTGGACTTTGCCTTCCGGGGTCGTCGCCGTCAGTTTGGGCGGAAACAGGCCGCACGATGACAGTACCAGCGTACAGGCAGCGAAAGACAAACTGCGTGGCACGCTTGACCATGATCGCAGACTTGGATTCAAAACATTCATTGGTTTAACATTTCTTCTGTTGGATTGTTTTCTGGCTCAACCTGACGCGTGGTTGCGGCTTTGCTTTTACTCAACACCACCCCTTTGTTTAATGGCAGGTAGGTGAAATACACCGCCTGCATATCCTCGCGGTCCAAGCGCCATTGCGTGTCGACCTGTGAGCCCAGTTTGGGCATCAACATCTTTTTCTGCTGCATTAAAATCACCAGGTCGCCCCCCGGCATCTCCTTGAGACTACCGACATAGCTATAAGGCAAAGGCGGCGCCTGCGGCGGAGGGGGTGGGGGCGGCTTGACCGGGGGCGGTAACCACTCATGCGCTGCAAACAACACATGCGCAGGCTTGCCCGCGGGCAATTTGCGCTTAAAATACGCGGCCTCTGGCATGGCTACGGTTTCGTCTTGAGGGCTGGCAGTTTGACTGCTCGCCACACGCGCTGACGGGTGATGCGTATCCGTGCGACTGTCACTGCGGTCGATACTGACTGGCACAGACTCAGCCACTGCTGTTTTCTTGGCAGGTCTGACCGCAACCAGATCAAGCTCCGCTTGAGGCGCTGCCGACCATTGCCAGTAGACCAAGCCCAGCGTCAACAGCAAGGCCAGCCAAATCACGGGCGAAGTCGAGGATTTGGCGCTAACTGCCATGCTTGCGCCCTCCCCGGATAAACACTGAAAACGTCAGCGTCGCGTCCAGCATCGGCTGCATGGTCTCGTTTTTGCGCAACTCGAGGCCAGTCAAGGCCATGGCAGGATATTGCCGCAACACATCGACAATAAACTGCCGGCAAGTCAGGTAATCGGTCTGAATATTGAAGCGCATGTCATATTGCTGAATCTCCTGCGTGGCGTCACTGGCGGCATGCAGTTGCCACTGGTAATCGCCCACATTCAAGGCCATCTGGCGTTTTTGCGCCAGGCGCGCAATTTGCATCATGCGTGGCGACAGGTCGGCAAACTCTGGTAATTGCTGCCATAAGGCGGCCAGGTATTCCGGCGCACTTTCGCTCACCTCCGGTTTAACTATGACGGTTGAGACCTGGGCCACAGGTGCTACCGCTTGACTCTCAAGCTGCTGGATGGCTTGCGTGAGCAAGGCAATTTGCGCCGTGGTGGCAGACTGCTGCTGCGACAACACGCCCCATAAGATGAGCAACAAGACGCTCATCAGCATGGGCAGCCAGCCAAGATACCAGGCCGCACGGCGTAGCAGCCAGACCATAGTCAGGGCCGAGAACATACGTGCCGATTTCATGGTTGCCAGCCCCCCTGAATTTCGAAGCTGACCGGGCGCTGCGGATGGCTGTCATTGACCTGGTGTTTTTGCAAATGCACCTCATGCAGCGTCGTCAGGCCTTGCAAATGACTGACATAATTCAATAACGCCGCGTAGCTCTTCGCCTCGCCCGACAACACAAATTGGCCGCGATTGGCATCAGGGGTCAATTGCAACAACGCGATATCGGCGACCTGGCTCGCTTCTAGCGCCTGCAACAAGTCAAACCAGCGCACATTGAGTTGCTGCACAATTTTTTGCGCCGCCTTTTGTTGCGGCTGGCTTAATACCGCTACCGGCTTGATGTTGGCTTGACTCAGTGGGTGTTGCTCAGTACGCGGTGCAGCGCCCTGCATTGCGGACTGCTGCTCGGTCAGTTGCTGCTGCCGCGCTGTGAGTAACTGCAAGTGAGAGGTTTGCTCGGCCTCTTCGGCATAGGTGAGCCATACCGTCATCAATAATGCTGCCACCAGCGCCAGTCCTGGCCAACGCACACGTTGCCAGGCAAATAACGGGCGCGCAAAATCCATATGATACTCAGGCTGCGGCCACATGACTGACCTCCTGACGCAACTGAGTGAGTGATCTCGCTGATGGCAACAGCTGCCAGTTGACCTGGCCCGCCAAAGCTTGTTTGAGGCGATGACCGGTATTTAACGCCCTGTGGTTGCCGGGCTCGGTTACCCAGTAACACGCTGACGCCTGCACGCCCAGCAAGGTACGCTCACGCAACACCCAGTCTGCCATGGTTTCCACTGCCTGCAGAGAGGTCGCCAGCCCGGCCACATGCATAATACGCCCTTGCTCAAGCTGCAACAGCCTGAGCATTTGCGGCTCTGCGGTTAGCACGGTGCCGGTTTTGGGCAGCCGGGTGTTGGCCCACAAGGCGCAAGCATAGGCTTGCACCTGCCATTGCAGGGCATACGGACGTAACAACGCAGTCCAATCCAGTGTCTGTAACACCGGGATAGCCACCAGCAGGCTATCTTGTGGTTGGCAAACATCCTGTAAGCGGAAAGGCCAGCTACGTGCGGCTTCACCATAAGTTTGCATAAGCATGGCGCGCGCATAGGCTTGCTGATCCTGCCCGCTCCAGTCAAATGCCTGCAGACCTTGAGTCATGGCAGGCAAGCGCATCAGATGCACATGCTGGTCAGCGAGATAGAGTTCTATCTTTTGCCAGCGTGTGGCTGGCAACTGTGCCAGCACTGCCTGTAATGCTGGCTGCAGCGCAAGCGCATCTGCGCCTGACCAGGCAGTCGTCGCAAAGACAGGGGACGAAGCAAAGCCCGCCGGAATATGTTCGGCCTGCAACTGGTCAGACAACACCAGGATCCGCGTCAGGCCAAGTACGCTGAACTCAGGCAACAAACGTGACACGGTTAACCTCCTGCAAACTGGTCATGCCTTCAGCCACGGCGCTGATCGCCGCCTCGCGGATGGTACGCATGCCATTTCTGGCAGCCGCCTCTTTCAACTGGCGGATCGGCTGGCGGGCAATAATCATCTCGCGCAACTCGTCATTAAGCACCAGTATTTCGGCCACCGCTTTACGGCCTTTGTAACCCGTGCCGCGGCAATGGCCACAGCCCTGGGCATGCATAAACTGCATGCTGGCGGCCTGCTCAGCGCTTAAGCCAGAGGCACTGAGCAAGTCAGCATCCGGCACAAACGGCTCGGCACAATGCGGACACAAGGCGCGCACCAGGCGCTGGGCAATAATGCCATTCACTGCTGACACAAAATGGTAAGGGTCTACGCCCATATGCATGAAACGGCCGATGACATCGAGCACACTGTTGGCATGCACGGTAGAAAACACCAGATGGCCAGTCAGCGCCGCTTGCACGGCAATTTGTGCAGTCTCGGCATCGCGGATTTCACCCACCATAATCTTGTCCGGGTCATGCCGCAGAATTGACCGCAGGCCACGCGCAAAGGTCAGGCCTTTTTTCTCATTGACCGGGATTTGCAGCACGCCAGGTAACTGGTACTCAACCGGGTCTTCAATGGTGATGATCTTGTCAAACCCCGTATTCACCTCTGAGATGGCGGCATATAAAGAGGTGGTTTTACCACTGCCGGTCGGGCCAGTGACCAGCACCATGCCATACGGCTCGCTGGCTAATTTGCGGAATCTGGCAATCACATCGGCATCAAAGCCCAGCGCTTTCAAACTCAAGCCTTGCGCCTGCTCGGTCAAGGCCTTTCGGTCCAGCACCCGCAGTACGGCATCCTCGCCAAACGCACTGGGCATGATAGAGACACGGAAATCAATCAGGCGGCCCATGGCATGCACTTTAAAGCGGCCATCTTGCGGAATCCGGCGTTCGGCAATATCGAGTTGCGCCATGACCTTGATCCGCGAAATGGCCTGCTCGGCACTGTCCAGACCGGGGCTATTGGCGATGCTGGCCATCACCCCGTCAATCCGGTATTTCACGGCCAGACCGCCTGCATGCGTTTCGAGGTGGATATCGCTGGCGCCTGTTTTGAGGGCATCGTATAAGGTGGAGTTAATCAGCTTGACGATGGGGTTGGCATCTTCGTGAATGGACTTGAGCGAGAGCTGCATGACCAGCTCGTCCTCGCCTTCTTGCATTTGCTCACTGGGCAAACCTACGCCATCCATGGCACGCATGGTTTCTTCTTCACCGGCGAGGTAGGCGCTAATCTCCAGCCGATGTGCCAACTGCCAGACAAACGGCTGTTTTACGGCATGCTGTACCCACAACGGCAATTGGCGGTTAAACGGGTCAGCAAACACGAGAATGAGTGTTTTTTGCGCGTCATAAAACGCCAGACACTCTTTTTGCTGCGCTTCGTTATAACTGATGACTTCAAAAGCTACCTGCCACTCGCGCATATCGCGCATGGTGGCGACCGGGTAATGCAGCAAGTCAGCCAGTTGGCTCACCAGAATTTCAGTGTCCACCGGGAGCAGGTCTTCGAGCACCTCGATCACGCGCCGTTGCTGTTGCAAGGCCTGCGTTTGTGCTTGCGATAATAGTTCTGCAGAGAGCGACTGTAGTGGCTCAGCAGGCACGTGCTGATTGGGGAGAGGCTGGTTCATTGAATTTGTCCTGCCAGTTCAAAAATGGGCATATACAGCAACAGCACCACCACGCCGATCACCAGGCCAATAAACAGCATGAGCAAGGGCTCAAACAGCCGGGTAAACCAGTCTATCCAGCGTGCCAACTCTTCATCATAAAAGCTGGCGATGCGGTCCATCATTTGTGCCACATTACCCCCGCGCTCGCCCACCAGCAACATGCGCTCGCCAATCGGCGTCGTCATGCCGTTGACCTGGAAGGCCTGTGACAGGGGTTGCCCCTGGCTAATCATGGTTTGTGCCTGCTTGAGACTCAACGCAAGACTGCTATCCAGCAATCCCTCCAGCGAGTCGAGCGCCACCATCACTGGGGTCCCCCCCGCCAGTAACATCCCCAGCGTGCGGTAAAAGCGTGCCAATTGATAGAGTTGCAGCTTTTCACCGATGGCAGGAATACGCCACAAGGTGCGTAACATCCACTGCCGCATGGCTGGATGTTTCAATAACAGGACCAGCATGACCAATACACTGACCAGTAGCGTCAACATGAGCTCACCATGCTGGGCAATCAGGCTGCCCCATTGCAGCATCAGCTGTGACATCCAGGGCAAGTCTGCCCCCGTGCCTTCGTAGACGCTGCTGAATTTAGGCACGACAAAGCCCATCAAAAACGCAATGACCAAGCCGCCAACCACGATGAGCAGCAGCGGGTAAATTGACGCGCTGACGATTTTCTTTTTGAGTAATGACACCTGATTGTCATAAGCGATATAGCGAGACAAGGCATTGCCCAGGTCGCCCGTGCGCTCGGCGGCTTTCACCGTGGCGATGTAGAGGGGCGGAAATACCGCAGACTGCCGCTCTAGGGCCGCAGAAAACGACTTACCCTGCTGTAGTGATTGCAAGATGCCTTGCAAAACACCACGCGTGTGATCCTGACGCAAGGCCAGTGCATCAATTGCTTCGACGAGGTTCAAGCCGGAATCGAGCAAGGCCAGTAACTCCTGGCTGAACAAAGCCAACGGAAACGCCTGGCGCTTGGCTATTTTGCCCTGCCTTTGTGCCTGCAGCGAGACCAGCAACAAGCCTTTCGCCTTTAACTGGGCGTAAGCATCCTGCTCATCATCGGCTTGCAGCTCCACCATGGTCAGGGTGCTGCCATTCAACACTTTTGCCTGATAGTGCATGGCATTTACCAGTTGCTGATATCCTGCGCTTCGTCACTGCCACCGACCTGGCCATCCTTACCCAGGCTGTAGAGATCATACTCGCCGTGCTGGCCGGGCATACGGTATTGGTAAGGCTTGCCCCAAGGGTCGTTGGGCACTTCTTTTTTCAAATAAGGGCCGGCCCAGTTTGGCTGGTTATCTGGGTTATTCATCAGGGCCGTCAAGCCTTGTTCGGTACTCGGATAATGCCCGACATCCAGGCGGAACTGATCCAGAGCCTGCTCCAGCGCGGCGATCTGCGCTTTGGCCGTTTTGACTTCTGACTTGCCAATCTGCTGGAAATATTTGGGGCCGACATAGCCGGCCAACAGGCCGATAATGACCATCACCACCAATAATTCCAGCAAGGTAAACCCGCGATTACAACGGACAGCAAGACTAGCCATCGAAAATACTCCATGAAAATTTGATGACAATACTAAGCAGATTAGATTGCAGAAAAGTGGCGGTAATATGACAGACTGTCACAATTGAACAGAGGCGATGCCAAGCACAGCCATAAAAAAATCAGGCCGAATGGCCTGATGATTGAAACGTGATATTAGAAAAGGAACCGTCTGGGAATTGCACGGGCTATTCGCCCAGAAAGCCACCACTCTGATGCGTCCATAATTTGGCGTAAATCCCATCTTGCGCCAACAAGGCCTGATGGGTGCCGGTTTCGACCACCCGCCCCTGATCCAGCACAATCAAGCGGTCCATGGCTGCAATGGTGGACAAGCGGTGTGCAATCGCAATGACGGTTTTACCTTCCATCAACTGCGACAAATGATGTTGAATAGCGACCTCGACTTCAGAATCCAGGGCACTGGTGGCCTCATCCAGCACCAGAATGGGTGCATTTTTCAGCATGACACGGGCAATGGCAATGCGCTGCCGCTGGCCACCGGACAGCTTAACCCCGCGCTCACCGACATGGGCGTCATAGCCGGTACGGCCTTTGGCGTCGCGCAAGGTGAGGATAAATTCATGTGCCTCGGCCCGCTTGGCAGCCACTATCATCTCTTCATCGCTTGCATCTGGGCGGCCATATAAAATATTTTCCCTGACGGAGCGGTGTAATAGAGAAGTATCCTGGGTCACCATGCCAATCTGTTGCCGCAAGGAGTCTTGTTTCACTGAGGCGATCGATTGCCCATCGATACGAATATGCCCGGCTTGAATGTCATAAAACCGCATCAGCAAATTGACGATGCTAGACTTGCCCGCGCCAGAGCGGCCGACCAGGCCGACACGCTCTCCGGGGCGGATATGCAAATCAAACTGCTTCAAGAGCGGTGGTTGCTTGTCATAAGCAAACTCCACTTTCTCAAATACGACTTCACCCTTAGGGACGTTTAACGCGACGGCATCTGGCTGATCGAGCACGCGGTTTTCAATCGACAACGTATTCATGCCATCTTGTACGGTGCCAATTTGCTCGTACAACGAGGTCAGCTCCCACATGACCCAATGTGAAATGCCATTTAAGCGCAAGCTCATCGCCATTACGGCCGCAACCGCACCGGCAGCGACCAGGCCCTGTGACCACAGCCATAGCACCATGCTGCCACTGGCAATGATCAAACACATATTTAAAAAGTGATTGATACTCTCGACACAGCTTACCATGCGCATTTGCCCATGCACGGTATCCAAAAACTCTTGCATGGCCGATTGCGCATAGCTGGCCTCGCGCCCGGCATGCGAAAACAGTTTAACCGTGGAAATATTGGTATAGGCATCCGTAATCCGGCCGGTCATCAGAGAACGCGCATCTGCCTGATGCTGCGAGACTTTGGCTAAACGCGGAATAAAATAAACCAGCGCGCAGGCATACAAGCTTAACCAGCCTAAAAACGGCAAAACCATCCAAGGATGAAAGCTGCCCACCACCGTGACGATGGTAGTGAAATACAGCAACACATACACCATGATATCGGCCAGAATAAACCACACCTCGCGCACAGCCAATGCAGTCTGCATCACTTTCGCCGACACGCGGCCAGCAAACTCGTCCTGATAAAACCCCATGCTTTGATTAAGCATATGCTGATGAAACTGCCAGCGCAAACGCATTGGGAAGTTACCGGCCAATGTCTGATGCTTGAGTAAGGTCTGGAACAGAATGACCACGGTACTGCCAACCAATACCGCCGCCACCAGCCATAATGTAGATTGATGCGTCGTCCATAATTGTGACGGTTGGATGGCTGTCAACTTATCGACCACCTTGCCCATCAAGGCAAACAGCAAAGCCTCAAACGAGCCGATACAGGCTGTCAGCAACGTCATGATTAAAATATAACGGCGCATCCCATACGAACAGGCCCACATAAAAGGCCAGAAACGGGTAGGTAAACGCGTCAGGATTTCGGCAGGAAACGGCGAAACCAGTGCTTCAAAACGGCTAAACAATCGCATCATCAACTACTTGGAATACACAGTACAAACGGCTTCTGCCGCAATACCTTCACTGCGGCCAGTGAAGCCCAGCTTTTCAGTCGTCGTCGCTTTGACGTTGACCTGTTCAATCGCCACATCGCAATCACTGGCAATATTCATACACATCTGCGAAGTATGCTTGCCCAATCGTGGCGCCTCACATATCACCGTGGCATCAATGTTACCAACCAGATAACCCTTGTCATGCAGCAAGCGCACCACATGCCGCAGAAGCTCGCGTGAATCTATGCCTTTAAAGCGCATATCTGTTGGTGGAAAATGCTTACCGATATCTCCCAACGCGACAGCCCCTAACAAGGCATCACAAATAGCGTGTAACAGGACATCTGCATCCGAATGCCCATCCAGTCCATGACTGTGCGGGATATTCACGCCACCGATAATGCAATCCCGCCCGGTTACCAGGGCGTGCACGTCAAAACCGTGCCCAACTCTCACAGGAATCATACTTTTTGCTTTCTATGACTGGCTCATCTGCATCAACGCAGCAACCACTTGCAGGTCGTCAGGATAAGTGACTTTCATGTTTTTAAGGCTACCTTGGACTAGTTTTGGGTGATGTCCCATCCACTCCATGGCTTGCGCTTCATCGGTAGGTTGTTTTTCGATCGAGTGACTGAGCGCAGATTGCAAATCCGCATATCTGAACATTTGTGGCGTTTGAGCCTGCCATAAATGATTACGCGGGATGGTCTCTGCAATCGTGGTCTGCGTCCCGGCACGCTTTAGCGTATCGGCCAGCGGCAAAGCCAGAATCGCTCCCGTATCCTCATCACCTACGCTGTCTATTAACCGTAATAGCATCTCATGATCTATGCCAGGCCGCGCGGCATCATGCACCAGAATCCAGTCTCGCGCCTGAACTTGAGTATTCAGGGCACGCAATCCGTTTAGCACACTTTCAGCGCGGGTCGCTCCACCACACAGCAGCACGCGTGTTTTCTGGCATCCCGCAAGTAAAGCGGGTTGCCAGTCCTGATCATCCTCTGCGATAACCACCGAAATGCTACCGATGGCTGCAAACGACTCAAATGTCTGGATTACATGCTTCAACAGCGGCTCACCATTCAATGGTAAATACTGTTTCGGTCGTGATGATTGCATACGCGAACCACGACCAGCACTGGGGATTAAGACATGGTATTGAGACATCGTGTCATTTTAACATGTCTCTTTTAAGGCTTTATGCTCACACGTCTATTCCGCTGAAACTCTTGCTGAGATTTCTTGATAGCCCACTTGGGTCAATGACATACGCCTGTGTATTTTTTAAGATGTGTGTAAAAGAGGGAGAAGCAACAGATCAACAACCGCTTGAGCGGTGTCAATTATATTTTACGCTGCAGTGCAGCGCTTAAGTTTTCATGGCAGTCTAT